>CAVRDY010000012.1:0-5494 GCA_963719935.1 uncultured Actinomycetes bacterium | reverse complement strand
GTTCTCCGATGATCCGGCTGCGTCGCTGTTCGCCACAATGGGCTTCTGGCAGGGTATCGACGTCCCCGGCGACACGCTGCGCCTGGTCACGATCGACCGCCTTCCCTTCCCCCGCCCCGACGAACCGCTGCTCCAGGCCCGTCGCGAGCTGGCCCGGGCGGCGGCGTTCGCCACCGTGGACCTGCCCATCGCCGCCACGCTGCTGGCCCAGGGTGCGGGTCGGTTGATCCGCACCGCCACCGACCGTGGGGTGGTGGCCGTGCTGGACTCGCGCCTGGCGACCGCCCCCTACCGCTGGGACCTGGTCCGGGCCCTGCCCCCCATGCCGCGCACCAGGGACCGGGACGACGCCGTTGGGTTCCTCCGCTCCTGTTCTGCAGCCGGTCCAGGGTGAGTGGGCCCGACTGATCGACGGTGACGCCCTTGGGTGGTCAAGGTGTCGGATGCCAGGACCGAGCTATGGTCGCCGCGGTGAAGCTCGGCACAACGGGTGCGGTGGCGTGGCTGGCGGCGGCCGTGGCGGCAGCCGTGGCAGCGACGGTGTTCGCCACCCTGCCCGCCACCGCGTCTCGCGGGTCGGCCACAGAGACGCCGCCAGCGGTCCCCGAGATCCCTCCTGTGGAGTCCATCTTGTCGGGGCTGGCCGTTGTCCACCCCCGTCTCCAGCTCACGCCCAGCGCGGTCACCGAACTGCGGGCGCGCATCAGCACCGATCCTACGCTGGCCGGCTGGTATTCCACGTTGCACGCCCAGGCGCATGACCTGATCGCGAAGCCGCCGGTCGTGTACGAGAAGCCCGACGGCCTGCGCCTGCTGGAGGTCAGCCGTGAGGCGCTGCGACGTCTCCAGCTGCTGGGGCTGGTCTGGCAGATCGACGGCGAACCCGAGATCGCCCTGCGCGGGTGGCAGGAACTGGAGGCCATCAGCGGGTTCGCCAACTGGAACCCGATCCACTTCCTGGACACAGCCGAGATGACCCACGCCGCAGCCATCGGCCTGGACTGGCTCTACGACGCATTGAGCCCACCACAGCGCACGGTGGTCATCGACGCCATCCGCACCAAGGGCCTGATCCCTGCCCGTGACGCATACAACGGCACCGCCCCGGCCTACTACTCGTGGTGGCAGAACTCCACTCACAACTGGAACCAGGTCGTCAACGGTGGCATCGCCGTGGGTGCCCTGGCCGTGGCCGACGTCGACCCCGAGCTGGCCGCCTACGACCTGCACGAGGCGCTCTCGCGCCTACCCCGGGCCCTGGCGCACTACGCGCCCGACGGGGGCTGGCCCGAGGGCGTCTCCTACTGGTTGTACGCGGGCGACTACACGGTCTACGCGCTGAGCTCCCTGGAGACGGCCCTGGGCACCGACTTCGGCCTGTCCTCCACCCCGGGCTTCGACCGCTCGGGCGACGTCGCCGCGCACATGTCGGGACCCACCGGCGAGCGCTGGAACTGGGCCGACGACGGTGAGCCGCGCTCGGCACCGGCGGCGCCGTTCCTGTTCTGGATGGCCGACCGCTTCGGCCGAGGCGACTTCCAGGCGTACCAGCTGGCCCACGCACAGCCGGAACCACACGATGTGGTGTGGTACCGGCCCCTCGGCGCCGAGCCGGCTCAGGTGCCCCTCTACCGTCACTTCGAGGGGATCGACGCCGTCACGATGCGCAGCTCCTGGGGCGACCCCCGGGCCACGTTCGTGGGCGTGAAAGGTGGTCGACCCAGGTTCAACCACAATCAGCTCGACATCGGCAGCTACGTCCTCGAGGCCGAGGGTCAGCGCTGGGCGATGGACCTGGGCAAGGACAGCTACGGGCTGCCCGGGTACTTCAACGTGGCGATCGGAGGCCCACGCTGGACCTACTACCGGAACCGGGCAGAGGGCCACAACACCCTCGTGCTGGCTCCCGGCGCGGAGGCCGACGACCAGTACGTCCGGGCCCATGCACCCGTCGAGCGCTTCACCGCCACCGCCGGCCACTCCTCCGCCGTGATCGACATGGGCCAGGCCTACTGGGACCGCGACGTGCGACGGGGGGTGCGGCTGGATGGCCGCGACGTGCTGGTCCAGGACGAGCTGGCTCTGGACGAACCGACCGAGCTGTGGTGGTTCATGCACACCAGGGCCGGCATCTCCCTGACCGACGGGGGCCGCACCGCACTGCTGAGCCGTGGCGGGGAGACGCTCCGGGTGCGGCTCCTGGCCCCCTCGGTCGGGCACTTCGAGGTGATGGCTGCCGAGCCCCTCCCGACCTCGCCGAACCCTGAGGGCCAGAACCCCAACGCCGGGGTGAGCAAGCTGGCGCTCCACCTGGAAGGAGTCACCGCCACCACCATCGCCGTCGCGTTCGAACCCGACGAGACAGCCACCCCCGAGGCCTTCACCATCGTTCCGCTCTCCTCGTGGGACCCGCCCACCACCACGAGCACGACCACCACGACCGGCACGAGCACCACCACCACGACCGGCACGAGCACGAGCACCAGCACCAGCACCACGACGGCCGCCCCCGACAGGTCACCGACGAGCCTTCCCGTGGCCGCACCCGAACCGCCGGCCAGACCGGTGCCTCTGGCACCCACCTTCGCCGGCTGACCTGCCCCGCCGGCTGACCTGCCCCGCCGACCGATCTGCCCGCGACCTCCGACCTTCAGTACCCGAGGCGCTCGAGGGCTTTGGGGCGGCGCTGCCAGTCCTTGTCGACCTTCACGTGCAGGTCGATGTAGGCGCCCTCGGGGAGCTGGGCCCGCACTGCGGTGCCCACCTCCTTGAGGACAGTCCCCCGCTTGCCGATGACGATGCCCTTCTGGGAGTCGCGTTCCACCAGGATCTCGCAGCGGATGTAGGGCCACTCCCACTCGGTCACCCGGGTGGCGATCGAGTGCGGCAGCTCTTCGCGGGCTATCGCCAGCAGCTGCTCACGCACCAACTCGGCCACCCAGAACGCCTCGGGCACGTCGGTGACCATGTCGTCGGGATACCACTGCGGGCCTTCGGGCAGGCGGGCGATCAGGTGATCGACCAGGGCCGCCACCCCCTCACCGGTCAGGGCCGACACGGGGAAGTACTCGTCGAGTCCCAGTTCGGCGGCGGCCGCCAGTTGCTGGAGCACCCGGTCAGGGACGACACGGTCCACCTTGTTGACGACCACCACAGTTCGCTCGGAGGGGAGCTGCGCTGCGATGAAGCGGTCGCCGGTGCCGATGGCGGCGTCCGCTTCGAGCACGAGGCACGCCACGTCGACGTCGTCGAGGCCGGCCCTGGCGGTGTCGTTGAGGCGCTCCCCCAGCACGGTGCGGGGCTTGTGCAGACCGGGGGTGTCGACGAACACCACCTGCACGTCGGGCCTGTTGAGCACCCCCCGCACCAGGGTCCGTGTGGTCTGGGGCTTGTCGGACACGATCGACACCTTCTGCCCCAGCATGGTGTTGAGGAGCGTGGACTTCCCCACGTTGGGCCGCCCCACCAGGGTCACGAAACCCGATCTCATGCCCGTCCCTGTTCGCCCGCACCGCAGGGGGTGATGCGCACCCGGCCGATGCGGCGGCCCTGGACCCGTTCGGCCCGCAGCACGTGACCGTCGGCTTCGACCGTCTCACCCTCGACGGGGACATGGCCGAGCAGGTGGAACATCAGCCCGCCGATGGTGTCCCAGTCTCCCTCGGGCAACTCGATGCCCAGCAACTCGTTGACCTCGTCCACCGGCATCCGGGCATTGGCGCGAACCGCCCCGCCGGGCTGGGGTTCGATCATCGCCTCGGCGTCGTCGAACTCGTCGGCGATCTCTCCGACCAGCTCCTCGAGGAGGTCCTCCAGTGTGACGAGGCCCGCGGTGCCGCCGTACTCGTCGACGACGATGGCCAGGTGCACCTGCTCGGTCTGCATCTCGGGCAACAGGGCCGCCACCCGCTTGGACTCGGGCACGAAGCGTGGCGCCCGCATGGTGGTGGTCACCGGGTCACCGGTTCGGCCGTCGCGCTCGGCCCGCATCAGGTCCTTGGCGATGATCACGCCGACGATGTCGTCGATGCCCTCACCGCACACGGGGATGCGGCTGAACCCGTTCAGCAGCATCACCTCCAGGGCGTCTCCCACCCGGAACTCGCTGTCGACCGAGACCATGTCGGTGCGGGGCACCATGACCTCACGCACCACGGTGTCACCGAACTCGATGATCGAGGCGATGAGCTCTCGCTCCTCCTCTTCGATGACCTCCTCTTCCACCGCGGCCTCGGCCAGGGCCAACAGCTCCTCCTCGGTGATGTAGGGGCCCTGTTTGAGCCCCTTGCCGGGAAGGATCACGTTGGTCAGCCCGATCAGGGCCCGTGACAGCAGGCGCAGCGGGGGGAAGGCGGCCAACACCCGCACCGGCTTGGCCGCCACCAGCGCCGCCCGGTCGGTGTGCTGGATGGCCCAGGTCTTGGGGGCGGCCTCGGCCACGACGAACACGACTCCCACGTTGACGAACGTCACCAGGGCGACCACCCACCAGCGGTCCGAGAGACGATCGGTGACGATGCCGGTGAGGGTGGCCTGCACCAGCTGGCACACCAGCACGACGAGCAGGAGCGAGTTCAACCACTGCTCGGGACGCTCCACGAGCCAGACCAGGTCGCGACCGGCGAAGCGGCCCTCGTCGGCGAGCAGTTGTGCCCGGGCCCGGCTGATCCGGGTGAGGGCGGTCTCGGCGAAGGAGAAGAACAGGGCCGAGAGGATCAACACCACGATGGCTGCGACGAGAACGCCGTCGGCACCTGTCATCGGACCGGCTCCGCATCGCCTACTTCGTCATCGCCTACTTCGTCATCGCCTACTTCGTCATCGCCTACTTCGTCATCGCCTACTTCGTCATCGCCTACTTCGTGATCGCCTGACCCCGGCGCCCATGGGTCGGCGGCCAGCGTGCCGTGGAAGCGGGCCAGCAAGTCGCGCTCCCGGGCCACCATGACGGCGCGGGCGTGGTCCTCGGCGTGGTCGTGTCCGAGCAGGTGCAGCAGGCCGTGCACCACCAGCAGGGCAATCTCATCGTCGAGGGACCCGGCGTGGTTCGGTGCGTTGCGGGCGGCCACGATCGGGCACACCACGACATCACCCACCAGCATCGGTGCTCCGCCCTGCGCCGAGGGTGGGTGTTCGAGCCCGTCGGGCGAACCGGGTTGGTCGAGGGGGAATGCCAACACGTCGGTGGAGCCCTGACCGCCCAGGTGCTCGTGGTTGAGGTCGGCGATGCTGGCCTCGTCCACGAAGTGCAGTCCGCACTCGGCCCCGGGGGGTACTCCCTCGGCCATCAGCACCTCGGTGGCCAGCGCAGCCCACCGGGCGGTGTCGACGCGGACGTCGTCCTGGGCGTCGGCGGTCTCGACGCGGGGTCCTGGTTTCTCGGAGACCGGAGCCCCCCGACCCTGTGATGCGGTCGCGTCGTTCACGGTCGTGTCGTTCACGGTCGTGTCGGTGTCGTCGCCCGGGCGTAGGCGTCGACGATGTCCTGCACTGT
>CAVRDY010000011.1:0-247868 GCA_963719935.1 uncultured Actinomycetes bacterium | reverse complement strand
TATGGCGATGCCATGCTGATCCTCTGACTTCTTTCCCAAAACGCCCCTTCCAGTTAACCTTAGAGTATGAACCACATTGAACACTTGATTGCCAACGGTTATCTGGTGATCCATCAAGAGGATGCCCTCGATCAGCTCTCTCCCAAAAGCTTATCAAGACCTGCTGGAAATCATGGAGCGGTCGCTCAAGAAGAGAAACGGAACCCCGCTCTCCGAGGAGGAGACCCACGCGATGGAGGAGTACTTCGCGTCGCGCCTCGATTCGGAGAGGAAAGTCTGTCCCTCATGCGGCTCGGCGGTCATCCATCAAGGAGGTTGTCTCGAATGCTCCAATCCATCCTGCGGTTGGGCCGCTTGCGGCTGATCGTCCTTTGTCTTCTTTGTCTTTCCCAGACATGCGTGGGCCAACAGGACACCCCACTTCGTTTGACCTGGGAGGACAACCTGCTCCGAATTCATGCCGACTACCTCCCCGGTGGATCGGTCGAGATCTGGTACCTTGAGGCTTTTTGTCGAAAAGGGGCTCACCGCCGTGACTGGAGGAAGACCGTTGTTCCGCACACCACCCGATTGGTTTCCCAGTCTGAAAAGCAATCATTCCTCGAATTGGAATCCGAGATCGAACCCGGGGTCATCGCCCGTCACCGCATCGAATCGGGGACCGATGAGGTCTCTTTTCACATCTCCTTTAACAACCCGACACAGACCCATGCCGACATTCAATGGGCGCAACCCTGTATTCGCGTAGGTCGACTGACTGGGAAGGGGCAACAGGAATACTGGAAGAAGTGCTTTTTCTTCACCGACAAAGGGCTTACTTTCCTTGACCAGATATCCCGTTCTGAAGAAGCCCTCTACCGGGGAGGGCAGGTTTATGTTCCCCGTGGGATCGACCCTGAAGATGTGAATCCGAGACCCATCTCACCCATCACACCTGCACAACCCATCATCGGTTGTGTTTCCCAAGATGATCGCTGGATCCTCGCTACTGCCTGGGACCACACCCAGGAACTCTTCCAAGGTGTGATCACTTGCATCCACTCCGACTTTCGGGTCGGAGGTCTGGCCCCTGGGGAGACCAAGGAAGTAAAAGGAAAGATCTACATTCTGAAGAATCATCTGGATTCAGTTCTCCGGCGATGGAACTCTGATTTCAGGGGTTGATTCGAGGGGGATTTAAACTCGCCTTGGATTCAGACTATAGCGACGAACAAAGGATTACTTGATTTTATTGACATGCTTCATCTTCTATTACTTTCTATCTGCTGATAAATCGTAACATTAAGTCAAATATTATCAAGAACAAATGGGCATCCATTTGGGATATCTGTCGATTATGAGCCAATGCTGTCCTCCTGATGGGTCATGTCCGTCTCAATAGTCCCTCATTATTTGGCGAAGGAATCTCCTGCCCCCATTTCATCCTCCACAACCCGGACTCGTGTATTCAAGCCAAACTACCGTTTTCACAGGAGAAATCACGATTAAAAGTTTGTAAAGTTTGGAAAATATCGTTTTGGCACACTCAATGCTTAAGGCCCTGCTGTCTCAACAAGAGGCAGAAACGGTGCCGGAGTGGACAGCCGGATGAACACCGAAAAGAGTCCGGGTCGCTGGAATCCTCCAGGACCCCAAAAAAAATTGATAGAAAACGTCAGGAGGATACAGACTATGGTTAAATACGCAAACTCAAATCGCAAAGGTTTCACATTGGTGGAAATCATGATCGTTCTCGCGATCATCGGACTGATCGTCTCGATCGCGGTTCCGGCTTTCTTGAAGAACCGTCGCGACGCTCAAGGTAGCGCCTGCAACGGCCAGCTCCGACTCGATCTTTTCGGCTAAAGAGCAGGTCAGTTTCAAACTGAATGTTCGTCCCGGCGGCCCCATTATCGCTCTCGACACAGCACAGATCAACAGTTACATGCGTGGTACCGACGTGACCGATCCCTGCCCGGGTGGTGGCGCCTACACAATGGGTGACATCAACGACGCGAACGGTCAGGTAGTTGTCCCGGTCTGCAGTATGTCCGCTGACGATGCGGGTGGTGGTGTGACCTTTGAAGAAGATGGTCTCCACATCCACCGTCGTTCCTACGAACAAGATGCTGCGGGTGCCTATCTCCGCACTGCCGCTTACACCTTCGCTGCATAATCGGTCGAAGGCTAGCGAAAGTATCCGCACAAATTGGAAGGGCGATCCCAGGGGATCGCCCTTCTTCGTTTTTGCGTGCCAAGGGGACAACGGTTGGAGGAGGAATCCTTATGAAACGGATCCGATAAAACTCAATGAGGTTTCTCAGGGAACAGAAAGCGCCTTCTTTGTCCCGTTTCGTAAAAGGGAATTCATAATGAAACTCGTTTTTTCTTTCAATACGATTCGGTGAATCCCTCCAAACCCCAAGGAAGTGGGCCTAATAGTGAGTTCCTCAATGGTAGAGATGACTTTCATGACTTTGGCACAATCTCTGCTGTTCTATCGTCTTGTTGCTAAAGAAAATAGGTCAGCCTTTCAGGCTACCCAGAGCACCCTCGAAGAGAAACAGGTCCCTTGCAGGTTAAGGGTCTGAAGAAATATGAGGGAAACCACAATCTCAGGAGGATATGAATATGACCAAGTATGCAAACTCGAATCGCAAGGGCTTCACGCTCGTTGAGATTATGATCGTTCTCGCGATCATCGGACTGATTGTCTCGATTGCCGTTCCGGCTTTCCTGAAGAACCGTCGCGACGCTCAAGGCAGCGCCTGCAACGGCCAACTGGATTCCATTTACTCTGCCAAGGAACAAGTAGGATTCAAACTGAACATTCGCCCTGCTGGCCCGATCATCGCTCTCGACACCGCGCAGATTAACAGTTACATGCGTGGCACCGATGTGACCGATCCTTGCCCGGGTGGTGGCGCGTACACAGTGGGTGATATCAACGACGCCAACGGTCAGGTCGTGGTCCCGGTCTGCAGTATGTCCGCCGACGATGCGGGTGGTGGTGTGACCTTCGAAGAAGACGACCTCCACATCCACCGTCGTTCTTATGAGCAGGACGCTGCTGGTGCCTATCTCCGCACCGCCGCTTACACCTTCGCCGCCTAATCGGCCGAAGGTTAGTCGAACCAACGCAACTAGAATGGAGGGCGGTCCTCTTTGGGCCGCCCTTCTTTGCGTTTTGCCTGGCAAAATAGAGGATACTAAAGGGTGAGATTCCTATGCGGGCGAAAAAAAGCCAGAATGGCGTCATGACACGTCATATCAAATCACTCACCTGCATTCTCTTCGCGCTTCTGCTTCCGAGTGCCCAATCCGCCGACCAGCCGCAATGGGGGATGAGGCATACCCGAAATCTAATCTCCGCTGAAACCGGAATACCCACCACCTTCAATCCCGAAACTGGTCAAAACATCAAATGGTCGGCCGACCTTGGAGACAACACCTATGGAACTCCCATCGTCTCCGGCGGGAAGGTCCTGATCGCCACCAACAACGGCAACCCCAGAGATCCCAAACACCAAGGCGACCGCGGCGTACTCATGTGTTTCGACGAAGACGATGGGTCGTTTCTCTGGCAGTTGGTCATTCCCAAAATCGCCGACTACCAGGATTGGCCACGCATCGGACTGACCACTGTCCCCACGGTGGAGGGCGACCGTATTTATCTGCTCTCCAACCGATGCGAGGTTCTCTGCGTCGATCTCAATGGGCTTCGGGATGGCAATGACGGTCCCTTCACGGACGAGGGAACCTATATGTCCCCCGGTAATGATTCGCTTCCCTTGGATGAGACGGACGGGGATATCCTCTGGAGAATAGACTTGATCGAGGAACTGGGGGTTCATCCGCACGATGCCCCCTTTGGGTCGGTCATGGTAAAGGACCGCTACCTCTATGTTTGCACTTCCAATGGCGTGGATGCCTCGCATCGATTCATGCCCGCTCCTGAAGCTCCTAGCCTTGTTGTTGTCGACAAGGAGACCCGACGTGGCGCCGGGTGGCAGCGACCTGGGCTTCTTCGTGTGGGGACCCGAGGGTGGGCTCACCGCCTGACGCGCACCACGCTCTTCCACGACGAGCCTCCGGCGTTGCGGGGCCGCTTCACGGTCACCGTTACCGCAGGAGAAGAGGCCGCCGGAGACGGGGCCGCCGGAGACGGGCGGCTCGGGAGACGGGACGGCCACGCCGGGCACCACCGTGGAGGTGGTCCCGGTGTACGAGCTTTTGGTGGAGCGCCTCGGGGCCTTCACGCCCGAAGCCGCCGGGGAGGTGTGCGGCGTGAATCCCGAGGTGATCCGCGACCTGGCCCGGATGGTGGCCGGAGGGCGCACCGAAGATCTACGAGGGCTTCGACACCTGCAAGCACTACCACGGCGACCTGATCGAGCGGGCCATGGATCTGGTGCTGGCCCTGTCGGGCAACTGGGGCCGCAAGGGCACCGGGCACGACACGTACCTGACGTTCCCCTTCGACGGCTCCTACCTCCAGAGCCTCAAGCCCGGACCGGGGATCGAAGCCGCCGAGATGGTGGTCCAGATGCTGGCGGGCCACCTTCGGGGCCGCCGAGGAGGATGGTGGCGTGCCCGCCTCCGCTGCCCCGCCCGGGGATCTGGGAGTTCATGGCCATGGCCGCCATGGGCGGGTCCACCACCCCCCCGTCTGGCTGTGGCACGACCACGGCGGCTACCAGGAGATCTTCGAGCGGGCCGACTGGGGCGACTCGCCGCGCCCGTTCCACGAGTACGTGGAGGAGTCGGCCGCCGAGTGGGCGCCGATGCGCCGGCCCGGACCTGACACAGAACCCCGGGTGCTGATCGAGGGCGCCACCAACGCGCTGCGCCGCACCCGGGGCGGGGCCCGCCAGCTGCTCGAGCACCTCTGGCCCAAGCTGTCGATGGTGGCGGTGATCGAGCAGCGCATGAGCTCGGTCGGCCATGCACGCCGACATCGTGCTGCCCGCGGCCCACGAGGCCGAGCGGGTCAACCTCCAGTACCCGATCTCGCACTCCCTGGAGGTGGTGTTCTCCGACCAGGCCGTCCCGCCTGCCGGTGAGTCCCGCAGCGACTGGCGGATCCTCGCCGATCTGGCCGATGCCATCGGGGCCCGGGCCGCCGAGCGGGGCCTGGGCGACGGGCTGGTGGGCTGGGGCGCGCCGCGCCGGCTGGCCGAGCTGGGTTCTGCCTTCGACGGCGACGGCCACCTGGCCGAGGAGGAGGCGGTCATCGACGAGCTGGTCCGCGACACCGCCCTGGCCGGCGGCCTGCCGACGGACACATCGCTGGAGACCCTCCGCGCGCGGGTGGGCGCCAGTGGAGGGCAACGGCACCCTGCCCATCGGGCGTTGGCTGGGCGGGCCCGATCACCACCGACGAGACGTTCTGCGCGTTGCGCTGGCACGTCGAGGACGGCATGCCGTATGCCACCACCACCGGCCGGGCCACCTTCTACGTGGACCACCCCTGGTTCCTCGAGGCCGGCGAGGAGCTCCCCGCCCACAAGGCACCCCCGGCCATCGGCGGGGACCACCCCTTCGTGCTCACCGGCGGGCATCCCCGCTGGAGCATCCACGCCTGCAACGCCACCAATCCCGTGATGCTGGCCACCACCCGGGGTGAGCCGACCGTGGTCATGAACCCGGCCGACGCCGAGCGCCTCGGGCTGGTCGACGACGATCTGGTCGAGGTGCGACAACGACCTGGGTGCGCTTCGGGTGCGGTTGCGCGTTCGGCTGGGCCCCGGCCGGGTCAGGTGATCCTGTACGCGGCGTGGGACCCGACCGGGTTCTCGGGTTGGTCCGACGGCACCCAGGTGGAGGCCGGGATGGTGAAGTGGCTGCACCTGGCCACCGGCTGGGGTCACCTGCGGTACACGCCGATGCACTGGCAGCCCGTGCACTTCGACCGCCTCCACCGCGTGGACGTGGTACCCGCCGAGCGGGGGTGACGCCCCGTCTCTCTCGGTCAAAGAAGGGATGGAGGGGTGCGGGCCCGGATCTCCGCTCGGTGATGGGTTCGGCTGCGGGTCCCCGCTCGGTGACGGGAACGGCCTGTCGGGTGACCGACCGGCTCAGGTGAGGGCCTGGCGGCACGCCTCCACGCCGGCGACCAGATCGGCGGCGGCCCCCTCGTCCAGGGCGGCGTAGGCGGGTCGCACCAACTCGTCGGTCAGCGCCTCGGCTCGGGCCATCAGGTCACCGTCGGCGTCGGTGCTGGTGGGTGTGTCCTCGTCGGACCAGCCGAACATGGCCAGATCGCCGGGCCGGGCGATGGCGTGGGCCCGTAGCGCGTCGAGCCCGACGGCCCGCACGGCCAGCAGGTGGGCGCTGCCCCGAAGCTCTCTCAGCACGTGCAACTGCTGGAGGGCCCGACCCGCAGGGTCGTCCACCAGGGGCTCGGCGGCCACCGCCGCGTAGAGGGCGAGGCCGGTGGGATCGGCGGCCGCCATCACGGTGTCGGCCGCTGCGCAGAACCGGTCGAGGCCATCGATGCCGGCCAGCTTGAGCCGCCCGTACTGGGCGGCCGCCTCGAAGTAGGCCCGGCCGGCGTCCCGGGGCGCCACCTTGGCTCGACCCGCGTCCCACATGGCCTGGATCAGGGTCGGGTTGAAGTACCCGAACGCGGCGGCCACCACCGAGGCCTCGACGTCGCCCAGCACCCCACCCCGGCCTATGAAGTAGAAGGTGATCGGGTCCAGGTCGTGGCGCTGGGCGATCGGTGCGGTCTCAGGGGCGAAGAAGAACGCCCAGGCGATGTCGTGGATGGGTGTGCAAACGGCGTCGACGAGCTCGTCAGGGGTCATGGTCGCTCAGGCTACCGCCGTCATCTCACCGTCGATCTGCCATGCCGGCGGCCGCCACCCATCCGCCTGCCCGACCCGCCGGGGTCGATGCGGCGAGATCAGTCGTTGGGGTCGGGACGCGTGAGCTGATCCAGGAACACCCGCAGCAGTCGGGACGTGACCTCGGGGGGAAGGGCGTCGAGGAGGTGGTTCACCTCGGCCATCTCACCCCCAAGCGATTCCGCCCCGATGCCGGCCATGGCCATGAGGCCCTCGATGTCCTCGTCGCTCAGGGTTCCCAGGTCGACGTCGGCCACCAGGTCGGCCAGGCCACCGCCGGTGGTGGCGGGTCGGGCCCGCACCTGGGCGACGGCTTCGGCCAGGTCGCGGCCCCACTCGTCGATGCGGGCGGTGCTCCACGGCAGCATCGTGACGTGCAGGCTCGGTCCGAAGGCGCCGTGGCCCAGCTGGGGGTACATGTGCCACCCCTTGGCCTCCATCACGTCGGCCACCGCGAACACGTCGACCGGCAAGCCGTCGCCCCCGTTGCCACCCCCGCCGTCCGGGTCGCTGTCTGCCCCCACGGCCAGGAGGCAGATCTCGGGCGCTCCGACGATGCGGAGGCCATCGATGCCTTCGACCAGCTCGACCGCCCGTGCCGTGGCGGCCCGCAGCTCCTCGGCGATGGCCAGGTAGCCGTCACGGCCGAAGTGACGCAACGTGGCCCACGTCGAAGCCAGAGGCCCCCCGGACTTGGAGCTCTGGATGGTGGCGTTCACAACCACATAGCCCGGCCAGTCGCCGTAGGCGAAGAACTGGTGCCTGCGCAGGGCCGCGTCGCGGTACAACACGATCGACGAACCCTTGGCGCACAGCGCGTACTTGTGGAAGTCCATCGAGATGGAGGTCACCCCGGCGACGGTGAAGTCGAACTCGGTGACTTCGGCCCCAGCTCGCGCCACAGGGGCAGCAGGAACCCGCCGATGCAGCCGTCCACGTGGAACAAGAGGCCTCTGTCCAGGGCGAGCTGGCCGATCTCGGCGATCGGGTCCACGCAGCCGTGGGGGAACGAGCAGGCCGAGGCCACCACCAACACGGTGCGGTCGGTGACAGCGGCGGCCAGGGCGTCCACGTCGGCCCGACCGGTCCGGGCGTCGACCGGGGCCACCACCGCCTCGAGGTCGAGGTACTCGCAGGCCTTGTGGAAGGCGGGATGGGCCGACACCGGCAGGACGATCTGGGCCCTTCCCTCGACCGGCCGGTGGGCCCGGGACCAGTCCCGGGCGGCCTTGACCGCCAGCATGCAGCTCTCGGTCCCTCCGCTGGTGAACGAGCCGACGACCTCGGGGCCTCCCCGCAGGTGGTCTCGTGCCATGGCCACCACCTCGCGCTCGAGGCGGGGCAGGCTGGCGAAGGCGGTGGGATCCAGGCCGTTCTCCCACAGGTACATGGTGTAGGCAGCCTCGGCCACCTCCCGCCCCTCCTGGGTGGCCAGGAAGATGCTGGTCAGCATCTTGCCGTCGTCCCAGGTGACGTCCCCCGACTTCATCGACGCCAACTCGGCGAGGACCTCATCTGGGGCCGTGCCCTGGCGGGGGAAGGCCGTGTGGGCTCTGGTACCCGTTTCGGGATCGGTGCTGGTCGGGTTCGTTCCGCCGGGGTGCATGCCGCCTGCCTCCTGGTCCTAGGGTTCAGACACCCTAGCCACGCTCGCCCGGGGGGCCGCGGGGCCGGATACGAGACGGAGGGAGACGACACTCGATGACGCGTGACGGCGGCCGGGAGGCCAGCGGGGTCCGATGGGCGGAACGCTTCGGTCTCACTCCGCGGCAGGGTGTCTGGGACGAGGTCCGCAAGGCGGTGGTCGGCACCGAGGGCACGCCCGGGACGCAGTGGGGGCTGTCGTCGGTGCGGATCTTCAAGCCGCGCATCGGCCTGCCCACGTGGTGGGGTCGGCGCCGCGACGACGGGCTCACACCCATCTACAACTTCGTGAACCGCAACCGCCCACCCAAGGACGCGCCCTACTCGGTGAGGGTCGACCGCTGCCGTGACTGGAACGGCGGGCAGTGGACCTATGACAGCCACGTCGGTACCGACTTCGCGCTCGTGGTGGGCACCCCGATCACGACCACCGCACCCGGTCGGGGTGGTGCGCGTGGCGCGCGAGCTCGACCACGGCGGTCTCAAGGTGTGCATCGACCACGGTCGGGGCTGGTTCACCACCTCGGGTCACCTGTCCCGGGCCCTGGTGGCCGAAGGCGACGTCGTGGGCCGGGGCCAGGTCGTGGGTCTCTCGGGTGCTTCGGGGGTCGAGTTCCTCCTCTTCTTCCCCTGGGTTGCGCCCCACCTGCACCTCAACGTCTGGTTCGACGGGGAACCCGCGGACCCCTACGCCGCGCCTGGCGAGGTGTCGCTGTGGCGCGAGCACAACGATCCCCGACCCGTTTCACCCTCACCCCCGCCCGCCGACTTCGAGGGCAGCCGCTGGGATGCCGACGGGGTCGAGGCGTCGATCGAGGCCTGCCGCGACCCGGCGGTACGGGCCGCGGCACGGGCGGCCGACACCCCAGAACGCCGGGCGGCCGAGGTCCTGTTCTGGCGCAACCTCACCCCGGCCGCCTTCTCGGAGTTCCCGCCGCTGTACCTGGAGGTGGGTGAGCGGGAGCCGTTCCTGGATCTACCCACCCGTCCCGAGGACCACGTCGGCGCGGCGCTGCCCCCCGGCTACGGGTGAGCTGACAGGATGGGGCCATGACCTACCAGGCTCCTCCGGGCACCTCCGAGACCAAGGCAGCGGTGCTGGGCGCCGCCCACCGGCTCATGGCCGCGAACCGGGTCGACACCTTCACCGCCATCGGCGTCCCCCTGGTCATCGACCGGCGCGAGGGATACCGGTTCTGGGATCTCGACGGCCACGAGCTGTTGGACCTGCACCTCAACGGGGGTGTGTTCAACCTGGGCCACCGCCATCCCGAGGTGGTGGCGGCCCTGGTGGCGGCGACCGAGCGCTACGACATCGGCAACCACCACTTCCCCTCCGAACCCAAGGTTGCCCTGGCTGCCGAGCTGCTGGCGGTCGCCCCGGGGGACCGCCTGGAACGGGTCGTGTTCACCCCCTCGGGCGGCGAGGCCATGGACCTGGCCATCCGGGCCGCCCGGCGGGCCACGGGCCGGCGGGCCATCGTGGCCTGGGACTGCGCCTTCCACGGTCGCAGTGGCCTTTCGGGCGCAACCGGTGATCCCAAGACGGCCGCGTCGTTCCTCTCCGACCAGCCCGCCGACCTGCGCACCGTCCCCTACGGCGACCTCGACGCCCTCGACGAGGCTCTCGCCGCCGGCGACGTGGCCGCGGTGTTGGCCGAGGTGATCCCCGCCACCGCCGGGTTCCTGCCGCCCCCGAGGGCTATTACCCCGCGGTGCGCGAGCGCTGCGACCGGGCCGGCACCTTGCTGGTGGCCGACGAGGTGCAGACCGGGCTGGGACGCAGCGGCCGGGCATGGGCCATCGAAGGCTTCGGCGCCGAGCCCGACATCCTGGTCACCGGAAAGGGCCTGTCGGGGGGCATGTACCCGATCTCCGCGGTCCTGTTGTCGGCGGCCAGCGGCGCCTGGCTGTGCGACGACGGTTGGGGGTACGTGTCGACCTTCGGCGGGTCCGATCTGGGCTGTGAGGTGGCCCGCACCGTCCTGGCCTTGAGCCTGGCGCCCTCGACCCTGGAGCGGGTGGCCCGCACCGGGGAGCGCTTCGCCGAGGGCTTCGCCCGGATCGCCGCAGCGCACCCGTTCCTGGTCGAGGTGCGCCGCTGCGGGGTGATCATGGGCCTGCGCTTCGACGACCGCCTGGGCGCCATCACCATGGCCCGCGCCCTCTACGAGGCCGGCGTGTGGGCCATGTTCGCCGGCTTCGACGCGTCGGTGTTGCAGTGGAAGCCGGGCCTGCTGGTCGACGACGACTTCGTCGACGAGGCCCTGGCGCGCTTCGAACGTGCCATCACCGGCGTGGAGGCAGAGCGAGGGTTGGCATGAGCGTCAGCCGGCACGACTTTTACGCCCAGGACCCCGAAGCCCAGGTGGCCGCCCTGGCCGAGGTGGCCCGCGCCGCCTTGCCCGCATTCGGTCTGGCCACCGACGCCGACCTGGAGGTCGTGACCGAACGCGAGAACGCCGTGTTCCGGGCCCAGGATCCCACCGGCACCTACGCCGTGCGAGTGCACCGGGCGGGCTACCACACAGACGCGGAGCTGGGATCCCATGCCACCTGGGCCCGGGCCCTGCACGCCGAGGGGGTGGTGGCCACCGCCCCGGTGGTGACCACCACCGACGGTGCGGTCGTGACCCACGTGGCCCACCCCTCGGTTCCCGAGGAGCGCCAGGTCACGGTGCTGGGCTGGGTGGAGGGCACGGTGCTCTCCGAAGCCGAAGCCGAAGCCGAAGCCGAAGCCGAAGCCGAAGCCGAAGCCGAAGCCGAAGCCGAAGCCGAAGCCGAAGCCGAGCCCAGGCCGCCATCTACCGGCGGGTCGGCGAGCTGATGGCCCGCCTGCACCGCCATGGCGGCACCTGGGAGCGTCCCGAGGGCTTCGACGTGCTGGCCTGGGATGCCGACGGCCTCCTGGGCGAGGACCCGACCTGGGGCCGGTTCTGGGACGCGGGGTTGGTGGATGCCGACGGCCGGGCCCTCCTCGGCCGCTTCCACGGCGCATGCCCGGGAGGTGCTCCGGGACCTGGGCACCGGTCCCGAACACTTCGGGCTGGTCCACGGCGACTTCCTTCCCGAGAACCTGCTGCTCGGGCCCGGCGGGGACATCACCCTGTTGGACTTCGACGACTGCGGGACGGGCTGGTTCCTCTTCGACATCGCCACCGCGCTTTTCGTGCCCTCGATCGACGACTCCTACCCCCAGGTGTGCGACGCCTTCGTGGCCGGGTACCGGTCGGTTCGCGACCTGCCCGACACCGAGGTGGCGATGCTGCCCCTGTTCCTGGCGTTGCGGGCCGCAACCTACGTGGGGTGGATGGACACCCGCTCCCACACGCGCTTCGCCCAGGACATGGGCCCGCTGGTGGCCGCGGGGGCGCTGGACATGATCGGTGCGCTCATGGCCGATGCCGACGCCGGATTCTGAATCGAATCAGAGTCACTCGGTTTCCGGCCCGTTCGCCGGTGAGGCCAGCGGGAATGGGCCGATCCGATCCGATCCCTTACGGATCGGTGGGCAATCAGTAGGTGAGTCGGCCGATGAGCGGGCCGAGCACGGCGCGCAGGTCTTCGGCGGTGACGGCGCTCATGTCGGGCCCGCCGTCCAGCAGCCATCGAACCGCACGCTCGGGTTCTTCGATGACGCGGGTCCGCAGAGCGTCGGCGACGAGGTGTCCGAGGCCGAACGGCGAAGTCACCAGCGCGTCGCCGATCCCTCCGGGGCGGTCGTACTCGAGGACTAGCCGGTAGAGATCGTAGAGGTCTGAGGCCCGCTTGTGTGGTTCGCGGGGTCGGCCGCCGAGAACGGCGCCGGCCTTCATGGCGACGAGGGCCGAAGGGGTCGCCACGCGGATCGACGCGTGCTCCCTCCCGGCAACGATCTCGGTGTCGGTAGCCGTATCGAGTGCCCAGCGGTGACTCACGACGAACAACCGGTCGTCGAGTTCGACACCCTCGAGGTCCCGATACTCGAGGGACTCGGTGTCGATCACGTCGACCTTGACGCCCTCGATGAGCACTCGGTGCGGGTTCGACGGATCCGGTACGCCGATGCTCGAAGTGATCACCTCGACCGCCGTGGGTACCGTGGTGTCCGTGACGGTGTCGACGTCCTGTGTCACACGGTGCACCGCTGCCAGCCGGCACATGACGGCGAGGCCGCCGACGAGCGCGTAGGCGCCGAGATCTGCGCTGGCGAGTCTCGCGGTGGTGTGGACGAGGCGTGCCGCGGTGGCGTCCACGTCGCCAGCGAGGACGATGCGCTCACCAGACACGGGCGAAGTCCTTCGGTAGCCAGTCGGCGAGAATCTCAGAACCTCGGGCGCGGTCTAGTGCCAGGTCGAGCGCCGCGAAGAGTCCGTGTGCGAAGCGCCAGTGGCCCCACTCGTCGCTCGGCCGGTCGACTCGCTCGGCGCAGACCAGCGGCGTCGGCGCGACAGCCACCGTGCAGGCCCGTTCCTCGAACGGTGTCGGCTCGCCGAGTCTGAGCCTGGCCTGGCGCAGCTCCGTCGCCGAAGGAACGTAGAAGTCGGGCGGGTACGCGCTCCCGATCGCCATCGGGTGCACCCCAGGCCGCCGCGCCGACGGTTCCCGCTACTGCCCAACCAGGCCCGGGCCCGTCGAGGTTGACACCGAGCATGTCGTAGCTTGCGGCGTCGCCCGTCGGTGGCAGCGCTGCGAGCCCGGTCGGGCGGGGATGCCACTCGTCGGCGAGTGCCCAGAACAGCTCCGGGACGAGCGGCCGCCCGTCAGCACGGACCAAAGAGGATTCCCTCAGTCGTTTCGCCGCCGCGACGATCGCCGAGTGCGACAGCGACACCCGCCGAGCCACCTCACGCATCGACGGCGGATCCTCCGGGGCCATCAACAGTGCGGCAGCCCAGGAGATCCCAGCGGAGCCTGAGATCGGCTTCGCTGGCGCACCCGCAGTCGTTCGCTCGGCGGGGGCGACGTCGGCATCGATGTGCACGCCCTTCGCCCGCAGTACGAAGTGACCCCGTCGGTCCAGCCACCCCCACTCGGCGTCGCGCAGCGCTTCCCGGGCAGGTGCCGTGATCAGGTCGCCGACGACGACGTTGGTGACCGACGTCCCGCGCTTCGGCGTCGAGGTGAGGATCCGCGAGACGGTGGCAGGGTTGACTACGGAGGCAGCCGTGATCGCGATCGGCACCCCGATGCCGTCGACGGTGAGGACGAGGTCCGCGGCGCTGTGCACCGGTGCCTCGGCGACGGCATGTCCAAGTGACGTCAGCGCCTGCGCGAACGCTGAGCATCCCTGCGACGTGAGGTCGGCCTTGGTGGTGCGGGCCATGTCCTGGAGCATAGCCAGCGAGCGGTCGGTGGAGACTTATAAGTTGCCGCCGACCGGTTGCTCAGCCCCCGCGAGCCGCGTCAGCGGAAGCCCCGGCCGCGCACGCCGGTTGCGTAGCAGTCGTCGATGAGCTGATCGTCGGAGCGGACCCGGGCGGCGTCGAAGCGCTCGCGGTGGACGAGCTGGTCGAGGGGCCGCCGGGGACGCGGCGGCGGGTGGTGACGGGGGTAGCCCAGCACCAGCATCGTGGGCAGCGCGAAGTGGTCGGGCACGCCGAAGACCTCGCGCAGGCGCTGATCGGTCCCGGGGTGTCCCATCGTGTAGTTGGTGGCGGCGAGGCCCAACCGGGTGGCCATGAGCCACATGTTCTGCACGCACATGGCCAGGGACTGCTCGAACAGCGCCCAGCGGGCAGGGCGGGGCAGGGGGTAGGGGTAGGCGGCCATGGCCCGCACGTCGCCGTACACCAGCACCAGCGCGCCGGCGGCCAGCAGCGATCGGGGGTTGGCGACCCCTGGGAAGGTGGGGTCGAGGGAGCGCAACAGCTCCACGGTGGGCACCAGCACGCGTCGACGACGGACCGCTTGCTCTCCGGGGTGCGCAACACCAGCAGCTCCCAGGGCTGGGCGTTGCCGCCCGAGGGCGCCCAGCGACCCGCCTCGAGGATCAGGTCCAGGTGGTCGTCGGGGATGGCCCGGTCGGCGAAGGCCCGGGCCGAACGGCGGCTGCGCATGACGGCCAGCAGACTGGCGCCGTCGGTGGTCCGTACCGCGTCGAGGTCGGGAACCAGCTCGTCGCCGTGGGCCGGGGTGACCACGACCTCTTCCTGCTCGGCCACCTCGGCGCGCTCCCAGGAACGGGCGGCGACCCGGCGGGCGTTGTGGCGCACCGGGAGCATGCGCCGGTAGATCTCCTCTTCGAGCTCGACGGTCGAGCCGGCCACCCCGGCGGACTCGACCACCTCGAGGAGGCGAAGCACCGCCTCGGTGTCCACGGGGCGGTCCGAGGGCTTGACCTTGGGGTTCAGAGGAGCTCCATCACGATGCGTTGGGGGTCACCGCTCCGCGACAGCAGCCGCTCGTAGCCTTCGGGCACCTCTTCGAGGGTGACCCGGTGGGAGATGGCGGCGTCGATGTCGAGGCGGCCCGAGGCGGCCAGGTCCAACACGGCGGCGATGTCGTGCTGGTGGGAGGCGAAGGAGCCCATGACCGAGTACTCGGCCAGGGCGAACAGGGCCTGGGGGTAGGGGATGGGTGGGAGAGCCAGGGTCACGCCCACCAGCACCAGGCGACCGGCCGGGAGCAGGCTGAGGCACCCCAGGGTGGCTGCGTCGGGGTGGCCCACGCACTCGAGCACCACCTCGGCCCCGCCGTCGGTGGCGGTGCGCACCTCGGCGACCACGTCGGTGGCGGGGGCGCCGGCGGGGACGAGCACCGTGGCCTCGGCGCCGGCCTGCCGGGCCCGTTCGAGCGCGGAGGGGGAGGTGTCGACGGCCACCACCCGGCCCGCGCCCAGCAGGCGGGCCAGGACCACCGCCATCGAGCCGAGCCCACCGACGCCGATCACCACCACCTGCTCGCCCGGGCGCAGCCGGGCCCGGCAGGCCAGCGCGTGGTAGGGGCTGGCCACGCAGTCGGTGGACACGGCGGCAGCCGCCATGGTCACCGCGTCGGGGATCGCCACCAGGGTGGCTGCGGGCACCCGGATGTAGTCGGCGAAGGCGCCGTCGAGGTGCAGGCCCGGGGCCTGCTGGTCTGGGCAGGCTTCGGGGGCGCCAGCCGCGCAGGTGCGGCAGCGCCCGCAGCCCGAGCCGATGCTGATGGCCACCCGGTCACCCAGCGACCAGCCCGTCACATCCTCGCCGAGGGCCACGACGGTGCCGGCCGGTTCGTGACCCAGGGTCAGGGGCAGGGGCGACGGGGTGGGCATCCCTTCGAGGGAAGTGGGCGTCCGATCCGCACAGTCCGCAGGCGGCCACCGCCACCAACACGTCGGCGGGACCCGGGACCGGGACAACAACGTCGTCGACGCGCAGCCCGTCACGCCCCCCGTGGAAGCGAACGGCCCGCATCCGGCCCGGCAGGTCCATGGTCCGGCCTGGCAGGTCCAGCGTCCGGTCCGACAAGTCCATCCCCTCACTGTAGCGATCCCTCCAGGGACACGCCACCCCCCGCAAACCGTCGGTTCCAGTGTGCCCTTTTGGGCGCTTCCAGCCGACAGAACGCGGGAGGGCGCAAACCGTCGGTTCCAGTGTGCCCTTTTGGGCGCTTCCAGCCGACAGAACGATGAGGCACGTCGCAGTGGGGGGAGGCGAATGACCGACCGGGTCTGAACCAGGAGAGGGTTGACACCTCTGTAGCGATCGTTACATACTCCCTGTAGTGATCGTTACGGAAGCGGTCCGACGCATCGAGTGGAGGTTCCGCCATGGCGAAGAGGGCCCACGACCCCGCCGAAGCCCACACTCCCCGGCGTGGCCGAACACCCCGGGCGGCCACGAACGCCGCCGCCACCAGCGGGATCACCGGGAACACCCGCGAGGTCATCCTCGACGCCGGCACCGAGCTCATGGCCGACCGAGGGTTCGCGGCCACCACCATCGGCGCCATCTGCCGGGCCACCGACTGCGCCCCCACCGCCATCTACTGGCACTTCGGGTCCAAGGAGGGCCTGCTGGCGGCCATCGTCGAGCGCAGCATCGAGCGCTGGTACGCCGAACTGGATGCGGCCATGCGGGCGGAAGCCCCCGACGTCACGGTGCCGCCACCTCCCGACCTCAACCGGTTCTTCGGTGTCATCGCCGACTCCTACCGCCACGCCCCCCAGGCCCTGCGCCTTCTGCTGTGGCTGGGCCTGGACCGCAGTCACCCTGATCGTGCCGTCCGCACGGCTGTGCAGCAGGCCCGCCGGAGCGCCGTCGAGCGCATGGCCGCCAGCATCGGCGCCCTGTTCGAGGGCAGCGCCGCCGCCGGGCTGCGGTCCGCCTCCGAATCGCTGGCCCGGCTGGTCCTGGTGCACCTGGACGGCATCTTCCTGTCCCACCAGATCGACGACGACACCGACCGACTCGACGAGCTCTTCGCGCTCAGCCGCACCGCCGTGCTGGCGGCTGCCACCGAGCTGTTGGCCCAGACGACCAGCACCCCCACCGACACGACGATCAGCACGCCGGCCGGCTCCACCCCCAGCACCCCCACCGACCCGGCCGCAGCCGTGAGGCGGCACGAGAGGCAGATCCCATGAACACCCACGTAGCCCTGCGCCCCACCGCCGCACCCGAGGTGGGCGCGGCCATCACCGCCGCGGTCGCCGATGGGTTGGGCCTGGTGCCCCGGTCCTCCACCGGCCCGGCCCGCCACGGACGGGGACAGCCCCGCCCGGGCACACGACAACTCGACCTGTCCGGGCTCGACACCGTCATCACCGTCGACACCCGCGAGCGCGTCGCCGTGGTCGAGGCCGGGGTCACCTACACCCAGCTCGTCCCCCACCTCGACGCCGCCGGCCTGGTCGTCGATCACCCGCTGCTGGCCCCCACCGGCAAGTCGATCGTGGCCCACCTCATGGATCGGGCGCCCACGCTGCGGCCCCGCTCGCATTGGGACTTCACCGACCCGTTGCTGTGCGCCGAGCTGTGGTTCGGCACCGGGGACCGGTTCCGCACCGGCTCCGCCGCGGGTCCGGGCTCCACCCTGGAAGAGCAGTGGCAGGCGGGCATGCACCAGAAGAACCCCCTCGGTCCTGCCCAGACCGACCTGGCCAAGCTGGCCCAGGGCGCCCAGGGGGCCCTGGGCATCGCCACATGGGCGTCGGTGCGCCTGGAGCGCCGGCCCGAGCTGCGCCGCCTGGTGGCCGCCGGAGCCGACGACCTGGCACCCCTGGCTGCCCTGGTGTCGGGCCTCACCCGCCGCCGCCTCGGTGACGAGCTGCTCGTGGTGGACCGCCCCCACCGAGAGCTGGTGGCCGCCGCCCTGGGCGTGGCGCCACCGAGGGACCGGTTGCAGTGGTGGCTGCTGGCGGTGCTCGGCGCGCTCCCCGCCGTCCCGCCCGGTCACTCGAGTACATGGCACTCGAAGCCGACGCGCTGGCTTCCGAAGTCGGCCTCAGCCTCCAACGCCTCGACGGCACCGGAGACCAGGCCTTCGTCGAGGCCCTCGTCGGCCTGACCCCGCCGACGGTGCCCGAGGGCGACTGGAAGCGCTCGGCCCGGGGCACCAGCCGTGAGCTCTCCTTCCTCACCACCATGGACCGCGCCGCACCCCTGGTGGCGCGCACCCGTCAGCGCTGGGAGCACACGCTGGACTCGGCCGCCATCGGTTCCTACCTCCAGCCCGTCAACCAGGGTCGCACCTGCGCAGTGGAGGTCACGGCCTGTGTCACCGAGTCCGAGGCCGAGGTCCTCGACGCCGAGCTGGGAGACCTCGGTGAGGAGCTGGCTGACCACGGCGCCTTCTTCGCCCAGCCCGTCGGCGCGCTGGTCGACGTGGCCTACCGGCGCTGCCCCGACGTGGTGGCCACCCTGGCCAAGGTCAAGCACGTCCTCGATCCCCACGGTGTGCTCTCCCCGGGCGCGCTGTGCTTCACCGATCACACAGGAGCCCGGTCATGACTCTCGACACCAGTACTTCGGCGGTGGCTGCACCCACCGGGTCCACCGCGCCGACCGGCCCCGCCGGGACTCCCCCGAGCCGTGACGACCAGGGTTGCCTGGTGCTGCCCCTGACCCTGGAGTCCTTCCGCTCCGACATGGAAGGGTGCTCGCGCTGCTCGTCGTGCAAGTGGATCCCCCTGGCCCGGATCCGCAGCCAGCGCTTCTCCCAGGTGTGCCCGTCGGTGTGGCACCGCCAGTTCCACGCCTACTCGGGTTCGGGCAAGCTCAACGTGGCGCTGTCCATCCTCGACGGGCGCAGCGAGCTCGACGAGGCCGCCGCGGAGATCTTCACGACCTGCACCATGTGCGGGGGCTGCGACGTGGGCTGCAAGGTCTACCGCAATGACATCGACCTGACCGACACCTTCCACGAGGCCCGGGCCCGGGTGGTCGAAGCCGGCCTCGCCCCCCTCGAGCACCTCCAGCTGGTCGAGGCCATGCGGGCCGAGAACAACGTGTTCGGGATGCCCAAGGAGCAGCGGGACGCGTGGGATGTCGACACCGGCCTGCTCGACGCCAACCGGGAGGACGTCGACATCCTCTTCCACGTCGGCTGCCGCTACTCCTACGACGAGTCCCAACGGGCGGACCTGCTGGCCGCGGTGGAGATCCTCACCGCCACGGGCCTGCGGGTGGGGACCTCCAAGTCCGCCGAGGCCTGCTGCGGCCAGCGGGCCTACGAGACGGGCTTCGCCAGCGAGCTGGCCAACTTCGGCGACGACATGGTCCGTCGGGTGCGCTCGTCGGGGGCCCAGATGGTGGCGGTCGCCTGCTCGGACTGCTTCGGGGCCTTCAACTACCTGTACCCCAAGAACGGCCTGTCCCTGGGGGTGCCGGTCCGCCACGTCAGCGAGATCGCAGCCGAGCTGTTGGCCTCGGGCCGCTTGGCACCAGCGATGCCCTCACTCTCCACCACGGAGACGGCATCCGCACCTACCACGGCGCCGGCCACGCCTCGCCGGGTCACCTACCACGACCCCTGCAACCTGGGCCGCAAGGGCGAGGACTTCGCCGGTCACTTCGACGGACCCAAGATCGACCGGCCCGACGCCACCCGCCGCGACGGGCGGGGCGGTCGCTACGACGCCCCCCGCCAGGTGCTGGCCGCCCTGGAAGGGGTCGAGCTGGTGGAGATGGAACGGATCCGGGAGTACTCGTGGTGCTGCGGCGCGGGCGGCGGTTGCCTGGAGGCCGACGCCGAGTTCTCACTGGCCACCGCCGTCGAGCGGGTCGAGGAGGCCGCCGCCACCGGCGCCGACACGCTGGTCACGAGCTGCCCGTGGTGCGTGCACAACTTCGGTAGGGCCATGGACGCAATGGAGGCCGAGGGCCGGCGTCCCGCCCTCGAGGTCATCGGCATCAGCGAGCTGGTGGCCACCCACGTCACGATCAACCGGGAGATCCGATGAACACGCCAGCCCCAGCCACGACCGCTCCAGCCGCGACCGGAGCCGCCATCAGCACAGTCGGCGCCGACGCCTCGGCGGCCCCCGAGATCGGACCGCCCATCAGCCCCGAGGCCCGCGCCGACCTGGAGGCCGCCGTGGGGCCCGAGTGGATCCGCACCGACCCCCACGTGCTCGACTCCTACGCGGCCCAGCCGTTCCACAAGGTCGAGAGCGGCGTGTGGATCCACAGGCCGGTGGCGGTGGTCATGCCCGCCTCCACCGAGGAGGTCCAGGCCGTGGTGGCCGCCTGCAACCGCCACCACCTGCGCTTCAAGGCGCTGTCCACGGGCTGGGGTGCCCAGGCCGGCGCCGGGTTCGCCAACGTGGTGCAGCTCGACCTGCGCCGCATGAACCGCATCCTCGAGTTGGACGTGGCCAACCGCACTGTGGTGGTCGAGCCCTACGTGACCTGCGCCCAGCTCCAGGCCGAGCTGATGGCCCACGGCCTGAACCTGCACATCCACGGCGCCGGCTCCAACTGCTCACCGCTGGCCAGCGCCACCTCCCACATGGGGATGGGGTTCACGTCGATCTCGATGGGCTACGTGCCCCGCAACCTGATGGGGGTCGAGTGGGTGCTGCCCACCGGCGAGCTGGTGCAGGTGGGATCGTTCGGCAGCGGGGCGGGCTGGGTCAGCCCCGACGGTCCGGGCCCGAGCCTACGCGGAGCAATACGCGGCTTCGCCGGGGCCGACGGTGGCCTCGGGGTGTTCACCCGGGTCGGGCTCAAGCTCTACCCGTGGGCCGGTCCCGCCGCCATCGAGACCCGCGGCGGCTCCTTCCGTGACCTCACCGTCGACGTCCCGCCCAACAACGGTGCCTTCCTGTGCCTGTTCTCGGACACGGACCGCTACGCCGACGCCCTATACGCCCTGGGCGAGGCCGAGATCTGCTACGCCCAGTTCAGGGTGGCCACCGGGCTGGCCCTGGCCATCAGCGCACCCGAGCTGTTCCGCCAGGTGCGGGACACCCCCGAGCTGCGGGCCCAGGTGCGCGGCTTCGACCTGCAGTTCGTCGCCATCCTCCAGGGCAACAGCGACGAGCACTACGCCTACCAGCACGACGTGCTCACCGACCTCGTGACCGAGCACGGCGGGGTCGTCCAGGAGGTCACCGGCATCCTGGCCACCGGAACGGGCGGGCTGTGGTGGGCGGTGCTGCGCAACGCCATCGCCCCCGGCATGTTCCGGCCCACCGGCAACTTCTACTCGTCGATGGGCGGCGACGAGGCGATGGCCAACGCGCTGCGCCAGGCCGCCGAAGGGGAACGGCTGAAGGAGGCGTTCATCGAGACGGGCGCCTGCGCCGACGACCTGGGCGACAACGCCCACACCCTCCTCTACGAACACGGCACCTGGGCCCACTGCGAGGAGCTGGTGCTCTACGACCACCGCGACCCCGAGATGAACGAGAAGCTCAAGGGCCTGTCGGACACGGTCATGGAAGCCATCGTCGAGCAGACCCTGGGCGGTGGCGGCTTCTCGTTCTTCGCCGGCGGCTACGCCCACGACTTCCTGGGCCCCCACATGGACAACTACCACCTGTGGCAGCGCCGGCTGAAGACGGCCCTGGATCCCGAGGACCTGTCGGACTCGAAGTACTTCATCAACGCCGAGGGCGCCGAGGTGCCCAGTCATGGTTGAGGTCCCCGACCACGACGTGCCGGCCGGTCTCGACGGGCCCGTCCTGGTCGCCGGCCGCTGGGACGCCGAGGGCCGGCCCGACCGGTCGACCGTCCGGCTCCTGGCTGTGGCGACGGTGCTGGCGAGCGAACTCGGCACCGACGTGCAGGGCGTGAGCCTGCAAGGCGTGAGCCGGCCAGGGGTCGACGTGGGATCGGCGGTCGCCCCGGCGCCCGAGGCGGCCCCGGCCCTGCCCATCGCCCTGGCGGGGTGGGCGCAGCGCCACCGTGTCCCGGCGGTGCTGCTCGCGTCCGGTGTCGACAGCGAGGACATCGTTGCGCGCTGTGCGGCCCGCCTGGGGGCGGTGGCGGCCCTGGACTGCTGCGCCGTCGAGCGTCGGGACGCGGCCCTGGTCGTGCGCCGGCCGGTGCATGGCGGCGCCTTCGAAGCCACCCTGGCCCTGGTGCCCGGCGATCGGCTGGTCGCCAGCATCGACGTCCATGCCCGCCAGGGGACGCCGGCCGAGCGCCTCGCGCCCGCCGACGTCGCAGTGTCTCCGCTCGAGCTCGATGCGACCACGGGCGCAACCGCCGCGGACGCCGGGGCCAGCGGGTCCGGCGTCGACCCGGCCCGAGGGGTGCGCGTGCTGGCCCGCCACGGCGTCCAGGACGGGGTCGCTCTGCCCCAGGCCCAGCGGATCGTGTCGGGGGGTCGGGGAATGGGCGGACCCGAGGGGTTCGCCGTCCTGTCCCGGCTGGCCGAGGTCCTCGACGCCCAGCTCGGGGCGTCCCGCCCACCCTGCGACGCCGGCTGGGTGCCCGGGCACCACCAGGTGGGCATCACCGGCGCCCGCGTGGCGCCCGAGCTGTACGTGGCCGTGGGGATCTCGGGATCGGTCCAGCACCTGGCAGGGATGCGGGCGTCCCAGCGGATCGTGGCCATCAACCGGGACCCCTCGGCTCCGATCTTCGGGTACGCCGACCTCGGTGTGGTGGGCGACTGGCAGGAGGTGGTGGCCGGGATGCTCGAGGAGCTGGTCCCGGCGGAGGCCATCGGAGGAGCGCACCGATGAGCGACACCCCGTTGCGGATCGTGGTGACCGTGAAGCAGGTTCTCGACCCCGAGGCACCCGCCAACGCCCTGGCCCTCGACCCCGACCGGTTGGTCATCAGCGGTCGGGGCACGCCCCCCGTGCTCGACCCCTACTCGCTGCACGCCCTCCAGGCAGCTCTCGACCTGCGGGCGGCCGCTGCCGACCCGTCCCAGGTGGACATCACCGTCATCGGGGTGGGTCCGGGACCGATCCGCAACCTCTACCTCAAGGCGCTCGGGGCGGGAGCGGACCGGGCGCTGCTGGCCGACGCCTCCCCCCGGCCGCGGCCGACACCTGGTGGACCGCGGCCGCCCTGGCCGCCCTGGTGGCCCGGGCCGCGGCGGCCACCGGGGGATGGGACCTGGTGCTGGTCGGGCGGCGGGCGGCGGACACCAACGCCGGGGCGGTCGGACCCGCGTTGGCCCACCTCCTGGATGTCCCGGTGGTGACCCTGGCCACGGCGCTGCGCTCGGGTTCACCCGGCGAGCCGGGTTGCCGTGCCGACCTGGAGATCGACCGGCTCGGTGGCGACGGGATCGAGACCTGGACCTGTCCGCTGCCGGCGGTGGTGACCGTCAGCCACGAAGTGGGTGAGCTCCCCTACATCGAGCTCGGGCGCATGATCCAGGCCAAGGCCCGACCCTACGAGGTGCAGGCGGTGGACGAGGCGGGACTGGGTCCCGGTGCAGCCCGCCCTGCCGGGACCAGCCGCGCGCCCATACTGGTGGGCCTGGCCCGACCGTCCGACGAACGGGCCTGTCATCTGGTCGAGGGCCACGACGCCCGCCACGCCGGCCGTGAGCTCGCTCGTCACCTTGTCGACCAGGCGGGCTGAGCGCTGCCCTGCGGGTCGCGGCGCACGGTCACCCGGTCAGGAACTCAGCGGTTCACCCAGGGCGGCCATGGTGGCCGTTGCCAACCGAGCTCTTACCCCGCAGCGGGGCCGCGGCTCTGCGGTCAGACCGCGGCTGCGGCGGCGCGGTCGGGATCGATGGCGGCGAAGGCCAGCAGCTCCCGCCCCACCTGGAAGGCGATGCGGTCGTCCCAGGCCTGGTCGGGACGCAGCCGGTGCCGGGCGTAGCGCAAGGCCACCAGTGCTTTGTGGGGATCGGCAGCCCCCTGCTCGCAGAGCAGGGCGCCCTCGACGGTCGTGGTGGCGAGCGAGGTGAGCCGCGTGGCGCCGGCGTGGGTCCAGTCGGCGTCCACCACGTCCATGTCTGACACCCGCGCCTCGAACTCGTCGCGGTCGGCCCGCACGGCGTCGACGGCTCCTGCCAGCCAGGCGGGCCCGTCCCGGGCGACGGCCAGAGCCTCGTCCACCCGGGCCAGCACCGCCTCGTGGGCGTGCTCGCGCCGGATGGCCCGGAGCACGTCGAGGGCGCAGATGTTCTCGCTGCCTTCCCAGATGGGGTGGCACACGGCGTCGCGCAGCAGCCGGGTGAGGCCCCAGTCCTCGCAGTAGCCGTTGCCACCCACCAGATCGACCGCGAAGTTGGCGGCGGTCACGCCCAGGCGGCACAACCTCACCTTGGCCGCGGGCACCAGGATGCGCCGGAGCCGGTCGCCGTCGGCGTGCCGGGCGGCGGCGGCGCACTCGAAGCCCAGGGCGAACGCCGCCTCCAGGTCGCAGAGGCGGTCGACCAACTGCTCGCGCACCAGCGGCAGGTCGACCAGGTAGCGCCCTTTGGCCTCCCGCTGGTTTGCCCACACCATGGCCTCCAGGAACGACCGGCGGGCGATGCCCAGGCCCATCATGGCCACTCCGAACCGGGACACGTTGACCATCTCCATCATCCGGTTCAACCCGCCGGCGTCGGAGGTCTCCTGGGTGCCGTCGGAGCGGCGCGGGCGCAGCGCGTAGCCGACGGCGTCCTCGAACTCGATCTCGCCGGTGGGCACGCTGCGGGTCCCCAGCTTCGGCTTGAGGCGGCGCATGCGGTAGGTGTTGCGCGAGCCGTCGTCGCGGAAGCGGGGCACCAGGTACAAGCCGATGCCGGGGCTGCCTTCGGGACCGCCCTCGGGTCGGGCCAGCAGCACCGCCACCCCACCGTCGATGTTCGAGCAGAACCACTTCTCTCCGGTGATGAGCACCCGGCCGTCGCCGATGTCTCGGGCCACGCAGCGCACCGTGCGGCCCAGGTCCGATCCACCCAGACGTTCGGTGAGGAACATCGAGCCGTCGATGCCCTCGTCGAAGTCGTCGGTGCGCAGCCGGGGCAGCAGCTCGTCGCGCAGGTCCGTCGGGGCGTAGGAGTCGACCAGGCCCGCCACCCCGGTCGTCATCCCCAGCGAACACACCATCCCGGTGTCGGCCTGGGAGAGCAGGTAGTTGCTCGCCGCCGACACCACGCCGGGCGTGGGCCGACCCCGCTCGGCCGCCTGGGTGGCGAAACCCGACACGTAGCCGGCCCGCCACAGCTTGCGCTTGGAGTCGATGGTCTGGGTGGGGTGGTCGATCACGTCGATCGTCTCGGCCCAGCGGTCGTAGCGGACCAGTTCGGCGGGCCGGGCGTCGATGATGTCGGCGTTGCGGGCGATGTCACCGCCGCACAGCGCGCCGAAGGAGTGCAGGGTCTCTTCGGCCCAGGCCAGATCCTCGGGCGGGCAGTCAGCCCGCACCCGGGCCCGCAGGTCCGGGTCGAGCTCGTACCAGTCGTGGCCCACCGCGGTGTCGAGGCTCGCGTAGTCGATTCCGTGCTTGCCCGTGCCGTCGTTGCCCGTGCCGTCGTTGCCCGTGCCGTCGGTTCCCATGGTTGCTCCTCGTCTCGGCGGTGCAGGGTAGCCAAGGCGCTGCTCGCACGAGCCGCCGAGCTCGCCGGGCACGCCTGGATTCCCTGTAGCGATCCTTCCAGGGATGTGCTACGGTCACATCACCCGAAAGAGGAGGTCGCCATGAGCGAACCGTGGAGCATGCCCTGGTCCGCCCCCGTGTTCACCACGCCCCCCCACTCCTGGCAAGGGGTGCGGTCGGTGGTCATGGGCTTCACACCCGATCCGGCCACCCTGGCCGCCATCCTGCCCGCCCCTCTCGAGCCCGGCGACGGCCCGGGCCTGGTCACCATGCTCACCTACCCCTGGGGTCACCCCCAACGCACGCACCCCTTCGACGAGGCGGTGGTGCTGGTGCCGGTCCGCCTGGGTGACCTCGAGGCCAACTACGTGCCCTACATCTACGTCACCACAGACGAGGCTCTCATCGCCGGGCGCGAGGCCGCTGGCTGGCCCAAGAAGATCGCCACCATCACCTGGGAGCGCGACGGCGACCGTTTCGCGGGCCGGGTCACCCGCTGGGGCACCACCATCCTCGAGATCGACGGCGACTTCTCGTCCCCACCCGCCGACGGCGACCTGGGTCAGGTCGTCGCCGGCGGTGGGCGACCGACGCTCAACTACAAGCTGATCCCCGGGCCCGGCACCGACATCGAGGTGGAGGAGATCACCTCCTCGAGCCTGGAGATCGCGCCCTCCGACGTGGCCGTGGGAACCGGCACGCTGCGTACCGCCTCCTCCGAGGACGACCCTCTGGCCGCCCTGGTGCCCGCCACCACCGGCCCGCTGGTGGCCCTCACCTCCGACAACACCATCCCCGTCGGCGAGGTGATCCACCGCATCGACCGCAGGGCTGTGCTGGCCCCGAGCGCTGGGCTGGCCCCCGCCGCGGACGCGGCCGTCGCCGCTGGAGCCCCGTCGTGAGCCCCCTCGGGCTCACCCCCGAACAGGAGGAGGCCCGCGCCTGGGCGCGTGAGTTCGCCCGTCGCTCGATCGCCCCCCGCGCCCTCACCCTCGACGCCGACCCCGAATCCCCGGTGCGCGACGAGCTGTTGCGCGAAGCGGCCGCGGCGGGGATTCTCGGTTCCTCACTCCCCGAAGGCCTCGGCGGATCGGGAATGGACCAGATCGCAGGCACCCTGGTCACCGAAGAGCTGGCCGCGGCGTGCAGCGGCTGCGCCGTGCTCTTCGGTGCCAACGCACTGGGCCTGCTGCCCATCCTCTTGTCCTTCGACCCTGCCGCCATCGGACGCTTCCTGCTGCCCGTGACCCAGTCCTGGGACACAGACACCCCCCAGCTGGCTGCCCTGGCCGCCACCGAACCCGACATGGGATCGGACTTCATCGCGGGTCACCCCGACGCCCGCATGGGCACCCGGGCGCGCCGGGTGGACGGCGGCTACGTGCTGTCGGGTCGCAAGGTCTTCATCTCCAACGGGTCGCTGGCCAGCGTGGTCACCGTTTTCGCCCGGCTCGGTGACGACGTGGCCTTCCGCGAGGACATCGTCTGTCTGGCGGTGACCGCGGGTACCCCGGGCTTCTCGGTCGGCCAGGTCTTCGACAAGATGGGACAGCGGGCCTGTCCGGCCGCCGAGCTGGTCTTCGACGACGTGTTCGTGCCCGACGACCACCGCATCGGCGCCGAGGGCCAGGGTTGGGAGCTGAACCGGGCCGTGATGAGCGTCACCCGGGCACCCGTGGGTGCCATCGCCGTGGGCATCGCCCGCAGCGCCTACGAGCACGCCCTCGAATACGCCGAAGCCCGCGTGCAGGGCGGGCGACCCATCGTGGGTCACCAGGCCCTCCAGCTCATGCTGGCCGACATGGCCATCCGGGTGGAGGCCGCCCGCCACCTGGTGCTCGAGGCGGTGCGCTCGATCGCCATGGGCCAGCCCAGCATCAAGCTGTCGTCGATGGCCAAGACCTTCGCCTCGGACGCCGCGGTGGCCAACGCCCTCGACGCCATCCAGGTCATGGGTGGGCACGGCTACATGCGCGAGTACGGGGTGGAGAAGCTGCTGCGTGACGCCAAGTTGACCCAGATCTACGAGGGCACCAACCAGATCAACCGCTTCGAGATCATGGAGGCGATAGCCGCCGAGCGGGATGCGCCCAGCCTCCAGCCAGAACCCGTCGGGGTCTGAGCACGCCGGATCCCTGAGCGCTCCCGGGTCTGAGCGCGCCGGATCGGGCCCGGTGGATGCCCGGGCCCGATCCTCAGCCGTTTCGGTCTGTCCCGGCTCGTGTTGTCTTGCCCGGCTCAGCCGACGGCGGTGGCCTCGAGCTCGACCATCATCTCGGGGAAGGCCAGGCGGGCCACACCCAACAGGGTGCCCGGAGGGGCCACGCCGGCGGTGCCGGTGCGCTCGGCGATGATCCCGTAGTTGGCGAACAGAGCGTCGACGTCGGTGGTGTAGATGTTGAGGCGAACCACGTCCGACAGGGTCATCCCAGCCTCGGCGAGGACGGCCTCGAGATTGTCCAGGGCCAGGGTGAGCTGGGCTGCCATGTCACCGGCGTGCATGGGCTGGCCGTCGGGGCCCATCGCGGCCTGGCCCGAGAGGTAGAGCTCGCGGGTGGCGCCCTCGACCATCTCGGCCTGGTTGAAGCCGTAGTCGAGTGACCAGGTCCATGGGTTGACAGGGGTGCGTTGCATGGTGGTTTCCTCCTGTTGTGGTTGGGTCGAGCTCTCGTCGGTGGTCTGGGAAGGATCGGTGGGGGCGCTGGTGCTGGTATCGGCTACCTCGGTGCCGGCGGCCGCGCTCCCGTCGTCGCTTCCGCAGGCCCCTGCGATGGCGACGATGGCCAGCGCCGGGCAGAACAGCATTCTGGTTCGCCGAGGGCGTGTGCGGGATCGGGGGTTCATGGCTTCTCCTCGTGCTTCTGGGTTCACACGGATACAACCCCCTTCTGTGCGCGAGCGCCTCGTACCAAGGTCGGAGTGACGGTCGGAGTGACGGTCGGAGTGGCGCCGGAGACCCGGCCCCAGGAGCGGCCGCGGAACGGGACGGTCGGGAGGGGGCTCCCTGGTGGTCAGGGGGCGACGCCGAGCTCGCGGGCGCGAGCTGCTGCCTGGGTGCGGGAGGTGACCTCTAGCTTGCGCATGAGCGAGGTCATGTGGGTCTTGACGGTGCGCTCGCCGATGTAGAGCTGTTCGGCGATGGCTCGGTTGGAGGCCCCGGCAGCAACCAGGGCCAGCACCTCCACCTCGCGCGCGGTCAACTCCTCCCCGCTGCCCGGTACCGACACCCGAGCAGTGCCGGCGGTGCGGTCCAGTGTGGCCAGCGCCCGATGGATGAGGGCCCGTTGCACGCCGGCGTCGGCGCAGGCCTCGAGCAGCGGCCGATGCACCGGTCCCTCCTGAACCAACAGCCCCGGAGCGTCGAGGGCGGCGGCCCGGTCGAGCGCGGGCCGCGCCGTGTTGACCGCGGCGTGGCGGTCGCCGCGGTCGAGCTCCAGTGCGGCCATGACCAGGAGCGGCTGTCCTGTCCCGAAGGCGAAACGTACGGTTCCGTGGAGCTCGGCGGCAGCCTCGAGGGCCTCCCTGGCCCGGTCGCGGTCGCCGTGGTGGTCGGCGTCGATGGCGTCGAGCACCAGGCGCGTCACCGCCACGTCGGGCCGGTCGTAGGGATCCACGGTGCCCAACCACCGGTCACGGATGGCCCCGACCGCTGCGGCGCGCCCCCGTTGTAGGGCCGCGTAGGCCTCGGCCCAGGCGTACATCGAGCGCTCCTGCTGGTGCACCGAAGACTGCCCGAGGAGCTCCCAGGCCACCGCGGTGACCGCTGCCACCGTCGCCGCGTCACCGCAGTGCAAGGCCAGCACCAGGCCGACCCGGTCGATGGCCAGCCCTGTCCAGCCCAGCCCGCCGTGCTCGTCAGCCACCCGCCGGGCCTCGTCCAGGCCGGTGGAGGCCTCGTCGGGCCGTCCGGCCAGGAAGGCGGCAGCGGCGCCCACCACCGACAGCAGCCCCGCCGTGGGGCCGGCGTCGTCGCCGAGGCGGGCGCCGAGGCGATGCATCTGGGAGGCCACCCAGCCCGGACCCTGGTCAACGAAGAGCAGCTCGGTCCCCAGCGATTGGGCCACGACCCGGCGTCCCACCGTGGTCGCCGGTCCCGAGGCCAGTTCGAAGGCGCGGGCCAGATGGGTGCTCACCGCCTCCCAGTCGCTGGCGAAGAAGGCGAACCAGATCTCGACGGCCAGGAGTCGAATCTGATCGTCGGGCGCCAGCACGAGCACCGCCAGGCTCTCGACGAGCTGCGCGGCCTGTTCCATGTCGCCCAGGCCCATGTGTGCCTCGAGCAGGGCGAAGTCCGCCTCGAGGCGGCCGTTCTCCTCACCTGCATCGGCCATGGCATCGCTCACGCCGTGCAGGCTGGCCAGGCCCTGGTCCATCGTGCCGCGGCGCACGTGGTTGACCCCTTCGATCAGCGCCACCCAAGGGTGGCGCTGTGCCGTCCCGGCGGGCAGCGCCAGAAGCCACGACTCGGGGATCGGGGGACCGCTGTGGGTCAGGTGCGACCGAGCGGCCTCGGTGATCAGGCCGGCGGCTTCATCGGGGGCACCGGCCTCGACGAGCAGCCGGATGGCGTCGCCGGTCGGGGCGCAGGCGGCGGAGCGGAGGCGGAGCGCCCGCACCTCTTCTTCGGGGCGCAGCCGTGCCAGCTGTCGACCCAGGAAGGCCGCGAACAGGTCGTGGAAGCGCAGCGCGCCCGATGATTGACGAGTCACGAAGAGGTCCCGCTGCTCTATGAGGCGCAGCAGGTCACCGGCGTCGTCCCGGCCCGTCACCCGGCCGCAGTTCTCGACGGTGAGCTCGGGGAGCAGGCAGGTATCGAGGAGGAAGGCCGAGAGGTCGGGGGCAGCTCGTCGAAGATCTCCTGAGCCAGGAAGTCGTCGAGAGCGGCCTGTTCCTGTACCTGCGGCGCCTTCGTGCCGGGATGCCAGCGACCGGCCGCGGCGCCGATGGCGGCGAGCTGGGCTGCGGCGGCCCATCCCCCGGAGTTGGCCAACACCAACTCGGGGTCGACATCTGGTGGCGCACCGGCCCGCTCGAGGAGGGCGCGGACGGCCGCGAGGTCGAGGTGCAGATCTTGTGCGCGGAACTCGGCGACCTCGTGGCGGACGCGACGCCGTGGCAATGACAGCGCCGGCTCGTACCGGGCCGCTGCGAGCACGCTCACCCCGGTCGGGAGGCCGTCGAGGACGGTGTCGAGCAGGGTCATGGTCTCGGTGCCCGAGATCGTGTGCAGGTCGTCGAGGACGAGCGCCACGTCGGCCGGATCGCCCACCTCGCCGAGCTCAGCCAGATCGACGAGGAGAGCTGCCGCCAGCCGTCGGGCTTCGAGGCCCGTCCCCGTGGCCAGCAGGCCCTCCAGGCGGTGACCCGAGTCAGCCTCGAGGTGGCGGAGTGCAGCCAGCAGCAGGCTGGCCAGGGTGACGGGGTCGTCGTCCTGGGGTTCGAGTCGTGCCCAGACCACGCGCCGCCGGGGGTCCTCGGCCGCCCACCATGCCAACGCCGTGGTCTTGCCCGATCCTCCCGGTGCGACCAGCAGGACGAGGCCGGCGTCACGAACGGCGAGGTCGAGAGCCTCGCACAGCGCCGGACAGCGAGACGCTCAGCGCCTGGCGAGGGGGCCCGAATCGGGATGGAGCGAAGAGAGCCGGATCCGCCATGACGTCAGCATGGCCCGCGACGGCATGCAGCGTGTATCCGGCCCGCTGCTCAGGGCCCGGGGCGCACCGGCTCTACCGAGACGTTCACGCAGCGGTCGGCGGGGATCGGTTGCCACTCGGTGGGTGCGTAGCCCAGGTGGCCGTACCCGCCGGCCAGGCCCAGGGGCTTGACCACCCCAGGTTCGACCTCGTTGGCTCCCTCCCCGCCGGGGAACATGAGGCCTTCGAAGCCGTTGTAGACGGTGAGCGCGCCGGGCCGCTGGGTCGGGCTCAGGCGGGTGGCCACCCGGAACGATCCGACGTCGTTCCATATGCGTACCTCGTCGTCGTCGGCCACTCCCAGGGCGCCGGCGTCGTCGTCGTTGATCACCACGAAGGGCCGGCCACGGTGGGTCTCGAGCAGCAGCGGGTTGGTGGTGTTCATGGCGTGGATCGACCAACGGTTGTGGCCGCTGGACAGCCGCCACCGGTGGTCGCCGCCGAGGGGCGGTGGTTCCTTGTGAACGGGCAGGGACTCGCCGGCCTCCACGAACCAGGGGTGCTCGAGAAGGAACTGGGCCCGCCGGGTGAGGGTGGGATAGGGATGGCCTGCCTCGACGTGGTTGCGCAGCGGGGCGTGGGTCTCACCGCGGGGGAACGGTGAGGCCTGCCCCTGGGCCATGGCCGTGATCCCCCAGTCCTGGTAGTGGGTCCAGCCGTCGCGGCGCAGGGTCTCCAGCGTCGTGCCCGGGGGGAGGTTGCCGGCCATCTCGGCGTCGCGGATCATCTCGTCGGCCAGGTCGGTCTCATCGCCGATGGCGCCACCCAGGGTGAAGGTCCCGGCCAGGTCGGCGTAGCGCCGCTGGGCTCCGGTGCGGTCCCGGTAGTTCTCCAGGCCCCGGCCCCGCGCCTCTTCGCCGATGGCGGCCGAACAGATCCGACAGGATGGCCCACTCGCCGTGGGCCTCGCCGGGTGGCGCCACCGCGGCGTCGGAGAACCCCAGCACCATGGTCCAGGGGGTGGGCATCCCGAAGCCGGCCTTCTCGTAGGTGCCTGCGGCGGGCAGGACGATGTCGGCGTAGCGGGCGGTCTCGGACATGCGCACGTCGACCACGACCACCTTGGTCAGCTGGGGCCACAGGTGCTCTAGCAGCACGGTGTGCCCGCCGCGGGTGCGGCGCAACATGTTGCCGGCGATCTCCACGAGCACCCGGGGTGGGTGATGGAGAGCGGGCCGGTCCGCCGCGGACCACCAGCCCGCGGCCAGGGCCTCTTCCAGGTAGGCCGAGAAGGACCGGGCCATCGTGGGGTCGGCGTGGGTGGGGTCGTCCATCCGCTCGGCGAAACCGGCGTGGCGGTACCAGAAGAACACCGGAGGGGCCAGGCCCGCGGCGCCCGCCATCTGGCGCCACAACTCGACCGCGGCCAGCTTCCTCGGTGAGGGTGGGGTCGGCGTTGCGGAACACGGTGCGGGCCGCCTCGGCCATGTCCAGCACCATCGATGCGCTCTCGACGCCCGCGCTGGGCTTGGACAGTGCGAAGAGCTGGCCGTCGAAGAGCCCCGTTGCCCAGCCGCCGGTGCCCGCACCCTTGCGGCCCCAGTTGCCCGTGAGACCCAGGAGCAACAGCATGGCCCGGGCCATGAGGTCGCCGTGGAAGTACTTGGACATCCCTCCGGGCACCATCACATGGGTCCGTCCGCCAGCGATCAGGCGGGCCAGCTCGCGGATGGTGTCGGGGTTGGTGCCCACCACAGGGGCCACCAGCTCGGGGTGTGGCGCGGGCGTCGAGGTCGCGACGCAGCACCGCCAGCAACGGTTCGACCTCGATCAGCTGGCCGTCGTGCCCTGTGACGGTGGTCGTGCCCGCCAGGATGACGGGGGTGTCGAGGGTGTCGAGCAGCAGGTGGCCGGGATCGGCGGGGATCACCTCGCCGTCGGCGGTGGCGTGGAAGAACCGGTCGTCGCGACCATCGGGGTGGATGTCGGCGTCGCGCAGGTAGCGGCCGGTGTCGGTGCGCACCAGCAACGACAGGTCGGTCTGGGAGGCCACGAAGTCGGTGTCGGCCAACCCTTCGGCCAGCACGGTCTGGCACATGGCCAGGGCCAGGGCGGCGTCAGTGCCGGGCCGCACGGGCAGGTGGACGTCGGCGTGGGTGTGGCTGGGGCTCACATCCGGCGAGACGAGGACCACCTGGGTGCCGTGGTAGCGGGCCTCGGTGACGTAGTGGAAAACAGGGATGGCGGTGTAGGCGGGGTTGGCGTGCCAGATGAGGATCACGTCGGAGTGGAACAGGTCGTCCATCGAGAAGGTCGCGTAGAACTTGCCGTAGACCTGGTGGAAGCCGGCCCAGAAGTCGTTGATCGACCCGTTGACATCGAGATGGGTGGTGCCCAACACGTTGCCGAAGCGCAGGGTGGGGGTGACCACGCCGATCTCGGGGGAGCCCTCCTGGACGACGGCTTCGGGACCGATCTCCTCGATGGCGTCGACGACGGCGGTGGCCACCTCGGCCAGGGCCTCCTCCCAGCTGATCTGTTCCCATCGCCCGCCGCCCCGCTCGCCGACGCGGCGCAGCGGATGGGTGAGCCGGTCGGGCGAGTCGAGCTGGCGACTCCAGGCCAGGCCCTTTTGGCAGACCAGGGGGTTCATGTCGGGCACGCCCTCTTCGGCGGGGGGCAGGTTGCCCGAGGACTCCTCACGCACGACCCGGCCGTCGCGGACGAAGGCGTTCAGCGGGCAGCTACCCGGAAAGCAGTCGACGCAGTGGGTGACCCGCACGACGCGATCCCAGGGCCCGTTGGCCCGGTCCCGGTAGCCCTGGGCTGTCCGGTCTAGCCCGGCGCTGTCGTTCGCGGTGCTCGCCATGCGTTGATCCTACTCTCCCTGTAGCAAACATTCCAGGGAACACTCCATTGAGTCATTCTCGGGGCCTGCAGCGTTGCGGAATCCGCAACGCTGCAGGCCCCAGTTCGGCTCGGTTCGGCTCAGCTGGGGTCGAGGTGCTCGTCGACGAGCAGGTCGAGGGCGGTGGCCAACAGATCGAGGCCGCCGTCGAGGTCTGCGGTGCCCGGCTCTGCCTGGAGGGCCAGGAACAGGCCGTCGACCGCCGCCAGGGTCAACGCCGCCAGGCGGGTGGCCACTGCCGGATCCTCTATTCCCTCCACTCCCAACAACAGCTGGTATCCCCGTTCGATCCGTTCCAGGCTGGCCCGGCGTACCTCCAGGAACAGGCGACGGGCCTCGGGCTCGTCCTCACGTTGCTCGAGGGCCAGCATCAGGCCGAACCGCAGGAACTCGGGGTGGGACACCAGGCTCCCGGCGTCGTGGTGCAGGATGGCGGCCAGGGCCTGGCGCCTGGTGGCACCCAGGGGGATGGACACCGGCTCGGCCAGGCTGGCCTCCCAGGCGTCGTGGCTGCGCCGGATCACCGCCGCGATGAGCGCGTCCTTGTTGGCGAAGTGCCAGTAGATGGAACTGACGGGCAGGCCGGAGCGCTCGGAGACCAGCGCCACGGTGGTTCCCTCGTATCCCCGCTCCGCGGCGATGGCGATGACGGCGTCGAGGATGCGCTGGCGGGACTCCTCGCCCTGCTGGTGCCGTCGGTCGGTCTTGGCGCCCATCAACCCACCCTACCTCCCTGTAGTGCAAATACCAGAGAACCGGCCCCACCGCGAACCGTCGGTTCCAGTGTGCCCTTTTGGGCACTTCTGGCCGACAGAACGCGTCACGGGCGGGTGCACGCCAGTCCGGCGGGTCAGGCCTGTCGGGCGGGTCGGGCAGGCCGGGTAGGTGCGTGGGAGGCTGACACCGTGAAGATCCGCTTCGGCGTCCACCTGCTCCCCCCGCTGTTGGTGTTGGCGATCCTGGGCGGCTGTTCCGACCGCACGACCACCACCGACCGCACGACCACCACCGACCGCACGACCACCGCCGACCGCACGACCACCGTCCCGACCGGGACCACCGACCCAGCCGGGACCACCGACCCAGCCGGGACCACCGACCCAGCAGACGCGCCGGCGACAGGCCCCACGGCCGAAGCCCCGGCGGACTGCGGGCTCCCCCCGCCGGGAGAACGCACGCTCGACGTGGACGGCACTCAGCGCTCCTACGGGTTGGTGCGTCCGGCCGGTACCTCCGAACCGACACCCCGAGCCCCGGCCCCATTGCTGGTCCTCTTCCACGGTCACGGATCCGACGCGGAAACGATCGCCGCCTACACGGGTCTCGCCGAGGCCGCCCCCGAGGCCGGAATCGTCCTGGTCACCCCTCAGGGACTGGGGGATCCGGCCACGTGGCGGGTCCTCCAGGGCTTCCCCGAGGAGGAAGCCTTCGTGACCGCCGTACTCGACGAGTTGACCACCTCTCCCTGTGTGGACCCCGAGCGCGTGTGGCTGGCCGGGCACAGTGCGGGGGCCGCCTTCTCGGCGGTCTACGGCTGCCAACACCCCGAGCGCTTCGCCGGTCTGGCCCTCAACGCCGGTCTGGCCCCGGCCCTCTGCCCACCCGGTACGGCTCCCGCCGTGCTCATCACCCACGGCACCGACGACGCGGTCGTCCCCTTCGAGGGAGGGGACCAGCCCGTGGGTGGTACTGCCATCCCCCTCGAGGCCGTACCCGACTCTGCTGCCCGCTGGGCCGAAGCTGCGCAGTGCGATCCCACCCCCGAGAGTGCCGAACCGGTTGCCGGGCTAGAGGTGCGCACCTGGTCGGGTTGCGGGCGTGGCCCGGTGATCCTCCAGATCGTGGAAGGCGGTGGCCATTCTTGGCCCGGCGCCCTGGACCTGCCACCTCCCCGCCAGGCATCCCAGGCCTTCGACGCGTCCTGTGTGCTCGTCGACCTGATCGTCGGCGGGGACATCCCCCTCGACCCGCTGGCGACCGCGCAGCGATACGAGGGTTGCCCGGCGGCCGGGTGAAGCGGCCGGGTGAAGCGGCCGGGTGAAGCGGCCGGGTGAAGCGGCCGGGTGGGGTCAGGTTGCCAGTCGTACCTCGGACTCGGCGACCTGAGCGGCCTTGCGGGCCTTGGGGCACATGACCTTGGCCCCCCGGTCGCAGCGTGAGCAGACCCAGGAGTCGTCATCGGGGGACCGCCACATCGAGTTGCCGCAGTCCGGGCAGCGACGCCGCCCTTCGGCACAGGCCCACCCCTCGTAGCGCGACGACGACAGGGGGCAACCCCGGGCCCAGCATGCGGCCCACTCCGGATCGGGCGCCAGGGCCGCCTGGCGACAAACGATGGCGCACTTGCCGCAGTCGTTGCAGTCCAGCGACACCACCTCGTAGGGGACCGCCGCCACACCTGAAAGGCGGATGGCACCCCGCGGGCAAGCCTTGGAGCACATGCCACAGCCATCACAGGCGTCCGCTACCTTGAAGCTCACTGGTCACTCATCTCGGTGCTGTGATCCCCCGCCGGTGCACTTGGAACCATGAGACGGCTGGCCGGCTATGGCTAGCGTACGGTGTCCATGTGACATATGAAAGGGTCAGAAGGCCTTCCAGCCCCGCCAATAGCTAGCTAAAGTACCTAGCGTTTCGGCTGTTCGGCGGGTAAGGACCGATGTCCGAGCCTCAAGGCTGCCGGCACCGAAGAGTCAGCGCTACCAGTCAGGGGGCACGAGCACGTCATGACCGCCATCGTCACGGTCACCGGTGCCAGCGACGCGGGCAAGACCACCTTCATCGAGCAGGTCGTGCCCGTGCTGCGCGCCCGGGGTCTGGCGGTGGGCACGGTCAAGCATGCACCCCACGGCTTCCAGGCCGACCGCCCCGGCTCGGACTCGGCGCGCCACGCCGCCGCCGGTGCGTCCCCGGTGCTGCTGGCCGGATCCGACGGTCAGGTGATCTTCACCTCAACACCGGCCGTTGAACCTGCCCCGCACGCTGATTCCGGCCACCGGGCACCGGCTGCAGGGGCCGCCCAAGCCACGCAAGTCACAGAGGCCACGGAAGTCACAGAGGCCGCGGAGGCCGAGGAGCGGGCCATCGACACCGCCATCGCCCGGTACTTCGCCGGAACCGACCTGGTGCTGGTGGAAGGACTGGCCCGGCGGCCCGGGGCCAAGGTGCTGGTGCACCGCCGGGGCGTGGTTCCCCGGGAGGCCCCGCCGGGAACGACCTGGCTCTTCGTCGTCACCGACGAACCCCAGGGTCGAGATCGTGAACTGGCCCCAGGCGACGTGGAGGCGGCGGCCGACCTGCTGGCCGCCCACGTGGCCGAGTGGGCCGAGGCCACCGGTGCCGCCGGGGCCCGGGTCGAGCTCGAAGTCGACGGCCGGCCCGTCGAGGTTGACGCTGCCCGGGCCGCGAACCTGGCGGCGCTCGTGTCCGCTGCGCTCGGAGACGTGATCACCCAGCCACCCCAGGAGATCGAGGTCCGCGTGAAGCTGGCCTAGGTGGCCGGACGACCCGAGGGAACCGCGAGGAGCACCATGCCAGACCACCCCAGCCCCGCCGGCACCGGCACTGCCGGCATCGGCACTGCAAGCACTGCCGGCATCGGCACTGCAAGCACTGCCGGCATCGGCACTGCAAGCACTGCCGGCATCGGCACTGCAAGCACTGCCGGCATCGGCACTGCAAGCACTGCCGGCACCGGCACTGCCGGCACTGCCACCGGCGACCCCGAAGGCAGCAACAACGGCAGCAACAACGGTGCCGCCACGCTGTCGGGCTACCGACGCCGCTGGACCTGGGATCAGGTCACCTGGGGCACCCACTGCCTGAACTGCATGGCCACCTGCCCCTACCGGGTCTACGTGCGCGACGGCGAGGTGGCTTTCGAGGAGCCCGGCGGCACCATCGAGGCCATCGAGCCCGGCGTCCCCGACATGAACCCCCTCGGCTGCCAGAAGGGGGCGGCGTGGAGCCAGCAGCTCAACGCCCCCGACCGCATCACCACCCCGCTGCGGCGCGTCGGGCGAGCGCGGAAGCGGTAGTTGGGAGGAGATCAGCTGGGACGAGGCGCTCGAGGAGGTGGCCGAAGCCCTGGTCGAGGCCATCGACCTGGAGGGGCCCGAGTCGATCGTCTTCGAGGAGACGGTCGAGGGTGGCCTGTTGACCCAGGCCCCGTTCCTGCGCTTCGCCGGCCTACTCGGGGCGGTCACCCTCGACGCCAACGGTCTCGTCAACGACTTCCCCGTCGGCCAGCACATCACCTTCGGCAAGTTCTCGTCCATGTCCAGCGTGGACGACTACTTCCACGCCGAGGTGCTGCTGTTGTGGCACTCCAACCCCGGCTACACCTGGATCCCCTACCACCACTACCTGACCGGTGCCCGCTACCGGGGTGCTCAGGTCGTGGCCATCGCACCCGACTACAACGCCTCGGCTCCCTCGAGCGACTACCACGTGCCCATCGAGGCGGGCACCGACGCCGCCCTGGCCCTGGCCATGTGCCGGGTCATCGTCGACGAGGGCCTCGTGGACACCGGCTTCGTCGCCTCCCAGACCGACCTGCCTCTCCTGGTACGCACCGACGACGGCCGCTTCCTGCGCGGATCGGACGTCACCGCCGGCGACGTCGAGGACCGCTTCTTCCACTGGGACGCCACCGAGGGTCTGCGCCCCGCCGACCGGTCCTCGCTGCTGCTCGATGGAACCCAGCCCCTGCTCGAGGGCACCTGGACCGTCGAGTTGGACGGCGGCGAGCAGGTCGAGGTCACCACCGTCTACGAGATGCTCAAGACCCGCCTCGTCGACTACGCCCCCGAGGATGTGACCGACATCTGCGGCGTGAACCCCGAGGTCATCCGCGACCTGGCCCGCATGGTGGCGTCCAAGCGCACCAAGATCCTCGAGGGCTTCAACACGCCGAAGTACTACCACGGCGACCTGATGGAGCGGTCCATGGTGCTGCTCCTCGCCCTCACCGGCAACTGGGGCAAGCCCGGCACCGGCATCCAGGGCCTGGCCCTGGCCGGATTCGACGGCTACCTGCTGTTCCCCATGAAGACGGGCAGCGGCATCGACGAGACGGCCCGCATCCTCGACGGCGTCGAGGGGGCCATCGACGACCTGCGTGGCCGCGACCCCGACTCCAGCGACGAGATGATCGGCAACCAGCTGCTCCAGATGGCGGTCGTGTCGGGCACGTCCACCCCACCGATCTTCTTCCAGTACGCACCACTGTGGCTACGACGAATCCTGGGATAGGCCCGAGTGGTCTGACCCGTCCATGACCAAGACCTTCGGCGAGTACCTCACCGAAGCGGTGCAGCGCGGCTGGTGGGGCGGGCTGAACCGGCCCGGCCAGGCCGTCGACCCCCAGGTCCTGTTCATCGTGGGCACCAACCCGCTGCGCCGCTCCCGGGGCGGGCGGGCCAAGCTGCTCGAGAACCTGTGGCCCAAGCTCGAGAAGGTCGTGGTGGTCGACTTCCGCATGTCCACCACCGCCCTGCACGCCGACATCGTGCTGCCCGCGGCCATGGCCTACGAGCGGCCCAACCTCCAGTACGCCATCACCCAGACCTTCCGCCTGGCCTTCTCCGACGCTGCGGTGCCGCCCCGGGGCGACTCCAAGAGCGAGTGGGAGATCTTCCGGACTGCTGTCCGAGAAGGTCGAGCCGAGGTGGCCGAGCGCGAGGGCCTCGACGAGTACCTCGACGGTCGCCGCCAGACCCGCCGTCTCGACGACCTGGTCGACGCCTTCACCTCCAACGGCGCCTTCGACCAGGAGGAGGCGGTCATCGACGAGTGGATCCGCGACTCGGTAGAGGCCGAGACGCTGCCCCCGGGTACGTCGCATCGACGTCCTGCGGGACAAGGGCAGCGTCCGCTTCACCGGCCTGGGGATGTTCGCCCCCGGCCTGTCGGTGGCCGGCGACGTCGCCCCCGACAAGGTGCTCACCTCCTACCAGTGGCACGTCGAGAAGGGCACGCCCGTTCCCCACCCTGACCCGCCGGGCCCAGTTCTACATCGACCATCCCTGGTTCATGGCCGCCGACGAGGCCCTGCCCCGTCACAAGGACACCGCCCAAGATGGGTGGAGACTACCCGTTCCTGGTCACCAGCGGCCACTCCCGCTGGACGGTGCACTCGATCGCCATGGGCAACCACAACCTGCTCGAGACCCATCGGGGCCAACCCCTGGTCGTGCTAAACGACGCCGAGGCCGCCGAGCGTGGTATCTCCGATGGCGACCGGCTGCGGGTGTTCAACGACCACGGTGACTACGAGGCCATGGCCCGTCCGCACGCGGCGTGTGCGCCCGGGTCAGTTGATCGTCTACAACGGGTTCGAGCCCCACATGTTCCCCGGGTGGAAGGGCGCCAACGAGGTCGAGCCGGGGATGGTCAAGTGGCTGCACCTGGTCAGCCGGTACGGCCACCTGCGCTACCTCCCGTTCGGCTGGCAGCCCGTGCCCGCCGACCGTGCCGTCTTCGTCGACATCGAAAGGGTCTCCTGACCATGGCACCTGATCTCCAGTTCGATCCCGGCTACCAGCAGCGCGTTCAGCCGGCACCACTCACCGAGGCCGAGCAGGCCGCCGTGGCCAGGGCCTTCGAGTCGCCCACCTCGGTGTTCCAGTTGCTCTCCACGTTGCGCACCCGCCGGATGGGCCTGGGCTACCGCTCCGAGACCGGCGAGTCCGAGACCTTCGAGTGGTCCTCCAACCGAACCGTCACCCAGGGACGGGGACCGCTCGCCTACCAGGGAGGCGGCCCGGTGCCCCTCACCGAGGTGGAGGAGGCCCTGCTGGCCTGGGCGGCTCTCGGTCCCAACGGGGTAGTGCTGGCCGACGTGCCCGTCCAGGGTGGGTTGTCCAGCCTCCTGTCGTGGGCCGGACGCACCGTGCCGGCCTCCAGCAACGACTGCTCGGTCGACCTGTTCATCATCAACGACGGGGGCGTGTGGCGCTACCGGCCCTCACCCGAGCGCATGGCCCCGGTGGAGATCGCCGGCCCCGAGGACTACTGGAAGATCCTCCACTGGTACCGCGAGGACCGGGTGCTGGTGGACGACCGTCGGCCCGACCTGGGCTGGTTCACCGCCCCCGAGGGCACCCACAACGTGAACGCCCTCGGATCGGCCCAGTACAACCTGAACCGCCCGGGCAGCACCTGGTTCCTGCCGGTGGGCGACCTGGGCGTCGAGTGGTTCAACATGCTCCTCGCCTCCTATGAGTGGTCGGGCTTCTACCTGATGGACCCCGACACCCAGAAGGCCGCCGGAGTGGAGGACTACATCCGGCCCGGCTTCCTGGAGGTGGGCTTCCCCATCCCCGTCTTCGACGACCTCGTCCTCCTCCTCCACGCCAGCCAGGCCGCCGCGGTCGTGCAGAACATCCGCCTGGCGGCCGAGGCGCTGGGGCTGGGGGCCTGGCCCGTGGGCTCCTACGCCGACGACATGGTTCTCGGCGCCTACCCCGAGGTGGCCACGGGGCTGGGTTTCTCGTTCCTCGAGCGCGATCCCGACACCAACCCCTCGAGCACCATGACCTGCGTGGGACGCCCCGGCGTGAAAGAGCCCGTGGTGGTTCCCTCCCCGCAGTTCCCCACCGCCGCCGACGCCGTGCGTCACGTCCGCCAGCTGCGCTACGGCAGCGGCGGTCACCTGAGCCGCGACGAGAACTGGGCCGAGCGCAACGCCGGGCCATACACGCCCGAGACCATGCGGGAGATCCTCGAGCACCCCAAGGCCCACATCTCGGACTGGGTGGAACAGGCTGCCATCGCCACCGTCGAGTACATCGTGGCCAAGCACGGCTGCTGCCCTGCGTGGATCAACCCGGTGCGGGCCAAGTTCTCCGCCCAGGTTCACCACGTGGACGTCGACTACTACCGCCAGTTCACCACCTCCACCGACGACGGCCGGCCCTACTCGGTCACCCCGGCCATCGACTCCCACTTCGCCACCTGGCATCCAGGTGAGCCCGATCCCACGGCAGGTGCCTGATGCAGTTGGCGATCATCGACGCCCAGTGGATGAAGGTGCTGGCCGCCTACCTGCACGTTCTGGGTGTGGCCACCTACCTGGGTGGGTCGATCATCATGGAGTTCGTGGTGGGTCCGGCCCAGAAGGCCATCCCCCCCGCCCAGGCCCAGGTGATGGGCCAGAAGACGGCGGACCGTTTCCTGGTGCTGGTGTGGAGCGCTCTGGGGCTCATCATCGCCAGCGGCATCCTGCGCCTCTACTCGACGGGCACCGAGAGCTTCTTGTTCGGTGAGAACCTCTGGGACACCGGCTATGGACGCACGCTGCTGTTGATGGTGTTCCTGTGGTGCGTGCTGGTGGTAAACGGTTCGATCATCACCTTCCGGCTCCGTCCCAAGTTGGCCGGACGCACCGGCGCGGGGGTCTCCGCCCAGCAGGCCCAGGCCCACCAGCAGAGCCAGATCCAGGCCGCCACGTGGTTGGAGCGCATCACCCGCATCGACCTGGGCGTCGCCCTGGTGGTGGCGCTGTGCGGTTCGGCCCTCCAGTTCGGTGGCCTGGAGTCGATCTTCTAGACGATGAGAGAAGGAGTCACCCGCACCGATGCCCGAGGCCGCGCTGTGGACCTTCGTGCATGTCGTGGCCTGGTCCACCCATGTGGGGGGCACGCTGGTGATGGAGTTCGTCTGGCGACCCGCCCAGGCACACCTGCCGCCCTCGCAGACCGCGGTGGCCTGCCAGTGGATGGGACGCCGCTACCGCTGGCTGGCCCTGACGGCACTGCTGGCAGCGGGCGCCAGCGGTGCGGTTCGGTTGACCGACTCGGATCTGCGTTCGCCGGCGGCGCCCGCCGATCCGCTCTCGTGGTCGCACGGCTATGGCCGCACGATGATCGCAACCATCGTCGTGTGGGCGGTTCTCCTGGCCATCCTCGGGTTGCTCGCTGTGCTGGCCCACCCCGCGCTGCACGTGCGCACCCGTGCCGACATGACCGACGACGAACGCCAGGTCGCCCGCCAGCAGGTTCGCCGGGCCATCACCCGCATGGATCGTCTCCTGCGCCTGGAGTTGGCCCTGGCCCTGGTCGCTTTGGCCCTCGGAGCCTCACTGGCCCATGGTGGACTGCTGTGACTGGGCCTGCCTGGCCTGTGACTGGGCCTGCCTGGCCTGTGACTGGGCCTGCCTCTGTCTCGCCTGTGACTGCTTCGCCTGACACCCTGCCACCCCGCTGAACCGGGAGGACACCCGATGCCCAAGACCATCGCCATCACCCCTTCGTGGTACTGGCCGGCCGACGCCACCCGGGTGTGCGGCGTACCGCCCTTCCGCCTCGACGAACACCTGGTGGAGCGCTGGGCGCGCCACCGTCCCGACAGCCCGGCGCTGGTCGACGCGCAGGTGCGCCTGAGTGGCCGGGAGCTGCTCGACGCGGTGGTCGGAGCGGCGGGCGGCCTGCGGGCCCGGGTTCCCCTCGGTGAGCGGGTCCTGCTGGTGTCGGGTCCCAGCGCGGAAGGGGTGGTGCTCTTCCTGGCACTCACCCGCGCGGGTATCCCCACGGTGCTGGCGGCGCCCGACCAGGTTGCCGCCGTGGCCCAGACGGCGGGAGCCAGCGCCTGCTGTGCCGACGCTGCCGGAGCCGCTGCAGCCGCGTCCACCGGTCTGCCTGTCCTGCGCTGGGGTGACGTGTCGGGTCCCGCAGACCCGGTGGCGGGTGTTCCCACCGCCGCGCTGTCCGCGCCGTTGGTGGGGGTGCCCACGGACTCGGTGCTGGCCTGGCACTCCCACGGGTCGCTGCTGGGTGGGGCTGTTTCGATGCAGACCTTCTACGGCGTCGACGACCAGCGCCCGTGGCTGTCCACCCTCGACGTGTCCACCTGGGCCGGCCTCTATGCCATCACCATCCCCCTGGCCGCCGGGGCGGCCGCAGTTATGGCCTCGCCGGGTGAACAGGCCCTCGAAGCGGTCGCACGCGAGGGCGTGGGCACCTCGGTGTGGCGCCTCGAGCAGGCCTTCGCCGCCACCAAGGAGGCCAAGCGCCAGGTGAAGAGCATCCGAGGGGTGCAGGAGCGAGTGCTGTGCTTCACCGGCAAGCTCTTCGACGCCGACCAGCGCCGGCGGGTGGGCAAGCTGTTCGAGTCCCCGGCGCTGACCGTGTTCGGCATGCCCGAGACGGGCCCCATCTTCGCCTCCCACGCGTCCTGGTACCTGGACGAGTCAATCGGTCTGCCGATCTCCAACGCCTGGGTCGTGCCCGTCGACCCACGCTCGGGCAACCCCATCCCCACCCTGTGGGAGCTGGTGGAGTCGGCCATGGTGACGGTGTGGTCACCGTCGTTGCTGGTGGGCTACGAGGGGGGTGCGCACCCCGAGCGCTTCCGCGACAGCCGGTTCGTGACCGGCATCATCGCCAGCTCGGACGCCAACGGGATGATCTACCTGCTGCCGGACTGAGCGGTTCGCCGCTGCCGGCTGCGGGGCTCGGCCCGGCGCCAGCGCTCGTTGCGGGAATCAACGGCCGCCCCCGGGTCCTCCCCGGCGGCCAGGCGGGCCAGGGACCGGTGCAGTGCCTCGACGCCGGCGTCGTCCACGGGATAGCTGGCGGGGTAGAGGCGGCTGGTGATGTCGCCCAGGAAAGGATCGCCGGTGGGCACCCCGTCGTGGGCCGCTCGTTCCACCACCGCCAGCGCCAGGGCGGCGAAAGCCTGCTCGGGGGCCGGTTCGGTGGCCAGGAGGTCGGTGGCGAGGGCGACGCCGGCCTCTATGGAGAGCTGGTGGGCCTCCCACAGCGCCGCCTGGGTTCCGGGCCCCTCGGCTCGGGCGTAGCGCACCCAGGCCGCAACCGCCTGAGCGGCGGGAGCGGCACCGGCGGTCTCGGCGGTCTCGGCGCCAGCGGCCAGCCCGGAGGCGGAGGCTTCCTCGTGTTCGAGTGCCTGGGTGGCTTCGAGCAGATCGGCCACCAGATGACCGTTGACCGCAGCCCACCAGGGCGATCCCCCCTCGCCGTCGGTGATGCGGCCGCTGACCAGCTCCCACTCCTGGAAGGCGGAGATGGCACGCCCCAAGCCCATCCCGGTGCCGCCGCCTGGCCAGCAGCGGAAGAACCGGCTCACCGCCTGACGTCGTTCTGCGGCTGAGAAGCCCACGAGGAGGGAGCGGGTCCGGTCAGCGGGGGGTGGTGTGGCGTCCGGCACGTATCCTGCTATCGTTAGCTGGGAAAGCAAGGAATTCAACTTTCACCGTACCAGGGCCGAAGGCGGAGGCCCCAGCTCAGGGAGGGCTCGGTGCGACTCTCACTCACCAAGCGAGGCGAGTACGGCTTCCGCATGTTGCTGCACCTCGCCTCCCAGGAGCCGGGCACCCGGATGACCGCCGCCGAGCTGGCCGAGGTCTGCGGAATCTCCGCCGGGAACGTCCCCACCATCGTCAACACGTTGTCTCGGGCGGGGATCCTGCACTGCAGCCCGGGTCGCAGCGGCGGCTGCCGTCTGGCCCGCCCCGCCGAGGACATCTCCACCCTCGAGATCATCGAATCTCTCGAAGGCCCCCTCGAGATCGCCCATTGCCTGCTCGACGCCTCCCGGTGCCACGACCGCGACCCCGAGTGCGCCCTTCACCATGCCTGGAGCGAGGGGCGCAACGCGGCCATCGCCGCGCTGGCCCGCACCTCGCTGGCCGCAGCGGTGGAACGAGAGCACGAGATCCGAGCGGCGTTCAGCCAGTCCTGACAGGGCTCGTCGCCCCCCGAGGCGGGCGGATCCACGAGTCGGCGCGCGAATGTGACATACGCACCTTGCAAGATGCCGTACTCCTTCTTACGATAGCGACCATTACCAGGAATCAGGGGGACTCGGGGGAGCTGCCGATGACTAAGCGACAGCGCCAGCTCCGCCCGCCTCCTGCCGAGGCTGCCGAGAAAGGGGGTACGCGTGACCATCACGTCGCCTGCCGACACCGATCGCACCAACGAGCAGGGCTACCGTCGCCGGTGGACCTGGGACACGGTCTCGTGGGGTACCCACTGCGTGGACTGCTACCCCGGGAACTGTCCCTACAAGGTCTACGTGCGTGACGGCCGGGTCCTGCGAGAGGAACCGTCCGGTTCGTTCCAGACCGTGGAAGAGGGCGTCCCCGACTTCAATCCGATGGGATGCAACAAGGGTTCGGCCTGGTCCCAGCAGCTCTACGACGGCGACCGCTTCACCACGCCACTGCGCCGCGTGGGCGAGCGTGGCTCGGGCGAATGGGAGCCCATCTCGTGGGACACGGCCTGCACCCAGATCGCCGACACCATGCTCGACATCATCGAGGCCGGCGGACCCGAGGACATCGCCCGGGAGGGCACCCCCGAGATCGCCACGGTGGTTCCCACCGACCGCTTCTTCCACACCTTCGGCGGCCGGGCGATGGACCTGCACGCCAGCTTCAACGACTTCTCGATCGGCCTGCACGAGAGCTTCGGCAAGTTCTGCCCGGTGTCATCGGGCGACGACTGGTTCAAGTCCGAGCTCATCCTCGTGTGGCACATGAACCCGGCCTTCACCCGGATCCCGCTCTACCACTTCATGCTGGAGGCCCGCTACCACGGCGCCGAGGTCGTCTCGATCTCGCCGGATCTCAACGCCTCCCACATGCACGCCGACTACTGGGTGCCCATGACCTCGGGCAACGACGTGGCCTTCGCCCTCGCCATGGTGCAGGTCATCCTGGAAGAGGGCATCGAGGACAAGACCTTCATCCGCGAGCAGACCGACCTGCCCTGCCTGGTGCGCACCGACACCGGCCGGTACCTGCGCCAGACCGACGTCGAGGGGCCGGGCGAGGGTGCCCGCGAAGACCAGCTCTACCACTGGGACCCAGACGACGGCCTGCGCAAGGCCGACCGGGGAAGTCTGTTCCTGCACGGCCGTGAGATCGCGCTGGCGGGCACCTACACCGTCACCCTCCACGACGGGTCAACCGTCGAGGTCGAGCCGGTGCTGGCCCGCCTCAAGCGGATGATCGACGCCGAGTACACCCCCGAGATGCAGCAGTCCGTCACCGGCGCCCACCCCGAACTGGTGCGTACCATCGCCCGCAAGGCCGCCCGCATGCGTACCAACATCATGCTGGGTTGGAACAGCTGCAAGTACTACCACGGTGACCTCATCGAGCGGTCCATGTGCCTGCTGTTGGGGGTCACCGGCAACTGGGGCAAGTTCGGGACCGGCATCCGCTCGTGGACGGCGGGCACCATGGACGGCCACGGCATGATCATGATGAAGCAGAACGCCGGGGTAGAGGCCACCGAGGCCGTCATGTCCTCCCGCGACGGCGCCATTGCCATGCTCCAGGCCGCCGATCCCACCCTGACCGAAGAGCTCGCCGCCCGCGAGATGTCCATGATGATCCGGGAGATGACCGACGGAGAGGTGTCCGGCATCGGTGCCGGCACCGGCGCCGGCGAGGCCTCGGTCGAGGCCTTCTGGTGGTACTGGGCGGCCGAGTACCGCGAACGCTGGAACAACGCGGCCTGGTCCGACCCCACCATGAAGCGCAGCTTCGACGAGTACTTCAACGAGGCTCGTGAAGCCGGCTGGTGGAAGGGCGTCGACAGCCCCGGGCCGGACCATCCACCCAAGATGCTCATCGAGTGCGGCGGCAACATGATCCGCCGCACCCGGGGTGGGGCCACCCACCTGCTCGAGCACCTCTGGCCCAAGCTCGACCTGATCGTGTCCATCGACTTCCGGATCAACAGCACGGGCCTGCTCTCCGACATCCTGCTGCCGGCGGCCCAGCACTACGAGAAGCTGGCCTTCCACATCCCCACTCCGCACCAGATGCAGATGACCTTCTCGGACCGCGCCGCTGCCCCCGCCGGCGACGCCAAGCCCGAGTGGGAGATCTACGGCCTGATCCTCCAGAAGTTCGAGGAGCGGGCCGCCGAGCGGGGAATCACCAGCTACAAGAACCGCAGGGGCCAGGAGTTCACTGCCAACGACGCGTACTCCCGCTACACCATGCAGGGCGCCTTGGTGACCGAAGACCAGATGCACGACGAGCTCATCCGTGACGCCGCCTACATCGGCGTCGTGGACGACGACACCACCCTCGACACCATGCGTGAGAAGGGCCACGTGCGTCTCACCGGTTGGGGCATGTCCTCCTTCGCCCTGGCCCAGGCGTCACCCATCGAGAAGGACCGCACCCACACGCCCTTCCGCAACCACGTGGAGATGGGCGATCCCTTCCCCACCTACTCGCGCCGGGCCCAGTTCTACATCGACCACCCCTGGTGGATCGAGGCCGGAGAAGAGCTACCCGTCCACAAGCCCAACCCCAAGGCCGGCGGTGACCAACCGCTGCGCATGACCTCGGGTCACAACCGCTGGTCGATCCACTCCATGAACATGCTGAACCCGGTGCTGATCCAGACCCACCGGGGAATGCCGGTGGTCGAGGTGTCGGTCGCCGACGCCGAGGCCCGAGGAGTGAAGGACGGTGACAAGGTCCGGGTGTTCAACGACATCACCGACTTCATCACCCACGCCAAGGTGGCCCCCGGTGTGATGCCCGGCCAGCTCATCTCCTACAACGGATGGGACCCTCACCAGTACGCCACCTGGCGGGGGGCCAACGACATCGAGGCCGGAATGGTGAAGTGGATCGCCTTCGCCGGCGGCTACGGCCACATCAACTACACGATGGCCGAATGGCAGCCCATCCCCACCGATCGCGGCACCCCGTGTGACTTCGAGAAGATGGAGGGCTGATGCTCACCACACCCGCCGGCACGCACACTGCCGGTATCGCGATCGCAAGCCACGACCACGACCACGACCACGACAACGTTCACAATCACGACCCACTACCCGGAAAGGGGTGAGGATGGAAGTCCGCACTCTCGAAGGCGACCTGGCCGACCCGAACTCGGCGGCCTGGTCCGGAGCCGACAGCGCCAGCATCTCACTGGCACCCGTCCCGCTCGACGCCCAACCCACCGAGTACATCCGGGTGGCCTGGGCCGACCGCAGCTACGGCAACGTCAGCGACGTCACCGTGGCTGCCGCCCAGTCCGGCGGGCGGGCCTACGTCCGCCTGGAATGGGCCGACAGCGAGGCCCCCAACACCGAGTTCCAGGACGCAGCCGCGGTCTACTTCCCCTCCGGGGACAGCGCCCCGGCCGCCACGATCGGCAGCCCCGACGCTGCCGTGGGGATCTGGTACTGGAAGGCCAGCCTGTCCGCCGCCCGCTCCCTGGTGGGAACGGGCCCCGGGGCCTTCCGCCCCTCGGGCAGCAACGGTGTCTCGGCCGCCGCGAACCTCGACGGAGGACGCTGGGCGGTCGTGCTGGAAGGCGACGCCGCCGCCCTGGGCTCAGCCCAGCTGGGTGTGGCGGTGTGGGACGGCTCCAACGAGGAGCGGGCAGGTATCGGAGCGGCGACCCCCGAGTGGATCCCACTCGAGATCGCCTCGTGACACGGAGCTGATGACGATGACCAGTGTGATGAGCCCGGAGACGGGACCCATGAGCCAGGTGGCCATGGTGTTCGACCTGAACAAGTGCATGGGGTGCCAGGCGTGCTCCGTGGGCTGCAAAGTGCTGTGGACCCAGGAAGAGGGTGAAGAGCACGAGTGGTGGATGAAGGTCAACACCATGCCCGGCCTCGGCAGCCCCAAGGGCTGGGAGGAGATGGGCGGTGGCCTGAAGGACGGCAACCCCGTCGCCGGCAGCCAGCCCGGCCGCGCCGACTTCGGCGGTGGTTGGGACTTCAACTACCAGGAGGTCTTCTACGGCGGCAAGGGCAACAAGGTGCACCTGCGCCCCGAAGAGCCCGGCGACGGCCGCACCCAGTGGGGCATGAACTGGGACGAGGACCAGGGCGGCGGTGAGTACCCCAACGCCTACTACTTCTACCTGCCCCGTCTGTGCAACCACTGCACCCGGCCCGTGTGCGCCGAGGCCTGCCCGACCGGCGCCATGTACAAGCGGCGCGAAGACGGCATCGTGCTGCGCAACGAGGACGCCTGCCAGGGTTCTCGCTTCTGCATGGAGGCGTGCCCCTACAAGGTCATCTACTTCAACTACGCCCGCAACGTGGCCCAGCACTGCATCATGTGCTTCCCCCGCCTCGAAGAGGGCGTGGCCCCGGTGTGCGCCCGCCAGTGCCCGGGTCGCCTCGTCTTCGTCGGCATGCTCGACGACGAGGAAGGTCCGATCCACAAGCTGGTGAACGAGTGGGGCATCGCCCTCCCGCTGCACGCCGAAGCGGGCACCGGGCCCAACATCTTCTACGTACCGCCACTGTCCCCGTACAAGCTGAACGAGGACATGTCGATCAACCGGACCGATCCCCGAATCCCGCCCGAGTACCTCGAGTCGCTCTTCGGCCCCAAGGTGCATCAGGCACTCGACACGCTGCGCTCTGAGATGGAGACCGTTCGTGGCGGGGGCAGCTCCGAGATGCTCGACACGCTGATCGTCTACCGCTGGCTCGACCTGTTCGGGCCCTACACCACCGATCCGGCCACCCTTAGCCGCACGCCGGACAGCGTGCCGGTGGAGATCACTTCCAAGAGCTGAGAGGAACACCATGTTCGCCTACTCCCTTTCGGGTCTCCAGATCGACGAGGACGCCGCCGGTGGCGTCCTCGAGGTCGAGGAGAACGAGATCACCGCCCGCTCGGCCGTCTACCAGGTACTCGGTCGCCTGTTCACCGCGCCCGACGCCGAGCACTTCGCCAAGGCCCAGGACGGTCAGTGGGTGGCAGAGTTCACCGAGGCGGCCGAGCTGCTGGCCTTCCCGTGGGAGATCGGCACCCCCGATCTGGGTGGTCTCGACGAGGCGGGCTACCAGGCCGAGTACACCCGGCTCCTCGCGGCTGACGGCGGCGCCCGCCTCTGGGGTGGCACCTACATCGATGACCGCGACGCCCACCAGCTCGAGCTGAAGCGGGCCTACGAGTACTACGGCCTGGGGGTCCCCGGCGACGACGCCCCCATGGACTCCCTGACCGCCGAGCTCGACTACATGCAGTTCCTGGCCTTCAAGGAAGCTGCGGCGGCCTCGCCCCGGCTGGGCAAGTCGTTCCGGCGGGCCCAGCAGGACTTCCTCGAGCGTCAGCTCGGCCCTTGGGTTCCGACCCTGGCCGAGAAGGTGACCGCCGACGGTCCGGCGCCCTTCTTCGCCTGGGCGATGGAACGCCTGGCCACCTTCGTGGCGGCCGACACCGCCGCCGGCGCGGCCTGAGAACAGCCCGGTCCCGTTGCGGCGGGGCCGGGAACAGGCGGTCCAGCCGCGCCGCGCGACGGGAGACAGGCCGGGTCCGGGGCGGTTGACGGACCTGGGTGAGAGGATGTCGCCATGAGCGATCACCTGGTGTCCGTCGGCGACGCCCCGGTCCATCCTGCCTCCGGGCGCTGGGCCTGGGACGAGGTGCGCTGGGTGTCGCACTGCGGCAACTGCATCGCGAACTGCACCTACCGGGCCTTCACCACAGGTGGGCGCATCGTGCACCAGGAGCAGTCCGGGGGCATCCCCGGCTATCACGGGCGTGCCCGACATGAACCCGCTCGGCTGCCAGAAGGGTGGGGCGTGGCACGTGGCAGGCCGACGGCCCCGAGCGGTTGCTGTACCCCCAGCGCCGGGTCGGCGAGCGGGGCTCGGGCCGCTGGGAGCGCATCTCCTGGGACGAGGCGCTCGTCGACCTGGCCGACGCCTTCATCGACTGCCTCGAGAGCGAAGGGCTCCCACGGGGTGCTCATGGACCCCGGCCCGAGTCCGGGCTGGTCGGCGGCATGGGCCGGGCCCGGTTGGGCTCGTCGATCGACTCGGTGGCCCTGGACGCCAACTCCACGGTCAGCGACGTGCACCTCGGGCCACTGGATGACTTTCGGCGGCCTACTCGGCGGCTCCAGCGCCGACGACACCTTCCGGGCCGACGTCGTCATCATCTGGAACGGCAACCCGGCCTTCACCCGCATCCCCTACTTCCACTACCTGGCCGAGGCCCGTTACCGGGGCGCCACGGTGGTCACCATCTCCCCCGACCTCAGCCCCTCGGCCGTCCACGCCGACATGCACCTGCCGATCCGGCCCGGCACCGACGCCGCACTCGGGCTCGGCCTGTGCCGTGTGATCATCGACGAGGGCCTGGTCGACGAGGGCTTCGTGGCCTCCCAGACCGACCTGGGGTTCCTGGTGCGCACCGACACCGGCCGCTACCTGCGTGGCGACGACCTTGTCCTCGACGGGCGCGCCGAGCAGTTCTTCACCTGGGGGGGCAGCGGACCTGCCCCGGTCGACCCGGCCCGTCTACCCGACCCCGCCGGCGCAGACGCCGACCGACCCCCCCTGGAGGGACGCTGGTCGGTCGGGTTGGTGGACGGCACCGAGGTGGAGGTCACCACGGTGTTCTCGCTGCTGCGCGAGCGCCTGGCCGGCTACGACGCCGAGGCTGTGGCCGCCACCTGCCACCTCGAAGCTGATGCCATCCGCTCCCTGGCCCGCATGATCGCCGGGGGACGCACCAAGCTCCAGAACGGGCTGGGTAGCTGCAAGCATCACCACGGCGACCTCATGGAACGGGCCATGGACCTGGTGCTGGCCCTCACCGGCAACTGGGGGAAGCCCGGCACCGGGCTCGACACCTACATCATCGCCCTGCTCGAAGGCGAGGTTCTGGGCCTGCTCAAGGGTGTGGCCGGCATCGAGGCCGCCGAGGCCACCCTCGGTGCGCTCGACGCCTACTTCGACGCCATGGCCGCCGCCGACCCCCCCTGGACCGAGGGCCGTGCCGTGCTCGAGATGATGCGTCAGGGCGCGTCCAGCTCCACTGCCACGCCGCCCGCCTTCTTCTTCTGGTACCACTGCGGCTACGACAAGGTGTGGGAGCACGAGGGATGGAACGACAACCCCCGTCCCATGGCCGACTACGTCGCCGAGTCCCAGCAACGGGGCTGGTGGTCCGGTCTGGTGCGGCCCCGCCCCCAGACCACCCCCAAGGTGCTGATCCAGGCGGGGACCAACACCCTGCGGCGCACCCGGGGCGGCCAGCGTCAACTGCTGGCCGACCTGTGGCCCGACCTGGACATGATCGCCGTGCTCGACTGGAAGATGAGCACCGTCGGGCTCTACGCCGACCTGGTGCTACCCGTCGCCTGCGAGCACGAAAGGGTCGACCTGCACGCAGCCAACTCGCACTCGTGGGAACGCATGCTGGCCGACAAGGCAGTCGAACCCAAGGGTGAGTCCCGCACCGACTGGGCGATCTTCCGTGCCCTGGCCGAGACCATCAGCGCCCGGGCCGCCGAGCGGGGCCTGGAGACCTTCACCGACAGCCGGGGCGGTACCCGCACCTATGCCCGGGTGGGCGAGGACTTCACCATGGACGGGGCGGTGGAGACCGAAGAGCAGGCCCTCGACGAGATCCTGCGTGACAGCGTGCTGTCGGGCAACCTGCCCGCAGGCACGTCACTGGCCTCGTTGCGCCAGACCGGCTGGGTGCGTCCCGAGCATCTGCCCCGGGTGATGGCCGCAGTGTGTGGCGGCGACATCGACCCGGCCGGGCCCTTCGTGGCCTACCGGCACCACGTCGAGGACCGGATCCCGTTCCCCACCCTCACCGGCCGGGCCCAGTTCCTGATCGACCACCCCTGGTTCCTGGAGGCCGACGAACACCTGCCCACCCACAAGGAGCCGCCCACGGCAGGAGGGGACTACCCGCTCCAGATCACAGGCGGGCATCCCCGCTGGAGCATCCACGCCACCAACTCGTCCTCGAGCGTCATGCTCGAGACCACCCGGGGCCGGCCGACCCTGCACCTCAACCCAGCCGATGCCGGGTCGCGGGGTGTCGCCGACGGCGACCTGGTGCGGGTCTTCAACGACCTTGGTGAGCTGCGGGTGTGGGCCCGGGTGACCCCGGCGGTTCGGCCCGGGCAGGCCATCATCTACGCCGCCTGGGAGCAGTACCTGTTCCCCGAGTGGAAGGACGCCGGGTGGGTCGAGCCGGGCATGGTGAAGTGGCTGCACTTCGCCGGCGGCTACGGCCACCTGGGCTACTCCGACCTGCAGTGGCAGCCCCAGCAGTCCGACCGCCTCCACCGGGTCGAGGTCGAGCTGGCCACCGGTGACGGGTGAACGGCGGCGGTGACCACTTCCTCTGCCCCTCGGGATTCCCAGATCCCTGGGGCTTCCCGGGTGGCGCGCGCACCGCCCTGGTGGTCGGAGGCGGTGGGGGGATCGGGCGCGCTGTCTGCAGGCAACTGGCAGTGGCCGGGCACCGGGTGGCGGTGGCCGACCTGGACGGCGACGCGGCCGGGCAGGTCGCTGACGACCTGGCGGCCGCGAGTGTTGGCCGCGCGGTGGCAGTGCCCATCGACGTGACCGACGGTGCTTCGGTGCTTGCCGGGGTGGCCGAGGCGACTGCGGCGCTGGGCCCCATCGGGATCCTGGTGAACACCGCCGGATGGGACGACTTCGTGGCCTTCGTGGACACCGACGAGGCCTTCTGGGATCGCATCATCGACATCAACTACACCGGCGTGTTGCGCACCTGCCACGCCGTGGTGCCGACGATGACCGAAGCCGGCTTCGGGCGCATCGTCAACGTGGCTTCCGACGCGGGCAGGGTGGGGTCGTCGCTCGAGTCGGTGTATGCGGGCGCCAAGGGTGCGGTGATCGCCTTCACCAAGAGCCTGGCCCGCGAGGTCGCCCGGGTGGGCGTCACGGCCAACGCCGTGTGTCCCGGTCCGACCGACACCCCGCTCATCGCCGGCATGGCGGCCCGGCTGAGCGATCGCGACGGGGAGGATGTCGGCGGTGACCGCTTCGTGGAGCGGCTGCGGCGAGCCATCCCGCTGGGTCGCCTGGCCGACCCCACCGACGTCGCCTCCGCGGTCGCGTACCTGGCATCCGATGACGCCGGCTACATCACCGGGCAGGCCATCTCGGTCAGCGGCGGGCTGACGATGGTCTGAACCTCCGGGGTGGGCTGTCCGGTGGCGCGGGCCACCGATGGCTTCCTCGGATGACTGGCTAGGGTGAGCGCGGTGCGGGCATCAGGGCGTGTGGCAACGGACCAGGTGGTGGTGATCACCGGGGCGGCGGGCGGTATCGGAGCTGCGCTGGCCCGCCGTTGGTACCGCGACGGTGCCCGGGTGGCGTTGCTGGACAGAGACCTCGACGGTGCCCGGGCGGTGGCTGCCAGCCTCGAGGTCCCACCCGAGGCCCCGCTCGAAGGCTCGGGCGGCTCCCGGGTGCTGGCCCTGGCCTGCGACGTGACGGTCTTCGACGACTGTCGCCGCGCCATCGAGGCCGTGATGGATGCGTGGGGCGGGATCGACGTGTTGGTCAACAACGCGGGGATCACCCACCTGGGCAACTTCGCGGACACCGACGTGGAGGTGATCCACCGGGTGGTGGCGGTCAACCTGTTCGGTGCCGTGCACTGCACCAAGGCGGCTCTCCCCTCTCTGCTGGCCCGGCGCGGCCAGGTCGTGGTCACCTCCAGCGTGGCCGGCGTCGCCCCGCTCACCGGTCGTACCGGTTACGCGGCGGGCAAGCACGCCCTTCACGGCTTCTTCGACACCCTTCGGGAAGAGCATCACTCCGACGGCCTGCGGGTCCTGGTGGTCTGCCCGTCCTTCGTGGACACCGCCATCGGCGCCCACGCCCTGGGTCCCGACGGTGGTGCGGCCCCCGAGGAGGCCCGTACCGGAGTCAAGGCTCCGGTAGCGCCCGACGACCTGGCCGAGGCGGTCGTGAGTGCGGCCCGGCGTGGCCAACGGTTGCTGCTGTTCCCCCGTGAAGCCCGCCTGGCCTACTGGCTGGCCCGAATCAGCCCGCGGGCCTATGGAGCACTGATGCGTAGGCGTACCGGCACGGGGTCCTGACGTGGGGCAGACCTCGGGCCCGGCAGGGGTGCTGTCGCGAGGCGGTCGCTGGATGGCGGGTGTCGTGGCCGGCCTCGTGGCGGTCGTGACAGGTGCGGCGCTGGTGGTGGTCGGGCTGTCCGGACAGGAAACGGCCGAGCCCTCCCCGCCCGATGGGGGAGGGGAGGATCGCCAGGACCTGGTAGCAGCGGTTGGAGCCGCCGGCGCGGCCTTCGAGGAGCGGATGCACCCGCCCCGTTGGGACGCGGCCGGTCGGGTGCTGGTGGTGCCCGTCGCCGGGTTGAGTGCGGGCGAGGAGGCCGACCTGGAGGCCACCCTCGAGGCCGACGCAGAGGCCGACCTGGAGGCCACCGCCAACGGGCGGTGGGAGGTGGATGTCGTGGCGGCGCTGTTCGCTCCAGCGGAGTTGGAAGCAGCAGCGGTGGCTGCCAGCCGGGCACTCACAGCCCTGGGCCTGGGTGGGACACAACGTTGGGTGAGGGCCGACCCTGACGCGGGTGCCGTGGTTCTGGTGGTCCCCGATGCCTCCGGTGATCCGGGGATCGGCGAGAGCAACCAGCGGGCCGAGCAGGTGGTGCGCCGGGCGGTGGAGGGCTGGTGGGTGGATGCCGATGCTCGCCAACGCCGGGGCGTTCGTGACCTTGCCGATCCCGACGCCCTGGGCCCGGTGGTGGCCGGGGACGACCTCGACGTCGACTCGCTGGTCGTCGTCGCCGACCTGTAGCACCCTCCAGTCCCTTCCAGCCCGCGCCCGCGTTTGTTGCGCAAGAACCGACCGTTTCGGTGCGCTGGTGCGCCTACTGGGCGGAGCCGACCCCGGCGTCGGGCGCGGCTGTGCGTTTGTTGCGCAAGAACCGACCGTTTCGGCCGGGTTGTGCGCCTGATGGCGCAGGTCAGGCCGCCCGCAGGCCGGTGGCGGTGCCGGTGCCCGTGCTGGTGCCGGCGATGTCGCGCAGCACCTCGTGGTCGCGCCGCTCGTCGCGCTCGAAGTCGGTGTGGCGGGAGTGCCAGCTGCGGCCGTCCGCCTCGATGATGCGGCGCCATGCCGGGACGTACGCGTCGACCCGCTGGGGTGCGCTCGGTCGCCACGGGAACCGGGCCTGGCGCTCGTAGGGCGGAAAGCCCGGGTGATCGAGGAGCCGGTACAGCGCCGCCTCCAACTCGTTGGTCGGCGGGACGTAGTGCGAGCTGCGCTCTTCGACGATCGATCCGAGCCGGGCCGCGCCCCGGATCCGTACGGAGGACCACGAGCGTCGCGACCAGGATCAGCACAGCGTCAGCGACGACCTACTCGTCATTGACGGTCGTTCGGAGGCGGTCGATCCCGTGATTGACCGTGCTCACTGGAAGGAAGTTCCTCCCGACTTGGCTTCACGAACGCTTCGAAGACCCGCATGATTCCAAGGCGAGAGGCACTTCCGTGGATCCGCGCCTCAGCTCATCGGTGGTTCCACGTTGAGCTGGCGGTGGAGATGGCCTGCTCATCCTGAGTTGAGTACCAGGTAGTGGTGTAGCGGCCGCCGGACCAGCGGACGCGTGTCAACATTCCCCGCTGGTGGCGTGACGGGTATCGTGTTCGCTTGCTCTGAAGACCAGGGGGGTTCCAGGTGGTTTCATGCAGCCTCTGCGGCGCAGATGTCACAGGTGAGACCGCGTGTCCGAAGTGCGGAGAACCCGTCGGCGCGGCGCCCGTCACAGGCCCGCCGTCTGTCTCGTCCGACGATTTCCCGCCTGCTGGCGAAACTGGAGGTGGCCCACCACCAGCAGCCGAGGCCGAGCCTCCGGCCACCTCGTTCCGCGAGATCCTCCAGGCCAAGGCCAGCGCGAGTCCGCCGCTAGGGCCGTCTGGAACGCGCCAGGCTGAACGGGCGGACGGAAGTCGACCCGACGGTTCGAAGCGGTTGATTGTCTTGATCGGAGCCGCCGCGGTCGTCCTGCTTCTCGTCGGGGCTCTGGCCCTCGGAGGGAGGGAAGCCGACTCGAAGTTCGAAGAGGTTGGCTCGGCCATAGTGACCGACGACACGACCTGGGTCGGGGGTGACGCTGGCACGGCCGAGGGCTCTTCGAGTGAATCGTTCGACCATTCCGAGACCAGTCCAACGACCACAGCGCCTGCCTCTACGACAACCTCGACGACCGAGCCCTCGCTGCTCCCCGACGTGGGCTCCGAGCAGATGCGCGCCGACATCGAGTCGCTGTTGCTGGAGTTCCACCAGGCGCTCGTGGTCAGCGACTTCGACACCGCCTGGTCCCTCTTCTCTGAGCGAAAGCGTGAGTCATACCTCACCGATCCCGAGAAGGGTGGTCGTCCCGGCTTCGACAGGAACCAGGGTTCGCTATCGCCCTACCTGAGCCCGTCGGGGATCCACGTAGAGGTCTTGGAGGCCGATCCACAGACTGGTGAGGCGACGGTAATGGTCACCGGGATGGGCTGGAGCGAGCCAGGTGCGACCTGCTCGGAGTGGTCGGGCATAACGTGGGTATTGTTCGAGAACGGCGTGTGGAGGTACGACCCCGGTTACTCCACCACACCCGAACGCGATGCGAAATGGGGGCCACGCGTAGGCGAATTGCTCGGGACTCAGTGCTGAGGCTGGCCGGCGGCGGTCCAACTCGGCTGGCACCCGCCGCGCCGCTACCTGATTGCAGCCGTGTGCGTGGGCCTGATGGCCGCCTGCAGCGCGGGAAGTGGATCCGGCGACGAACTCGGGGCGGGGCCCTCAGCGGGCGACGAGTCGGCGACGGGATCCTCGGTGGTCGACTCGGCCTCGGATGTGGCGTCGAGTGCGGCTCCGACCCCTGAACCTGAATCCGACTCCGAACCGAATCCGGAACAGACAGCTCGGTCGAGAGCGATATCAGATGCGATCGCCGGATCGCTGGACGAAGCTGTCCAGGCGTCGGATGCCGTTGGGGGGACGACGAACGTGTCGGTCTGGGTCGAAGGTGACCCGGAGCCCATGTCCGCAGGCGATCAGCTGGGGTCGACGGTGCGCCTGTGGAGCACGAGCAAGGCGGTAGTTGCCGTAGCGGCGCTCGACGCGGCGGAGCCTTCTGGAGGACCGAGTTCCGAGTTGACCGACGCGATGACCGCCGCCATTGCCGCGTCCGACAACTGTGCTCAGCGCCGAGTCACACTCGGGCTTCAGCAGCTGACGGGTGGGATTGACGGGGCCCAGAGGGCTGTCAACGACACGCTCGCCAAGGCGGGAGTGACTCTTTCGGTTCAACCACAGAGAGGCGATCTGACGGGAAACGAAGCCTGCCGATCGTATCTCGCGGAGAACTCGACTGGGATCTCAGACCCCTTTGCGACAGCTCTGCTCTTCGGGGTCGCGGAGTGGCGGGTGGAGGACGCCACGCGGTTCGCCCACACGCTCGCCTCGGGGGTGTATGGCCCATCGGGAGAGGCGGTGCTCGCTCTCATGCGTCTGCCCAAGGAGCACCCTGCGACCTTCCACCCTGGCGACTTCACACTTCCCTTGACAGATCCGCCGAGCGCAGGTGGGTTTCCGGCGGCGTGGTCACCGGCGTACAAGGGTGGATGGGGGGGCAGCGCACAGGACCCTCCCCAGTTCCAGACGAGCGAGATAGTGGTCCTCGATGTCGGGGGCAGCAACGTCGCGATAGCGGTCTCGTTTCGCCCAGACGTGCAACCGGGCTCGGACGATCCAGGCCGAACCGACGTGCCCCGAGCTCTAGCCGAAGTGTTCAGTCATATCCAGCGAGCGATCGAATCGGTTGAGTCTGAGGTTGGGCCGTGATCGAACGCCGAAGTCAGCACACAGGGGGCTAAGCGTGGGCTAAGGGTCCGCCACCGAACAAGTCGCTACGTTCTGGCCGCATCCGCGCTGGTCAAGGATCCAGCGGTCTCGCGAGTTGATTCGCGGCGGGCCCTAAGCGTCCATTAGTTACTTCGACCTGAAATAGTCGGTGGCGCGAGTTGCCGATTCGTCGGGTGGCTGGCTGTGGCTCGGTCGGTGGCTTCGTGTGGTATCGACTCGTCCGTCGGTTCGTGGCGGTCGGGTGGTGCCTCTCGGGTCTGTGGCCGCAGCGACGTCGATCGCGGTGCTCGGTCGTCTCGGTCGTGTGCCTGGTTGAGGTGAGCGGCCGCGGCACGTCCTGTGCTGGGGCCGGCGCGCTGGTGGTTGGTTCGTTTTCTGCGGCGGGGTGGTCGATGTCGCGGCCGAGGGTGTCGAGGGCGTGGGTGGCGAGCATGACGGCCACAGCGAGAGCGAGCAGGAGGAGGGTCACGTGGTGAGTCTGGCGATCTTGGTGAGGTTGTGGGCGAGGACACCGTGGCCGACCCAGGTGCGAGCTCCGGTGTGGCCGATCAGGCGGGTTCGGCGTAGCCCGTAGTCGCGTTTGAGTGAGCTGATCCGGCCTTCGCTGCCGGTGCGCCACTTCACGAGCGCGATGAACGGGTCGCTGATCTGGAGGCCGGCGCGGGCGACGCCGGGCTTGCCCGCCCGTGGGATCGCGACGGTGTCGACACCGAGTTCGCTGAGTGCCTTGTCGATCTTGGCGAACCCGTAGCCCCGGTCGGCGGTGACCGCGGTGGGTGCGGCTCCGGCGCGTGCTTTGATGCGGGCGATCGCTGGCTCGAGCTGTTCGGCGTCATGGGGGTTGCCCATCTCGACGGTGTGATCGAGCACGAGCCCGTCGACGTTGTCGACGATCTGGGCCTTGTAGCCGAACTCGACGGGGCGACCGAGGCGGCCCTTGCGGATCGGTCGGGCGTCGGGTTCGTGCAACGACACCAGGCGAGTCGCGCCGTCGGGCATCTCACCCGCGATCCGCCGGCGGGTCTGGTCGATGACCTGGTTCGTGGTGGCGGTCAACGCCTCCAGATCGTCGATCAGGCGGGCCAGTCGCCCCGCCTTGGGGGTGTCGGGGTGCGACGCCAACCACCGGCGGGCGTTGAGAACGACACGTTCGGTTTCGGACGCGGTCGCGTCGGCGAGGTCGGCGACTCCGCCGGTGATGCGCAACACCTCGTCTTTGGCTTCCCCGGACCGGCGCCGCAGCCACGCTCCGATCGAGTGCGCGTGGGCCTGCGCGTCGGCGCTGCGATCAACCACCACGGTGCGTGCCGCCGCCCCCGTCGCCTGGATCCGTGCGGCGAGCCGGGCCAGCCGTGCGACAGCGCGGGTCAACAAGCTCGAGTCGGTCGGGTACTTGATGTCGGCCTCGATCACCGTGGTGTCGGCCCGTACCCGTTCGAGGTTCACGACGTCGGCTTCGTGGGCCTTGATCAGCAGCGTCTCGTTCAGCTGGTCGACGACGTCGGGCCCGCAACGTTTGGTGATCTTCATCAGCGTCGTCGGGTGCGGCGCCCGCTCCCCGAGAGGCACCCGACAGAACCGGCGCCACGAGATCGAGTCGTTCACTTCCGCGCACAACGGCTCATAGCCCAACGAGTAGCGGTGCTTGAGGAACATCATCCTCAGATACGTCTCGATCGGGATCGAGGGCCGCCCGAACGTCGCGTCGAAGTGGGCACGGAACGGCTCGAAGAACCGCTCATCGGACAACAGCCGATCAACCGCCTCCAGATCGCCCGGCAACACCAGGCACTCCGCTGGCAGGATCGCCTCCCACAACGTGGGCTGCGCGTTTACCGTTCTCAACACGATGGCCTCGATCCGTACTAGTCCTACGGGTCGAGGTCATCATCCCACCATCCGCAACCAAACGCGAGCACCTATCCGCTACTTCTTCAGGTCGAAGTAGTTAGTTACTTCGACCTGAAATAGTCGGTGGCGCGAGTTGCCGATTCGTCGGGTGGCTGGCTGTGGCTCGGTCGGTGGCTTCGTGTGGTATCGACTCGTCCGTCGGTTCGTGGCGGTCGGGTGGTGCCTCTCGGGTCTGTGGCCGCAGCGACGTCGATCGCGGTGCTCGGTCGTCTCGGTCGTGTGCCTGGTTGAGGTGAGCGGCCGCGACGCGCGTCCTGTGCTGGGGCCGCGCGCTGGTGGTTGGTTCGTTTTCTGCGGCGGGGTGGTCGATGTCGCGGCCGAGGGTGTCGAGGGCGTGGGTGGCGAGCATGACGGCCACAGCGAGAGCGAGCAGGAGGAGGGTCACGTGGTGAGTCTGGCGATCTTGGTGAGGTTGTGGGCGAGGACACCGTGGCCGACCCAGGTGCGAGCTCCGGTGTGGCCGATCAGGCGGGTTCGGCGTAGCCCGTAGTCGCGTTTGAGTGAGCTGATCCGGCCTTCGCTGCCGGTGCGCCACTTCACGAGCGCGATGAACGGGTCGCTGATCTGGAGGCCGGCGCGGGCGACGCCGGGCTTGCCCGCCCGTCGGGATCGCGACGGTGTCGACACCGAGTTCGCTGAGTGCCTTGTCGATCTTGGCGAACCCGTAGCCCCGGTCGGCGGTGACCGCGGTGGGTGCGGCTCCGGCGCGTGCTTTGATGCGGGCGATCGCTGGCTCGAGCTGTTCGGCGTCATGGGGGTTGCCCATCTCGACGGTGTGATCGAGCACGAGCCCGTCGACGTTGTCGACGATCTGGGCCTTGTAGCCGAACTCGACGGGGCGACCGAGGCGGCCCTTGCGGATCGGTCGGGCGTCGGGTTCGTGCAACGACACCAGGCGAGTCGCGCCGTCGGGCATCTCACCCGCGATCCGCCGGCGGGTCTGGTCGATGACCTGGTTCGTGGTGGCGGTCAACGCCTCCAGATCGTCGATCAGGCGGGCCAGTCGCCCCGCCTTGGGGGTGTCGGGGTGCGACGCCAACCACCGGCGGGCGTTGAGAACGACACGTTCGGTTTCGGACGCGGTCGCGTCGGCGAGGTCGGCGACTTCGCCGGTGATGCGCAACACCTCGTCTTTGGCTTCCCCGGACCGGCGCCGCAGCCACGCTCCGATCGAGTGCGCGTGGGCCTGCGCGTCGGCGCTGCGATCAACCACCACGGTGCGTGCCGCCGCCCCCGTCGCCTGGATCCGTGCGGCGAGCCGGGCCAGCCGTGCGACAGCGCGGGTCAACAAGCTCGAGTCGGTCGGGTACTTGATGTCGGCCTCGATCACCGTGGTGTCGGCCCGTACCCGTTCGAGGTTCACGACGTCGGCTTCGTGGGCCTTGATCAGCAGCGTCTCGTTCAGCTGGTCGACGACGTCGGGCCCGCAACGTTTGGTGATCTTCATCAGCGTCGTCGGGTGCGGCGCCCGCTCCCCGAGAGGCACCCGACAGAACCGGCGCCACGAGATCGAGTCGTTCACTTCCGCGCACAACGGCTCATAGCCCAACGAGTAGCGGTGCTTGAGGAACATCATCCTCAGATACGTCTCGATCGGGATCGAGGGCCGCCCGAACGTCGCGTCGAAGTGGGCACGGAACGGCTCGAAGAACCGCTCATCGGACAACAGCCGATCAACCGCCTCCAGATTGCCCGGCAACACCAGGCACTCCGCTGGCAGGATCGCCTCCCACAACGTGGGCTGCGCGTTTACCGTTCTCAACACGATGGCCTCGATCCGTACTAGTCCTACGGGTCGAGGTCATCATCCCACCATCCGCAACCAAACGCGAGCACCTATCCGCTACTTCTTCAGGTCGAAGTAGTTAGGAGCGGAGCCGGTCCCAGATGACAGGGGCGGCGCGGTTGCCGTCGGCGTCGGTCAGGTGGCTGCCGTCATCCTGGCGGATCAAGACCGGCGGCCCCACCCGGTCGGGGTTGGGCACGGCGTCGACGTAGCGGCCGTCCTCCGGCCGCACCGGCCAGACGTTGATGTAGGCACGTGCTCGTAGGCGGTGGCGACTTCGGCCGAAGTGGCGCGCAATGCCGGGAAGGGCGGGACCGTCGTCGTGGTGCTGGACGTCGTGGTCAGGTGGTCGGCGGCGAGCCGGTCGTAGCCACGGTTGTCTGCGTTCCCGCGTATCAGGTGGACACCGGTGGTGATCAACATGGCTGCTGGCTGAGCGTGGGTCCAGCCCGGCGGCGAGTCGTCCGACGTGTCGAGGGCGCGGCCTCCCTACCAGAACAGGTCCTTCCTGTTGATGCGGCTGTCGGTGCGACAATCCGCAGCTTGGCGAGGTGGTCGTAGGGTGAGGTTGCAGGGATCGCGCGGTACGAGGACGAGATCGGTGCGCTCATGGCCAACTGCCATGAGGTCGGCGGGGTCGTAGCTTCCGCCGTGGGCCCGAGCGCCGGCGATTCCCGATAACGCGATCTCCTATACTTCGCGGCCTACGAGTGGAGGGCGGTTCGTGCCGAACGATCATCAGCGGCGTGCTCGCAGGATCCATGTCGAAGGAGCCGATGAGCAGTGGCGAACCAACCGACCCGTCCGCGAGCTCTCGGCTGGCCAATCCGCGGGGCTGGCGGCCAGTGGTGGGTCCCCCGCACCACAGGGGCCGAGACTCGACGAGCAGGCGACTGAGCAGCGGGTGGCCGAGGCGACGTCCACCGCCCGCACACAGAGTGAAGGTGTCGTACGCCGATTCGAGGGAGCCAGGCAGGCGTTCGAAAGACTGAGGGAACCAGAACTCGCACAGGCTGCAACCCAGGCCGAGAAGGCACGAGAGCTGGCCAACAGGGAACAGGAGCACCTGCGCTCGTCCCTCGAGTCGGAGCGCGCCGAGAGAGCCATCGACATCGAGCGCCAGCTCCTGGATCACGTGGCACGAGTCGCGCCCGGGATCGCATCGTGTGATCTTGGCTCGGACCTCGACGATGCAAGAGACGGCCTGCCTGCCGCGCTACCTGAGGTTTGGGGCGATGTCGGGCGGCGACGCCACGCTGCCTGCCCTGGCGCCTTGGATCGGCGGGTCGGGCTGGTATCTCGAAGGCCGGGGCTTGGCTGTCGACGAGCTCGTGCTGGCGACGCTGCTCCGCACGATCGCACAGTGTCCTCTCCGCCACTTGTGCATCACCGTCTACGACCCGAGGGCTCGGGGGCCGCTCGGCCGACTCACTCGGATCCGCAACGCAGTTCCGACGGCCTTCCCGACACCGTTGGTCGATTCGGACTCGCTGGCGGACCGCCTGCGCCAGATCCTCTCGGATGTGGCAGCCGACACCGAGAAGCTGGTGTCGCGGGGCATCCCCGACATGGTGACCGAGTGGCGAACCTCCGCAACACCCGAGACGACGCTCCACGTCGTTGTTCTGCTCGACTTCCCCTACGCGATCGACGATCCCGTCGCGGAGCTGCTCGATCGCATCGCCGAGGCAGGTGGCCTCGTGCGGCCGCTGCTTCTCGTCGCGAGCGGAGCGCCCGGGTCCTCGGACGCGCCGCGATGGGTGGGACGCGAGGCTGTCCGGCTCACCGAGTCCGACGGGCGATGGACGACTGTGGCGATCGACTACCCCTATCCCATCGATGCCGACCCGGCACCGGATGCCTCCGCTGTCGACGGTATTCTTGAGGCAGCGGTCGGTCGAGCGGAGGACGACACCGGACCCGTCCTGCAGCTCACGAACCTGCTCGCAGAGGACATCGCCGAACCGTGGCGGCACGACGCGAGGGGCTCACTCGACTTGATCTTCGGCTCCTCTCCTTCAGGACCCCTCGAACTGTCACTTCGTTCAGCGAACCCTCCGCACCCGAACATGCTCGTCGGTGGTGCGGTCGGTCAAGGCAAGTCGAACCTCCTCCTCGATGTCATCTACGGGCTCGCGACCCGCTACAGCCCAGACGAGCTCGAGTTCCACCTGCTCGACTTCAAGGAAGGGCTCGAGTTTGCTCGATTCGGCCCGGATCCGAACGGAGAGTCGTGGCTCCCTCACGTGAGGTCCCTCAGTCTCGAGTCCGACCGTCCGTTCGGCACCGCCGTCTTGGGCCACTTCGAAGCAGAGATGAACCGACGCGCTGAACTTTTCAAGGAGGCGGGACAGTCGTCGATCTCGGACTTCCGAGATGCGACCGGCCAGCCTATGCCGCGACTCGTGTTGGTCATCGACGAGTTCCACGAGCTCTTCGGCGGCGACGACGACATGACCCGAGGGGCCGTTGACACCATGGAGCGCCTTGCTCGGAAGGGCCGAGCCTACGGCGTCCATCTCGTCCTCGCATCCCAGACGCTCTCGGGCATCCAGGCGCTCGCGATGAAGGAGGAATCGATATTCGCTCAGTTCCCCATCCGGCTCTCCCTGAAGAACACCGAGATGGAATCCCAGGCCATCCTCGAGCAGGGGAACAAGGCCGCCGCCGACCTCACCTACCGCGGCGAGGTCGTCTTCAACACCAACTTTGGCCGGGCGTCGAACAACGGGAACCAGATCGGGTTGGCGGCGTACGCAGACACCGTTGCACTCGCAGCGCTGCAACGACAGCTCTGGGAGCTGGGGCACGGATCCCCCCCGACGGTCTTCCTAGCGTCGGAGCCCGCGCCATGGCCAGAGGTGAGTCTTCCAGGCCTCGAGGGGGGGGTGCCGCTCTGGATCGGTCGTCCGCTCGGCGTCGACGACGAGCCGAGGTGCCATCGACTGGTGGACGACGCGGATCAGGCCGTGGCAGTCCTCGGAGCGGATCGGGCAGGAAACCGACAGGCGATCCGATCCATGGTCCTGACAGCGCTGGCGGGGCTGGCCGGCGGTCAGTTGGTTGTCCTCGACGGCGACGGCGCAGAGGCAGACGGCTGGTTCGCCGACATCGAGCATGTGGCGGAGAAGGCGGGCGTGCCCGTCGTTCGACTCTCCCGCGACGACTCCGCGCGGTTCCTCCGAGAAGACGTGAAGGATCGACTGGCAGGGAATGGTTCTGATGGCCCCCTCCTGATGGCAGGGTTGTCCATCCAGCGACTGCGGGGCATGTCTGACACTGGCGATGATGACGGAGACGACGACGATTTCATGTTCTCCTCCGATTGCGGGTCGGCCCGCGACGTGCTGCAGCAGGTCGCACAGTCCGGGGCGAACAACACGGTGTACCTCATCGGCGCGTGGACCAACCTCCGCAACGCCGAGACCGACATGGGCATGGGCCTGCCCGGCGTGGCGGCGGCAGTGACCAACGGGTTGGGAATCGAGGACATGCGAACACTCGTCGGTCCCCACGCTGATGCTGTCCAGGGGCGCCCGAGGCTCGGCTTCTACGACCGTACCGGCGACGGCACTCTTGAAGTGCTTGTTCCCTACGCAGCACCGAACTGCGGCCGATTAGGTCCGTTGTGACCGCAGGCGCCGAACAAGACCGGGAGATCTTCAAGCAGTATGTCGATCTGTTGGGTGACCGATCACAGCTCGGCTCCTCGTTCGAGGCACGCGCGTCAGAGGCGCAGGAAGCCAGTCGCAACAGAGCGAATGAAGCCGGCCTCCTTGAACGACGCCTGAAGGACTCCGCTCGCTCGGCGCAACAACGCCTGGACGCGATGCGGCCGAGGGTCGGGCGACTCGCGTCCATGGCCGAGTTGGGAGAATTGGTGCAGGGGGCGTCGCCGGATCCCGCGATACGGTCGATCCAGGACGTCGACCGTGCCCTCCAGGGGATCGAGTCTGACCTTAGGGCCGCCGAGTCGAGTTGGCAGTGGATTGAGCGACATGGATCCAGCAGCATTCGTGGATCGGCAGGAGCCGGCGCTTCGCCACCGCCACCCCAACCCACCAGCTCCGAGCGGACGAGCACCGAGTCAGGGGTAGCGGGCCGCCACCCTGCGTTGGTCCCGGCTGCCACAGCAGCCGTTGTCGTGCTGATCGTCGTGCTGATCGTCGCGGTCTTTTGAGCCTTTTCGGACGCCTCGGTCGTCGACAGGGCAAGGCCCTGGGCTCCCTGGCGGAAGCAGCCAAGGTCGTTTTGGCTGATCCACCTGCAACGAATGAGATCACCCATTCCAGAACACACGAGTATGTCAAGGCCCGACGGGTCGGCCGCCGATCCGAGGTCCTGCTGGACGTCGTCCAACGACTCGACGCGCACACAGACCCCAAGATCCAACAGGAGCTGATGGACTGGATCCAGAATCACTACGCAGAACGGGGCGGGGGTGAGCTGGTCGGGCTGTTCGCAAAGTGCTACCTGGGAGATCCGTTCGTCGACCACCACCTGGGGATTTCGCATCAGATCCTCGAGCACTTCACCGCCGAGGACCAGATACCGCCTGTTTTCGCCGCGGCTCGTGCGCTGGTCCGTTCGCCTGCATACCTGTTCGTCGAGGTCTACGCTGACGGCACTTCCATCCCGGTAAGGGCGGATGGGGACCCCGCGATCTGAGGTGGGACGGAGGGAGAGAAAAGGTGGCAGACGTCAGAGTTGACTTGACACCGATCCTGCGTGAGGTGCGGAGCCTCCAGGGCAGGGTCGATGCGGTTTCACAGCAGGTCGACCAGGTGGGTACGGAAGTCGGCCAGGCTCGAGCGGACATCCAGCTCACCGCTAGCGTTCTCGCAGAGCTTCGCAGGGAGTTCGAGGCGTTCGTAACCGAGGCGGCCCGCGTGGCGGCGGTGCAACGTTCTGAGACGAAGGTGGGCAATCTGAAGTCTGAGCTCGACCGGCAGTTCGGCCACTACTCGATCGTCAGGCGAACGTCGGTCGGCACCCTTCAGGCGTTCGACGTGGGAATCGTCTCGAACGAGACCGTGACCTCGGTCAGCGAAGAGCTGATGTTGCAGACCCCCCGTTACTGGCTTGCGCCGGCACTGGTGGCGCTGGCGGCTTGGTCCCGTGACAACGAGGACCTGGCGACAAAGGCGGTCCAGGAGGCGTTCGATCGTGACAAGAACAAGACGAGTCTCTTTATGTCGCTCGTCCTGCGTCGACAGGGAAGGCCGGAGTCAGCGGTCAGGTGGCTCCGGCACTATCTCTCCTCGCTCGATCCATCGATGCTGACTCGTGAGTTCGCTGTGGTTCTCGAAGCGGTGTCCTACCAGGCGTTCGGACCATCCGGGCAGGTGGCGGTGTCCGACGCGATGACCAAGTGGTGCGCCGAGCTGCGAAGCCGGGAAGACATCGTCGAGGCCCAGATTCAGAACTGGGTGGGCGAGATCGGCATCCAGCGTCTGCGGGTCGACCAGTCGCACTACCAGACGCTGGCGGCGATCAGCCCGGAGTGGCCAAAGCTCGAGCGCCAGTTGGAGCGAGCGTCGGCGGCCGAGCAGGTGAGGATCAAGTACGAGCGGGTGAAGGGCACCGAGGTCGCGATGCCGACGCTGCTGGAAGATGCCCTCGATGATCTGCTCGATCAACTGGTCACCGAATACGACGAAGAAGAGCTTCCCCTCCGTCGTGAGGTTCTCTACCACGAGTCCGTCATCGAGGAGAACGGTGACATCGATCGAGCCGAGGCCCGCGAACGAGCTCAACAAGGCCATGGAGGAGACGACAGACGTCGTATCGCTCCAAACGGCGGCTGCTATCAGTCCTGAGCAGTTGGGCGTCAGTGTGCAGACACAGCGGGTCGCCATCGGTGTCGGCCTGGCGGACTTCCGATCCGCAGTGAGCCGGTACTGCGCCGCGTACCGACGCGACGCGCTCGATCGCCTCTCATTCGAGTTCTCGAGGTCTCACTCCAACTACGCCACGACATACGGCTTCACCGGGTTGACCGTCAACAGCGACGAGCCCGAAGAGCAGGCCATGGGCCGGATCCGCTCCGTCTGGGAGTCGTCGATGGCGCTGTACATCGCGTCGGTCTCCTTCCAGAACAAGTGGTATCTAGTGCCTTGCGTCGTCGTCCTCGTGATCACGATGATCGCGTTCTTGATGAATCCCCTATTCGGTGTCGGCGCTCTTGTAGTTGGCGGCGCAGTAGTCCTCGCCCTCGGTGAGAAGGAGAAGCGCAGTTGCGCGGAGAAGGTCGCAGAGGCGGAACAAGTGCGGGAAAGGGCCATCGAGCACTCGATCAGCATGCTGAGAGATGCGAACGCGGAGTTCGTCGACGCCAATCTGACCTATCAGGAGTTGGACGAGGGCGAAGCGGATCTGCTCGAGCTGATCGATACCTGGCCCACGGCTGCTTCCCAGCAACACGCGGCGTGAGCAACGATCGGGCACAGGGTCATCGTGGATCTGGAAGGAGGCGAGTTCGTGAAGTGCCATTCGTGTGAGGTCGAGAGCCCAGCAGGATCGACGTTCTGCATGGACTGTGGCGCACTGCTGGAGGCGGGTGAGGCTCCTCAGCCTGCTGAGATCTCACAGTTTCCCGAGCCAGCCCCGACTGCGTCTCCGACCGATACTCCTTCATCACCAGAACCCGTGGCAGATGCCTCGCCCACCGCCTCAGGAGGCAGCCCACCAGTCATTGTGAGGCGCGGCCACGCGGCGAAGCGACTTCTTCCCAGGGACCCCCCGCCTGAGACTGACACGGTGCTCGTGCAACGGTCGATACTCGCCCGGCGTTCGACAGAAAAGCCCCAGACCTCGCGCGAACGGAAGATCGCAGGTGGCCTACCTGAATGGGACCTGCTCCCGCCTGGTGAACTCGTCGTCAGTCGCCCCAAGTCGAAATGAGCGCGACCACGGGCGGCAGCGTGTACGAGACGTGGGTGTTGACCCTGCGTGCGTGGGCCAAAGACCCCCGCACGTCGCTGGACTACCTTCCACCTCTGGACGCCAATACCTTTACGCCCGCCACCTATCAGCGTCTGATCAAGCATCTCATCGAGAGCATCGACGCCGCCTCGGTACGCTGGATCGAGGCCCTCCAGACTGCTTTCGAGCACGCTTCCTCGCCCGCTGAGCTGGCCACCGAGCTCGTGTCGCTTCGACCGGTGCTGGCACGCCGAAGCCAACTTGCATCACATCCTTCGCTTCCTCAGGAAGTGCGCGATGCACTCGCAGCGTCCATGCGACGTGATGTTGAGCGGGTGCAGAGGGACATGGAGGAGTCGATCCAGAAGAGGAGCTCAGCAGCCTGCCTGGATACGACGAGTGCTGAGCGGATGCTCCAGGTCGTGCGTGAGAACTCGTTCATCGCTGTGTTGGACAGGAACTTCACCGACGACGGCGGCCGTCTGCAGGTGGCCCCATTGCCTCACGCGGTCGAGGAGAAGACGAGCACGTCCCGCCGGTTCCGCCCGCAACGGATCGTTAAGACGCCCAACAACGAGTAGATGAGCTGAGCCATGCCTGAGAGATCGAAGGTTCGTGAACTTCTGCATCGGTACTTGAGTGCCCGGGTGCCCCTCATCGTCATCCGCACCATCGAGCCGAACCGAGCGCTGGAGATCATGGGTTCGTGCGCATCCGAGCTAGGCACGATGGCGTACTACGAGTACACGCGCACCGAGGGTGTCCGCGAGCTGTTGAGCGGCAAGAGCATGCTCGACGAGACGTCACTGCCCGCCGCGCTCGAGCAGGCCCGGACGACCATGAAGGCTCGTGTCAACGCGAACTTCATCTTCAGCGACGTGGAAGATGTCGATCAGGAGACGACGACTTCGCGCCACCTGGCTGAGATGGTGCGGATGGCGGAGTCGCGTCAGGGTTCCATCATCCTCATCTCGTCCAAGCCGGTGTGGAGCGGCCTGGGCCGCCTCGGGATCAGCGTCGCTCTCGACCTCCCGACCTCCGAAGAGCTCGCCGAGGTTCTCGGTGCGATGGTTGAGGACCACCGTGGCATCGTGGACATCCAGTGGCAGTACGACGAGCTGAGGCAAGCATCCGAGATCCTTGCCGGTATCACCGAGATGGAAGCCATCAACGTGCTCGCCACGATGCTCGCCAAGGGCAAGCTCGTTCCCGACGACCTGCCGGAGTTGTCGGAGTTCAAGGATCGCATCTTCGGTGACCTGAGCGGACTGCAACGAATCCAGCTGCGACAAGACTACGAGGTCGGCGGGTTGGGCAACCTGCGCACTTGGCTCGCCCAGAAGGAACAGGTCATGAACATGGACCTGAGCCACACCAACTTCCACCCACCCAAGGGAGTCCTGCTCGTGGGTGTCCCGGGTTGCGGCAAGTCGCTTTCCGCAAAGGCCATCGCGCAGCAGTGGAACCTTCCCCTGTACCGACTCGATATGGCGGGAATCCTCGGCATGTACGTCGGACAGTCCGAGAGCCAGTTGCGAGAGGCGCTCGAGACGGCCGACAGGGTCGCGCCGTGTGTGCTGTGGATCGACGAGATCGAGAAGGCTCTGTCGACCGGACAGGGTGACGGAGGCACGAGTCGGCGCCTGCTCGGCCAGTTCCTGTTCTGGCTTCAGGAGTCGACGTCGAAGGTCTTCATGGTGGCGACCGCAAACGAGATCCGGTCACTGCCCCCCGAGCTGACGAGGAAGGGCCGATTCGACGAGATCTTCTTCGTTGACCTCCCCGGCTCGAACGATCGCGAGGACATCCTGCGCCTCTACTTCCGCAGGTACCTCGACCACGACATCCCACCCGACATCACGCAGGACCTCGTCAGGATCACCGACGGCTTCTCGGGATCCGAGATCGAGGCGGTTGTTCACGACATCGGGCTCCACGCACAGACCAGCGGCGGCGGCGTGCCCACCTACGAGCACATCCGTGCCAACTTCGAGAACGTCCTGCCGTTCAGCCAGTCGAACCCCGAGGCCATCGCCGACCTGCGTTCCTGGGGTCAGGCCAATTGCATCCCTGCGGGCGAAACATCCCCGACCGGCACCAGCACGGGCGGCCGTCGGGTGGTCCTGCCTTCTTGACTCCCCGTGATCGTTCATCTAAGGGCCCGCCGCGATTTAAGTTCGCGGGGTTCAGTTCATGGGGTGGTGGCGGGTCGGATGGTGTAGTTCCAGTTGGGGTGCCAGAGGTGCCCGTCTACCGGGAGAGCGGCGAAGTCGGCGTCGCTGATCTTGACCCCGGTCGGGTACCAGTTGGGGTCGTAGGCGGCGCGGATCGTGAGACCGGTCGAGGTGGTCGTCGCGGCGATGAGCTCGACGATGGCGCGGATCGACTCGAGCGGGCGTCCGCGCCAGTTCTCGCTGATGAAGCTGAACATGCGGTGCTCGATCTTGTTCCACTTCGAGGTGCCCGGCGGGAAGTGGCAGACCGTGATCCGCAGCCCGGTCTCCGCCGCGAACTTGGCGAGGTGCGCCTTCCACGTCCGGACCCGCGACCCGTTCGACCCGCCACCATCGGCGGTGATCGAGCAGCCGGGTCGCGTCCGGGAACCGTGCCTTGCCCATCTCTTTCCACCACCGCCGCAGCGACTCGACCGCGAACTCGGCCGTGTCCGCTGAGTCGACCGACCGACACCCACCCCTCGTTGTTCGCGACAGTCGTAGACCCCGTAAGGGATCGCCTTCGCGAACTCGCCCAGCGCCGGGTCCGCGAAGTCGTGGGTGCTGACCCGGGCGGTTCGCCCGACGGCTGCCATTCCCTGCCCCCGTTCTCGTAGCTGCCGATCAACTCCTTCTTCTTCGTGTCCACCGACACCACCGGCTGCCCGTCATCGATGAAGTCCGTCGCCAGATCGTTGATGTAGTCGAACTGGCCGTTGCGGTCAGGGTGCGACGCACCCTCGTTCTCCTTCGCCGGCGCCTGCAGCGAGTAGCCGAGGTCCTCGCGCAACATCCGACGGACCGTCTCCGCCGACACCCTGTACCCCTTCGCGCCCAACGCCTCAGCCAACCGGTAGGTCGACTTCAACGTCCAGCGCAGCAACGACACCGGGTTCCCCCGCGTCTCGGGATACACCAGCTCGTCCAACGCCTCCAACAACCCCGGCTGCGCCGCTGTCGCTCGCTTCGCGCCCGCTCCGGGCCGCCGCACCCGACCCGACAACTCCACCCCGCCCCGCACCTCCTGCGTTGCCGTGTTCACAGTCGAGGTCGACAGACCCGAAGCCTCCACGACCCGAGCCTGCCCGCCACGCCCCAACGCCACCACCATCGCCCCCGCCACCATCCGCCGCTGCCGCTCATCCAACTGTGGCATCACCGTCTCGAAGAACCCAGCCAAGCCCTCACTCGTCAACTCCATCCACCCACGCTAGACCTCGCGAGTAATATTCGGGTGGACCCTAACGCAGGTGCGACTGTTGCCCTCGAGTAGCCGGTTGCGCTACTGGCGACGGAACCACTCAACGAATGCATCGCTCTGATCGCTGAACATCCTGAGGTAGCCAAGAGCGTCTTCGCACCTGCTGGCAGCAGATCTGAAGGCCAGTCCGGCCTTCCTGGCCGACCTACTTTCCTTGGAGTTCATGAGGACGCCTGCGTTCTGACCCGCGGACCTCATGACCTGGCTTATCGACTGCTGTACCGGCCCAGTGCTGTTGCCGATCCGTCGCACTTGCTGAATGATCCTGTCCTTCTCTGACGGCACGTTGCTGGCTCGTCCCTCTCTAGCGCTTCCGCGCCTTCTGTTCCTGCCTCTCGACTTCAGCTGCCGCATGTTCTGCTTCCCTGGCTGCCTGGTCGAGGTGATCTGCTGCAAAATTCAGGTCTATGGCTGCGGACCTTGCACAGCCCTGGATCCCGGTGTCCCGTTGGCTCGCGGATCCTCCGATTGCGCTCGTGACCTGGTTCGAGAGTTGATGGAGGCCAGTCAACAAGCTCCGCAGTTGACCGGCCTGCGCCCTGGCGTCGCGCGCCATCCCTCGCAGTTCATCGGCTTCCGACACTTCGCCCTCCTAGATCGACTGCGCGTACTTCTGGGCGGCCTTGGCGGCTTCCTGGAGCGCCGAGGTGGCGTCCTTGACGGCCTTTGATGCCCTTGCCAAGGCCTGCTGGATCTCGCGGTCCTTGCCCTGCGAACTCCCCCCGATGAGGTTCTGCACCTCTTGTCGTTGCTTGTTGAACTGCTTCTCGTACTGGGCCACCGAACTGCCCGTCTTCATGGCAGTGTCGGCCATGTTCCGCATCGACTGCTTCAACTGGTTCAGCTGGGATGACATCCGAGGTACTCCTCTGGAGGGGTGCCGATCGGCCGGAAGTCTAGACGCCCATCTCCCTGTGGGATCCCGCCGGAATCGTGGACAGGGCTTCTCATTGGGGTTGAAGCCTCTCACTCATCTGCCCGCAGGGATGCCCACGTCCTGCTCACGCAGCCACTTGCGGACTGACTCGACCCCGTAGCCGAGGTGGTTTGCTACAAGCTGCACACTCTCGTGCTCGGTGCCCAGCTCCTCACGCAGTTGGCGCACCAGCGCATCGTCTACCGCCCGCTCGACCAGCGCAGCAGTGGAGTTGGCCGCCAGGTCGGCAATGGCCCATTCGGCGGTGACCACCCGGATGCCCTCGACCGTGACGGTCGGGATGTCGTCGCGACGGTGGACCCGAGCGAGACGGGAGCGTCCTCGGCCGCCGGTGCGACCGACGTTCACGTCGATCGCGCCCGGGCCCAGGTTGGCGAGACCGTGCAGGGCGACAGCGGCACGTCCCGAGATGGCTGCGTCGGAGAAGCGCAGCTGGGCGGCCTTCAGCTGCCGTAGCCACGTGGGCGGGTGGGAGGGCAGGGAGTAGACGTGGTGATCCAGCTCGAGCCATCTCCCGTTGGCCACCCGCGTGGCGATCATGCGCGGCGTGGCGTCGACCTCGAGGGCCTGTCGGTGGGCGAACACGCCGTACTGGTCGCGGCAGCCCGGCGATGTGGTCGTCGACATGGAAGGCGGTCATGGCCGTACTTTCCCAGGCGGGTGTGACAGGAATGTGCGGACCGCCAGCAGGTGCGAGCGTGTCGTGGAGCGGGTCCCTCGGCCCGCACCGCCTTTGATGTGCAAGAACCGACGTTTCGGTCGCCTGGTGCGCCTACTGGGCCGTGGCCGGCCTACTGCGCCGAGCCGGTCGACGGCGCTGAGGCCGCGGGGGTGGAGGGTCGGACTGGGGTGCGGGGGCTGCGGTCAGCAGACGATCTCGACCCGGCGGTTGAGGGTGCGCTCGGTCTCGTCGGCCTCGGGTGAGAACAGCGGAGCCGACTCCCCCCGGCCGACGGCACTGATCCGGCTGGCATCGATGCCGCGACTCACCAGATCGTCCACGACCGATTGGGCCCGCCGCTCGGACAGGTCCTGGTTGTACTCGTCGGTCCCCTCGGTGGAGGTGTGGCCCTCGATGCTGATGGCGGCCGCGTCGTCTGCCTCCAGACCCTCGAACAGTTGCTGGAGCACCGGTTCGGAGTCGGGACGAAGCACTGCCGAGTCGACGTCGAAGTTGATTCCGTACACGACGGCGCCACAGCCCAACGGGTTCTCGGGGGGAACCACGTCCGAACACGAAGTGGTGGTGCCATCGGGGGCGGCCCGGCCGGGGAAGTAGCCGAAGGGTCCACCGTTGGACGAGTACACACCCTGGAGCAGGCCGTCCTCGGTGATGCTGATGACGTAGGCCGAGGGCGTTCCGTCGTCGCGACCGACACCCTGGGCGCGTAGGAGGTTGCCCGAGACCGTGCCGGTGATGTCGGCGTTCTCGTAGCAGCCGGTGACGCTGGCACCGTCCTGCTTGAGCTCGATCAGCCCGCTGGAGCGTTCGGGGGTGTCGGGGAGGTACGTGTCCCAGACACCTGTGAAGCGCTCCACCAACTCGATCTCTTCCTGGGTTCCGTTGCCGATGATCTCGCTGAACTCGAGGAACTCGGCCCCGTCCTCGATGCCGCCGCCGAGCTCCAGCTTCACCCAGCGCACGGCCGGGCTCGCCTCCAGTTCGAGCTCGGTCACCTCGTCGGCGGCCTCGTGGGTGACCAGGGTTGCCGATGCCAGCACCTCCCAACCATCGGTGGGGCCCTCCGATGAGCCCGAGACGGTGATGTCACGGACGAAGGTCTGGGACGGTGACGGTGTCTCGGTCACCGAGGGCACCGCCAGCCGGTCGAAGGTGGTCATGGCCGGGAGCTCGAACACGACCTCGACGGTGGCGTCTGCACCACCGTGACGACTCTCGTCGTGTCGACTCCGTCGACCATCTCGACGGCCTCGCTGAAGGTTCCCCCGTCGGTTCCCGTCGTGGAGACGGCCACCGGGACCGCACCCTGGGCGAAGGTCAGCAGGTCGGTGGGCTCGACCCCTTCTGGCAATTCGCCGCCAGGAGCCGTCGTGGTGGTGCTGCCCACCGTGTCGGGGGGCATGGTGGTGGCCGCCTCGGTCGTGGGTGCCGCGGTGGTGCTGGATCCGGGGGCTGTCGTCGTTGCGGAGGAATCGCCCCCGTCGTCGTCGCCGCATGCGCTGGCGACCCCCGCGACCAGAGCCACGCTGATCGCCAGTGCAACGCCTGCGCGTGTGCCGCGACGGTGTCGGAACGTTGCCCGCTGTCGAGTGCTCATACCAGTCCGCCCTCTCCCTGTTTCCGCCGTTGCAGGAATGGGTTGCCTCGGCGGATCCGATCGACTCGGCCAGCCAGGGTAGCGGACGTCGGCAGAGGGCGGTAGAGGCGGTAGGGGTCGGTAGAGGCGGTGGAGGCGGTAGAGGCCGTAGGGGTCAGCCTGTGATCCAGTCGATGACGTCGGCGGCGCTGAACGTGCCCTGTTCGGCGGCCAGCAGGTGGGCCACCCGAAGAGCGTCGTCTCCCAGGGTCACCAGCGGCGCCTCCACGCCGCCGGGGCGCACCTGTCCCAACCCGATGGTGGCCATCAGGCCGTTGCACAGGCAGAGGCGACCGTCCAGCTCGGCCTCGTCACCCCCCTTGCGGACCCACACCGCGGCCGGCTCGGCCGGGCACCGGTAGGCGACCCGCCCCTGGTCGTCCTGGTAGGCGGTCCGCAGGTAACCCAGGTCGCACACGCGCCGGCGCTCACCGTACACCGCGGGGTCAGAGGCGCTGCCGGGCACCTGGGCCACCTTGAAGGGAAAGCCGCTGGGCGAGGCCAGGGGATCGGTGCGCACATCGACCTGGCCTGCCAGGACCTGGGCCAGGACATCGCGACGCAGTCCGTCCTCCATTCCCGACTCCTCGCACAACGCGAAGGCCGTACCAACCTGAACTCCCACGGCGCCCGCCACCCGGGCCTCGGCCAGGCGCTCTGGTCCCGCCCAGCCTCCCGCCATCCAGAAGGGGAGACCCAGCTCGGTGAGCTTGGCCAGGTCCACCTGGTCGCGGGAGCCGTAGACCGGCTGTCCGGATTCGTCCCGCTGGTCCCGGTTGCGGGGAGGGGCGTTGTGGCCGCCGGCGGTGGGTAGCTCGACCACGAATCCGTCGGGGCGGTGGGCCGGGTTGCGGGCAAGGAAGGTGGCCAGCGTGTTGGACGACACGATGGCAAGGAAGGCAGGGCGCGGCCGTGGCCACCCGTCGGGAACCAGGGTGGTGGGGTCGAAGGTGACCTCCACGTCGTCGCCGCCCTCCACCAGGATGCTGCGGGTGGCGGGCCGGCCGGCGGCCAGGAGGTCGAGGACACCGGGGATGTCGGTGGGGATCCCCGCCCCCATCAGCACGTAGTCGACCTCGCCCAGCACGGCACCGGCCAGCTCGTAGAGCGACGGCGCCCGGATCTTCTCCAGGTAGTTGATGCCCACCGGCCCGGTGTGATCTTGGCGGGCCAGCCAAACCTCGGCGAAGTTGGCCACGACCGTGAGGGCCACCAGGGTCGCCGGCGGATCGGCCGAAGGCATGGGCATGGCGGGGTAGGGCTTCGCCGGATCACGGCCGCCCTCCACGAAGTAGGTCTCGAGCACGGCTTCGGCCAGCTCGGGGACGGGGAAAGCCGAGTAGGCCTGGCGCAGGTGGCCTCCGGGGTCTCCGTCGGCGAGGCGCCGGGCGTGGACGGCGTCGAGTGCGGTGCCCGAGACCACGCCCATCTGCCCGCGCCCCGCGACCGCGCGGGCCAACTGCCATGACGACACCCCGACGCCCATGCCTCCCTGGATGACCGTGGGCAGCTCGCCGGTCAGGGGAGCCCGCCCGCTCTGCGCGATCCCGCCCGGATCTCCGCTGCTCACCGGATCACAGCTCCATGCCCAGCGCCTCGAGGGCTTCTGGGCTGAGGCGTTCGGGGGTCCAGGGTGGATCCCACACCAGCTCGACCCGGGCGTCCCGATCGGGGAAGGCCTCGGCCAGGGCGGCCTGGGCCTCCTCGGGGAGCTGTTCGGACACCGGACACCCCGGTGTGGTGAGCGTCATGGCCACACGGACCTCCTCGGGGGTCACCCAGAGCTCGTACACCAGGCCCATCGAGACCACGTCGAGGGCCAGCTCGGGATCCCACACCTGGCGTAGCGCCTCTACCGCCCGGGCCCGTTCGGGGTCGCCGCCCACGAGGTCGTCGTCGGGTTGGGCGGAGGTCACGTTCAGGCCTCGACGGGGCTTGCTCATGGTCGGTGCTCCTCGGCGGCGCCGGCCTGTGTGGGCGGTGCCTGAGTGAGTACGGCGGAGGGTACGGCGGTGGCGGCGGCCTGGACCGGGCCTCGCACGAGGTTGGCGGTGGCGACAGCACCCGTTGCCGCCAGGAGCAGGCCACCCGCAGCCAGCGGCGGTGCGGTCCCGGCCACCAGCGCGCCGACGGCCAGGGCGAATCCGGCGGTGGCGCCCACCAGGCAGGCGTGGGCCAGACGCGGGTCGAAGAGGTCACCGAAGAGCAGTGGCCGTCCGCCGGGCCCGGTGCGCACACCCCGGGCTCGCAGGGCTGTGTAGGCGATGAAGGGCACGATCTTGTGAGCATGGCCCACCACGGCCAGGCCCAGCCAACCCACGAGGGCCGCGATCTCGGCGGAAACGAGCCGCATCCTGGTCACGGGCTCAACGTCGGCCAACCCGGCCAGAGCCCCCAGGACGACTGCGGCCACCGCGAAGGCCGCCGAGGCGAGGAGCCAGGCGTGGAGCAGTTCGAGCTTGCGGCGGCGGTGGCGGATGGCGGTGGCCAGCGACACCAGGTGGGCGGCGATCCCCCCGGCAGCCAGCACCCCCCCGGCGGTGGCCATCGGGCCGGAGTCGGCCAGCAGGCCGGTGACCAGCAGGCCCACCCCGCCGGCCAGCAACCCCACCGCCCAGGCTCCCGCCCGGGCCGTCGGCCGGTGCGCCAACAGGAACATCGGCCACAGCTTCTCGGCCACGGCCACGTAGGTGAGCCCGAGCCAGCCGCCCAGTCCAAGGTGGGCGTGGGCCATGACCCGCTCGGGCAGCAGCGGGAACCAGCCGGCGTCGTGGGCCAGCGCGTAGAGCACACCCAGGCTCACCACGGCCACCAGGTAGGTGATGGACAGGCGCAGCCCGATGAGGGGAACGCCGCCACCCCTCTCACTGAGGGGGCCCGACAGGTTCCAGGCGGCCAGCATGACCGTCACCCATCCCAGCGATCCGGCCGCGGCCACCAGCCACGCCAGGTCGAGGGCGAACGCGGTGGGCAGCGTCCAGGCGGTGACGAGGATGCCCACCAGAGTCAGGCGCGCCGCGGTCACCGAGCGCAGCGGCCGGTGGGCCACGACAGGTGCGAACTGGTGGGCGGCCCCGAGCACCGCAACGGTGAGGAACGCCAGCATGCCGACGTGGACGGTCGCCAGGGCGTGGTCCCGGGTGGGCCCCGTCACCAGCGTGTCGGCGGCGAGGGTGACACAGCTCCCGAAGGCCACCAGCCCCACTCCGGCGGCGGCCAGGAACGACAGGGGTACCGACGGCGGCGGAACGGACTGCATCCCGGCACCCGGTCCGCCCATCGGTGCCCCCGCGGGCCGACCGGGGGGTGTACCGGGACGCCCCCCCGCACCTCTTGCTGGCGTGGCGGAGGAGCTTGCGGGACCTTCGGCTGCTCCGTCAGATCCGGCACGCGCCGAAGGGGGTGCCGTCGATGCCATGTGACCATTCTGGCTGACGGACGGGAAAAGCGGCCAGGTCCGACCGCCGGCACGACTGAGGAGCTGGCGTCGTCAGGCCGTGAGGACGGCCTGGGCCAGGCGATCGCCGGACTCCTCGTCGGAGGCTGTGCCGGCCCGGCTGCCGGCCCGGCTGCCGGTCGGCTCGTCGCCCCGTGCACCGGTGGCTCCGCAGGTCACCAGCGTCGGGGCCACCACGACCTCCATCCCGGTGGTGGCGATGGCGTCCGCCTCGTCGGCGTCGGCCTCGTCCAGCACGAAGACGTCCGCCAGCCCGGTGTAGCGGCGGGCCACCGCGGAGGCGGAGTGGTCGGCACCCTCGGCGGCGAGCATCGCGGCGCGGCTCCGGGCACGGAGCGCCTCTCCTTCGTCGGTGATGGCCACGCCCCTCACCACCGGGGTGACGGCCACCACCCGTGACCGGCGCCCCGTCCCGCCGTCACCGCGGCGGGCAGCGGCCACAGCGTCACGCGTACCGGCCACGGCCAGGATGGGTTCGATGCTGGCCACGGGGCTGCTCGGTCCCAGCACCACCACCTCGGCTGTCGCCAGCGCCTCGATCACGCCGGGCGCGGGCGACGTGTCCGCGATCCCTTCGTAGTGCACCGCCAGCACCGGGTCGCGGGCCCCGCGGTGCACGAAGTACTCCTGGAAGCCCAACTCACCCTCCGCGGTGGTCACCCGAGTGTCCACCTCCTGGTCGCACATGGGCACCAGGTGCGAGGACACGCCGGCCCGCTCGGCCAACGCGGCGGTCACCCACGACAGGGGCCGGCCCTCGGCCATCCAGGAAGTGCGCAGCAGGTGGGTGGCCAGATCCCGGTCGCCCAGGCCGAACCACGGGTCCTCGCCGTAGCGGCGCAGGTGCTCCATGGCCACGAACGTGTCTCCGGCCAGCCCCCAGCCCCGTTCGCGGTCGGACCAGCCGGCCAGGGCGTAGAGGTTGGTGTCCAGGTCGGGGCAGATCCGCAGCCCGTAGCGCCACAGGTCATCGGCGGTGTTGACCACCACCGTCAGCCCACCGGGCGCCAGAGCCCGGGCCAGGGGTACCGCCAGGCGGGAGCAGCCGATGCCGCCGCCCAGCAGCACCACGCCCCCCTTGTCGGGAGGCAAGCGCCTAGCCCTCCTGGTGGACGCCGGGTGCGTCGGGGGCGAAGCGTTCGAGCAGGAAGCGCTCCTGGGGCTTCTCGGAGATGGTCTTCGGGATCTCGTCGAGCACCTGGAGGTGGGAGGGCACGAAGTTGGGTTCGAGACCCTCCGCGGCAGGCGGCGAACACGGTCGCGGGATCGAAGGTGGCGGCGTCGGTGGGCACCACCGCGGCCACGACGTCCTTCTCGCCGGGTGCACCCGAGGCGGCGGGAATGCCGTAGACGAACACGTCGTCGACCATGGGATGCTCGGCCAGCACCCGCTCGACGAAGCCGGGGTTCACGAAGTCGCCGTTGTGGCGGATGCCGCCGCCCTTGCGGTAGTCGAAGAACAGCCAGCCTTCCTCGTCGGCGTGGCCCATGTCGCCCGACCGCAGCCACCCGCCTCTGGTCTTGGCGGCCGAAGCCTCGGGGTTGCCGTGGTACTCGACCACGGCCTCGCCGCCGGCGGGGCGCGAGCAGATCTCGCCCACGATCGCCGGGGCGCACTCGTCGTCGTCGTCGTCGAGGACCTTCATCTCCAGGCCGGGGATGGGACGCCCGAACGATCCCGATCGGGTCCCTGCCCGACAGGCTTGAAGGCGAGCCCGCCCTCGACGGCGCCGTACCACTCGAACACCGACACGCCGAAGCGCTGCTCGAACTGCTCCCAGATGCCTGCGGGCATGCCCGCCGACGATCACGAAGCGGACCGGGTTGTCGGCGTCGTCGGGCCGGGGCGGTTCGCTGTACACGGCGGTGGCCATGCCGCCCAGCAACGAGAAGGTGGTGCAGCCGTAGTGGCGGGTCACGTCCCACAGGCGCGACTTGGTGAACCTGCGGCTGAACACAGCCCGGAGGCCCGACACCACCGACGGGCCGAGGGTGACGGCCAGGGCGTTCCCGTGGGTGAGCGAGAGCCCGGTGTAGGGGCGCTCGTCGGGCTGGTAGCCCATCAGGCCGCCCAGCATGCGCGGTCATGCCGAACCGGTTGTTCTCCCACACGACCCCCTTGGGGTCGCCGGTGGTGCCCGAGGTGTACATGATCTGCCAGGCCTCGGCGCCGGTGGTCGAGCCGCACGTCGACGGTGGGCGATGGTCGCCGACGCCGTCGATCACCTCGCGCAGCGAGACGATGCCGTCGACGCCGGTGGTGACGGCCTCGGCACCTTCCTCGCCGGTGGGCAGCACCAGCACGAAGTCGACCCCGGGCACCTGGGCCGCGGGCGGCGGCGACCGCCGGGTACGAGTAGTCGGCGCAGATCACGCCACGGCAGCCGGCGTCGCGCAGGACGAAGGCGAGCTTCTCGCCCCGGGTGCGGGGGTCGACCGGTACCACGCACACCCCGACCGTGGAAGCCCCGACGAGTGCTTCCACGTACTCGGGGTGGTTGCGCATCATGATGCGCCACCCGGTCGCCCACATCGAGGCCCTCGGCCGATGAGCGCCGCGGCGACCGCGTTGCCGTTGAGGTGGAGTTCGGCGTAGGTGCGGACCTCGTCGGGGGTGGCGCAACCGTCGAGGGAGAGGTGCTCGAAGGTGAGCACGTCGAGGTCGGCCTGGGTCTCGGCCCGGGTGGCGACGATGTCGCAGATGACAAGGTCGTTGCGGGTGCGGGCGGAGGTCATGTCAGCGGGAGAGCACCGTGACGCACATGGCGGCCACGTCGGTGCCGAGGGTGCCACCGCCGTTGTGGGCCAGGCCCACCTGGGCGCCTTCCACCTGGCGGCCTCCGGAGCGGCCCTGCAGCTGCTCGGTGAGCTCGACGATCTGGGCGATGCCGGTCGCTCCCGACCGGGTGGCCCTTGCGCAGCAGCCCACCCGAGGTGTTGACAGGGATACGCCCGCCGAGGGCGGTGGCGCCCTCGTCGACGAGCTTGGCCGCCATCGCCGGTCGTCGCACAGGCCGATGGCTTCGTAGGCCATCAGCTCGGCGGGAGCGGAGGCGTCGTGGCACTCGACCACGCTGAGGTCCTCGGGACCGACGCCGGCCAGCTCGAGTGCCTCACGTGCGCAGGTACGGGCGGCGTCGTCCTCGTCCATGTTGCGGTCCCAGCCCGATCGCAGCACGCTGAGCGCTGACCCGGACCGGGTTGTCGCAGGCCCATCTGGCGGGCCCTGGCCTCGCTGACCAGCACCACCGCGGCGGCGCCGTCGCCGATGGGCGAGCACATGGGTCGGGTGAGTGGCTCGGCGATCATGGGCGCGAGTTGAGCACCTCTTCGACGGTCAGCTCCTCGCGGAACTGGGCCCGCTCGTTGAGGTGACCGTGGCGGGAGTTCTTCGCCGATACTGCCGGCGAACTGCTCGCGCGGTGGTGCCGTAGCGGTCCATGTGGGAGCGGGCCACCGCGGCGTAGATGTCCATGAACATCGACCGCTTCTCGCCCGCTCCTGACGGATCCCGACGACGCCGCCCTTGGACTTGGCGTCGGCTCTGGAGGGCGGCCATGAACTCGGAGAGGAACTCGACGTCGACCGCACCCGAGAAGGCACCGAAGGACTTGCGCTTGTCCTCGTGGTAGAGCTTCTCGACGCCGAGGGCGAGCACGCAGTCGTACAGCCCGGCGGTGACCATCGCAGCGGCCTGGTTGATGGCCGTGGACGCGCTGGCGCAGGCGTTCTCGACGTTGACCACGGGGATCTGGCCGATGCCGATGCTGCGCAGGACCACCTGGCCCCGGATCGACTCCTGGCCGGTGATCAGGCCGGCGGCGGCGTTGCCGACGTAGGCGGCCTGGAGGTCGTCCTTGTCGATCCCGGCGTCTGCCAGGGCCGCCTGCACGGCCTCGCCGCCGAGGGACTTGAGGCCCCGGTCCAGATGCGGCCGAAGTTGGTCATTCCCACGCCGGCGACGATGGCGTTCATCTTCATGGTCGGTTCTCCGATGGTGGATGGTCGGGCTGCGCTTGCGGGTCAGGAGGTCGGGTCAGCGGTGCGGTCGGGAGCTCAGACCAGGCCGGCGCCGGGGATGTCGAGGGCCTTGGCCAGCCACTCGAGCTCGGCCTCGCGGTGGGGCAGAGGTGCGGGCGCGGTGAACATCTTGTCGTCGGTCAGCTCGTCGACGACCTCGTCGGAGCGGGGGAAGGACTCGCCGTAGTGCGTTGAGGTAGAAGCGCTCCCCGAAGGGCACGCGTGGCCGCTGACCGCCGGCCTCCCAGTGCTCGGCGGGGTAGCCCACGGTCTGGAGGGCCAGCACCCGGCAGGTCTCGGGCAGGCCCAGGTTCTCGCGGATCTGCTCGGTGTTTGGGGTGCCCAGCATGCAGGTGCCGAGGCCCTGCTCGTAGGCCATGAGGGTGGCGTGGGCGATGCCCTGCCCGCAGTCGACGTCGTTGAGCCCGCCGGGGCCCTTCATGCCGTCGATGATCGCTTCGAAGAACGGGATTATCTTGCCCTCGAGCTCGTCCTGCTTGGTCGGGCCGACCCCGAGCGCTCCGGCGTCGAGCAGCTCGCGCAGGCGGTCGGACTGCTGGTCGACCATGGCGCTGTCGAAGTACCAGACGATCACCACCGGTGCCCGGCGGATCTGGAAGCCGGCGACGGGGGCGAAGCAGCGCGTCGACGGTCTCCTGGGGCGCGGTGTCGCGTTCGACCACGACCGCCTTGAGACCCTGCACGTTGCCCCAGAACGACGCCAGGCGGGCCGCCTCGAGCATGCGCTGGATCTTCTCGCGTTCCACGGGTTGGTAGGGCCGCAGGAACCGGATTGACCGGCGCCGACCGATGACCTCTCGCAGCTCCATGGGATGCTCCCCTGGTTCGGTGTGCGGGTTCTGGTGGACTGTGCCGACTGGTGGACTGTGCCGACCGTGTGGGCTACAGCTTGGCCCCTCCGACGATGCTGAGCATCTCGTTGCAGCCGTCCTCGATCATCGCGGCCCGGGCGTCGCGCAGGATCTTCTCGATCGGGTACTCGCGGGTGAGGCCGTTGCCGCCGAAGATCTGCACGGCCTCGCTGGCCACCTCGAAGGCCGTGTTGGTGCAGAAGGTCTTCGAGGCGATCGAGTACTGGACTGGCGGGGGCCCGCCCGATCCCAGCAGGTGGACCCGGCGGGACAGCGACTGGGCGGCCTCGACCTTGGCGAACATCTTGAACAGACGTGAGCGGACGCTGGGGTGCTCGATGATCGGGCCGGCCCCCCTGTACCCGCTCGCGGGCGTAGTCGAGAGCCAGCTCGTAGGCGGAGCGGGCCACACCGGCGAAGGTGCTGCCCATGTAGGCGTTGGCCAGGGCCAGGACCATCTCGACGGTGATAGCTGTAGGCCTCCTTGCCGATGACCATGTTCACGGCCGGTACCCGCACGTCGTCCAGGTGGATCTCGCCCTGGGGCAGGGCCCGTCTGGCCGATCTTGTCCGAGTGGCTTGCCTCGGGACACTCCGGGCAGGTCGAGGGGCACCAGGCACACACCACCGCCGGCGAAGCCCTGGTCGCCGTCGATGGTGCAGAACAGGGCGGCCACCGTGGCGATGCTGCCGTTGGACACCCATGCGGCCTTCGAGCCCTTGATGACCCAGTCGTCACCGTCCGTGCGGGCGATGCAGTTTGCCCGCACCGAGGTGTCGCTCCAGGCGCCTTCGGTGAAGGCCAGCGAGTCGCTGCCATGATCGGGCTCGGTGATCGCCCAGCAGCCGATCTCGGTGCTCTCGGGGCCGGCGTACCGGGCGATGAGGTCGGGATCGCCGGTGAGGGGCACGAAGAAGCGGTGGAAGTTGGACACGGCGAAGCTGACAGCCAGCCCGGCGTCACCCCAGCCGATCTCCTCTTCGATCCGGGCCGACAAGCAGGGTGCGTTCCATCGGGTCCATGTCGAGGCTCTCGAGCTGGCCGACGCCGAGTTGGCGGTAGCGGTCGTAGAGCTTCCACAGCAGCGAGCCTTCGGCGATGACCTCGGCGGGGTCGTGGAGCTGGTCCAGCTCACGCCCGCCGGGGCGCATCTCGTCCTCGGCGAAGCGGTGCACCGCCGCCAGGATCTCGTTGGCCTCTGCTCCCAGGCCGGGATCGGGCGTGAAGGTTGCCATGTTGTCCCCCTAGTTGGCGGAATGTTCCGGGCAGGACCCGCCCCCGCGCAAAGACCCTGCGGGCCCCCACGGTAGGGGCCCCCACGGTGCCCGGCTGGCCCAGAGTCTCGGCGCCACTCGGCCCTGGTGCCAGGGACCAAAGTCCCTGGTGGGCGTGGTGGTGAGTGGCGTCGGTCACCCCTCGGTCCGGGCCCTCGGGCCGGCTTCTCGGTCAGGTGCCGCCCAGGTCAGGCGCCCAGGTCAGGGGGAGATGCGCTCGGCCAGTGCGGTGGCGTCGGTTGCCAGGCCGGACACCCCTATGCCCCGGTAGGACCAACCGGCGACGTGCAGGCCCGGTTGCGCGGCGAGGGTCCGTTCCAGATTGGCCAGCCACGCGCCGTGGGCCCTGCCGTACTGGGGAATGCCTTCGGCATGGCGAACCACAGCGGTCCATGAGGGCCGCACGGGGGCGCCCAGGATGCGGGCCAGGTCCCCGCCGGCTTGTGCGACCAGCTCGTCGTCGTCCAGCTCGTAGGCGCCGGGATCGGCGGCCCCACCCAGGATGGCCTTGGCCAGATGGTGCCCCTCGGGGGCTCGTCCCGGGGCGTAGCGAGACTCGAAGAGCACGCCGAGGACGCGCACGCCTGCGCCCGGTCCGGCCAGCACCCCGAACCCCTCGGGGAGGGGAACCAGGGCTTCGGGGCCTCCGAGACCGACCACGGCGACCGGCGCCCGCTGGGCCCGGCCCAGCACCTCGGCCACCTCGGGAGGGGCCAGGGTGGCGGCGACCGCTGTCGGGGTTGCCAGCACCACGGTGGGGGCGGCCACCTCCCAACCGGGCCCTTGCACGTGCCAGGCGGCGCCGCGCCGTTCGAGGGACTGGATCCGGTGGCCGGGCCGGAACCTCTCCCCCAGGTGGGCGGCCAGCGTGGCGGCCAGCTCGGCCATCCCGTCGGCCATGACATGCACCCGGGCCCGGGGGGTTCCCTTGGGCCGGGACCGCATGCGGGCCAGCCCCCCGCGGATCACCGACCCCTCGGCATCCTCCAGGGCGGGCAGGGCCGGGAAGCAGGATCGCACCGAGAGCTGTTCGGGGTCGCCCGCGAACACCCCGTGGGCGGCCACGGTGGCCAGCAGGTCTCCCACTCCGGATCCGAAGCGGCGGCGGGCGAAGCCGGCCAGCGACTCGTCGGGAGCGGCGCCGCCCACCGGCGCCCGGACGAGAGGCTCGGCCAGGGCCCGCAGCTTGGCCCCCGGGCCGACCACGGGGGCCAGAAGTACCGCGGGTGACTCGGCCAGCTCGACGAGGCGGTTCCGGGTGTACAGGTAGCGGCGGCGGGCCGCGGGGTCTGCGGGCACCGGCGTGGCCCCCGCGTGGTCCAGTAGGGGGGTCAGCGCCGGGTTGGGCAGCAGCATCGACGAGGCGGCCGGCTCGAGGAGCCATCCGTCCCGGCGTTCGGCCAGGGCCACTCCGCCGGGTCGCTCACCGGCTTCGAGGACCACCACCCGTACCCCGCGACGGTCGAGGGCGGTGGCGGCCAGGAGCCCTCCGAGGCCGCCACCCACCACGACGACGTCGGCGGTATCGGAACCGGGTGCAGGGGACGCACCGGTGGCGGCTGCGCCGGTCGGGTCATCGGGACGGGACGGGTCATCGGGTTGGGTCGGGTCAGGTGCGGGGCTCATGGACGGGGCTCCTCGGGAGGATCGGGGAAGGCCGCCAGGTGTGACTCGACCACGTCGGCCAGCATCGGGCCGACCTCCGGGCGGTCGTTGAGCACCTCGGTCCGCACGAAGCGGGAGATTCCGGCCTGGTGGGCCACCTCCCGTAGCTCGACGTCGAGCTCGTGGAGGGTCTCGATGTGGTCCGAGACGAACGACACGGGCACGACCACCACCGCGGTGGCACCGTCGGAGCCGGCGTGGCGCACGACCTCGACGGTGTCGGGCCCCAGCCAGCGCACGGGACCTGTGCGTGACTGGTATGAGATCGTTGCGGCGTCCTCGGCGACACGGCACCCGGGTCGAGGCGGTCGATCACGCCGGCGACGGTGGCGGCCACCTGTGTCGGGTAGGGGTCGCCGCAGTCGGCCAGACGCTGGGGGATCCCGTGGGCCGAGAACACCAGGAGTGCGCCGGCACGTTCGGTGCCGGTCAGCGAACCCAGAGCGGCGTTCACCCGGGCGGCGGTGGCGTCGAGGTAGGCGGGGTGGTCGTACCAGTGGGGGATCACCGACAGGGGCGGCGGCGCCGGCCGCTCTGCCAGGACGCGGCGGGCCTCGGTGGCAGAAGACCCGCTGGTGGCCGCCGCAGGCCTGGGGGTACAGGGGCAACAGCACGAGCCGGTCGACACCCTCGGTCAGCAACGTGTCCACGGCCTCGTCGGTGGAGGGTTCGGTGTAGCGCATGGCCACCGCCACGTGGGCGTCGTGGCCGCGCCGTACGAGCTCGTGACCCAGCCCCTCGGCCTGGGCGGCGGTGATGTGCCCGATGGGCGAGCCTCCTCCGATGGCGGCGTAGCGGCGGCGCACGGCCGGGGCCCGGGTGGCGGCCACCGTCGCGGCCAGGAGGCGCCTGGTGCGGATCCCGCCCGGAAGGGCGACCATGGCCGGATCCGAGAAGATGGCCCGGATGAAGGGTGCCACCTCGCCGGTGTCGGCTGGTCCGCCCATCTGGGCCACCAGCACCCCCAGGCGGGCGGCGGGCACGCTCACACCGTCCGGGAGAACGTGGGGGTGTTGGGCGCGTCATCGGCACCCTCGGCAGCCGGGCCGGCGGTACCGGTCGAAGACCATGGCCACGTTGCGGATGAACAGCGAGCCCAGCTCGGTGGCCCGCACCGCGTCGGCGTCGACGGTCACGAACCCCTCTTCCACCAGCCCCCCGGGGCGGGCCAGCTCGGCCAGCTCTTCGGCGAAGGTGTCCGAGAAGCTGATCCCGAAGCGTTCCTCGATGGGCGTGTAGGCGCAGACGTCGTTGCACATGAGCGCGGTGATGACCGTCCGGCGGACCCGGTCGTCTTCGGTGAGCACCACGCCCCGCTCGACGGGCAGCACACCGGCATCTACGTCGGCCAGGTAGGAGGCCAGCCGGCGGTGGTCCTGCACGTAGGCGCCCTGAACGTCGCCGATGGCCGAGGAGCCGAGCCCGATGACGTCCTCCACGGTCATCACCGTGTAGCCCATGAAGGTGCGTGCCAGGGTGCCGCCGGCCCGGGCACGGGCCAGCTCGTCGGTGGGCAGGGCGAAGTGGTCCATGCCGATGCGCTCGTAGCCTGCTGCGCCCAGCTCGGCCATGGCCCGGGCCAGCAGCGAGAACTTGAGGTCACGCTCGGGAAGGGAGTCGGGGTCGATGCGGCGCTGGTGGCGGCGGACCCAGGGGACATAGGCGAAGGAGTAGACGGCGAGGCGGTCGGGCCCCAGGGCGATTACCTGTTCGAGGGTGGTGGCGAAGGAGGCCTCGCTCTGGCCGGGCAACCCGTAGATGAGGTCGATGTTGATCGACGCCGATCCCAGGTCGCGCACCGCCTCGAAGGTGTCACGGGTCTGCTCCCAGCTCTGGTTGCGGCCGATGAGGTCCTGGACCTGCTCGTCGGTGTCCTGCACCCCCATCGACACCCGGTTGAAGCCGAGCACGTGCAGGGTGTCGCAGGTGCTCTGCGGTGGTGACCCGGGGATCGATCTCGATCGCCACCTCGGCGCCGGGGTCGAGGGTGAAGCGGGCCAGGAGCTGCTCGTAGAGGTGGGCCAGGTCGTCGGGGCTGTAGTGGGTGGGAGTGCCGCCACCGAAGTGGATCTGGGCGAGGCGGCGGCGCCCGCCCAGCCGTTCGGTGACCAGGTCGGCTTCGCGCACCAGGCGGGCAGGTAGGCGTCGGCCACCTCGGGCCGGCGGGCCACCACCACGTGGCAGCCGCAGAAGTCGCACCGCGAGTCGCAGAAGGGAAGGTGGACGTACAACGACATCGGCTCGTCGCCCACCGCGGCGGCGGCTGTCAGGTGGCGGGCGTAGTCGTCGGGTCCCACGCCGTCGTGGAACTCGATGGCGGTGGGGTACGAGGTGTAGCGCGGGCCGGGCCGATCGTGGCGGGCCAAGAGCTCAGAGGTCACCTCCATGGCAGCCACGTTGGTCGCGCCGGCAGGCAGGTGGCAAGCGGAGGTGTAGAGGACATGTGCGCCGGGCGGTCGATGCGCCCCGGCCCTGCCCGCACCGAGGGGCGGGCCGGGGTGCGCACCGCACCGAGTTTGGCGACGGCCGGAAATGCCGGTCGGAATCGGGGTGGGGGGTCATGGGGTAACCCTCTTGCCCGTCCGACCTGCGGGCCGCTCGGAGGCATGTGGGGAAGCGCCTCCCGTGGCGTCCCTCCGACCGTCGCTCGATATGGGGGTTGTCTCTCTCGGGCGAGATTGTTGCAAATCATACCTATAGATGCAAGCAATTGACTCGAGGTGGTCGGCGACCAGCACCGACCCTTGCTCGTGCTGGGCTCGCGGGGTCAGACTCCTTCCCATGTCAGAGTCCTTCTCGCCCTTCCTCGAGGGTGCCCGCCGCTGGATCCACGGCGATACACCCCCTGCGCTCTGCCCCACCTGCGGGTTCGACTGGTCGGTGGGAGTCGAAGAGGCTCTGGAGCGCATCGCCGCGGCTCCGGAGCGCTACGCGGAGGTCCTCGAAGGGCGCGACGGCACGGCGGAGCGTGACGGCACGGCGGAGCGCGATGGCACGGCGGAGCGCGATGGCACGGCGGAGCGCGATGGCACGGCGGAGCGCGATGGCACGGCGGAGCGCGATGGCATGGCGCCCGCCTTCGACGGCGGGTGGAACGCGACGGCCTACCTGTGGCATCTCACGGACCTGGCCAGATCGTGGTCGGAGCGCTGGGTCCAGATCCGAGACCAGCCGGGATCGCTTCTGGTGGGCTGGGATCCCGACGTCCTGGCCGAGGCGCGCAACTACCGGGGGCTTCCCACGGTGCCCGCGCTTTGGGCGCTCCGCGAGTCCACCCAGACCTTCGTCGCGCTCAGCCGTTCGCTCGATCCGGCCACGCCGTTCCTCCACGGTGACTGGGGTGACGGGGTGGTGGCGGACGGGATCCGGTGGCTGGCGCACGAGTACCAGCACCATGTGTCCGACGTGCAGGCGCGAGCCGGCTGAGGACGCGAAGCGGGTGCCTACGCGTTTTCGGGGAGGTTTGTCGTTCCCAGGAACAACAGACCTCCCCGAAAAGCGGCGGTCAGCGCCGCCGGCGCCGCCGGAGCACCACGATCCCCACCACCAGGGCGGCCCCGGCTCCCACACCGGCTGCGATCATCACCTGGCGCCGGGCAGCGGCCTGGGCGGCCGCCTGCGTGTCGTCCGAACCCGTGCCGGCGGATCCGGCCTCCTCGTAGAACGAGGCCGGGACCGACAGCACGAATCCTGCGGCCGCGGCCGCAGGAAGATGCCGGCCGGGGGTCAGGGCCAACTGGCCCTCACGCAGGGCACGCAAAGGGGGAAGCTGGCCGCTGCACAACTGAGCCATGGCCAGCCACGGGCCGGCCACCACCGTGACCCCGGGGGCCGCTCCGTCGGTGATCTCCACCCTGCCCTGCCCGAAGGACACGGTCACGTCCAGGTCGTGGTCCGAGGCGCGCAGCACCACCGCGCCCCGGGCGAGGCCCGCCACCCGTGAGCGGCCGCGGAAGTCACGGAGGTTGTCCGCCAGCAGGCCGGCCAGCATCGACGCCAGGCCCGACGCGTCGTCACCGTCGGTGAGCACCACCTGGGGTCCGGGGCCCGCGGAGGGCGGAGCGTCGTTCAGATCTGTCGCCACCACGGATCGATTCCCAGGTCGTCGGCGATGATCTGAAGGGCGTTGTAGCCCGGTCCGAAGGTGATGAAGCCGTGCGGGTGCTGGGTGGAGCCCGCCATGTACAAGCCGTCCACGGGGGTACGGTACTGGCCCAGCTCGGGCAGGGGTCGGCGATCCAGCATGTTGTCCAGGCTGATCTCGCCCATCATCCAGTCGCCGCGCACCATGTTGGGCATCTTGCGGGCGATGTCGAGGGGCGTGAAGGGCACCCAGTCGACGAAGGCGTCCTCGGTCATGTTGGGGGCGAACCGCTGCCAGGCGTCCAGGCAGCGCTGGCCGTACCAGCGGCCCACCGTCTCCCACTCGCCGGCACCGGCGCCGTTGATCTCGAAGGGTGCGAACTGGCGCAGCAGGCCCGTGGCGTAGCCCTCGGGCGCATCGGTGGGGTCGTACAGCGAGTTGACCGCGGCGTTGGGTCGGGGGTCGGGGAGCCCGCCCTTGCGGATGGTGCGCCAGTCGTCGTCCAGCTCGGCGGGCGAGGCGTAGCCCAGGTTCACCACCCAGGCCCGGTTCACGTCGGGGTCGAACTCGGCGGCCAGGTATTCGGGGGCTCCGGGTCATGGCGGCGTGCACCGAGAACAGGCTCCAGTCCTTGTGCACGATCTCGGTGGCCACCCGCTGGCGGAAGTCCTCTTCGAGGTCGGCCGGGTCGATGAGTCCCAGGAACGTCTTCTCGACGTCGATGGTGGACACCACCGCCCGTGACGCGCTCAGCTCTTCGCCCGAGGCCAGGGTGACCCCGACGGCGCGGCCGTCGGCCACTTCGATCGAGGCGACCTCGGCGTCGGAGATCATCACCCCGCCGTGCTGGGCCAGGTCGCGCCACAGCGCGTGGGCCAGCCGGTGCGACCCACCCAGGCAGAGGTGCCAGTTGTCGATCTTGCCTACGAGCAGGGGGAACCCGATGGCCAGGCCGGCCACGTCGTTGGTGTAGCTGCACACCGCGCCGTGGAAGGCCATGTGGGCCTTGATCTTGGGGTTTGTGAAGTGCTGGTCGAGGAACTCGTTGATGCTCTCGCGCCGCAGCTTCACCGACAGGAACTCGGACCGGTCCTCGACCCCGAAGGCGGCCAGGGCCCGGGTCAGTTCCTTGACCGACAGCGGTGGCTGGTACATGAGGGTGCCCAGCAGCAGGTCGACGTAGCCGTGGGCCTCCTGGTAGAGGCGGCGGAAGGTCTCGGCGTCGGTCTCGTCGAAGCGGGCCATCGACTCGACGGTGCGGTCCAGGTCGTCGTGGACCACCAGGGCGGTGCCGTCATCGAAGATCGACGCCATCTGCACCTCGGGGCGGATGTACTCCACGCCGTGGGCCCGCAGCTCCAGGTCACCCACGGGCGGGGCCAGGTCGACGAAGGTGTGGTAGTTGGCGTGCACGTTGTGCAGGAAGCCGGCCTGGGTCAGCTCCTCGGTGCACAGGCCGCCGCCCTCTTCGTGGCGGCGTTCGAGCACCACCACGTCGAGTCCGCTGCGGGCCAGGTAGGAGCCCAGGGTGAGGCCGTTGTGGCCTGCACCGATGATGATGACGTCGTAGGCGGTCTTCACCGGATCACCTCGTCGGGTTCACGCTGTCGCGTGGGTGGGTCGGTCGGTTGGGTTGGTTGTGGGTCGGTCGTCTGGTCAGTAGCCGCGGGTGTCCACCACCGGGCTCGGCAGTTCGAGGTCCTCGGCGATGGCCTTGAAGGCGTTGTAGCCGCAGGCCGCGTGTACGCCGCCCCCGGGGTATGCGGAGGGGCCGCACAGGTACAGCCCGTCGATCTCGGTGCGATAGTTGGAGGCCTCGGGGAAGGGCCGGTTGGCGCCGAGTTGGTCGGGCGAGAACTCGCCACTGGAGAAATCACCCTCCATCATCATGTTCTTGCGTTCCATCTGGTCCGGTGTGTACAGCCGGTGCTCCATGACGTTGTCCGCCGTCATGTTGGGCGCGCGCGGCCCGCCACTTCTGGAGGAACTGGTCGTTGAAGGTCTCGCGCACGTCCTGCCACTCCTCGGCGCTCAGCTCGCTGGCCGCGGGGAGGAAGTACCAGCCGGTGGCGGCGTGGTGCCCTGCCGGTGCCTGGGCGCGGTCCCAGAGGCTGTTGACCCAGGTGCCCGCGGCGGGCTGGGGCAGGCGGCCCATGTAGGCGTCGCGGATGTAGCGGGCCACATCGGCTCGCGCTGTCGAAGCCCACCATCGTGTAGAAGCACCGGTCGATGTCGGGGTCGTGGCGGGCCGACTTGTAGCGGGGAGCGTCGTGCAGGCAGAACATGGGGGTGCCCAGCACGTGGCTGGGTCCGTAGCGGAAGGCCTTGGCCCGCCGGACCCACAGATCGGAGAGGTTGTCCTCGCCCACCATGTCCAGCAGGGTCTGGCGGACATCCGCGTTGGAGGCGATACAGCGCTCGGCGCGGATGTCACCCGAGCGGGTCTGCACCCCCACGGCGCGCCCGTCCTCGACGATGATGCCCTCCGCCGCGGTGTTCTCGATCAGCTCAACGCCTTCGCGGTAGCAGGCCTGGGTCATGGCCTTGGCCAGGGTGTGCGTGCCCCCGAGGGCCAGCTTCCAGTTGCCCATGGTCCACATGATGAAGGTGAGGAAGCCGAAGCCGGTGCCCGTCTGATCGAGGGGGAACCCCCATTCGACGCACGCCCGGTAGAGCAGGCCCCGCAGCTCGTCGGTCTCGAACAGCTCGTCGATGACCACCTTGGGCGACTTGGCCCCGAAGTGGCTGCCGATTCCCATGTCGCCGAAGGCCGCCTCGAGGATCATGTTCTGGGCCCCGTCGGCTGCGGGGGATGGCAGGCTGTAGAGGCCCACGGCCAGCATTGGTTCCAGGCGGGCGGCGCGCTGCTTCAGCTCGACGTAGGTGTCGGCGTCGGCCTTGGAGTAGCGGGCCAGATTGGCGTGGGTGCGGTCCAGCATGTCGGGGCGGTGCAGGATCACCGGCGGGCGCCCGTCGGCGAAGGTGATCCCCGCCTGGGCTTCGGGCATGACCGTGCGCAGGCCCAGATCCTCGAGGCCGAAGTCCTGGATCATGGGCATGATGTCGAAGAACTCCATGTACTGGGCATGGAGGTTGAAGCGGAACCCGGGCATCAGGGGCTCTTCGGTGTTGATCCCGCCGCCCTCCTCGTGGCGGCGTTCCACGATGGCCGTGCGCAGGCCGGCCCGGGCCAGGTAGGCGGCGGTGCACAACCCGTTGTGCCCGGCGCCGATGACCACTGCGTCATAGGTCCGTGTCGTCACCTCTGCCACCTCTCTGTCCTGGGTCTGTCCTGGGTCTGTCCTGGGTCTGTCCTGGGTGTCATCTGTCCGGGTCGCTCTGGCGCCCGGGGTCTCTCGTGCGATCTTGTCATGAGGACGTCCCCGGACTCTCAACCGGGCTCCTCTATACCATGGATTTCCTCGCTCGTATAGCTAGGATTTGACCGGTCAGTCAACTTTTCTTGGCTGGGTACGCTGGAAGGACTCCCCATTCAGGGGCCCCGAGCACAGGGGGACGCACACGTGACCAGCACCTGGCAGCAGTGGCAGAAGCGCCTTGCCGGGTTCCCGCCGGCCCGCATGGCGGTGGCGGTCCCCCGCACCGGCCGCTTCGCCGGCACGACGTTGTGGCGCCACGTGCACGCCGACCCCGACGGCCCGCCCGCCGCCCGGCTCTCCCCGGCACTGCTGGCCAGCGTCACCCTCGACGAGGCCGCCCTCCTGGGTGCCATGGGACCCAACCGCTTCCCCCGCCGGGCCGACTACGAGCGGTCAGAAGCCGAGCTGACCGAAGCCCTCGAGCTCTTCGAGGCACAGGGTTGGCTGGCCGACCCCGCCAGCTACCACGACCGGCCCCCGCCCCTGGAGCGTCCCCAGATCACCACCGGCTGGGCCCAGGGGCTCCGCTACGAGCGTGTCTGGTGGGACAGCGGCTACCGGCCCCACCCCGGCGAGCCCGGAGCCGAACGCTGGGACGACTACGCCACCAACCGCACGGCATCCGCGTGGATGCTGCGCCACCCCGACGGCCCCCGACCCTGGGTGATGTGCGTGCACGGGTTCGGGATGGGCTACCCGTTCATGGAGCTGTTCACCTTCGGGGTGGCCCACCTGCACCGTGACCTGGGCCTCAACGTCGTGGGGCCCACACTTCCCCTCCACGGGCCCCGCAAGGTCACCCGCCTCTCCGGCGAGGCCTTCCTGGGCTTCGACCTGATGAACAGCGTGCACGGCCTGGCCCAGAGCGTCTGGGACCTGCGCCGGCTGCTCTCGTGGGTGCGCCAGCAGGAGCCCACCCGGCTGGGGGTGCACGGGATCTCGCTCGGCGCCTACGTGGCCTCGCTGCTGGTGGGCCACGAGCCGGGGCTCGACGCCGTCGTGGCCGGGGTTCCCGTCACCGACTTCCCGACCTTGCTCCAGCACCACGCTCCCACCCACATCCGCCTGCGCTCCCTCGAGCGGGGGATCATGGGCGCCGCCGCCCAGACCCTGCACCGGGTCGTGTCCCCGCTGGTGCTGGCGCCGTTGGTGCCCTACGAGGGGCGCTTCATCTATGCCGGTACCGGCGACCGCCTCTCCCCGCCCCGCCAGGCCTACGACCTGTGGCGGGCCTGGGCCGAGCCGCGCATCGAATGGTTCGAGGGCAGCCACATCGGCTTCCTGTGGTCGGGGGCGGTCCACCGCTTCGTGGACCGCAGCCTGCGGACCGCCGGACTCGTGGTGGACCAGGACGGGCCCCGGGTGCCCTCGGCGTAGCCGGGCCGGGCCTGGCCCCGGCTGGCCGCTGGCTGGCTCGGGCGACCTGGTAGGTGGGGCCGTCCAGGTCAGCGTCAGGCCAGACGGCGCAGGAAGCGCAGCGTGGCGGGCTCGGCGTCACCTTCGGGCTGGCCCCGGTCCAGACCGGAATCCTGGCGGAGGAGCGAGCGTCGGGTCGCCTCGGAGGCCAACCAGCAAACCGGTTCGGGCGGGAACGGCACGGCCCGGCGGTCCACGAAGCACAGCTTCGTGAGGTCGCTGTCGCGGCCCATGACCTTGTCCCGCAGGATGAGCCCACCGGTGTGGCTCGGGGCCACGCCGTGGCCGTTGTAACCCACGCCGTAGTGGAGGCGGCCCTCCAGCAGCGTTCCGAAGACGGGTACCAGGCTGGTGGTGATGCCCACCGGGCCGCCCCAGTGGTGGGTGAAGCGCACGCCGGCGAGCTGGGGGAAGGTGCGGTCGAAGGTGCGACGCAGGCGGGCCAGGGTGGCCCCGTGGCGGTCGTGGCGCGGGGCGATGCGTCCGCCGTAGTGGATGATGCCGTCGCTGCCGCCCCACAGGATGCGGCCGTCGAGGGTGCGGCGGTAGTAGTGGACAAAGTTGCGCTTGTCCTCTATGCCGCAGTGGCTGTCCCAGCCCACCGAGTCCCACTGCTCGTCCGAGAGCGGCTCGGTGAGCGCGATGTAGGTGTAGAGCGGCACGACCCGGCGACCCACCCACCGCTGGTGGGCGGCCCAGGCGTTGGTGGCCAGCACGACCTGGGAGGCCCGGACCGTGCCGCGCTCGGTCACGACCCGCAGCCCGGCGGCGCTCCCGGTCACGCTCCCGGTCACGCTCCCGGGTGCGGCCCCGCCGGTGGTCTCGGTGATGTCGGTGACCGCGGTGTGCTCGTGGATGACCCCGCCGCGTGCTTCGACGGCTCGGGCCAGGCCCCGGGCCAGCTTGGCGGGGTGCAGCACCCCGCAGTGGTCCTCGCGCAGGCCGGCCAGGTACGTGGGCGAGTGCACCTCGGCCTGGGTCTCGCTGGCCGAGAGGCGGGTGAACCCGGCCAGGCCCAGCTCCTCGGCCGCCACTCGGTCGCGCTCGAGCCGTTCGAGCTGGCCCGGGTTGGTGGCCACCATGAGCAGGCCGCCGTGGCGCCACTCGCACTCGATTCCCTCGGTCTCGATGGTGGCACCGATGGCGTCCACCGAGGCGGCCACCGCCTCGTGGGCCAGGCGGGCGTCGTCGTCGCCATGGTTGCGGCGCAGCAGGTCGAGGCTCAGGTCGAGCAGGGTCATGGCGAAGCCTCCGTTGCGACCGCTGGCCCCGAAGCCGACGGCCTCGCGCTCAAGGATCACCACCCGCAGCCCCGGGTCCTCGGCGAGGAGGTGGTAGGCGGTCCACAGCCCCGTGTAGCCGCCGCCGATGATGGCCACGTCGACGTCGAGGTCGCCGTCGAGGGTGGGGCGCGGGTCGGCCCGGGAGGTCTCGTGCCAGTAGATGGCGGATCCGTACATCTCGGCCATGAGTCCCTCCACGAGGTGCTTGTGCCCTCCGCCCCAGAGCGGCTCTGGGGGAGCGTCCGGGCGGTGTCCGGTCAGGGTGCGTGCCGGGGTGGTCGTCGGCCAGTGCCGAAGGTCCCCTCCTCGTCCAGGCTCGATCTAGCATCGCCGCCATGGCGGAGGGGGCACCACCCAGGGCCCACCCCGACCGGGTGGTCCGCGCCCAGCGCGAAGCCCGCCGCGGCCTGGCCGTGGCCCTCGTCTTCGTGGCCGCCGCGCCGCTGGCCGCCCTGGTACCCCACGACACCGGCCGTTGGCTTCCCCTCCACCTGTTCCTGGTGGGTGGGGTGACCGGGGCCATCCTGGGCGTCACCCAGCTGCTGGCGGTCACCTGGGCGGGTGCCGATCCCCTGGCTCCTCGGCTGACCACGATCACCCGCTGGGCTCTGGCGGCGGGCACGGCTTCCCTGGCCGCAGGGCGCGAGGCGGACGTCGACGCCGTCGTGGTGGGAGCCGCCGCCCTGGTGGTGTCGGCCCTGGTGGCCGCGGTGGTAGGCCTGGCCGGGGTCGCTCGCACCGCCACCACCGACCGGTTCGCCCCGGCTCTGGAGGCCTACCTGTCGGCCTGCGGGGCGGGGGTGGTCGGGGTGGTGCTGGGGCTGGTCACCGCCCTCGGTGATCCCGACCCCACCTGGTCGCGGGTGCGCTCCGCCCACCTGATCGTCAACCTCTACGGCTTCGTGGGCCTGGTGATCGCCGGCACCCTGCCCTACTTCGCCGCCACCCAGCTCCGCGCCCGCATGGCGCCGGCGGCCACGCCCCGGGCGTTGCGTGCGCTGGTGCGGGTCCTGGCGGGAACGGCCGGCGCCGCCGCGCTTGGGGTCGCCTTGGGGTGGTCCCGCGCCGGTGCCGCCGCGCTGGTGATCTGGGCGTGTGCCGTGGCGGTGCTGGTCGGCTACCTCCCCCGCCCCAGCCGTAACCAGCTCGCCTGGGCCGGGCCTCGGGTCGCCCAGGTGGTGGTGGGGATCGGGTGGTGGGTGGCCACCACCGTGGCCCTAGCCGGTGACCTGGCGGGAGGCGAGGCCCCCCGACCTCGCATGCTGGCGGCCCTGGTGGTGGGGGGTCTGGCGCAGATCCTGGCCGGGTCGCTGGCCTATCTCGGTCCCGTGCTGCGCGGCGGTGGGCACCGCAGCCTGGCCCAGGGGTTCACCCTGACCCGGGCCTGGCCGTCGCTGGTGGCCGCCAACGTCGCCGGCGTGGCGCTGGTGGTGGGTCCGGTGCGGTGGTCGGGGGCCGACACCGTGGCCATGGTGGCTGTGGCGGTGTGGGTGGTCGACACCGCTGTGCGTGGGGTGTTGCTGGCGATGGACCACACGCCAACGCGAACAGGGCGCGACCGTAGGTTCGCGACCGAGGCAGGCCAGCAGGGTCTGCCCACGGTCATCAGGGGGAGTCATGTCGCTCTCGGACAGCCGATCGCGCATTCTGTCGGCCACAGGTGCCCAAAAGGGCACACTGGAACCGACGGTTCGCGGTGAGGGTGGCGGCGAGACGATGGCGAGGCGGCGCTTCATCGGGGGGGCCGGCATCGGCCTGGCTGCCCTGGGCCTGGCTGCCTGCGGGAGCGAATCCTCGCCGGCGGCCGACGCCGCTCCCACCAGCCAGGGGGCGCGGGGCACCGGTGCCCCGGATGCGGTCCCCGCCACCACGACCGCATCCGGGGCCGCCCCCGGCACTGCCCCAGGCGAGAGCTGCCCACCCGGTAGCGGCCTGGGTGGCAGCGACACCTCGCCCGCCGGTGCGCACCCCACTTCGACCGGTCTGGGCGATCCCATGCCCGAGCCCACGGAGCCCGTCGAACCGTCCTCGTACCTGTGGACCGCCGCCCGGGTGTTGACGGTCTCGGTGCCCCTCGACCCCGAGGGGTTCGGCGAATGGCTGCCCCCGGGCCTGCGCCTGGCCGACGAACCTCGGGCCACCTGCTTCGTGGCCCACTACCCCCACACGACCTTCGGGTCGGTGTACAACGAGGCCGCGGTGCTGGTCGACGTCGTCGACACCGAGGGCGAGGCCCGCCACTGCCCGTGGATGGTGGTGGACGACGACACCGCGCTGGTGCTGGGGCGCGAGATGCTGGGTTTCCCCAAGAAGCTGGCCCAGATCACCCTGGTCGAGGACGGTGACGCCATCGTGGGCACCGTCCGCCGCCGGGGTGTCGAGGTGCTGCGCCTGGAGGCCGACCGGGCCGGCCTGCGGGACGAGGCGGGCCGGGTCTGGCCGCGGCTGGTGAACGTCTTCGGTTCGGTGATCGGTGGGATGCGCCTGCTGGTCGTCCCTCCCCAGCCCGAGGAGGTGCACGAGCGGGCGGTGGGCACCGGGACCCTCACCACGGCCCCCGCCGAGCGGGATCCGCTGGCGTCCTGGCTGGTGGCGGGCGAGGGCGAGGCGGCCTTCGCCGTGCTGGACTTCGCCACCCTCCAGGCCGGTGGGGCGCTCGGCGCGGAGGTCCCCCTCGATTGGGCGTTGTCCCACACCATCACCCGCGCCACCTGATCCGCCCACTCGGTTCTGGGGCCTGCAGCGTTGCGGAATCCGCAACGCTGCAGGCCCCAGAATGCCAGGATGAGGCGGTGGTTGGCCCTCCCGCTGTCGTCACCTCCGGGCTCACCAAGTCCTACGGTCGCCATCGCGGGGTGATCGACGTCGACCTCGAGGTCCGTCCTGGCGAGGTCTTCGGTTTCCTGGGCCCCAACGGGGCGGGGAAGTCCACGGTGATCCACCTGCTGGTGGGATTGCTCCGCCCCACCGGGGGCAGCGCCACCGTGCTGGGCATCGACTCGTGGGCCGGGCGCGAGGCCGTCCAGTGCCGCCTGGGGTTCCTGCCCGGCGAGTTGGCCCTCTACGAACGCCTCACCGGCACCCAGATGCTGGACCACCTGGCCGCGCTGCGTGGCGGTGTGGATCCCACCACGGTGGCCGAGCTGACAGAACGCTTCGAGGTGGAGCTGGACCGTCCCATCCGCCAGCTCTCGATGGGCAACAAGCAGAAGATCGGCCTGGTGCAGGCCCTCATGCACGAACCCGAGCTGCTGGTGCTCGACGAGCCCACCCTCGGGCTCGACCCCCTCGTCCAGCAGCAGTTCCACGGTCTGGTAGCCGAGCTGCAAGCCGAAGGCCGCACCGTGTTCCTGTCCTCGCACCGCCTGTCGGAGGTCGAGCGGATCGCTGACCGGGTGGGCATCATCCGCGAGGGTCGCCTGGTCGACATCGTCGACGTCCACGCCCTGGCCGACCTGGCGGTGCGTCGCCTGGACCTCGAGCTGGACCGACCCGCCGATCCTCGGGCTCTTCGCTGCCACCGCCGGGGTGCGCCGCGGAGAAGCCGAAGCCGGAGGGCACCACCTGCACCTGGAGGTGGAGGGTTCCCTGGCCCAGGTCATGCGCCTGGCCGCCGAGCACGACGTCGTGGACCTGCGGGTGCGGGAGGCGGACCTGGAAGACGTCTTCCTCACCTACTACCGCGCCGCTGCCGAGCCGGAAGGCGAGCCGGGTGCCGAGCCGGAAGGCGAGCTGTGTGCCGAGCCGGAAGGCGAGCCGGGTGCCGAGCCGGAAGGCGAGCTGTGATGCCGTCCCCGGTGGTGGTGCTGGCCGCCCACAGCTTGGCCGCCGGCCGGCGGGCGGTGCTGGGCTACGGGATCGGCCTGGCCGTGCTGGTGGTGTGGGTGATGGCCCTGTACCCCTCCGTGGAGGCCGAGCTGGCCGACTACATGGACGCCATGCCCGATTCGATGAAGTCCCTCTTCGGTGCCGACGACATCTCCGACCTCACCGGCTTCGTATATGCCGAGGTCTTCTCGCTCATGGGGCCCATCATCGTGCTGGCCCTGGCGATCACCCACGGGTCGGCCCTGGTGGCCGGCGAGGAACAGGAGGGGATCCTGGCCCTGGTGCTGTCCACCGGCGTCGGCCGACGGGCGGTGCTGACCGCCCGGCTCGCCGCCCTGACCATCGAGGTGGTCGCCGTGGTGGCCATCAACGCGGTAGCCCTGGGGGTGGGCACGGTCCTGGCAGGCGGGGGCCTGGGAGCGGCAGGGGTCGCCGCGGCCTGCGTGCAGCTGGCCCTCCTCGGTGTGCTCTTCGGAACCTTGGCCCTCGGGGTGGGGGCGGCCACGGGACGGCGGGCCCTCGGGGCGGGAGTGGCCCTGGCCGCCGCGTCTTTGGCCTATCTGGTCGACGTGCTGGCCGAGTTGGTGGCGGCCCTCGAACCAGCACGGGTGCTGTCGCCCTTCCACTGGTACGCGCCGTCCAACCCCCTGGTGGCAGGCTTCGACGCCGGAGGGATCGCCCTGCTCGTGGGCTCCGCCGTGGTCATCGTCGGCGCCGCCACCGTGGCCTTCGAACGGCGCGACGTGGGCGCGTGACCCGCCCCTGGGAGCCAGGGGCTCCTGCCGAGCACTGGCACGCCATGGCGGCTCCCGAGGTGCTCGAGCATCTGGCGGTCGGCGCCGAGGGGCTGCACCAGGCCGAGGCCGCGGCCCGGCTCGAGCTCGTGGGTCCGAACCTGATCGAGGAGGACAAGCCACCCTCGGCCCTGGTGGTGGCCCTACGCCAGTTCGCCAGCCCCCTCATCGCCATCCTGGTGGCGGCCACGGTGGTCACCGTCCTGCTGGAGGAATACCTCGACGCCGCCGTCATCGCCGCGGTGCTGTTGCTCAACGCGGTGATCGGCTTCTTCCAGGAGCGCAAGGCCGAGGGTGCCGTCCGGGCCCTGATGCAACTCGTGGTTCCCCGGGCCCGGCGTGGTGCGGGGTGGCCAGGAGTGGGAGATCGACAGCCGGGAGCTGGTGCCCGGCGACGTCGTGCTGCTCGAGCCGGGCAGCCGGGTGCCCGCCGACCTGCGCCTCACCGTGACCACCGCTCTCCAGGTCGACGAGTCGCTGCTCACCGGTGAGTCGCTGGCCGTCGCCAAGCAGACCGGCGCGGTCCCGGCGCCCACGGTGCTGGCCGACCGTCACGACATGGCCTACAGCGGTTCGGTGGTCACCACAGGTCGAGGTCGCGGGGTGGTGGTGGCCACCGGTGGGGCCACCGAGCTGGGCCAGATTGCGGGCCTGATCCGTGGGCAGGAGGCCGCCCGGACCCCACTCCAGGAACGCATGGACCATTTCGCCCGACTGGTGGGAATCGTCGTCGGTGTCGTCTGCCTGGTGGCCTTCGGTTCGGGCGTTGCCCTGGGTGAACAGGTCGGTGACATGTTCCTCATCGCCGTCGCCCTGGCCGTGGCCGCCATTCCCGAGGGCCTGCCGGTCGCCTTCACCATCACCCTCGCCCTGGGCGTCAACCGCATGGCCCGCCGCAACGCCATCGTGCGCCGCCTCCCGGCGGTCGAGACCCTGGGCAGCACCACCGTCATCGGTTCCGACAAGACCGGGACCCTCACCCAGAACCGCATGACCGTGACCGAGGTGTGGGCGGCGGGACGGCACCACGTCCTGGTGGGTGAGGCCGTGTCGGGGCGCTTCGAGGTCGTACCCGAGGACCGGGGCCGGGATGCGCCCGACACCGCCGTGCTGGCGCGGACGCTGCTGGCCGGGGTGCTGACCAACGAGGCCGAGGCCTACGTCACCGACGAGGGTCTCCAGGTGGTGGGTGACCCAACCGAGACGGCGTTGCTGGTTGCGGCCATGACCGTCGGCATCCAGCCCGAGGAGACCCGCGAGGACCACCGCCTGGTGGCCGAGATCCCCTTCGAGTCCGAGGCCCGCTACTCGGCCGCCGTCTGTGTTGGTCCGGACTCCGGAGCACACGTCATGTACGTCAAGGGTGCCCCCGAGCGTGTCCTGGCCATGTGCACCCGCCAGCACAGCCGGCACGGTGTGGTCGACCTCGATGTCGAACAGGCCCAGCGCGTCCACGCGAGCTGGCCTCGAAGGGACTGCGTGTGCTGGCCATGGCCGAGACCCGCCTGGACCGGCCCCTCGACGATCCCGCCGAGCTCACCGAGCCCGACGGCCTGGTGTTCCTGGGCTTCTGCGGCATGCAGGACCCGCCCCGGGACGGTGTGATGGACGCCGTCGCGGTGTGCCGTCAGGCGGGGATCAGGGTGGTCATGATCACCGGTGACCATGCCACCACCGCCCGGGCCATCGCCGAACACCTCGGCATCGTCGCAGCCCCCGCCGAGGTGCTCACGGGGCGAGGATCTCGGCGACATGGACGCGGCACAACTCTCCCGCCTGGTCGGTGGTGTTTCCGTCTACGCCCGGGTGGCCCCCGAGGACAAGCTGCGCATCGTGCGGGCGCTCGAGGCCACCGGCGAGGTCGTCGCGGTAACCGGCGACGGCGTGAACGACGCGCCCGCCCTCAAGGCCGCGGCCATCGGTGTGGCCATGGGTCGTTCGGGGACCGATGTGGCTCGCGAAGCCGCCGACATGGTCCTGGCCGACGACAACTTCGTGAGCATCTGCGGCCGCTGTCGAGGAGGGTCGGGTCACCTTCGACAACGTCCGCAAGGTCACCCACTTCCTGATGTCGTGCGCGGTGGCTTCCATCATGGCCATCATGGGCGGGGTGTGGCTGGGCTGGCCCCTGGTCCTGCTGCCCGCGCCAGCTGCTCTGGCTCAACCTGGTCACCAACGGCATCCAGGACGTGGCCCTGGCCTTCGAGCCCGGTGAGCCCGGTGTGCTCCGGCGCGCTCCCCGTTCTCCGGGCGAGGGCATCCTGACCCGCCTGCTCTGGGAGCGGACCCTGGTCGCCGGGGCGATGATGTCGGTGGCGGCCCTGGTCCTGTTCCGATGGGAGCTGGACACCACCGGCTCCCTGACCCGGGCCCAGACCGTGGCGCTGACCACCCTGGTGGTCTCGATGGCTCTGCACGTGGGCAACTCACGCGCCGAGTCGGCCTCGGTGCTGGCCGTCCCGCCGCTGTCCAACCGGGTCCTGGCGGTGGGCACAGCGGTGGCTCTGGCGGTTCACGTTGCGGCCCTGTACCTGCCTCCCACCCAGTACGTGCTGAGGGTGGAGCCGATCGAGTGGGCGGCCTGGGCCCGCATCGTGGTGGCATCGACTGCGGTGCTGGTGGTCGTCGAGGTGGACAAGGCCCTCCGCCGGGCCCGGGCGACCCAGCCAGCGACCGGGCGACCCAGCCAGCGACCCGGGCGACCCAGCCAGCGACCCGGGCGGATCAGCTCAGTCGGTGACCCGGCGGATCAGCCAGTCGGTACCCGGGCGGATCAGCTCAGTCGGTGAGGCGCTTGGCCAGGGCGTCCAACTCGTCTCGCAGCTCTGCGGGGAGGCGTTCACCGAGCCTGTCGTAGTGGGACGAGAGCTGGGGGAGTTCTTCTCGCCAGGCGTCGGTGTCCACGGCGAGCAGCCGGGCCATGGTGTCGGCGTCCACATCGAGGCCCGACGTGTCGACGGCCCCCTCGGCTGGCACGAGGCCGATGGGGGTATCGGTGGCCTCGGCTGTTCCCTGGCAGCGTTCGATCACCCACTTGAGCACACGGGCGTTCTCACCGAAGCCCGGCCACATGAAGCGACCGTCCTCGTCCTTGCGGAACCAGTTGACCCAGAACATCTTGGGCAGGGTGCCGGCGTCGGTGCCGGCGCCCACCTCCAGCCAGTGGGCGAAGTAGTCGCCCATGTTGTACCCGCAGAAGGGGAGCATGGCGAAGGGGTCGAAGCGCAGCTCGCCCACCGTTCCCGCGGCCGCGGCCGTCTTCTCCGAGCTCATGATCGAGCCCAGGAACACGCCGTGGGCCCAGTTGAACGACTCGGTCACCAGCGGCACGTTGGTGGCCCGCCGCCCGCCGAAGAGGATGGCCGAGATGGGCACCCCGGTGGGGTCTTCCCATTCGGGTGCCAGGGACGGGCACTGGGACGCCGGAGCGGTGAAGCGGGCGTTGGGGTGCGCGGCGGGTGTGCCCCGCTCGGGGTGCCAGTCGTGGCCCTGCCAGTCGATCAGGTGTCCGGGGACCTCATCGGTCATGTCCTCCCACCACACGTCGCCCTCGTCGGTGAGAGCGCAGTTGGTGAAGATCACCCCTCGGTCGAGGGTGTGCATGGCGTTGGCGTTGGTGCGCTCGTTGGTGCCCGGTGCCACCCCGAAGAAGCCGGCCTCGGGGTTGATGGCGTACAGGCGCCCGTCGTCGCCGAACTTCATCCAGGCGATGTCGTCACCCACCGTCTCGACCTTCCAGCCGGGCAGGGTGGGGATCATCATCGCCATGTTGGTCTTGCCGCACGCGGAGGGGAAGGCGGCGGCCACGTAGCGCTTGTCGCCGTCGGGCGAGGTGACCCCCAGGATGAGCATGTGCTCGGCCAGCCACCCGCCGTTGCGGGCCATGGTCGAGGCGATTCGCAGGGCGAAGCACTTCTTGCCCAGGAGGGCGTTGCCTCCGTAGCCCGACCCGTAGGACCAGATCTCGCGGGTCTCGGGGAAGTGCACGATGTACTTGTTCTCCGCGTCGCAGGGCCAGGCGTCGTCGTGGCGGCCCGGGGGAAGGGGGGCGCCCACCGAGTGGACGCAGGGCACCCAGTCGCCGTCGCCCAGCACGTCGAGGGCGGCCTGGCCCATGCGGGTCATGATCGCCATGTTCACCGCCACGTAGGCCGAGTCGGTGAGCTGCACGCCGATGTGGGCGATGGGCGAACCGAGGGGGCCCATCGAGAAGGGCACCACGTAGAGGGTGCGGCCCTCCATGGCCCCGTCGTAGAGGCGGCGCAGTTCGGTGCGCATCTCGGCGGGGGCGCGCCAGTTGTTGGTCGGCCCGGCATCGATCTCAGCCTCGGAGCAGATGAAGGTGCGGTCCTCGACCCGGGCCACGTCACCGGGGTCGGACAGGGCCAGGTACGAGGAGGGTCGGCGGTCGTAGTCGAGACGTTGAAGCGTGCCCGAGGCGACGAGCAGTTCGAGCAGCCAGCTGCGTTCCTCCTCGGAGCCGTCGCACCAGTGGATGGCGTCGGGCTTGAGCAGGGCCGCCCATTCCTCGACCCATGCCGTGAGCTGCTGGTTTGACGTGTGAGCCGCCACGTTGCGACCTCCGACCGTCCAGGGAGGTCGAGTGCCGATCCGGAGCCGAGTCCGGAGGGGCCAAGGTGCCGACCTCGCTCCACAATTGGTGTGGCCGAGGCTACCGGCCGATCTCTCTTCCGCACCAAGCCGGACGGCTCCGCTGGCACCGGGCCCCCCCGGTCGGGCAGCATCGTGCGATGACCGACGCCCCCTGGTTGGATGACGCCTGCTCCCTCGTCGACGCGTTCCGTGCCGGCGAGCGATCCCCCCGCGAAGAGCTGGAGGCCACGCTGGCCGCCATCGAGCGCCAGCGACCTCAACTGCTTCTCGTTCCTCGACCCCGAACGGGCCCTGGCCGCGGCCGAGCGAGCCGACGTGTCCCTGCCCTTCGGCGGCGTGCCCGGTGGGCATCAAGGAGCTCGACCAGGTCGAGGGCTGGCCCGACACCGGTGCCTCGCTGGTGTTCAAGGACCGCATCGCCACCACACCGGCGAGGCCGTGCAGCCGCTTCACCGGGGCGGTGGTGCGGTGCCCGTCGGGCTGACCACCGCCTCGGAGTTCGGTGGCCTCAACGTGAGCATCACCAAGCTCAACGGCGTCGCCCACAACCCCTGGCGCCACGGCCGCACCGCCGGCGGATCCTCCGGCGGGCAGCGCGTCGGCGGTGGCCGGCGGGCTGGTCGTCGCTGGCCTCGGGAGGCGACGGCGGCGGCTCGATCCGCATCCCCGCCGGCTACAGCGGCCTGTTGGGCATGAAGGGCACCTACGGGCGCATCAGCCCGGGTCCCGACGCCTACTTCCGGCCCGGCACGGTGGTGCTCGGCTGCCTGGCCCGCTCGGTGCGTGACGCCGCCCGCCACTACGACGTGTGCGCCGGGCTCGATCCCCGCGACCCGTGGAGCCTGCCCAGCCCCGGCCGCTGGGAGGCCGACCTGGGGCCCACGAGCTGGCCGGCAAGCGGGTGGCGGTGCTGCCCGCGCATCGCCGGGGTGCGCCTCGAGCCCGGCGTGGAGGAGCGGATCCGGGCCGCCGCCGTCCGAGCTGATCGCCGCCACCGGGATGGTGCCCGTCGACATCGCCCTGCGAGCTGCCGAACCTGGCGGCCCAGTGGGCGATGGGCAACCTCTCCACCCTGCTGGCCGAGCTCGGCGACCTCTGGCCCGGCTGCGCTCGACGATCTCACCGACGAGGTCGCCATCGGGCACGCTCATGGCCCAGTCGCTGTACAACCTGCACATGGCGGCGGTGGCCGAGAAGCCAGCGTGTGCAGGCCAACGCGGCCATGGCCGGCGCCTTCGAGCAGGTCGACTACGTCATCACCGCCACCAACCCCGGCCCGGCCTTCCCCGCCGAGTCCACCACGTCGAGCCCCACGGTCACCTTTGTCGACCGGGCCAAGTCCAACCCGATCGCCAAGCACGGCGCCCGGGGCCTGCTGGCCACCCTGCGGGTCGTCAACGGTGTGGTGCCCAAGATGTCCAACGCGCTGGTGGAGGCCGTCGTGGAGAGGGTGCCCGACCTGGTGACCATGGGCGCGCTGACGATCATCTCCAACATCTACGGCAACCCGGCGGTGTCGATCCCCGCCGGCACGGTCAACGGGCTGCCCGTCGGCATGCAGGTGCTGGCCCGCCACCACCGCGACGCCGAGCTCTTCGACCTGGCCCTGGCCTACGAACGTGAGCTCGGCTGGCCCAAGGTGGCTCCTTCCGCAACCGCCACACGGTCGGTCACCGCGCCTGCCTGAGCGTCACACCGCCGAGTGTCTCGGGGCCGGCTGCGGACAGCCAGCGGACAGCCGTCGGTTCAAGCGGCGGACAGCCAGCGGACCGCCGTCGGTTCAAGCGGCGGAGCGGCCGTCGGTCTCCCACAAGGGCATCGTCTGGGTCTCGGGGTCGTATTGGGCCAGGTAGGCGATGAGGTAGGCCGGATCGGTGAAGTCCTGGGGTCGGTGGCCCGGCAGCGCGGAGACCAGCATGGCAGGGAACATCGTGAAGGCGGCGCTGACCGCCCAGCGCAGCAGCCGCCAGTGGCTCACCGGGCGGAACAGCCGACCGTCGTCGGCCAGCTGCACCAGGGCCGCGCTCCACGCCAGCCAACCCAGCATGGCGGTGCCCACCACCATGGCCAGCGCGTAGCGCAGCTTCGAGCCATCGACCTGCTCGTAGAGATCCCAGGCCGAGCTCTTGTGTTCGACCTCCTCGGCCAGGTGCCAGAGGAACAGAGTGGTGGGAACTGGCTCAGCGCCACGGAACAGGGTGCTGGCGTGGCGGTCGACCCAGCGGGCCAGCAGGAAGGCCATCATCTCGCCCCCCGCCGAGAAGGCCAGGTTGAAGCGGTCGCTGCGCCGCATCACCCACCGGGCACACGCACCCATCCAGCGGTCCACCCGTTCCAGGCGGGGATGCTGGGCGATGACCAGCTCGTTGAAGCGCCGGTGGCGGCGGTAGTGGGCGGTCTCCTGACCGATGTAGTCCTCGACCCGGGGCAGTTGTTCGGGGTCGATCTGGTCCAGGTGGGCCCGTACCGCCCGGATGAACAGCGGCTCGGCGTGGGGCATGAGCATCGAAAGCCCGTTGGCCGCGTAGGCGAACTCGGGCAGGTGGGGGATCCAGTCCGCCTTGGTGTCATCGGGATACTCGAAGCGCACCCGGCGGACGGGAAGCGGGTGGTCGCTGGGATAGTGGGCACTGCTGCTGGCCATGGGACGCCTCCTTGCAGCGCCGCTTCCGCCGCCGCCGGGCGAATCGTAGCCACCCTGATGGCCGGGCTGCGCAGGCGTCGCCTGGTCAGCCGTCGAGTGCCCGGAAGAAGAAGGCGGCCGCAGCCTGGCGGGTCAGAGGTGCGGTGGGCCGGAACGTGCCGTCGGGGTACCCGTTGGTGATGCCCTGGGTCACCATCCACATGATCGGATCGTAGAAGGGGTGGGTGGGGGGCACGTCGGAGAAACCGGTTATCACCCGGTCGGTCGTCGAACGTGACTTGGGGCTCCCGTTGGCCCGCCAGAGGAAGGCAGCCATTGCTTGACGGGTGACGGCGTTGGTCGGCCGGAAGGTGCCGTCGGGGTAACCGGTGGCGATGTTGTCGTTGTACACCCACTCGATCTCGTCGAAGAACGGGTGGCCCGTGGGAACGTCGAGGAAGGTCGCCACCACCGGGGGCAGCCAGGGCGCGCCCTGGTAGGCCCGCTTGAGGTATGCGGCCATGGCCTGGCGGGTGAGCACGACGGTGGGCCTGAAGGTGCCGTCGGGGTATGCGTTGGTCATGCCCACGCCGGAGAACCAGTCGATCTCCACGCAGAAGGGGCTGGTCTCGGGCACGTCGGGGAAGGGGCCGGGGCCGCGCAGACCGTCGGTGCACACCGAGGGCCTCACCCAGTTCGACCAGGCCGACGGCGCCGAGTCGCCGAGGGCGGACTTGGCGACGACCCGGAACCGGTAGCGGATGCCGTCGGTGAGGGTCGTGAACTGGGCCGAGGTCGCCGACGGGCCGACGTCGACCACGTGGCCCCCCGGATCGGAGGTGACCCGGTAACCGGTGACCGGCGCCCCGTTGGTGGCGGAGGCGTTCCAGCTCACCGAGGCGAACCCCTCGCTGATGGCAGCCGCGTCGACACCGGTGGGCGGGTCGGGGGGCAGCGCGATCCGGGGCTCGGCACCCGCGCCGGTGGTGGGTGCGACCAGGGCCACGATCCCGAACACCGCGAACCGAGGGTGGCCAAGACCCGGTGGCGGCGGGGAGTGCGGGCACCGGGTGGTGTGGTGGTCTTCGTCTCGGTCCGGTACTGGTTCATGGCCGCTCCTCCTTGGCTGCGAGCCTGATCGTAGGCGCGGCGCATGGTCCTTGGAGGGTGGTCCTTGGGGGGGTGGTCCTTGGCGCATGTGCGGGAGAGAGGGTTCGGTCTCGCCGCCCTGCTCGGCTACCCGGGTCTCGGTTACCCGGGTCTCAGATGGCCAGGGCTCAGTTACCCAGGGCCTGGTCGACCCGGACCTCGGCCTCGTCCTGTTCGACACCCAGGAGACGGCCAACTCGGAGATGAGCAGGTGCCGGGCGTTGGCGTACATGGACGTCTCCGCTGCCGACAGCTTGGAGGTGCGCTGGCGGTTGGCCAGGTTGCGCACGACTTCGGCGCACTGGAACACGTCGCCCAACTTGAGCTTCTCCTGGTGGTTCTTGAACCGGCAGGACCAGTTGGCCGGGACCCGGGCGTCGGCGACGGCGAGGACCTTGAGCACGTCGTCGGCGTCTTCGGCGGAGGCCGCGCAGCGCACGCCGACGTCCTCGAGGCGGTCCTCGGGCACCGAGACAGTCATCCCCCCGTGGGTGCTCCAACCTCTTTGAGGGAGGGAGAAGACCAGGTAGCTCACCTTCTTGCCATCGATGGTTCGGGCCTCGCGCTTGGTCACCTCGGCCACACCATGGGCGGGGTAGACGACCTTGCTGCCAACCTTGAACGACACGAACGGGCCTCCGCGGGCGAGACGACCAACCGGGTCGCCCAGCCTAGGGGACGGACCTCCGGTTTTCCTCTTTGCCGAGGGCTCCGGCGCAGCGCGATCGGGGGTTGAGGGCGTCGGGCCGATACGGTGCAGGCATGGCCAAGGGGAGAGAGTCCTTCGACCGCCGCCAGCGTGAGCGGGCCAAGAAAGCCAAGGCGGACGCCAAGCGCGAGCGCCGTCATTCTCGCGGCGACGACGAAGACGTGGCCGGAGACGAAGAAGACGAGACCCCCCAGGACCAGCCTGCAGTCGACCAGGAGGCCGTCATGGCCGCCCTGGCCAAGCTCCACGCCGCCTACGACGACGGCAACGTCGACTTCGATGCCTTCGAGGAGCAGCGGGCCGAGCTGCTCTCCCGCCTCCAGGTCGACTGACCGCGCCGGGTACCCACGGGCAGCAGCGCCTCGAGCGGCCGCCGGCCAGGGCCCTTCCGGTCTCAGCGGTTCGGCGCGACTCGCCGGTAGTCTCGACCGGTGATGGAACATCACGACCTCTCTGAGGCACCGGCGCGGGCGCTGGTGGTGGTCGCGCACCCCGACGACATCGACTTCGGCATCGTCGGCACCGTGGCCGCGCTCACCGCGGGCACGGACGTCACACTACGCCTCGCCACCTCCGGTGAGGCCGGTCCACCCGAGGATGCGACCGCGACGAGCTGACCGCCACCCGCCAGTCCGAGCAGCGGGCGGCCGCTGCGAGCAGTGGGCGTGGACGACGTGGTCTTCCTCGGGCCTGCCCGACGGCCACCTCGAACCGAACCTCGAGTTGCGCCGGGCCATCACCCGGGTGATCCGCGAGGTGCGTCCCGACCTGGTGCTCGACCCAGTCCCCCGAACGCCGCTGGGACCGTATCTACGCCAGCCACCCCGACCACCTGGCCGTCGCCGAGGCCACCATCGCCGCGGTGTATCCCGACGCCCGCAACCCCCACGCCCATCCCGTCCTGCTGGCCGACGGCCATGGAACCCCACGCGGTGCCCGAAGTGTGGGTGGTCGACCTCGATCCGGCCGACGTGTTCGTCGACATCACCGACGTGTTCGATCGCAAGGTGGCGGCGCTCTCGGCCCACACCAGCCAGGTGGCCTGGATCGACGACATCGACGGCTTCCTGCGGGGCTGGGCGGCCGAGACCACCCGCACGCACGGACTTGCCCGAAGGTCGGCTCACCGAGGCGTGGCGACGGGTGGTCACCGCGTGATCGTGACCTTTGCCCCTGCGGCGAGCACGGGCTGAAGCGAACAATGGACCGGTGAGCGACACCGACGCCGCCGGGCCCCTCTCCCGACCCCGTGGCGCTCGGGCAACCCTGGACGGCAACGAGGCCGCGGCTCGTGTGGCCTACGCCTGCTCGGAGATCGTCGCCATCTACCCGATCACCCCGGCTTCGCCCATGGGTGAGCATGCTGACGCCTGGGCGGCAGCCGGCCAACCCAACCTGTGGGGCACCGTCCCCGAGGTGGTCGAGATGCAGAGCGAAGCCGGTGCGGCCGGCACGCTTCACGGCGCCGCCATCACCGGAGCGCTGGCCACGACGTTCACGGCCTCCCAGGGCCTGCTGCTGATGCTGCCCAACCTCTACAAGCTGGCCGGTGAGCTGTTGCCCGCAGTGGTGCACGTGGCCACGCGCTCGGTCGCCACCCACGCCTTGTCGATCTTCGGTGACCACAGCGACGTCATGGCCGCGCGGGCCACGGGCATGGCCATGCTGTGTTCCTCCTCGGTGCAGGAGGCCCACGACTTCGCGGCTGTCGCCCATGCGGCCACCCTCGACAGCCGGGTTCCCTTCCTGCACTTCTTCGACGGGTTTCGCACCAGCCACCAGATCGACAGGATCAGCCTGCTGGGAGAGCAAGACGTGCGGGCCATGATCGACCCCGACGGGATCGCCGCCCAGCGGGCCCAGGGTCTGTCCCCCGACCATCCGGTGTTGAGGGGCTCGGCCCAGAACCCCGACGTGTTCTTCCAGGCCCGGGAGGCCGCCAACTCCCATCACCTGGCGGTCCCCCAGATCGTGACCGATGCGTTCTCCAGGTTGGCCGAGCGCACGGGGCGTCACTACGGGCTGGTCGACTACCGCGGGGCCCCCGACGCCGAGCGGGTCCTGGTCCTGATGGGATCGGGGTGCGGGGCGGCCGGGGAAGCGGTGCGGTACCTGTGTCGCGGGCGGAGAGCGGGTCGGGGTTCTCCAGGTCCGCCTCTACCGGCCCTTCCCGACCGAGGCCTTCTGGGCGGCGCTTCCTCCGACTGCCGCGGGCCGTGGCCGTGCTCGATCGCACCAAGGAGCCGGGGGCGGTGGGTGAGCCCCTCTACACCGACGTGCTCGCCGCGCTGGGCGAGCGGGGAGCGCCGGGCCCGCTGCCCCTGGTGACTGGCGTGCGCTACGGGCTGTCGTCCAAGGAGTTCACCCCGGCCATGGCCGTGGCCGCCCTCGCAGATCTGGACTCGCCCGAGCCCCACCGGCACGCCACCGTCGGCATCGTCGACGACGTCACCCACCTGAGCCTGCCCGTCGATCCCGACGTCGACACCGATGACGCGCAGGTGCGGGCGGTGTTCTACGGGCTGGGCAGTGACGGCACCGTGAGCGCCAACAAGTCGGCGGTCAAGATCGTGGGCGAGCAGACCGACCTCTTCGCCCAGGGCTACTTCGTCTACGACTCCAAGAAGGCGGGAGCGGTCACCGTCTCGCACCTGCGCTTCTCCCCCGACCCATCGCCTCCACCTACCTGATCCGCCGGGCCGGGTTCGTGGCCGTCCACCACGCCGGGTTGCTCGACCGGATGGACGTCCTGGCCGTGGCCGAGAGCGGGGCCACGGTCCTGATCAACACGGACACCCCGCCCGAGCAGGTGTTCTCCTCCCTTCCCGTCGAGGTCCAGCAGCGGCTCATCGACCTGGGCGCCCGGCTGTGGGTGATCGACGGGTACCGGGTGGCCCGGGAGGCGGGGATGGTGGGCCGGGTCAACGCAGCGCTCCTGCCCTGCTTCTTCGCGCTGGCCGGGATCCTTCCCCGCGACCGGGCCATCGCCGAGATCAAGGCGAGCTTCGAGAAGGCCTACGCCAAGCGGGGCGCGGCGGTGGTGGAACGCAACCACGCCGCCATCGATCTGGCTCTGGGCGAGTTGGTGGAGGTGCCGGTGCCGGCAGCAACCGTGGGCAGCCACGCCGCGGCACCCTCCCGTTCCCGACCAGGCCACCGATTTCGTGTCTCGGGTGACGGCGCGCCTGTTGGCCGGCGAGGGCGACCTCCTTCCGGTGAGCGCGCTGGCTCCCGGAGGGGCGTTCCCCACCGGCACCGCCCGTTTCGAGCAGCGCCAGCTGGCCCACGAGCTACCCGTGTGGGATCCGGACCTGTGCATCGACTGCGCCCGCTGCGCCCTCGTGTGCCCGCACGCCGCCATCCGGGTCCAGGTCGTGGCCCCCGACGTGCTGGCCGGCGATGTGCTGGCCCCCGACGTGCTGGCCGGCGATGTGCTGGTCGGCGATGTGCTGGTCGGCGATTCGGCGATGGCGCCGACCGGGTTGCGCTCCAAGCCCTTCCGATCCCGCGAGGTGACCGATCATCGCTTCGTGCTCCAGGTGGCCCCCGACGACTGCACAGGGTGCGGAGTGTGTGTCGACGTGTGCCCGGCGCGGTCAAAGAGCGTGGCCCGTCACAAGGCGCTGGACATGGCACCCGCAGCCGAGCTGCGCGACGGAGAGCGTCCCCGGTGGGAGGCGTTCCTGGCACTGCCGACGCTGCCCACCGGTGCCCTCGATCCCGCCACGGTCAGGGGTTCCCAGGTCCGTCTGCCGCGCTTCGAGTTCTCCGGGGCGTGCGCAGGGTGTGGGGAGACGCCGTACCTCAAGCTGCTCAGCCAGCTCTTCGGGGACCGGGCCGTCGTGGCCAACGCCACGGGCTGCTCCTCGATCTATGGAGGCAACCTCCCCACCACCCCTTGGAGCGCTGGCCCCGACGGCCGCGGACCCGCCTGGGCCAACTCGTTGTTCGAGGACAACGCCGAGTTCGGGTTGGGTATCCGCCTGGCCCTGGACGCCCGGGCCGGCCTGGCCCGCTCCCTGGTGCGTTTCCTGGCCGGCCCGCTGGGTGCGGGCGGGTCGGGCGTGCTCGTGGACCAGCTGCTCGATGCCCAGGGGACAGGCGACGTCGAGGTAGGGGCCCAGCGGGATCGGGTGGCCGAACTGCGTCGCCACCTGGTCGAGCTGGCCCCCACGCTTTCTGGCGACGAGGCCCGGGCCGCGACCCGCCTGGCGGAGTTGGCCGACGAGCTGGTTCCCCGCAGCGTGTGGATCGTGGGTGGCGACGGCTGGGCCTATGACATCGGCTTCGGTGGCCTCGACCACGTGCTGGCCTCGGGCCGCGACGTGAACCTGCTCGTGCTCGACACCGAGGTCTATTCCAACACCGGGGGCCAGGCGTCCAAGGCCACCCCGCGGGGGGCTGTGGCCAAGTTCGCCATGAGCGGAAAGCGCACCGGGAAGAAGGACCTGGGGCTGATCGCCATGGCCTACGGCGACGTCTACGTGGCCCAGGTGGCCATCGGAGCGAACGACACCCAGACGGTCAAGTCCTTCGTCGAGGCCGAGTCCTGGCCCGGACCCTCGCTCATCCTGGCCTACTCCACCTGCATCGCCCACGGCATCGACATGGCCACCTCGATGACCCACCACAAGGAGCTGGTGCGCAGCGGGTACTGGCCGCTGTACCGGTTCCATCCGGGTCTTGGGCCCCACGAGCACCCCTTCCACCTCGACTCGCACGCCCCCGACCGGCCCGTGGCCGAGGCCACCCGTGCCGAGGGCCGCTACGCCATGCTGGCCCGAACCGATCCGGAGCGGGCGGCGCATCTGGAGGCGCTGCACCAGGCCGACGTGGACGAGCGTTGGCGCTTCTACGAGCAGCTGGCCGGGGTGGAGCGTACGGTTCCCCACGAGACCACAGCCGAGACCACAGCCGAGACCACAGCCGAGACCACAGCCGAGACCACAGCCGAGACTGCGGCGGACGCCCCGGCAGAGGCCCAGGCAGAGGCCCAGGCCCCACCCGAGGAGAGGAGCAGGCCATGGCGGAGTTGACCACCACCTACCTGGGGCTCAAGCTGCGCTCGCCGCTGGTGGCCTCGAGCTCCCCACTGACCGGACACCTCGACTCGTTGAAGGCCCTGGTGGATGTGGGCGCGGCTGCGGTCGTGCTGCCGTCCCTGTTCGAGGAGCAGCTCGAGCACGATGCCCTGGAGCTGGACCGCATGTTGGAGACGGCGGCCCATGCGGTGGGCGAGGCCACCTCGTTCTTCCCCGACCTCGCCGACTACAACACCGGCCCCGACCACTACCTCGACCTCGTTACCGCCGCCAAGGACGCAGTCGACGTTCCGGTCATCGCCAGCCTCAACGGGACGACGCCGGGAGGATGGGCCCGATACGCGAGGCTCCTGGAAGAGGCGGGCGCCGACGCCATCGAGTTGAACGTGTACTCGGTCGCTGCCGATCCGGCCCGGTCGGCGGCCGACGTCGAGGGTGATCTGCTCGACCTGGTGGCCGAGGTGGCAGGGACGGTGAAGGTCCCCGTCGCCGTCAAGCTTGGTCCTTACTGGTCGAGCCTGGCCCACCTGGCACCCCGGCTGGTGGCGGCGGGCGCTGGAGGCCTGGTCCTGTTCAACCGCTTCTACCAGCCCGACCTCGACCTCGAGACCTTCGCGGCCCGGCCCCGCCTGGTGCTGTCCACGCCCGAGGACCTGCGCCTCGGCCTGCGCTGGATCGCGCTGCTCTCGGGGCGGGTGCGCTGCTCGCTGGCGGCCACCTCGGGCGTGCACGACTGGCACGACGCGGCCAAGGCCCTGCTGGTGGGAGCCGATGTGGCCATGATGGCCTCGGCCCTGTTGCACCACGGGCCCGACCAACTGGCCCGGGTGGAAGCGGGCCTGCAGGCATGGATGGACGAGGAGGGATACGAGTCGGTGGACCAGCTGCGGGGGAGCGCCGCCGCCCTCACCGGTCCCGATCCCGACGCCTTCGAACGTGGCAACTACCTCCAGACCCTGGCCAGCTGGTCGAGCACCCGCCCGCGTTCGTGATCCGGTTGTTCGTGATCCGGTTGTTCGTGATCCGGTTGTTCGTGATCCGGTCTTCGTGATCCGGTTGTCCGTGATCCCGTGTTCGTCCTGAGTTGCGGGACAGCCCGGCCGGCCGATCAGGCCGGGTTGCGGTCCACCCGGCTCAGGCCGGCCACGGTGGCGTCGGTGAGCAGGCGGGTTGCCGCGTCCTGGTCACCCAGGAGGACCAGGTCCCACCAGTGCATCGTGGCGGCTTCGGTGATCGTGTCGTGGGGGCTGGGTGCATCCTCGAAGGGCTCGGCGTGCGTTCCGCCTTCCAGGGTGATGAACCAGACCGGGTCCGAAGCCTCGGCCACCGCGTCGACCGCGGTCTGGTGGGCGAAGGCCAGGTCGTCGGTTCCGTGCACGACCAGCAGGGGGATGTGCCCGTCCAGTTCGTAGGGCCCGCCCATGGGGAACAGGGCGCCCGACAAGACCATGGCGGCATCGGCCCGCTCGTCCCGGCAGCAGGGGTTGAAGCCGAGCGCATAGGTGGTGGCCCCGCCCAGGGAGAGCCCAGCCACCCCGATCCGATCGGGGTCGATCACCCCGGCCCAGTCCCCGGCGGGGTCGGTGGCGGACTCGAGGAGGTGGTCCAGGACGAAGGAGACGTCGCCGGGCTGGTCGGCGACATCGAACCAGTTGTCGCGGGCACCGGGCACGCTCTCATTGGTGAGGGGGAAGGCGGGTGCCGCCACCACGTACCCCGCACGGGCCCATGCGGTCAGCAGCATCGAGAACTTCTCGGGGTGGCCGGCCAACCCGTGGGAGAACACGACCAGAGGGAAGGGTCCGGTGCCCTCGGGTCGGTGCAGGGTCAACTCGAGGCGGCGACCGGTTGCCTCGGGTGTCTGGTTGCCCTCGGGCGTGGTCCGGGTGGGGTCGGTGAGGATCTCGGTGGTGGTGGACACCGGCCAGGGCCGCCCGGCCACGATGGCCGCGGGATCCACGGTGGCCGGTGCCACAGCGCCGGGATCCGCGGTGCTGGCCGTGTCGCCGGCCGTGTCTGGGCCGGCCGTACCGGTGCTGGCGGTGTCGTTGGCGGTGTCGGTTGCTGTGTCGTTGGCGGTGTCGTTGGCGGTGTCGGTTGCTGTGTCGTTGGCGGTGTCGGTCGTCGGGGCGCAGGCGACGGCCAGGGCGGCCAGGCACGCCCAGGCCAGAAGCGCCGATACCCGCGTCCGAGCCTCGCCTCGACGGGAGCGCCATGGGGTGTAGCGGCAGGCAGCGGGCACAGGAGCCCAGGCTACGCTCGTCGCACCATGACCGGAGCGGCCGACCATCCTCCGTCCCTGGACCTGCCCGCAGGTGCCGGGGGGGTGCTTCCCAGCCAGTGGCTGCGGCGGGCCGTCGACGCCGGTGTCATCGACGGGGGCGATTTCAAGATCCCCGACTCCAGCGTGCAGCCCGCCAGCGTGGATCTGCGTCTGGGCGAGGTGGCCTACCGGATCCGGTGCAGCTTCCTTCCCGACGACGCCTGCGTCGAGGACAAGATCAAGGACTACGTGATCGACGAGCTGGACCTCCGTCGGGAGGGGGCCGTGCTCGAGACCAACCGTCCCTATCTGATCCCCCTCATCGAGTCGGTGGCTCTGCCGCCGGATCTGCGGGGTCGCACCAACCCCAAGAGTTCGACCGGGCGCCTGGACGTGTTCACCCGGGTGATCACCGACACCTCGTACCGGTTCGACGAGATCGCCCCCGGCTACCAGGGTCGCCTGTGGCTCGAGGTGGTCCCCCTCTCCTTCACCGTCCGGGTGTGCCATGGCCTGGCTCTCAACCAACTCCGCCTCGTGGCCGGGCGGGCCGATCTGGACGACGGCGACCTACGAAGCCGCCACGCCTCAGAGCCGCTGCTGTACCGCCACGGCTCGCCGGTGGCCGACTCGGAGCTGGCCCTGGCCGACGGGTTGTTCCTCAGTCTCGACCTTCGGGGCGACGACGCCGGCCGGGTGGGTCATCGTGCCGTGGGTTACGCCCCGCTGCTGGAGATGAGCCGGGTGGGGGCCTACCGGCGCGAGGACTTCTGGGAACCCGTTCGGCGCGAGGACGGAGACCGCATCGTGTTGGCCCCGGGTCGGTTCTACCTGCTTCTCTCAGACGAGGCGGTCGTGGTTCCCCCCGACCTGGCCGCTGAGATGACCGCCTACGACCCCACCAGTGGTGAGCTGCGCACCCACTACGCAGGCTTCTTCGACCCCGGCTTCGGCTTCGACCCCGACGGCCCTCTGGCCGGGTCGCGTGCCGCGCTGGAGGTGCGGGCCCACGACGTGCCCTTCATGGTCGAGCACGGTCAGCCGGTCTGCAAGCTGACCTTCGAGCGGATGCTGGAGGCACCCGACCGCCTCTACGGGTCGGGGATCGGTTCGAACTACCAGGGTCAGGTCGAGACCCTGGGCAAGCACTTCGTCCGCGACTGACCGACCCGCTCGGCGGGTGCCCGGGTCACAGACGCAGCTGGGAAGGAGGTCAGGGGCGCAGTTGGGAGGCGGCGTCGCGCATGGCGGCGCGCACGTCTTCGACGGCCTGCTCGAAGCCGCTCCGAAGTGAAGCCAGCGCATCCGTAGCCGACCCGCTGGCTCCGCGTACCTGGGTGCGGGCATCGGTCCAGCGGTCGCGGAGCGAGGCAATCATCGAGGACACGTCATCGCGGGCGTCCATGCTGGCCAGTCGGGCCTGGAGTTCCAGCTCCTCCACCCGTCCCCGCCACGCTTCGAGTTGGGTGTCGACGAGATCGTGGTTCAGCTTCGAGAGCTGCTCGCGCAGCTCGCTGACCTGGCTCTCGAGGGCGTCGATCCGTTCCTGGGGGTCACTCATCGCCTGCCTCCGTTCTGCCCCTTGGGGCCTTCCGTGGGGCCAGCCGGCCTTCACGCTGATGGGGATCGCCACGACCCCCCACGAGCGTAGGACTCACCGCCCACGTCGCGTACCGGCCGAAGGTCCCGACCCTCCAGGCATTCTGGGGCCTGCTGCGTTGCGGAATCCGCAACGCAACAGGCCCCGGTTCGGCCGGGCGGTTCGGCCGGGCGGTTCGGCGAGAGTGCCTACTGGCTGCGGAGGGCGGTGTCGACCTGGTGCGCCCAGTCGGTCAGGGCTACGGATGCGCCGGAGGCCACCACCAGGCGCTCGAGACGACCGGTGAAGGCCAGGGTCGGGTCGTAGCCGTCGCACACCGGAAGCGGGCGTCCCACGCCGGCCAGAAGCGATGCCGACGAGTTGGGCGTCCACAGTCCGGGCCACTCGTGGGGCAGCACCATCCGGCCCAGCACCTGCTCGTCGCTCCGACACTCGACCGCGGTGGCACCGTCCTCGTGCACGACGGCCATCCCCACGACCGACACCCCTGCGGGGATCGCCACCTCCAGGGTGGTGAGGTGCTCGGTCACGAAGGTGACGGCCAGGTGCATGAGCCCGCCGTCGAGGTACCACACCCAGCCGCCGTTGTAGTCGCCCTGTTCGGCCAGCACGCCGGAGTCGCCGGCGGTAAGGGGGGCGGCCAGGTGGGCGGTGACGGTGCCGCCCGCTGAGAGCACGGGGACGTGGTCCTCGAAGACGCGCTCGCCTGCGGACAGCTCCACCCTGGCGTTACCCGTGGGCCACGGAAGGAACAGGTGGGTCAGGCGGTCCATGACCCCGTCACTGAGGGGCAGGACACCGTTGCGTTCGGCCTCCTCGTACCAGCGGGCGACCAGACGGTCCCGGAGCTCGGGGTGGGTGTCGGCCAGGTCCGCGAGCTCGCCCACGTCAGCGCGGGTGTCGTAGAGGTGCCAGCGGTCCAGGGCGAAGTCCGCGCTTCCCTCGAACTGCTCCCGTTCGGTGTGGTTGAGCTGGTTGACGTGGTCGGACACCACCTTCCAGCCGTCCTCGTACATGGCGCGGCTACCCCAGCACTCGTAGTACTGCGACGTTCGGACCTCGGGGGCGTCGGGGTCCGACAGCACGGACCGCAGGCTCACCCCGTCCATGCTCATCTGGGGGACAGCGCCCAAGGTTGCGGGAGGTGTCACCCCTGCCAGGTCCAGCACAGTGGGCAGCAAGTCGACGGCGTGCGCGTACTGGTGGCGTATTCCCTGCTCGGTGCCACCGGTGCCGCCCACAGGTCCGTCGGCAGCCCCGTCGTGGGCCCCGGGGAGTGTGCCGGGCCACGAGATGATGCACGGATCGCGGACGCCGCCCTCGAAGGTGTAGCGCTTGAAGCGCCGGGCCGGGGTGTTGCCCGCTTCGGCCCACCCCCACGAATAGTGGTTGTAGGTCCGGTGACCGCCCAGCTCGTCCACCATGGCCAGGTTGAGTGCCGGGTCCTCGTCCCGACCCTGCATGAAGCGGTACTCGCTGACCGAACCTTCGGGTCCGGCCTCGCCCGACGCCCCGTTGTCCGATACCAGTACGACGATCGTGCGCTCGCGGTCGCCCAGCTCGTCGATGGCGTCCAGGAGCCGGCCGATCTGAGCGTCCGCGTGGGTGAGGAAGCCCGCGAAGAGCTCCATCATCCGGGCGTGCACCCGTCGCTGGTCGGCGTCGAGGGTCTCCCAGTCGGGGACGTGGGCGGGTCCGGGAGGCAGCGGAGTTTCCTCGGGCATGATGCCCGCCTCGATCTGGCGGTCCAGGACCTGGCGGCGCCATCGGTCCCACCCGTCGTCGAAGCGGCCGCGGTAGGGGTCGGACCACTCGGGGGCGACGTGGTGGGGGGCGTGGGTGGCACCCAGCGCCAACCACAGGAGGAAGGGCCGCCCGGGCTGGTGGCGGCGTAGCTCGCTCAACCGGGTGATGGCCTCGTCGGCCAGGTCTTCGCTCAGGTGGTAGCCCTCGTCGGGGCTCCTGGGCGGATCCACCGGGGTGTTGTCACGCACCAGCTCGGGGGCCCAGTGGTTGGCGTCGCCTCCCAGGAAGCCGTAGAAGCGGTCGAAGCCCTTGGCCAGGGGCCAGTGCTCGAAGGGTCCGGCGGGGCCTCGCTGGTCCCGGGGGGTGAGGTGCCACTTGCCCACTGCGAACGTGGCGTAGCCCTCTGCCCGCAGGATCTGGGCCATCGTGCCCGCTTCGTCGGGGATGCGGGCCGTGTAGCCGGGGAAGTTCATGGGCAGGTCGGGCAGCATCCCCATGCCCACCCGGTGGTGGTTGCGTCCGGTGAGCAGGCAGGCCCGGGTGGGTGAGCAGATGGCCGTCGTGTGGAAGTTGGTCAGGCGCACGCCCCGGCCGGCCAGGGCGTCGATGGCGGGCGTGGCGATGTCGGAGCCGTAGCAGCCGAGCTGGCCGAAGCCGGTGTCGTCGAGGACGATGACCACCACGTTGGGTGCGTCGGGACGGTAGGGAAGTGGAGGGGGCGGGGCGCCGGGGGTGTCGGTGGCCGCCAGGGGGGTGGCGGCCGACGGGGGAGCAGTGTGTTCTTGGGTTGGGGGTCCGCTCGGCGGTGGCGGTGGCGGTGGCATCAGGGATCGTCTCCTCTGGTGGGATGGTCAGACGCGCCACCGCTGGATGTGTCGGCTGCGTCGCCGGTCGTGTCGGTGTCGCCGCCGGGCAGCTGCCAGCCCAGCACCGGGATGCGGCGTTCGGTCAGGGCGTGGGCCCGCTCGGACATCCAGGTGTGCACCCTGGTCGCCAGTTCCTCGGCGTCTTCGCCTTCCTGGGGCCACATCGGCTCACCGGCCACGGCCCGCAACTTGGTGGGCAGGGGGAGGTAGGGCATGAACACGCCGGCGAACCCGGCGCTCAGCCCCCACGGCAGGGACAGTGAGATGGGGATCGTGCTGGTGCGCAGGTAGCGGTCGGCCCGGAGCCACCGGGCCAGGCGCCGGCCGTCGGAGAGAACGACCAGGGATTCGCCGGCGCCCACCACGACGATGGGCACGATGGGGACCTCCGCCTCGATGGCCAGGCGGGCGAAGCCGGTACGACCCCCGAAGCGCACCTCGTTGCGGGCCGACCACGGCTTCGCGCCGTCGAGGTCACCGCCGGGCATGACCAGTACGTAGTGGCCCTCGGCTAGCGCGGTGGCGGCGACCTCCCGGCCGGCGGGCCGGAACCCGGCCGGTTCGAGGTGACGACCCATCCCCAGGGTCCAGGCCATCTGATGGGTGAGGATGACCGCCGGGGTGGTGTCGTCGATTCCCAGCTGCCGGGCCAGCCCGGCGATGGCGAAGGCGTTGAGGTCGAAGATCCCCCCGGACCCGTGGTTGGCCACCAGGAGCGCCGGCGGGGGCGGCAGGGCGGTGGGTCCCTGGTAGTCCAGGCGGGTGTAGGCGTTGACCAGGGCACCCATCAGCGTGAAGGCGCGGGCGGACAGCGGCCCCTTGGGTGCTCAGTGCCGGGGATTCCGCGGGAGGGTCGACGGCACGTCCCGCCGGGTGTTCCGCTGCCATGGGCCCTGTCTACTCCACGGCCGATCGGCCCGCTCGTCGTCGCCGGGGCGCGGCCCGCTCCGGGCTCGGTCGCCGGACTCGGCTCTGACGGGTTTCGTGTGCAGGAATCGACCGTTTCGGTCGCCTGGTGCGCAGGTTGCGGTGCCGGCTGGGTCGGAGACGGGGTGGGCGGTGCGGCTCTGACGGGTTTCGTGTGCAGGAACCGACCGTTTCGGTCGCCTGGTGCGCAGGTTGCGGTGCCGGCTGGGTCGGCGTGCGGATGTCCGGGGCTCAGATGGCGTTCGGCCTGAAATCACTCATCCAGCGCTGTGATCCCCTGGTGGGCCCAGGCGCGCAGCCGATCGTGGCCTTCGGGATCGAGCAGTTCCACGACGTCGGCCACCGGCCGACCCAGTCCCTGAACCGTGCGGAGCGACCGGTGCCCGGCGGTGCCCCGGGCGGGTGCTTCGGTCGTCAGCAGCACCAGCGGCATCGTCATCTCTCCCCGTTTCCCCTGGCCCTCGTGCAGCACGGCCGCGATACCCAGCGCCCGCCACAGGGCGTCGGCCCGGCGCAGCCCGCCTCGGCCGGTGGTGAAGCTTCCGCAGATGTGGAACGCCCACTCGGCGCCGGTGCGATCGGAGGCCACCAGGTCCAGCACGATGCCCAGCCCGCGGGGCTTCACATCGGTGCGGATGCCACCGAACCCACACCACCGCAACAGGATCTCGGCCACCTCGCGCGCGCCGCGGCCTTCCCCCAGCGCGCTGGCCAGGTCGGACACGTCGGCTTCGTCCGCCTCGGACTCTGCGGGCGAGGCCGCGTCGGCCGCGTCGGCTGTGGAGGCCCGCGCCCCGCGCCCGCCCTCCGGCGGACGGCGGGCTTGTCGGATTGGCTTGCCGGGAGCGTGACGCCGGCTGGGAACCGACTGCTCTGGCTGCGCTCGGTGTCGAGGGACTCCAGCTCGTCGGCGACCCGGGCGCGGGCCCGGGTGACGTACTGGTGGTCGGTGTCGAAGCCCAGGTAGTGGCGGCTCGTGCGGGCGGCGGCCACCGCGGTACTGCCCGACCCCATGAAGGGATCGAGTACGACGTCGCCCTCGTAGGTGTACAGGTGGATGAGGCGTTGCGGGAGCTCGACGGGGAAGGGTGCGGGGTGCCCGACCCGGGTGGCGCTCTCGGGGGCGAGCTCCCACAGGTCGGTGGTCGCCTCCATGAACTCCTCCCGGGAGACGGTGGCGGTGGAGGGCAGGCCCCGATCGAGCCGCTGTGTCGGGGTGAGGGCCCGGTCGAAGCGGCCTTTGCTGGCGATCACCACCCGCTCGGTGACATCACGCAGGACTGGGTTGGCTGGCCGCTGGAACGTGCCCCAGGCACACGATCCTCCCGCGGCGCGCCCCTTCCACCAGACCACTTCGCCACGCAGCAACAGGCCCAGGTCCTGAAGGATGGCCGTCACGTCACCGGACAGCGATCGGTAGGGGCGCCGGCCCAGGTTGGCCACGTTCACGGCGATACGCCCACCGGGCTCGAGCACCCGCTTGCACTCGCCGAACACGTCTCGCAACAACTCGAGGTACTCGAAGTAGTCGCCGGGGACCCCGCCCACGCCGAGCTCTTCCTCGTACTGCTTGCCGGCGAAGTAGGGCGGCGAGGTCACGACGAGCGCCACCGAATCGGAGGGCACCGAGGCCATGTCCCGGGCGTCGGCGTGGTGGATCACGTCGAGCTCTGTGGGCCGATTGACCGTGTCGTCGGTGGAGATCTCCGGAGAGACGAAGCGGTCGTAGAAGGCCGAGGCGTCGTGGCTCTCGCGCCGTCCGGAGCCGAAGGTGGCCGTGGACGTGGCGCGCCGGGCGCGCCCGGTGCTGGCCGTGCGCCCGGTGCGCGCCGCCGCGCCGGTGGCGTCCGCGGAACCAGCGGTTGCCGGTGGGATGACGGTCACCGGGTGCCCGCTTCGGGGGTGGAGAGCTCAGAGGCCAGGGCCTCGGCGGCGCTCGGGAGCGAGGCCAGGTAGTTGGTGACCGCCGTGGTCACCAGGAGGTTCACCGACACCTGCCGGTCTCGGGCCGCGTCTTGCAGACGGCGGTGGAGTGACTCGGGCAGGCGCACGGCGGTGGCGATGCGCCGTTCCTGGGAGACGGGGGGACGACCCATGGATCAACCCTACTGAGGGGGTGTGACAGTCACGCGGATAGGCGCGCGCATGAACGCGCGATTACCAGCGGTTCGGGGCGCCATCGGGTGCATGGGTGCACCGAAACGGTCGATCCATGCGCAAACTGGGAGGCCATGAGCACCACCGGCCCATCCAGCACCGACAGCACCACCGGCAGCACCACCGGCACAGATCCGATCGACCACGAGTGGCTGCGCCGCCGCTACGCCGAAGAACGTGACAAGCGCCTCCGGCCCGATGGGCCCGACCAGTACCTCGAGCCGACCGGACGGTTCGCCCACCTGGTCGACGACCCATGGACTCCCCGGGTGGAGCGCGACCCGGTCACCGACGAGGTGACCGTCGCTCTCATCGGCGGCGGGTTCGCCGGGCTGTGCACGGGGGCTCGCCTGCGCCAGGCCGGCATCACCGACGTACGTATCGTCGACGGCGCCGGGGACGTCGGCGGGGTCTGGTACTGGAACCGCTACCCCGGCGCCATGTGCGACACCGCGGCGATGGTCTATCTCCCTCTCCTGGAGGAGACCGGCCACCGGCCGTCGATGAAGTACGTGTACGGCCCCGAGATCTTCGAACACGCCCAGCGCATCGCCACCACTTTCGATCTGTACGACGACACCCTGTTCTCCACCGAGGTCACCGGGCTCACCTGGGACGAGTCGGCCCACCGCTGGGTCATAGAGACCGACCGGGGCGATCGCTTCCGGGCCCGCTACGTGGCCATGGGCACCGGTCCCATGACCAAGCCCAAGTTGCCCGGCATCCCGGGCATCGAGACCTTCGGCGGTCACGCCTTCCACACCGCCCGCTGGCACTACGACTACACGGGCGGTGATCGCGCCGGGGCCCCCATGGAACGACTGGCCGGTCTGCGGGTGGGCATCATCGGCACGGGCGCCACCGCCGTGCAGTGCATCCCCGCGCTGGCCCGTGACGCCGGTGAGCTCTACGTGTTCCAGCGAACCCCGTCGTCGATCGACGTGCGCAACAACCACCCCGTCGACGCCGTCGAGTTCGCCGCGCTGGAGACCGGCTGGCAGGACCGCTGGCGGATGAACTTCGCCATCTTGCAGATGGGTGGCTTCGCCGACGAGGACCTGGTCAAGGACGGGTGGACCGACATCGCCCAGCGCATCCGCGACCGTGTCATGGCGGCCATGACCGACCTCGACGGCGAGAGCGGCCCCGAGATCCTGCTCCGGGCGTTCAACGACAGCGACGACGAGAAGATGACCGAGATCCGGGCCCGGGTCGACGAGATCGTGAAGGACCCGGCCACCGCGGCCGCGCTCAAGCCGTGGTACCGCCAGTTGTGCAAGCGGCCCTGTTTCCACGACGAGTACCTGCAGGCCTACAACAGTCCGACCTGCCACCTCGTCGATACCGACGGCCGGGGAGTGGAGCGCATCGACGAGGCAGGCGTGTGGGCCAACGGCACCCACTACCCCCTCGACTGCCTGGTGTTCGCCTCCGGTTTCGAGGTGCACTTGGCGCACTTCGCCGCCTACGAGACGGTGGGCCGTGACGGCCGGCGCCTGTCGGACCACTTCGCCGAGGGGATGCGCAGCCTGCACGGCCTGCACGTGCACGGGTTCCCCAACCTGTTCGTCGAGGGGTTGGCCCAGGGTGGTGGCCTGATCTCGAACATCACCCACAACCTGGACGAGGCAGGCCGGACCATCGCCGCCATCGTGGCCCACGCCGAAGAGATCGGTGCCGAGGGGGTGGAGGTCACCGAGGAAGCCGAGAACGAGTGGGTGGGCCTGCTCGACGCGCGACTGAACCCCATGATCGGCAGCCCCGACTGCACTCCGGGCTACTACAACAAGGAGGGCGGCGAGATCACCGAGGTCGACCGCCGCAGCGCCGCCAGCTACCCCCAGGGCCCGGCCGCCTTCTTCACCTTCATCGACGGGTGGCGCCGCTCCGGCAACTTCGACGGCCTCCGGTGGCGGTAGCGTGCGCCGGTGGACGAGTTCGACTATGTCGTCGTCGGGGGCGGTTCTGCCGGCTGCGTGGTGGCCGGTCGCCTGAGCGAGGATCCGTCGGTCACGGTCTGTCTACTCGAGGCCGGCGGTGAGGGTCGCAACCTGTTGATCCGTGCTCCCCTGGGCTTCGCCTGGGGCCAGCCCCGGGGACTGAACAGCTGGGGCCATGAGACTGTCCCCCAGGCGGGCTTCGGGGGCCGCCGTGGGTTCCAACCGCGGGGCAAGGCCCTCGGTGGCTCCAGCACCATCAACGCCATGATCTACACCCGGGGTCACCGCTCCGACTACGACCGCTGGGCGGAGCTGGGAAACCCGGGGTGGGGCTACGACGACGTGCTCCCTTACTTCATCCGTTCCGAGAACAACGCCATCCACCGCGACTCGCCCTACCACGGTGTCGACGGTCCCCTGCACGTGACCAACCTGCGGAGCCCCAGCCCGCTCAACGACGTGTTCCTCCAGGCCTGCCAGTCCCAGGGGATGCCCTACAACCACGACCCCAACGGCGCCGAGCACCATGGCTGCTACCACGTCCAGGTCACCCAGCGCGACGGGGAACGCCACAGCTTGGCCGCCGCCTTCATCCATCCCAACCTGGACCGCCGCAACCTGGACGTGCGCACCGGAGCCCACATCACCGGAGTGCGCTTCGACCAGCGCCGCGCCACCGGAGTGGAGTACCAACGTGGCGGCCACGCCGGTTCGGTGCGGGCCCGGCGCGAGGTCATCATGTCCGCCGGTGCCTTCGGCACTCCACAGATCCTCATGGCGTCGGGGCTGGGGCCGGGCGCCCACCTCCAGTCGCTGGGGATCACCCCGGTGCTCGACGTGCCCGGCATCGGCCAGAACCTCCAGGACCACATCTCGGCCCTGCTGATCTACCGGGCCCGGATCCCCGACCACACCATCGGGGTGTCGGCGAAGGGAGCCGCCCGCCTGCTGGGGGCCATGTGGGAGTGGCGGCGACACCGCACGGGGCTCATCACGAGCTGTGTCGCCGAGTCCGGCGTGTACTACCGCACCAGTCCCGACGTCGAGGTGTCGGACATGGAGATGGAGCTGATCATCGGCATCGCCGACGATCACGGCCGCAAGATGCACCTGGGTCACGGCTACTCGGCCCACCTGCTCCTGGCCCGGCCCCGGAGCGTGGGGGAGGTGCGCCTGGCCAGTCCCGACACCCGGGTGCCACCGCTGATCGACCCCCGGTACTTCAGCCATCCCTACGACATGGAGACCTTGATCACCGGCACCCAGATCGCGCTGGACATCATGGAGGACCCGGCCTTCGACCCGTACCGCGGTGAGATGATCATCAACTACGAGCGTGACGATCCCCACCAGATCGAACAGACCCTGCGCCAGCACGCCGACACCGAGTACCACGTGTGCGGGACGGCCAAGATGGGTCCCGACGACGACCCGATGGCTGTGGTGGACGCCCAGCTGCGGGTTCGGGGAGTCGAGGGCCTGCGCATCGTCGACGCCTCGGTGATGCCTTGTGTGACGAGCAACAACACCCACGCCGCGGTGATCATGATCGGCGAGAAGGGTGCCGACATGATCAGGCGAGGGGTCTGAGGTGCGCCCCCCGCGCCGGATCGGCACGCTCGGTGTGGCGCTGGTGCTGCTCGCGGCTGCGTGCTCGGGAGGCGGGAGCTCCTCCTCGCCGGACACGACCGCCGACCCGCCGGGTACGACCGACGCCACGGGTACGACCGACCTGCCGGGCACGACCGCCGGACACGCCGGACACCACCACAGGCACGTCGGATACGACCGACCTCGCCGCAGGTGCCGGCACCTTCCCGGGGGAGGAGTGGACGGTCGAGGAGCCGGCTTCCCACGACATCGACCCGACCCATCTGGAGCGTGCCCGGACCTACGCCTTCACCGAGGGTCGACACACCCAGGGCGTGGTCGTGGTCCACCGGGGTGTCATCGTGGCCGAGTGGTACTCACCCGAAGCTGATGCCGACTCGTGGGTGGCCAGCTGGTCGGTGGCCAAGAGCTTCACCTCGGCCCTGGTGGGAGTCGCCCTCGACGAGGGCCTAATCCCGAGCATCGACGAACCCATGACGACCTACTACCCCGAATGGGCGGGCACCCCGCGCGAGGCCATCACCCTGCGGGACGTGCTCCACATGGAGTCCGGCCTGGACTGGGTGGAGGACTACGACTCCCAGGCCCTGGAGACCTCGGACGTGATCCAGATGGGTCTGGGTGAACCCGACGAACTGGCCTACGCAGCCGGCCAGCCGGCTGGTGGCGACCCTGGGTCTGCGTTCAACTACTCGAGCGGTGACACGATGCTGCTCTCGGGTGTGCTGGAGCAGGCCACCGGGATGGCGGCCCACGAGTACGCCCGCATCAAGGTCTTCGAGCCGCTCGGCATCGACCGGTTCGAGTGGTGGCAGGACGCGGCGGGCCACACACTCACCTACTGCTGTCTCGACACGACCAGCCGCGACCTGGCCCGGTTCGGGCTCCTCTACCTGCGGGGAGGCCGCTGGGCGGGCGAGCAGGTCGTCCCGGCCGACTGGGTGGAGGACTCGATCACCGACACGGCCACGACCTATGACGGCTACGGCTACCAGTGGTGGCTCGGCCTCGACGAGGGCGGTGGGCTGCCGCCGCATTACTCGGCCGAGGGGTTCAACGGCCAGCACATCGTGATCTTCCCCGCACTCGACCTGGTCGTCGTGCGCAACGGGTTCTACGGCAAGACCGACTGCGAACCGGTCGCCGACCCCAGCCTCTTCGTCTGCTACCCGCCCGACGGGCTGGTGCCCGGACTGGGCACCATCGGGCCCGACGACTGGAGCGACGAGGAGTTCCTCGGCCCCATCGTGGCGGCCCTGCCTTCGCCCGACGGCTAGCCGAACAGCACGGTGTTCTCTTCGGCCTCTGCGATGAGTTGTTCGGCGTCTGCGGCCAGGAGGAACCCGGCGCCGACCGCCTCGTCAGCCGACGCACGGAACGCCGCCAGGTAGTTGTCGGCGGTGCCGTACATCTCGACCAGCGTGTCGCGGTCGAGGGATCGGGTGCTGCCGAACAGGATGCACAGGTCGGCTTCGCCGCTGGCGAGGTCCTCTATGGAGGCACCCCCGGGCGGGTCACCGCTGGGTACGGCCACCGGCACGTCGACCAGCGGGTTGCGTACCCCTCCGACCGCCATGCCCAAGTCGTCACGGGCGATCGCCACCTCGTCACCGGGGGCGAGGCCGAGCGGCTCGCCGGCCGGCGGCGGATCACTGCCCGCAGCCCACGCCACCAGGTGGTGCAGTGCAGCCTGTACCACCTCGTGGTGGGGACCGGTGTTGATGGGCTCGGTGCAGCCCAGCAGCGATCCGACGCCGGGGTCGCGGGGACCGCCGAGCATGGAGCGGAACGTGTGGGCGTCGGCGTGGGCTGTCCCGGCCACCTCCCAGGTGCGGATCAGCTCCGTGTCGGGTTGGCGGGCATGCGCGTAGCCGAGCAGGGTCAGGTCGGTCTCGGCCTCGAAGATGAACACGGGCACGTCGAGATCGGTTCGGATGAGGACCCCCTGCTCCAGGATGGCGGCGGGGTCGGTGGCCTCGGCGACCTCGGCGGCACCGAGGAAGTCACCGTCGAGGGGCGCCACCGTGGAACCGCGACTGTGGATCAGGAAGCCGTCGAACACCGGGTCGAGAGGGTGTACACCGTTGACCAGGGTCGACAGGAACATGGCCGACTGCGACTCGCCGGCCCCGATGACCTGGGTGGGTACGAGCCCACCCAGGAGCTGGTCGGGTGCCTCGGTGGCGGCCCGCCCGACCTGGGTGAAGATGTCGAAGGCGTAGGCGTCACCGGGATGGACGAGGGTGCCGTAGCGCTCGGGATCGATGTTGGTCAGACCGCCGGCATCGGTGCCCTCCGGGCCGGCCTCGCCGGTCTCCCCCGTCGCCTCCCCCGCGGCTTCGGCGTCGACCTGGACATCGAGGATGGTGGCTCCGCCTTCGACTCCCTGGGCCTGTGCGCTGACCCCGATGTAGGCGTGGCCTTCCCAGCCGATCTCCTCGGAGAGGTAGCCCCAGTCGGGGGCGGCTTCGATGGCGCTCACGTTGAACCACTCGACCACCACGGTGCCGCTGAAGTCTTCGGCGGCGCCGGGCCTGCGCACGAGCACCCGGGTGCGGTACTCGGCTTCCTCGCCGGGTGTGGCTGTCCAGAAGCCGTCGTCGGGGGTGTCGGTGGCCTCGAAGCTGGTCGCGGTTCCTCCGATGAACAACTCCTCCTCGACGTAGCCGGGGGGAAGCGGGGCCACCGGCTGAGGAGGCACGGTGCCGTTGCCCTCGTTGGTCGGGGCGACGATCTCCTCGGGTGCGTTGCCTGCGAAGGGCGTGCCAGGGCCATCGCCCGGACCATCCTCAGAGCCGGTTGTCGGGTCTTGTGTCGCGGCTTCAGTGGTCGTGGAGTCGCCACTCCCGGGTTCATCGGTCGAGGAGTCGTCGTTCTCCGAGCAGGCCGCGATGGTCGTGACGGTCAGGATGGCCAAGATGGCGACGGCCGGTACCCGCCGGCGACGGGTGGTGCGCATCAGGTCCATGGTTCCCCCCTGTCGAGTGATGCGCCACCCTAGTCAGCGAACCGTCACCAGCGAACCGTCGCCAGCGCCGCCGTCACGGCGACCACTCGGCTCAGTCTCCGCGTCCTTGGTGCTCGGCGATGGCGACCAGTCCGTCGTCGATAACGTTCACGAGTTCCTTGGCCGAGTGGTACTGCACGCCGTCTCCCTCGTAGTAGGGGTCGGTGGCACCCACGGCGAAGGTCCGGTCGGCGTCGGTCAACCAGGCGTCGTCACCGGTGAGCGCCGCGGCGTAGGTGAACACGTCGGCCACCAGTAGCTCCCAGGCGTTGATCTCGGCGACCCCCTCGCAGTCCACGAGCCAGGCCCGGTCGGCGTCGCCCTCCAACCGGTTGCGCAGTGCAGCGGCGATCGCGACGACTGCGTCTGGTGCAGAGTCGGCCACGGGTAGGCCGGCCTGGCGGGCGGTGAAGGTGTACTCGGCCAAAGCCCGGGCCAGCAGCGCTTCCTTCCAGGAGGCACACGGATCGAGGGCGGCGGCTTCGCACGAGTACCAGTCACCGGCGGCACCGGCGGCTTCCAGGTAGTCCATATCGGCGGTGAGGCGGTAGGAGAACACCAGGATCCGGGTGGCGTTGGCGACGGCGCGTGGGTTGGCTTCCAGAACGGCGTAGCCCTCCCCGTTCCCTCCACCCCAGGTCTCGGCGTCACAGCCGGTGTCGGCCGAGTTGGTGATCCGCCACAGGGTGTTGTCGGCCAACTCGACTGCCGCGTCGGCCACGACCGGGTCGCCGGTGAGCAGCGCCCAGGCCACCATGCCCGCCCCGCCCCAGGACGTGTCGGGGTGCGGGTTGGCGTAGTTGCGGTGAGGATTGTGGATCCCGGTCTCGTCGTGGTACGAGTGGCCCCACGTGCCGCCCTGCCACCAGGTCCGCGTCGCCCTCGGTACCCTGCACCGGCGCGTGGAGGATGTCGATGTCGGCGAAGTGGATGTTGGAGGCTGCCGCCCACTCCCACCAGCGGGGATCGTCGTGGCGGAGGGCCTGGAGGACGAAGCCCAGGTTGGCGTCGTACTTGAGGTTGTACGGGCGAGCGCGGGTCCTCGAAGTCGGTGGGGAGGTCACCGAAGTCGGTCCAGCCCGTGTACCCGAACCGCTCGCGGGCATCGGGCAGCGAGCGGGCGCAGTCGTCGAGGTTGTTGTTGCACTCGTCCTGCTCGTAGGCGTCGGCGTCGAGTTGGGCGTCCAGGTACGCCTCGTAGGCGGCATCGGTGGCGCCGGTGTCGGTGCTCACGGCGGCCGGTAGAGGTCCCAGAGCGCGAGTCGCTTCCAGCCAGCCGCCGCTGGGCGCGGCGTGGACGGGCCAGGGCAGGGGCGTGTCGGGGTCGAGGGTCACCACGACGTCATGGGTCTTCTGCTCGCCGGCGCGGAGACGGTGGACGCTGGACCACTCGGTGGGGAACAGCCCGACCTCCAGGCGGTGGCCTTCACGGCGCAGCGCCTTGGGATAGAGCTCCCGGAACCAGGGCACGTCGAGGCGCACCGATCCCGAGGCCAGGGTGCCCGACGCCGCGTCGCCGGTCTCGGTCACATCGCCGGCCACGCTCCGCTCGAACCCCCGGAACGTCACACCGGACTGCATGCGAGGATCGAGCCCCTGGTAGTAGTCCCAGCGGTCGTCACCCGACGAGTCCTGGTAGAGCACCTCGTCGGGTCCGTCGGCGTCGGCCACGTTCACCCCCCAGGAGATGTCCTCGACGCCGGCGACGTTGGCCGAACCGATCCCGTTGCAGGACGGTTGGTGATCCTCGGTGCCGTTCTCGTTGGGACCGTTGTCGGCCTCGGGTGGGGTGTCGGCTTCGATGAGGCAGTCGGCCCGGTTGGTGAGGGTGATCCGGATCCGCCCCGAGGGAAGTCCGGCGTAGAAGTCCAGGTGGGCGGTCAGGTCGAGCCCTGCGACGGCTCGGGGGGCCTCGACGCGGACCCGGGCCCGCAGCGGACCGTCCTCGAGTACCTCCACCGTCGCCGGTGTCGGCGCCCCCCTGGACCGGATCCGGACTCCGGGTTCGGGTCCGGGTTCGGTTCGGGTCCGGGTTCGTTTCCGGGTTCGACGCGGTGGAGAACCCGGCCGCGGTGATCACAGGGTCACCGGCACGGGTGACGGAGGCGAGCAGATCAGCGGTCTCGGGCACGACCCAGCGCTCGGTTCCGGTGTCGACGGTGATCAGTCCGTCGTCTTCGGTGACCGTCAGCGGACTGGATGGTGGGGGCGGGTCGCCGACCTCGAGCCAGTAGCCCCGGCCGGATTCGGCCTGGAAGTCGATGAGCAGCCAGGTGAGGCCCTCGCCGAGACGTACCTGCTCGCGGACCTGGGTGGGGACGGGCCCGTCTTCAGTGGCCACCCGGAACGGACCGTCGGCGTCGGTGGTAGGGACGGGGACACCGACGGTGACCGGCGCGACACCGCCACCGTCGGGTATCCACACCGACAGGGCGATTCCCCCATCGGGGATGACCGCCGGATCGGGCGAGGCCGGAATGGGATCGGGGCTGGCACGGTCGTCGGAGCTCTCGCCACCGGGACGGTCGCGCCCACCCTCCGGCGTTTCCCGACGGCTCGTCATCTGAGGTCGTGCAGGCGGTGAGGAGGGACACCGCCACGAGGAGCGCCACGAGGCGTCCTGGCACCCCTCCCGTTCTCCTGTTCTTTGACCGATACTGAGCGATAATCGCTCAGTATCGGTCAAAGAACAGGGAGGATGCTCGGTCGATGCTCGGTCGATGCTCGGTCAGTGCTCGGTCAGTGCTCGGTCGGTGCTAGGTCCCGAGCATGGAGCGGACCCAACCACAGATAGCGTCCTGTGCGCGTCGGGCCGAGAACCCCTGGACCGTGCGCAGCCTTTCCCACATCTCCCAGCTGGTCAACGTGTCGACCGCATCGAGGGCGTCCGGTGGTAGCTGATCGAACTCGGAGGCGAACAGCTCGGCCAGTTCGGCCCGGAAGAAGGAGTTCACCGCCGCGCGGTTGGATCGCGCTCCCGGTGAGGTGGCTATGGACCTGGTCTGGAAGCGGAGCAGCGGGGCCACCCGTTCGTAGAGGCGGGCGCGAGACCGGACCAGCAGTGCGACGCGGTGCTCGACGGTTCCGGTGCCAGGGATCGGTTCGAGCAGGTCGGAGACCCGTTCGGTCTGGACCGAGAGCGCTTCTGCGTACATCCCCTCCAAGTCTTCGAAGAGCCGGAAGATCGTGCTGGGCGACACACCTGACCGATCCGCGACCTGCTGAGCGGTTGGGTGCACCTCTCCCTCGTTCACGAGGTCGATGAAGGCCTCCACCACCGCCCGCCGGCTGCGGACGGATCGCAGCGCCCGACCGTCCTGGCGAGACTCGTGGTGCGGCACTCGGCGCTGTCCCCCCTCGGCTGTGCCGGTCATGGTCGCCCCTGCGTTGCTCTTCTCACCCTGCCGAGGATGCCCGGGGCCTGACCTCCGCACGCCAGATCCCCGCCATCGTCGTGTGGTAGAGGTCGCGGCCCCATCCCGGGGAGGGGAACAGGGCTGTCTGCATGGGCGACCCGGTGGCGGCTCGAGCCCGTTCCCGGCCGGTGACGATGTCTACGATCACTACCTGGTCGCCGCGTTCCTCGTCGTGGTCGCCCAACAAGAGCTCGCCGGTGTCCTCCCAGACCAGGAGGTGCGCGGCGTGGCCCATCTCGGCCCGCCAGCGCAGAGTCGCACCGGCTGGCTGGGGCTGCCATGCGGCCACGACGCCGTTGCCCGCATCGAAGGCCACCGCGGTGTCATGGGCCTCGGAGTACACCATCACGTTGCACTGGAAGCCGTTGGGTAGTCCCGAGACCTCGATCTCTTCGTGGTCCGTGGGGTCCCCGAGTGACACCCGGATCGCCCGGTTGGGCGCTGGCGCAGTGCCACAGCCCCGGAACGTGCCGTGGAAGGAGCGTGACTCGGCGCCTCCGTCCATCACCCACATGCTCCCGCCGGCCAGGCACGGATCCCACCCGTAGGACCCCCCGTCGCGCAGATAGCGGTGGTGCCATCCGTCATCGAGGCGTAGGCGTCCTTCCTCCGAATCCCAGTGCAGGCGGTACGAGGTGGTGATCCCGGTGACGTAGAGGGTGTCGCCGTCGGCGGCGATCCGGCCGATCGACGGCTCGGGCAGGTGCACGGGCGCCGCCCGCCGCTCGTGGGTCACAGGGTCTAGGACGAGCACCTCGCAGGGCTCGGCGGTGTCGATTCCGAAGTCCTTCGTGACGACCGAACCGTCGGGGAAGCAGACGAAGGAGTTGTAGGGCCGTTCCCGCGGCAGTCGGGTGCTTCGTTCCAGGGTGCAGTCCGCGTCCAGGGTGTGGATGCGGTTGCCCTGCACGACGACCAACGAGCCGTTGGCGTGGGCGGCCAATCCGCCGGGCCAGAAGGGGCCGGTGGGCACGGCCCCGGTCGACTCCCGGGGTTCGAGTGACTCGGGGTCGATCCGTTCGACGGTCATCGTCGTGTCGGTGCCGGGACCCGAACAGGTGAGCAGGTAGACCTCGCCGGGGTCTCTCAGGATCGGCATCACGGCCACAGGGGCCAGCCGGAACGTGGTCTCCAGGCGCTCGTCGGGCTGGATGTCGAGCCCTGATCCCCGGGCGGGAACCTGGCGACGGGCTGGCCCGCCGTCCTCGCCGGGCCAGGGACTGGGCCAGTAGCCGGTGAGGTTGGATGCGGTAGCCACGGCCACACGATAGGCCCGCCCCGAGTTCGCAGACCCAACTATTGAAAGTGAGTATCCCAAATAATGCCGTGCCGCTACTATGTTGCTGCCAATGCCGTGCTGCCCATGCCGTGCCGGCATCACCTTGCCGTCCGGCAAGGGCAGTAGGCCACCGCAGGTCTCGCCGGGAGGCATCCGATGTTCTCGAACCGTGTCACCGAGATGCTCGGGATCGACATCCCGGTCGTGCAGGCGCCGATGGGCTGGATCGCGAGGGTCGCGCCTGGCCAGCGCGGTGTCCAACGCCGGTGCCATGGGGATCATCGAGACGTCGTCGGGTGAGCTCGAGACCATCCGAGACGAGATCCGCAAGATGCGCGACCTGACAGACAAGCCCTTCGGGGTCAACATCGCCCAGGCCTTCGTACGAGACCCGTCGATCGCCGACTTCGTCGTCGACCAGGGCGTCCAGTTCGTGACCACATCGGCCGGCAACCCCACCAAGTTCACCGCTCAACTCAAGGGGGCGGGGCTGACGGTCTTCCACGTGGTACCCACTCTGCGGGCGGCACTGAAGGCGGTCGATGCTGGGGTCGACGGGTTGATCGTCGAAGGTAGCGAGGGCGGAGGCTTCAAGAACCCCCGACCCGTCTCGACGATGGTGCTGCTCCCCCTGGTGGTGAGCCGCGTCGACGTGCCCGTGATCGCGGCGGGCGGCTTCGTCGACGGCCCCACCATGGCTGCCGCCCTGGCGCTGGGTGCCGAAGGAGTCCAGATGGGAACCGTGATGGTCTCCTCTGCCGAGTCGCCGATCCACCAGAACTGGAAGCAGGCGATCGTCGAGGCTGCCGAGACCGACACCCTGTTCCTGAACCAGCACACCAGTCCCGCTCTGCGGGCCCTGCGAACCGCCAAGACCGGCAGCTACGAGTTCGACACCGAGCGCAACGCCATGGTCGAACTGCTCAACCAGGATGCCCTCTACTTCGGTGGCGACATGGAGGCGTCGATCGCTCTGTGCGGTCAGGTGGCCGGACGCATCGAGGGGATCCGACCCGTCGCCGACATCATCTCGGACTGCGCCACCGGCTGTCTCCAGACCCTGGCCGAGCTTGCTGGGCGCTACGTGACATCGCCACCCCGGACTGATACGCCAACTTCCGCCGGCTCGAGCGCCTAGCCGTTGTTGCCGGCTGGCTCTTCGCCTCGGTGGGTCATCTGCTGCTGGCGCTCCTGGTCAGGACCACCGGATCGTCGTGTCAGGTAGGACTCGTAGAGGTCGCTGGGCCAGTAGCGCTGCGGTAGGAGCCCGTCGGCCTCCACCAACTCGGTTCGGACCCGCTCGTAGTCGCAACAGCTGACCTCGTAACGGTTTCCCCACGGGTCCATCAGTTCGAATCCCCAGCAGAGGTCGAAGTCGACGAGGTCGCCCACCTCGAGAGGTTGTCCGCCGGGACTGTCGATGCCGCAGGGCAGGGAACGAGCGAAGTCGATGAACGCTTCGGCGTCGACACTGAAGGCGGCGCCGAGCTCGTTGCGCACCATCGGGTGCGCTTCGGTGGCCTCGAAGAGCGCGAGGGTGGTCCGGCCGCCATCGGCGGAGATCTGAAGCGGGCCACCTTCGAATCCCGTGGCCCAGAACTCGTAGTCACCGACAGGTTCGAATCCGAGGTGCTCTGCGTACCACCGGGCAGCCTCGGCTCGATCCGGCACCCGGATGTGGACGTGGTCCAAGCGCCCCATCCTGAAGTTCGGTCGATCGTCGCTCATGCCTCCAAGCTAGGTCTAGGTGTCATGCCAGAGTCGAAGGTCAAGACGGGCGAGTTCGGAGGGGGCGGTGGCCAGCGTGCGGGGCGCAGGACCCGAGGAAGCGCTCAACACCGGGGGGGGTGCTGCGGTCAGCCTGGGCAGTTGCGGGCCTGCGCCGAGATCACCTCGCCGCCCTCCTCCAGCGGCGGACAGGCGTCGACCGAGGTGTCGTCATCGACGAAGCGCGCCAGCCACTCGAGCACGGCTTCCTCGGTCTGCGGGCGTGGGTTGGCGTTGGCACAGCCGTGGTCGCCGGTGAACTGCAGGTAGGCCTTCGTCGTCGGACCAACGATGCTGGCGTAGAAGAAGTCGGCGTGCACCAGCCGCGGTGCGACCGTGTCGTCCTGGCAGGCGATTACCAGCGTCGGGACCGCGACCCCGGCGAAGCCCACCCCCGCGTCCCATGGAGCGAGCGGGATGGCGGCGCGCAGCGACGGATCGAGGCGCGCCGCGTGGAGTGCACCGCCGCCGCCCATCGAGTGGCCCATCACCGCCAACCGGTCGGGGTCGACGAGGTGGGAGACCGTGCTGTTATCCACGAGGTGGTCGAGCGCGGCAAGGAGCTGGACGCCGCGGCTGGGTGGGGGGTCGAGCGGGGTGATGGTATCGATGGTGATCGCCACGAAGCCGTTCTGCGCCAGCAGCGGCCCGAACCACGACATGGTGTCCTGGGAGGCGGAGAAGCCGGGCGCGATGGCCACGGCGCCGAACGGACCAGGCCTGTCGGTGGGGTAGTAGATCGTCCCGCCGCCGAAGCCATCGGCCGGAGCGGACGCGGTCGCGTACGTCGGGCCGCCCGGTGGCGGCGGGAGCACCGGCGGCACGCACGCGGCGGCCACGAGTGCTACGGCCGCCACCAGGAGCAGGCGGCCGTGGTGGCGCGCTCGTTCGATCAATCGGAAATACATGGCTTCCTCCCTGTGCGCGAGCGACCGGGCGCTCGCTGCTCGCCGAACGCTACACCAAATACCGCCCATATACAACAGCAAAAGCGTCGTATATGAGGCGGATACGCTGGCGACATGGCAGCAGGCGGTTCATCAGCCAGTAGCGCGGGGCGCGACGAGCCCACGGCCGACCACACCTTGGAGCGGCGCTACACCATCGCCGAGCTGGCCCTGGCGTCCGAGTCCACTGAGCGGAGGATCCGCTACTACCAGTCCGAGGGCCTGCTCGAGCCACCACGGCTCGTCGGCCGCACCGGCTTCTACGGCCTCGACCATCTCCAGCGGCTGCGGTTCATCGCCTCATTGCGAGACCGCGGGCTGAAGCTGGCCGCCATCCGCGAGATCGTCGCCGCAGAGCCGCTCGACCCCTCCACCGCGATGCGCTCCTGGCTCTCCGCCGTCGACGCCATGGAGCCGTGGACCGACGAGCTGCGACCGCAGACCCTCACGCGTGCGGAGGTCGAGGCCAAGGTGGCGGGCATGGCCGACGACTTCATCGAGCGCCTGGAGGCGACGCCGCTGATCTCGCGGGTGCCCGACAGCGATCCTCCCCGCTACGTCACCCCCGCCATCGACATCCTGGACCTAACTGTCGACCTCGAGCGCAACGTCTCGGTACCGATCGAGGTGACCATCGCGGCCGGCGACATCCTGGCCCGCCACCTCGAGCCGATGGCAGCGGAACTGGTCGCGTTCTTCATCGGGCAGGTCGAGCAGGTGGCCGACCAGCCCATCGACCTGACCGCCGCCTACGAGTCGCTGCGCTCGGTCGCGTCGCGCGGTGTGCTGCTGTGGTTCAACATCGGTATGGACGAGGCGGTGCGCGCTGCGCTCGCAGGTGAGCTGGCCGACGGTGAGGGCCGCGGGGCGACCGGGGTCTAGCCGTCGAGACCATCGCTCATGACCCGATGGTCGCTTTGCTCCGTGCGGCTCAGATCAGAACCGGATGGGGTCAGGTGAGCGCTCGGGTCATGGCGTCGAAGTCGAGCGTGAGCGACGCGTCGCCAGCCGTCAGCTCGTAGCGTTGCTCGAGGCGTTCGACCGTGCCCCATGGCGACGCGTGGCGGGGGAAGTCGGCCAGGGGCTGTTCTTCGCCGTCGACCTGGAACGGCCCGGTCGAGCCGAACGACAGCGTGCCGGTTGCCGGTGACCTCCACTCCACTCGGAAGCCGACGTCGTCGCGCTCAATGCTCACCGGCGCCCCGATTCGCTCGTCCAGCCACGAGCTGAATCCACCCTGGCCTGCGTCGCCGACCTCGACGACCCACACGTTGTCCGGCCCGCCTGCCGCGACCAGGTCGAACGGCAGCTCCATCCCGCGAGTGGCGTGCACCGTCGGGTCGTATTCTCGCCACTCCGTCGGCCGCCACGAGTGCAGCGCCACGTACCCGTCGCCCTTGCGACCGAAGGTCCAGCTACCGTCGCGCACCACCTCGTCGAACGCGTCCTGCGGGAACCAGGCGTGCGTGTAGTCCCGGTACGTGAAGAGCGCGGCCAGCACCGGGTCGATCGTTCCCGCGCCCCAGGCTGGTTGGTAGACGTGGATCGCTGTGCGCTCGTGCTGCGCCGAGCGCGGCATCGACGCCTCTCCGGTCCAGTACCCGGGCTTGGGGTCGTCGTTCCACCGGTCGCTCTGGGCGGGCTCGGTCATCGGGTGGGTGGTGAACACCAGCGCCGTCTCGTCGATGGTCGCCTGCCACGCATGTGTCTGCGGCCGCATGTGCCCGAAGCGGTGGTCGACCACAGACGCCAGTGCCACCACGTCGTTTCGCCAGTGGTAGGTGTCGGCCTCGCCGAAGCTGCCGTCGAGGACCGGCCGGTTCTCCCGGAGGAACACCTTCACCCGCTGTGGGTCCCAGTCGTGTGCCTCGAACAACAGTCGGATCGGCTCGCGCTCTTCGGCCTCGAAGATCCGATGGCGTTCACCCTCGGCCAGGCTCAGGTCCACCACCTGCCACAGTCCCAGCGCGTTCAGGGACCACCAGAACCCGAGGTTCGCCGGGTCGTCGAAGTCGTAGCCCACCTCCGTGTCGTCGAACAGCAGCGTCGCCATCGTGAACGTCGGCTCGTCGGTCGCCGCGCACTTGTCCTTCTTGTACGTGCGGCCACGCGCTGCGGTGTAAGTACCCCGGTGGGTGTGCGCGGCGATGTCGAGCAGGCACAGGTCGAGGCCCATCGCGGCCACCGCCCGGTCCAGTGTCCGCATCGGCGTCGTGCCGTCGGAGAGGTGAAGCAGCCACAGCAGATCCAGGACCCGGAAGTCTCGGGGAGTGCCGAGCTCGTCGAAGTATTCCCAAGCCCACGCAAAGCCCTCGGCGGTGACGCCGTCCACATCCCAGACGTAGTCGGGGTCACGGTGCGCTCGGACCAGCTGTGCGGCCACGTCACCGAAGCGGGACAGGTCACTCTGCTGCGTGACGGTGGCCAGGTACTCGTCAACGCGCGCTTGCCAGCGGGCCTCGTTGACGAGCCCTGGTGCCCCCGGTGGTGGCACGAACGAGCCGCGGGTCATCGGAGCGGACGAAGGCGTGGTCGCCGCACTGCCGGAGGTGGGGTCGACGTCGTCGCTGCAGGCCGCGAGCAGGCCGGTGCCGCTCAGGCCGATCGCGCTCAGGACGAAGCTTCGTCTATCCATCTCCACCGCCTCCGGTCACGGCGCAGCGGCCTGGCGCCGGCGCGCCCACGCCGCGCCCGAGGCTACCCCGGAACGCCTTCGCCCTCCGCTGCAACATCCTCGCTGGCCTCATGTCCTGAACACGCAATGTGTAGGACCTCCCGAGTGGATGGACACACTCGGTGAGTCCGAGTGGAAACGGACGGCAGTGGTGATCGACCGGCTCGTCGCCGGGCTCACGGGAGGACGCCGCGCGTCCTTGGCTCAGCCGGTGAAGGTGGGCTTCGTCGCCACCGGGAGAGCCGGTGCAGCCGGCGGGATGGTGGTGGTCCCTGGGTCGTCGGCCACCGTGGTCGTCGTGGTCGTCGTGGTCGTCGTGGCCACCGTGGTCGTCGTGGTCGTCGTGGTCGTCGTGGTCGTCGTGGTCGTCGGTGGTTCCTCGATCGAGACGGTTTCGTTGACCAGGTGGTGGTAGGTGCGGCACGGCTGGGAACGGAGCCAGTCACAAGGTGGCCGGTTGTCCTGGCCCGCGAACTCGGCGGGGATGTCGTCGTCGACGACTGGAAGCACCAGCGACGAGGGACGCAGTCCACCCCAGCCGACATCGTGGGTGGTGGCGCCGTAGTCGGGTGACTCGAAGGACCAGGTGGGTGCATCGCCCCCGGCGGTGTTGATCTCGATCCGCAGCCGGCTTCCCGGCCCGGAAGGCGTGTGCGCTGGCGTAGACGGGGATCTGGATGTTGCGCCACTCGCCGGCCAGTGGCTGGTAGTCGGCGGCGTAGAAGAGGTGGTCGACGTGGGTGCCCGTCGCTGCGGTCGGGGTCGAGGGTCGGATAGCCGGGACGCAGCAGCCCGTGCTGGATCCGGACCTCCTCGGGCGGCACCGCGTCGGTCGGGTCGGGGTCTGCGTAGACCTCCGAGAGCACCACCTCGAGGGGGGCGTCGCTGCCGGTCGGAGCGGAACCACAGGTCGACGTGTCCGGAGCCGACCAGGACGAGGTCTTCGGCGAGCGGGCCGGTCTCGTAGGCCAGGCCCATCCCGTCGGCGGTGGTCTTCCACGTGCTCGGGGTGGGCGGGTCGTTCTGCTTCCAGGTGGTGCCGAGAACAGCGGCGTCGTGGGAGAACCGGTCGGTGCCGGTCTCGGTGGCCGGGGTGTCCATCAGGGTGCCGTCGGCACCGAAGTACCAGGTCGTCGGCTTCGGCCGCCGGTGGTGGCCACGAAGGGAACGACATCTCGAAGCGCTGTCGGGGTGCCTGGGGGTCGGCGGGGAAGTCAGGGCTGGCCCCGACCTCGAAGAGCAGGCGCACCTCGGGCTCGGCCTCGTAGGCGGCGAGAGAGCCGGCGAAGTCGCCGTGGATCGGCGTGTTGGTGAACGGGATCAGGAAGCGGTTGGGTTCGAAGCCGAGCCCGGCGACGCCGAACATGTCCTCGAAGAGGCCGGGTGCGCCGAAGCGGACCAGGGGGTTCACCTTGGGCACGGTCCGATCGACGTAGAAGGAGAGGAACTCGAACCAGCGGGTGAACATCAGTGGCGTGAAGCCGTCGGAGTGTTCTCCGTTGAACATCGTGAACTTCGTCTGGCCCGCCGGCACAGAATCGAAGTCGTCGAGCATGGCTGGCGAACTGGGCCCCGGTCTGCTCGTCCTGCCAGGCACCGGTCAGGTAGACGGGCACGTCGATCTCGCGGGCCAGCAGCGACAGGTTGCGGTCGTCGGCCGCCAGGGGTCGGCGGTTCAAGGAGAGGGCGAACTCCTCGAAGGGGATGTTCTGGCTGCGGATCAGCCGGTTGGTCTCGCAGATGGTGTCGCCGCCGGTGATGCGGTCGAGGGCCCACCCGGCGCCGCCGATGGACTCGTCGTCGCGGCTGGCCAGCCATTGCTGGGTGAACCCGGAGTTGTAGATGCCACCGGGCCACTGCTGGTACCAGGGATCCTCGATGACCGACACCGGGGTGATGGCCGCCAGGTGGGGCGGGTTGGTGGCGGCCACGTAGAGCTGGGTGATCCCCGAGTAGGAGATGCCCATCATTCCCGGACGTGCCGTGCTTCACCCACGGTTGACGGGCCACCGTCTCGACGACGTCGTAGCCATCGGCGGCCTGGGCGGCGTTGAACACGTCGAAGGTGCCGCCCGAGCAGCCGCTGCCTCGCAGGTTGACCCCCACGTAGGCGAAACCGAGGACGTTCGCCAGCACACCGCCGGCGTCGGCGCCCGACGGCACCCCGGGCTTGGAGGGGGCGTAGCCGGAGTACTGGACCACGGTCGGGTACGGGCCCGGCCCGTACTGGCCCGGGTCGGGTAGACGCACGTTGACCGACAGCAGGGTTCCGTCGCGGACCTCGAGATAGCCGTAGCCCTCCTCGTCGGTGTGGCCCGGCTGCGGCTGCCGCCGGTGATCTCGGTCGGCACCGAGGGGAGCGCCTGGCCTTCGTACAGAGATGTGTCGGGTACGTCGTCGACTCCGAGGACGGTGAAGGGATCGCTGGCCTCGACGGGTCCGGCGAAGGGCTCGCCGGGGATGCCCTCGCTGACCAGCCGGTAGTCGCCGGGCCGGAGCGGCCCGCCCTCGGTGGTGGGCAGGACACCGTCGCGGGGGTCGAACACCAGGAAGTCGGAGGGAACGTAGGGGATCACCAGTTGGCCCAGGTCGTCGGTGTAGACGGTCACGATGCGTTCGAGGGTGGCGGCGTCGACCAGGGTCAGCGGGCCGAGGATCGGACCGCCCGGTCACAGTGACCTGTTCGACACCGGGGGTGACCGTGAAGCTGGCGGGTACCGCCCCGGTGAGGTCGACGACGCCTCCACCGGCCGCTCCTGCTGGAGTGGACGGTATGGGAACCAGGGAGAGCGATGTGGCCAGGACGGCTGCCACCACCAGCGCTCGGAGGGACGTGCGGCGCGTTCGGAACCCGATGTCGTTCAAGATCTCTCCTTGGATGGGGTGCCCAGGTGCAGGAGACCTCGGACCGTGGTCTGGGTGAAGGTCCGCAGTCGCTCCTCGTCTTCCAGGGGGAAGGATGTCGAGGGCGTGAGTGAGAGGGAATGGAAGAGCCGGATGAAGATCTCCGCCGTCGGTCTGGCTTCCACGGGTGGGATCCGGCCGGCGTCTATCCAGCTCTCGATGACGGTCGCCAGGTAGTCGACGCCCAACTCGATCAGGGGTCCGGCGCCCGAGGTCAGCTGCGGAAGGATCGTCTCGGGCTCGGTGTCGATCAATCGCGCGATGAGTCTTTGGGCTTCGAGCCGGCGGGCTACTGCGATCGTCAGCTCGGTGAGCTGCTCGTCGGCCGGCGAGTCGTCGTCGATGAGCTTGTCGAGCTCGGCGGTGAAGCGTCGCAGGTCGCGGAGGAACACGCTGCGGACGATCTCGTCTTTGGTCCTGAAGCGACGGTACAGGGTCGCCGGGCTGATTCCGCTGCGCCTGGCGACCTCCTCCATGGTGGTCCGGCGGATCCCGTATTCGAGGAAGGCCGACAAGGCGCAGTCCAGGATGTGGTCGTGGCCCGCGTCTGGAAGGACGTCATCTGGATGCGACGCGAGTAGTGCAGCTGCGAGTTCGCCCAGCTGGACCCCACCGAGGCTCATGAGAGAACGATAGCCATTCACTCTCATCACGTCACGGTTGTCGCCCGATCATCCGGCGGGCGCGCTGTCGTCGGGGAACATGCCGCGGCGGGGTTCGTCGGTGTAGACGGGATCGCGGCCCTGGTCGAAAGCTCGGATGGCTTCGGGGAGGTTCTCGGTGAAGCCGAGCATGAGCTGGTTGCGGTCCTCGATCTCGATGGCGGCTTCCAGGCTGGGGTTCTCGAGGTTCACCCAGATGATGTCCTTGGTCATGGCGAGGCCATAGGGGCTGTAGCGGCACATGTTCTCGGCCAGGTCCAGCGCGGTGTCGAGGAGGGCATCGTCTGCGACCACCCGCGACACGAGACCCATCCTGAGGGCGTCCTCGGCGTCGACCCTCCGGCCGGTGAGAAGGATGTCGTTGGCGTGGGCTGCGCCCACGAGACGGGGCAGGAGCCAGCTGACACCGAGTTCGGTGCTGGTCAGGCCGTTGACGATTCCGGTCGAGTTGAACTCGGCCGAGGAGCCGGCGACGCGTAGCTCGGCCGCCAGAGAGAGGCACATGCCGCCGCCGTAGGCGGGCCCGTTGATCGCGGCGATGACCGGCTGGGGGATCCGGCGGATGAGGGGGACCAGGCGCGAGTAGTAGCGCATGGCCCGTTGGGCGATCCGGCCGACCCCGAGTCCGTCGATGTTGGGGATGATCCCGTAGTCGCGGAGGTCGAGGCCTGAGCAGAACGCCCTACCCGCGCCGGTGAGCACCACCACCCAGCAGTCGTTGTCCAGGGCGACCTCTTCGAGGGAGTCGTGGAGCGCGATGACCAGGTCGATGGACATGGCGTTGAGCCGTTCGGGTCGGTTGAGCGTGACCTGGCGGACGTGGCGGCGTGGAGCGTCCACGAGGACGAGCGGGGCATCGGGCATCGGAGCTCCTGGAACGGTCGGGGTGGTGATGAGTCTGGACATCCGCGCGGCTGTGGGACAAACCTCTCGGAGTCGGGCCGCCCGCACCCCGGTCGGATCCGACCCTGACCGGCCATCCGTGCCTACCCGCCCGCCCTCCAGGGGAGACCGACACCGATGAAGTTCGCCATCACCTTCGCCAACGTGGGTCGCCTCGCCCACCCCGAACCCGCCGTGGAGTTCGCTCAGGCAGCAGAAGCCGCCGGGTTCGAGTCGATCTGGACCGTCGAGCACGTCGTCGTGCCTGCCGGCTACGAGTCGACCTACCCCTACGACCCGTCCGGCAGGATGCCCGGACGCGAGGACTCGGCCATTCCTGACCCCCTCGCCTGGCTCTCGTATCTGGCTTCGGCGACCTCGAGCCTCAAGCTCGCCACCGGCGTTCTGATCCTGCCCCAACGCAACCCGGTGGTCCTGGCCAAGGAGACGGCAACCATCGACCATCTCTCGGGCGGCCGACTGCTGTTGGGCATCGGCTCGGGATGGCTCCAGGAGGAGTTCGACGCCATCGGTGTCCCCTTCGACGAACGGGGCCGCCGCACCGATGAGTACGTCGCAGTACTGCGAGCACTCTGGGAACAGGAACAGGCCAGCTTCGATGGTGAGTTCGTCACCTTCACCGACTGCATCGTGAGACCCACGCCGGTGAAGGGCACGGTTCCGATCCATGTCGGGGGTCACACGCAGGTCGCGGCGCGGCGGGCGGGCCGGTTCGGGGGACGGCTTCTTCCCCGCCAAGGGCACCCATGAGGAGCTCGCCGACCTCTTCGCCACCGTGCGGGCCACCGCCCTGGAGCACGGTCGCGATCCGGACGCCATCGAGCTCACCACCGGCGGCAACGGGGCGATCGGTGCCAACGCCCTCGCCGAGGTCGCGGCACTCGCCGAGCTCGGCGTCGACCGCGTCATCCTCCCAGCGTTCCTCTTCTCGAAGAACCCCACAGAGGATCTGGCCCGCTACGGCGACGAGGTCATCGCGCCGAGCCAGGGGTGATTCACATCTTCATCCGGTGAGACGAGGTGCGCACACCATGGCCGACACCGAGTCGGCCATGGTCCGGTAGGTCATCGGGCGGGCTTCTCCCGGGACTCCCAGTCTCGGGCTTGGAGGTACGGGCGGAAGACCTCGGCGATGTGGACCATGTCGGCGTCGGTCTTGGGGGTCTTCAGCTCGTAGAGGTACGGCACCTTGCTGTAGGCGACGGTCAGGTCCCACAGGTCGAGTGCCTCCTGACCGGTCGGTGCCGGCGCGACGACGGGACCGTAGACGTATCGGTTCTCGTCGAACACGAGGATCGGCACACCGAACCCGCCGCCGTGGCCCAGGGCGGCTCCGTGATCTGCGTGCACGTCGTCGTGGGTGGTGGGGTCGTCGATGGCCGCCCGGACGACGGCCGGGTCGAGGCCGATCTCTCGGCAGATCTCCTCGGCGACCTCGGGCCTGTGGGGCTTGCGGGACTCCTCGTGCAGCGCCCGGCCCGCCGCTTCGTAGAACCGGTCACAGGCGTCCATGGATTCGCGGCGGAGCATGGCGGCAACTCGCAGCATCCCCCAGCCGTAGGACCACTCGCGCTCCCAGGGGTGCTTCTTGCCTTCCTCGCGGTTGATCTCCTCGAGGGAGAAGAACCTCCAGTCGATGTCGAGTGGCACGGTCTCGCGGACCTCGCGGATCCACTTGGAAGTCTGGTACGCCCACGGGCACATGACGTCGAAGTGGAACCCGATTCGCTGGGGCCCTTCACTCACGCTGGCCATCCCCGGGGCTCGCGGCCCTCACCCACCACTTGGCATGTCCGCTCCTCCGGCATGGCCTTCCTTTCGATCTCCATCGAACAAGTGTGTCTCAGCGATCGGACGGGGTCTTCCCTCGGCAAGCGCGTTGCCGAGTTAGCCGAGATGCGCATGCGACTCACGAACTGCGAGTCTATGGAGGGCGAGGACCTCGTGGCCTGCCGGCACGAACCGTGGTTCCTTTGCTCGCACCCACGATCGAGCCCGAGCGCTGGGTCTATCTCGGCGCAGCTGTGTGCAGCGCGCAGCAACCCGAGTCCAATGCGCAGCGCCGGGTCAGGCGTCGGGAAGTTCTTTGGGGTATGTGACCTGGACCTCGGTGATGGTCTTCGGGAAGTCCGACGAGTTGTTCGTGATGAACCGATCGGCGCCCGAGATGACGGCCGTCGCGAGGTGCACAGCCTCAGCTGCCCGCAGGCCGTAGGTCGACCCGAGTGCAGCGGCGAGCTCGGCGAGCGCCTGGTCGGGCTGCACGACCGCCGGTTTGTAGCGCACCGCCGCACCGAAACGGTCACTTCTTGCGCACGAAACGCCCGGGGCACCGAGCGACCAATCGGCCGGAGCGTCCGCTCGGCATCCCGGCGCGTCCCGTGGATCGTATTTCATCGGTGTAATTCGACTTCACCGGACTGCAGTCACCTTTCGATCCCGAATTCGGCGCCGAGCTTCCGATCCAGTTCTCGCAGGTAGTCGTACCCGAATGGTCCACGCTCGAGGCCGTCGACGAGTGCAGCCGGCAGGTCCTGCGCGTGGTGACTCGACCATGAGGCGGCTGCGAGGGCGATGGTGGCCACCGTGTCGACGTCGCCGCGGAAGCTCACGCATCGGCGAAGGAGGTCCCGCAGCGAAGTGGTCTGGGCCACGGCGGTGATCGCTGCGCTCGACGCAGTCGAGGCCCCGCATGCTGACCCGCCCGCTCCAAGGGTCCTGCCACGGGCCCGGCACAAGATCCGCCACATACCCGGGGAGGTCGGCAGCGGAACCCCTCTTCCGCGCGAAGAAGTGCACCATGACCGCCGCCGCCTGCGCAGATGCGACACCTCCGGCGGTGTCGTGGGTCACCCGCGCCTGGATCGCTGCTCGGTCGAGCACCTCCTCGACGTCGGCGAGTAGGCCGAGAGGTCCAGACCGCATGGCGGCACCGCTGCGATCGCTCCCAGGACGAATGCGATCCTGGAACTCAGTCCCGTCCTCCACACTGCGCAGGAATCGGTAGAACCGCGGTGCGTAGCCCGGGCGGGGATCGCGCTTGAACGCCTCGACGAAGTGGTGCGGCAGAAGCTCGGGTGTCCAGGACTCGCCCGCAGCAGCGCCTCGCCGACCGCGAGCGTCATCTGGGTGTCGTCGGTGTATCGACCGCCTCGTCCAAGTGTGAGCGCCGGGCGGCGATAGCGGTCGAGTCGATTGAAGGCTCGAACGTAGAGCGGGTTGCGGAACTCGAACCCGGCTCCGTAGGCATCCCCGATCGCCAGCTCGACGAGCATTTCAGCGACGTCCCCGAGTCGATGTCGGTGACGGTGCGTCTGGACGGAGCATCGCTGGATGCAGCAGCTCGGCGTCGCCGCGTCGGTAGAGCTGCGCGGGCCGTACCTCCTCCACGGCTGGTGGTCTCGCCCGACCGGCTCGACGAACCCGGGTGTGCCGGTCACCTTCCGGTGGAAATTGCGAGGATCCAGCTCGGTTCCCCACACCGCCTCGTAGACCTGTCGCAGCTCGTTGACCGTGAACTCGGTTGGACAGAAGGCGGTTGCCAGCGGCGAGTACTCGAGCTTGGACCGGGCCCGTTCGAGGCCGTCGTTGAGGATCTGGTCGTGGTCGAAAGCCAGCCGGTCTGGGTCGTCGAGGAGCCCGACCACCGGCAGCCAGTTGGCCGCGGCGGCGTCTGATCCCGCGACCGGCGTGGCCGCGCTTCGGGCACGAGCGCGAGGTGGGCCACGGCGACCACTCGTCCTCGGGGATCGCGGTCGGGGTGCGCCGTAGGTGCCGAGCTGCTCGAGGTGTACCCGCAGGTCGACGAACGCCGGTCTCCTCCTCGAGCTCCCGCTCAGCTGCGTCGAGCAGGTCCTCGTCGGCGAGCACGAAGCCGCCCGGGAGGGCGAGCTGGCCCTTGAACGGCTCGAGACCCCGGTTGATGAGCAGCACCTGGAGCTGGTCGCCCCGGACGGTGAGGACCACCAGGTCCACTGCGACGGGGAACGGATGTCGGCTCCACTCGGTTCATCATAATCGTCATCTTGACGAGAAGTCCAGGAGCAGTTATCGTCGTAGTGACGACAAGGAGACCCGATCATGGCTGACATCACCCGCTACCCGTTCCTCCACCACCTGCGGGCCGACACGACGGCCCATGTCCAACATCTCCGCAACGGGCGCGTCAAGCACGCCGGAGCCGGGTGTCGCCTTCTGGTTCCGGCCGCGCACGGCGGCCCTCGCCGAGGTCCCGCTCGACGATCGAGAGCAGGCACTGCTCTTCCACGCCCGAACGGCCGACTTCCAGGACGTGACCGTGCAGGCGACCGTCAACTACCGCGTCACCGATCCCGATCCTGGCCGCGACCCGGATCGACTTCGGCATCGCTCCCGAGACCGGTCAGTGGAACGCCACACCGCTCGAAACTCTGGGTGGCCTCCTCACCGAGCTCGCCCAGCAGCCGGCGCTCGAACAGCTCGCCGGCATGGCCATGGCACGAGGCGCTTGCCCACGGCATCACGCCGATTCGCGATCGTGTCGCCGAGGCGCTGGCCGAAGACCAGCGACTCGCAGAGCGAGGGCTCGCCGTGACCGACGTGCGCGTGCGTCGCCATCCGCACCGACCCTGAGGTCGAGCGGGCCCTGCAGACCGACACCGCGCGAGCGTGTGCAGCAAGAGGCAGATCGCGCGACCTACGAGCGGCGGGCGCTGGCGGTCGAGCGGGAACGTGCGATCGCCGAGAACGAGCTCCAGAACCAGATCGAGCTCGCCCGCCGCGAGGAAGACCTGGTCGACCAGCGAGGCCAGAACGACCGGAAGCGGGCTCAGGAGAAGGCTGCCGCCGAGCGCATCGCCACCGAGGCTGCAGCCGAGCAACAGCGGCTCATCGCCGACGCCACAGCCGACACGACCAGGCTTGTCGGGCGAAGCCGAAGCCGACGCTGAGGCAGCAAAGCTCGCCGCCTACCGTGAGCTGGAGCAAGCGACACTGCTCGGTCTGGCGCTGAGGGAGCTGGCGGGCAATCTGCCGAACATCACGAACCTGACCGTGACACCTGATCTGCTCACCCCGGTGCTCGCCAGGTTCGCTCAGACCGACCCGACGCCCGTGCCCCACGACGAGGAAGAGGCAGCATGACCCTGCAACCGCGAGCTGTGGTGGTCCATCGGCGCTCCGAGTACGAGGAGCTCCTGGCCCGCCACGGCACGCGGCAACAGGCGGCGTTCTTCCTGGAGAGCCCGGGGTCGCACCATCGACGAAGTGGCTCGCGCGTCACGAAGTGCTCCGGGTCGGCCAAGGAACTGACGCAGGGGGCGATCCCCACAGAGTGGCGCCGCGCTCGATCTCGAGAGGACGGATCTCAGCCGATTCGTGTTCGGGCCAGAGGACGTCGTGGTGGTCGTCGGACAGGACGGACTCGTTGCTAACGTTGCGAAGTACCTCACCGGTCAGCCGGTGATCGGGATCAACCCGGAGCCGGATCGCAACCCCGGCGTCTTGGTACCCCACCCACCCGAAGCGGCCACTGCCCTCCTCGTCGCGGCGGGAAGAGATCCCGACGTCGAGGAGCGAACGATGGTGGAGGCGACGACCGACGAGGGCCAGACGCTGCGTGCGCTCAACGAGGTCTACATCGGTCACGCGACCCACCAGTCAGCCCGCTACTCGCTACGCCTGCCGGATGGAGCGACCGAAGCGTCAGTCGTCCAGCGGCCTGCTGGCAGGAACCGGCACCGGCGCCACCGGCTGGCTCCGGTCCGCCTGGCAGGAACGGCACAGCGCTCTCGACCTCCCCACCCCCACCGATCCCACGCTCTGCTGGTTCGTTCGAGAGGCATGGCCATCACCGGCCACTGGCACCTCGTTCACCGAAGGGACGCTCCCGCCCGGCGACGTGCTGAACCTCGTCGCCGAGTCCGATCAACTCGTGTGCTTCGGTGACGGAATCGAGGCCGACTCCCTCACGCTCAGCTGGGGCCAGCGCATCACGATCGCAAGCGCCGATCTCCGCTGACGGCTCGTCGTGGCCTGACAGCCAGCCGTTGTCCCTCAGAACAGGGACAACGGCTCAACTTTCCTGGCCTCGGGGAGGGGAGGATCGCTCTGCTGTGCTGGATCCTGGGGGAACGGGTCAGGTGTTGGAAGGGCCTGCACGGCAGACCAGACCTGGGCAGCGCTCACTCCGAGACGCTTGGCGACGTGAGCGATCGGAACGATGGTCCGTCTTCGAACTCGTCCGCACCGGTGAGCTCGAGAGCATCCGTCTCCGTTCGATGCCGCCCCCGCCCGTCGGCGCTGGGCTGTGCATGCCTGTGACGGCCAGTGTTGGCAGGTCCATTGGAGAGTCCATTGGAAGCCCGCCGGCCGAGGTGGCTGGTCTGTCGACCACATATTCGAGAAGGTGGATTGCTCGTTTCGAGCACGTTATCCTCTCGCGTCATGGAACGGGACCGACTGGAGGATGCGCTGGAGACGCTGGGCGAGCTCCTCGCCGAGCGCGGGCAGAACGTCGGGCTTCTCGTGATCGGGGGCAGCAGCCTCCTGCTGCTCGGCTACATCGAACGACCGACCGCTGACGTCGATGTCGTCGGCCTTGTCGAGCCCTCCGGCTACATGAAGGCAGACGTGCTCCCGCCGTTCCTGGCCGATGCTGTCGGCGAGGTCGGCCGAGCGCTTGGTGTGGGCGATCGGTGGTTGAACGTCGGGCCCGCCGGGCTGATCGACTTCGGGCTGCCGGACGGGATCGCGGACCGGGTCACCGTTCGTCGGTACGGTTCGCTCGAGGTCCACCTGCCGGCTCGCGAGGACCTGATCTGCTTCAAGCTCTACGCCCTGGTCGACCAGGGCCCGCGCAGCAAGCACATGGACGACCTTCGTGCACTGACACCCTCCCGGGACGAGCTCGTGACGGCTGCTCGGTGGACCCGCACCCACGATCCTTCCGGGGCGTTCCTCGGTGAGCTGCGGGCGGCGCTGGCGCTCTTCGACGTGGAGGTCGGCGATGGCGACCTCTAGGCGCGTCCGCCGCCGGCCGGCCGCCACGTTCGCCGAGCAGGCGACCGCTCTCGCCTGGGGTGCGTGGGTCGAGCTCGGGGTGTCGGGCTGGACCGACACCCACAGCGATTGGGCGATCGACCCCGAACCACTGATCGTGTTCACCGCCTTCCTGGGCGACGAGGACGCGCGCCTGCGCGACGAGGCCACCGACTGGTGCGTTCGCAACTGGCGGTACGTCTCCAAGACGCGGCTCAAGAACCTCGTCCGTGAACAGCCGACCGCCGTGACGCGATGCTTTCGGGATCTTCGCCGCGACCGTGGGGGACCACGCCGGCGTCGTGTGGCCGTACGCCTCCGAGTCGCGCAGGTTCACGGTGACGGGCCGATCGTCGGCACCGCAGCTCGACAAGCCGTCGATGGTGTGGCTCCGGCTCCGGGCCATGTTCGGTCTAGGTGCCCGCACCGAGATCCTGCGCTACTTCCTCTCCCACGACGATGGCCGGTCGAGCACGGCGACCATCAGCGCGGCCACCAACTACACCAAGCGAAACGTCGCCGAGGAGTGCGAAACGCTCGCGCAGGCAGGAGTCCTGAGCGTCCGACCGATGGGCAATCGGTTCTACTACTCGCTGGCGAGGCGAGCCGAGCTCGAGGCCTTCGTCGGGTCGATGCCGACCATCACACCCGAACTGGATCGCCGATATTCGGCATCGCCCGGCAGCTGGTCGGCCTCGAGTCCGCGGCAGAGACCGGGACGACTCGCACCCTCGCCGTCAAGGCTCGCAGCGCCGTCGACGAGATGGAGGAGGACCTCGACGAGCTCGAGATCGACCCACCGAGCTCCGATCTCCGGGGCGAGGACCTCTGGCCCGCCATCCGATCATCGGCAAGGAGACGCTCGGCGAATGGTCGCTCGGCCGCTGGCACCGGTCACCCAGCGAACGGCAGACCAGTCGATCCGGGATCCGCCACATCTCCTGATCCGCGCGCGGACGAACAACTCGTCCTGGAGCCCAGCCCGACGAACGCTCCCCTGCCGAAGCTCACAGGGAGCGAAGCCGCGCTCTACAAGGACCTCGTCGAGGACCAGTACGGCACCGCCGTGCGACTCGAGCAAGGCGGGTCCGCTTCTCGCGGCTCGAGCGAGCCCTCGAACCGTGGACGGATACCACCTGACGGGTGCCGACGCGTCGGACCGCCGGTCAGAAGCACCCATCGATACGGCCCATCGGACCAGCGGAACCGTCCGACGAGTGACGAACGTCCAATGCCTCTCCAATGGATTCCATTAGAGAACGGGCCCTGCTGGCGATGACTCATCCGCCAGCACCGCTCTGACCTGCGACGATGTTCAGCGCGCTCGGAGGGACTCGAACCCCCAACCTTCTGATCCGTAGTCAGATGCTCTATCCAATTGAGCTACGAGCGCAGGGGGCCACAGTGTACGGGCGAGGGCCCATCGGGCCCAAGCGAATGGTCGGGCCGTGGCGGTAGGGCCCAGCTTCGCGGCTTGGACCGAGCGGTCGCTGATGGCGCGGTCGCTGCTGGCGCCGACCGCGCCATCAGCGGCGCTCCATGTGGCGCGGCCCCGTCTCGGTGCTCCATGTGTCGATGGAGAGATGGTCACCCTCGGGTCGCACCACGGTCACCCGCTGCACCTCGGCCTTGAACAGGGCCATGGGTCCATCGGGCACCGGGTTCCCCGTGGTCGCAGCGAAGGCCGTGCGGAAGGCCTCTTCGGTGGCCGCGTCGGTCACCTCCAACACTCGCCCTTCGATCTTGGCATCGCCCAGCGTGACCGCCTTGTCGACGGTGGCGTTGTGGAGGGCGAATCGGGGATCGCGTCGCAGGTCTGCTGCCTTGCGCGAGCCGGGCATCATGGCCAGCCACAACTCGCCGTTGGCGAACAGGGGCTCGAGCCCGCTGATGCGGGGTGAGCCGTCCGCCCGCAGCGTGGCCAGCATCGCCAGCCCGGTGGCTTCGACCCGTTGGCGGGCGAGCCGGGCCAGCGGCCCAGCTGATTCCTCGGCCTCGGCCCATCGCGGCATCCTCCAAGTGTGCCAGGCCGCGTGCCCGACCCGAGGTGTGACGGGTGGCATGCCGCGACGGCACCGGTAGGGTGCGGTGAGGGTCCGATCGGGCCGCTGCAACCAGGAGGCAGGCCGCCGGGGCGTCGGCTCCGAAGGCTAGGGAGAGGAACGAAGATGCCTGACGTCGACAGCTACGCCCACGGGATTCCTTCGTGGATCGATCTGGCCACACCCGACCCGGAGGCGTCGAAGTCCTTCTACGCTGCCCTGTTCGGCTGGGACTACGACCACGAGGACACCGACCAGCCCGGCGTTCCCTACATCATGTGTCGGATCCGTGGCCGGGCGGTTGCGGGCATGATGCTGCTCTCGCCCCAGATGGCCGAGTCAGGGATGCCCCCGGTGTGGACCACCTACCTCAACGTGGACGACCTGGACGCTGCGACCGCCAAGGTGACTCCAGCGGGGGGCAGCGTGCTCCAGGCCCCCATGGAGGTGATGGAGGCAGGCCGCATGGCCGTAGTGGCCGATCCCTCCGGAGCGGTCTTCTGCCTCTGGCAGAAGAAGGAGCACGTCGGCGCGGAGGTGGTGAACGAGCACGGGGCGCTCAGCTGGAACGAGCTCATCACACCCGATCCCGCCCAAGTGGCGCCGTTCTACCAGGAGGTCGTGGGCTGGACTGCCCAGACCGCACCCATGCCCATGGGCGACTACACGGTGTTCTTCGTCGAAGGTGGCAACCCCAACGGCATCGCCGGCGCCATGGCAACTCCGATGGAAGGAATGCCCACCTTCTGGGGGGTGTACTTCGCGGTCGGTGACTGCGATGCCGCAGTGGCCACCGCAGTCGGCATGGGAGCGACGGTCATGGCCGAGCCCATGGACCTCGAGGGTGTGGGTCGCATGGCCGCCCTGGTCGACCCGCAGGGTGCGACCTTCTCGGTCATGCAGATGGCCGAACCTCAGGGCTGAGGCATCGCTGCGGGGCATCTCCCCGGGCATCTCCCCTGCTCTGGCGTATCGCGCCGTCCTTGCGCTGGAGCATCGCCCCGCCCCGAGCCCCGGACGCGTGACGACCCGGCGCAAGGGCCGGGTCGTCACGGGTGGCGGTGGGTCAGATCAGAGCGGGTCTCAGGGCAGGCCGAGTCGGGCACGGCATGCCGGCCAGGCCGAGTAGCTGCCTCCGGCGGCAGCCACGACCTGTTGGGCCACGGTGATCTGGGCCTCTGGACTGGCCTGGTGGGCGTAGGCGGCATAGGCCTGGCCGCCGTAGGCCACCCAGGTCGAGTGGGCGAACTGGAGCCCGCCGTAGTAGCCGTTGCCGGTGTTGATGAACCAGTTGCCGCTGGCTTCGCACTCGACGAGGGCTGACCAGGGCCAGCTGATGCCCCCGGCGGGTGCCGCGGCAGGTACCGGTTCGGGAGTGGGTGCTGGCGCAGCCTGGGCCTGGGCGATCAGCTGCTCGATGAAGGTCTGCCAGAAGGTTTCGGCCATCTCGGCCTGGGCGGCGAGCTCGGCCTGGTCCTCGGGAACGGGCAGCTCGTGCTGCTCGAGCCATGCGGCCATCTGCTCGGGAGTGCAGGCCGAGGCGGCCAGCACAAGCCCGAGGGCGAAGAGGCTGCGGCGGATGGTGGGTCTCATTGGGGGGATCGCTCCTTGGTCGGTGCCGGGCGAGCACTCCGGTTCACGCGCCGGTGGTCGGGGGTCCCGCCAGGGAGGTGGGTAGACCGGGGGCTGGCGAACTGGCGCTGATGCGGACTCGAAGTCGGTGTCGGACCGACGGTCTCCGGCTCGGCCATCTATGGCTCGTCGGCACATAGCCTTGTCATGGTCGTCACGGTAATGCAACACTGTCAGGACGTGACCTGAGTCACCGAGGCCCTCGATCCCTGCCCTGGCAAGGGATCGACTTGGCAAAATGTCCGCAAAAAACCTGGCGTTTCCTCTCCAGAGCCGCTGTGAACGAGCGTTCAGGACGATGAACCGTTCGCTGGTGATGGGCCTGGAGACCCAGGTCTGTCATCTTATGGCAACACTTACTGGCATCTTCGACCGGGTGCGACCGAATGCGACAAGGAACAATCAGACGAACCACTCTGAACATAGGTGCACCTATCTGCACCTGGCGAGTGCCTGCACCTGGCGAGTGCCTGCGCCTGGCGATTGGTCCATCACACGTGAAAGGACCCGGCCCACCTGGGCCGGGTCCTGAGCGGAGAGGGTGGGATTCGAACCCACGGACGAGTTGCCCCGTCACCTCCTTAGCAGGGAGGCCCGATCAGCCAGACTCCGGCACCTCTCCACATCCACGCACACCGGCACCCGGGGGTGGCGGTGCGTCGGACCCGGCGATCGTAGTGGCCCCTGCCCGGCGCATGCGACGCGGATGCCGTGACCCAGGCGCAACAGATCCAGGGCCGGCGCTGACCTCGGCGCCGGTCGGCCCTCGTTGTCAGGGTCCCGGGTAGAGGACCTCGGCGATGCGCATCGTGTAGGTGAGCACCTTGTCCATCCCCACACCCCAGGCCGGACCGATCGGCGTGATCGAGTCAGCCACCTCCCAGATGGGCTCGAGCTGGGCCAGGCAGGCGTCGCGGTCACCCACGATGGCGAAGTCACGCACCATCTCGTCGGGCACCAGGTCGAGCACACCGGTCAGTTCGCCGGTTCGCACCGCTCCCCCCTCCACCCGGGCCTGGAGGGCGCGCGCCTGTTCTCCCCAGCCGTGCCACTCGAAGTACGACTCGTACTGCTCGGCGCTGGCGTAGAACGCCACTGTGGCCCGGGCGTCGTCCACGGCCTCGGCCTCGTCGTCGTTGATGACGATGATGGGCCACACGTTGACCTCGATGGACGAACGGTCCCGGCCACCTGTGGCCAGGCCTTCGTCGATCCAACCCGGCACCTGTTCGGCGATCCAGCGCCTTGACCACATGGGATGGCCGATCACCCCGTCGGCGATCTCGGCTCCCAGCTTCACCAGCGCCCCCCGCAGAGCGGCTATCCAGATCGGTACCTCGGTGCGCACCGGGGGTGTCGTGGGCGGGAAGAACGTGAAGTCGATGGTGACGTAGTCGCCTTCGTAGCGGGTCAGCTCACCGGTGTGGCCCTGGCCCACGATCAGGCGCACCACGTCGATCACCTCGCGCAGGTGGGCCAGCGGCTTGCCGTAGGGCTGGGAGAACAGCGCTTCGCTCCAGGCCTTCACGCTGGGACCCAAGCCCAGGATGAAGCGTCCGCCCGACATGCGGTCGAGGTCGATGGTGGCCATGGCGGTCTCGAAGGGGCTGCGGGCGAATGCCAGGGCGATCCCCGAGGCCAGCTGGAGCCGGCTGGTGGTGGTGGCCGCGGCCGCCAGGGGGATGAACGGGGGCCCCAGCACCTGGGGGGCGAACACGCCCGTGACCCCTTGATCTTCCATCTGGCGGGCCATGGCGGCGATCATCTCGGCGGGAAGCTGGGGGGTGGTGACCCCCCAGATGCGTCGGTCCTGGCTCATGACGGCTCCTTTCGGGGGCTCGGGTACTCGGGTACTCGGATACGGGCGGGTGGCGCCCGTCTTTGCGGAGGGAGGGGGATTCGAACCCCCGGAGGCTTGCGCCTCAACGGTTTTCAAGACCGTCGCAATCGTCCGCTCTGCCATCCCTCCGGATGTCCTGGTCAGCGTAGGGCGGTCCGGTCGAGCCTACCGACCGAGGGCGACGCGCTCAGGCACGAACCTGGGCGCGCAGCGACGACAGCCAGTCGTCGGCCTGCCTCCAGGCTGTTTCGGCGTCACGGCGCGCCGAGGGGGCATGCGCCCCCGCCGCGGGGTACGAGCCCAGGAACTTCACGTCGGCCTGCTTGCTCTTCAGGTCACGCAGGCAATCAGCCACCAATTCGTCGGCGACGTGGCCTTCCAGGTCGATCAGGAAGCAGTAGTCGCCGAGGCCCCGCTTGGTCGGGCGTGACTCCAACTTGGTCAGGTTGATGGCCCGGGCCGCGAACTCCTGGAGGATGCCCAGGAGGCTGCCGGGCACGTCGGCCCGCTGGAATACCACCAGCGAGGTCTTGTCGTGGCCGGTGGGAGCGGGGATGCCCTGGCGGGCGACTGTCACGAAGCGGGTCTCGTTCTCGGGGTGGTCCTCGATGTCTTCGGCCAGGATCTCGAGGCCGTAGACCTTGGCGGCCAGGGCCGTGCCGATGGCGGCGGTGCGGGGGTCGCCGGACTCGGCCAGGGACTTGGCGGCCTGGGCGGTGGAGGTGGCGGCCTGCACGGCCACCCCGGGTAGGCGTTCACTCAGGAAGCGGCGGCACTGGGCGGCGGCGTGGGGGAAGGACACCACCGTCGTGATGTCCTCGAGGGTGCTGCCCGGGCAGGCCAGCAGGTTCAGCTGGACCGAGATCACCACTTCGCGCTGGATGCACAGGTCGGTCTCGAAGGCCAGCAGGTCCAAGGTGACGTTGACCGAACCTTCGATGCTGTTCTCGATCGCCGCGAAGCCCAGGTCGACCTCACCCCGTTCGGTGGCCAGGAGCACGTCTGGGATGGAGGGGAGTGCCACCGTGGTGCCCGCGATCAGGTCGGTCTGGGTGAGCAGGGCCTGCTCGGTGAAGGTTCCCTCCGGTCCCAGGTAGCCGACCCGCAGTTGGGAGGCGGGGACGGTGGTTGCGGTGGGGACACCCGTCCCGGGTCGCCCACTCGCAGGGGAGGCGGCCGGGCCGGGGTCCGAGGATGCGGCAGGCCCGGTCACGAGGCAGCAGGATAGTGAGGTGGACGAGGCCGCCCTGCGCCGGTTGCTGGCCGACCTGGAGGCCGGCCGCATCGGAGCCGACGCGGCCGTGGCCGCTCTTCGGCGCCTCCCCTTCGCCGATCTGGGTTTCGCCCGGGTGGATCACCACCGCCCGTTGCGCCAAGGCATGGCCGAGGCGGTGTACGCGCCGGGCAAGACCCCCGAGGAGTGCGCGGCGATCGTGGCCGAGCTGCTGGGCGACGTGGGGGGCGGTGGCCCCCGGTCCGCCGTCGATGGGTCAGCCGGTCTTCCGGTGCTGGTCACCCGGGCCAGTGAGGATCAGGTCAAGGCGATGCTGGCCGCCAACCCCGGAGGGACGGTGCATGGGGGCTGCCCGGCGCTGGTGGCCTGGCGTCCCGCCCCTCCCCGACCCGAGAGGGTGGTCGTGGTGTCCGCGGGTACGGCGGATGGTCCGGTGGCCGACGAGTGCGCGGCCACCCTCGCCGTCCACGGCCTGGATCCGGTGCGGCTGCGTGACGTGGGGGTCGCGGGCCTGCACCGCCTGCTCGGCTCCCTGGACGCGATGGAGGGGGCCCGAGCAGTGGTGGTGGTGGCCGGGATGGAAGGTGCGCTGGCGAGCGTGGTGGGCGGGTTGACGGCCGCTCCGGTCGTGGCGGTTCCGACCAGCGTCGGCTACGGGGCGGGGTTGGAAGGCGTGACCGCCCTGCTGGCGATGTTGTCGAGCTGCGCGTCGGGGGTCACCGTGGTGGGAATCGACAACGGCTTCGGTGCGGCCTGCGGTGTTCTTCGCCTTCTCGGCCCCCTCCCGGTTTCTTTGACCGATACTGAGCGATTATCGCTCAGTATCGGTCAAAGAACGGAGGACGGGGGTGGCGAGGCCGAGGCCGAGGTGCGCGGTGCCCGTTGAGACGCGAGGTGCGCGGTGATCGCTGAGACGCGAGGTGCGCGGTGATCGCTGAGACGCGCGGCGCGCAGCGCACGCTGGCGTGGTTCCACTGCTTCTCGGGAATCTCGGGGGACATGACCCTGGGGTCGCTCCTCGACGCCGGCGCCGACCTGGACGAGGTCCGGGCCCTGTGCCAGCGCCTGCCCCTGTCGGGCTGGTCGCTCGAGGCCGAGCCGGTGCTGCGGTGCGGAGTGGCCGCAACCAGAGCCGTGGTGCGGGTCATGCCCACCACGGTGGTGCGCACCGCGGCTCACATCATGGGCCTGGTGGACGAGGCTCGGCTGCCCAACCGGGTTCGGGACCGGGTCCACACCACCTTCGACGTGCTGGCCGCCGCCGAGGGCCGGCTGCATCGTCGGCCTCCCGCCCAGGTCCACTTCCACGAGGTTGGAGCAGTCGATTCCATCATCGACATCGTGGGGTCCTGCGCGGCGCTCGAGGTGCTGGGCATCGACGAGGTCCATGCGTCGGCGGTGGCCACCGGTACCGGCATGGTGCGCTCAGCGCACGGCCTGATCCCCAACCCGCCGCCTGCGGTGGTGGAGTTGCTGCGGGGTGCGCCCACCTACGGGGTCGACACACATGTGGAGCTCTGCACTCCCACCGGTGCGGCCCTGCTGGCCGCTCTGGCGGTGAGTTGGGGACCTCTGCCCGCCCTGCGGGTGGAGAGCACGGGTTTCGGGGCGGGCAGCGCGGATCCCGACGAGCGGCCCAACGCCCTTCAGGTGGTGGTGGGTCAGGCCACGGCGGTACCGGTACCGGGTCAGCCCGTGATGCTGCTGGAAGCCAACGTGGACGACACGACCGGTGAGGTGCTGGCCCACACGGTTGCCGCCCTCCTGGGTGCGGGTGCCCACGATGCCTGGGTCACCCCCATCGTGGGAAAGAAGGGCCGGCCCGCTCACGTGGTGTCGGCTCTGGGCGACCCCACCTCGGCCCGGTCCCTGGCCGAGGTGATGGCCCGGGAGAGCGGGTCCTTGGGGGTGCGGGGCCTCACCTTCGAGCGTTGGCCCGCGGCCCGGCACACCGACGAGGTAGAGGTGGAGGGCCTTCCGGTTCGCATCAAGGTGACATCCGGGCGGGCCAAGGCCGAGGTGGACGACGCGGCCCGGGTGGCCCGCCAGACGGGATGGCCGTTGCGGTCGGTGATCGCCGAGGCCGAGGAGCGCTGGCGCCAGGCACAGGCGCCCCGGGTGGAACTGACAGGCCCGGTGGGAGCAGTGGGCGCTGCGGCAGATGGTGCTACGGGGGACGCTGCGGCGGAGGACGGTGCGGCGGAGGACGGTGCGGCGGAGGACGGTGCGGCGGAGGACGGTCGAGAGAGCGGAGCAGCGGGCGGTACCCGAGGGGGTCCGGTGGGGGCCGCAGGAGGCCGTGCGGAACATGGGCGGGGTCGGCGGCGTACGCCCGAGGGTCGTGATGCCGGACTGTGGATCGTCGGGAGTAGGGACGGCGATCCGCCCGAAGGTGAGGCAGGCTAGGCATCATGCCGTTGCCGATCGCGGCCCTGGGCCGCAGCACCGAACCCGTGACTGTCGAAGCAGACCGTCACTGGCTGTCCTGCCATGCCGCGTCGCTGGGGTCACCGTGGTCGCGGTGGCTGGCCGATGATCCGGCTCCCGGCGGTGGGCCCCAGGAATCCCACCCCCTCTTCCCGACGGCGCCCGAGTGGCCGGTGGTGCTGGGCGCCAACGCGCTCATCCCCGAGTTGTCAGCCGACGAGGTGGTGCGGGGGGTGCACGCCAGTCACCGACTCGAGCTGGGACGCCCGGTGCGGGCGGGGGAGCAGATCGCCACGGTGGCAGAGGTGGTGGGCGTGTCGGAGGCGCCGAGCGGTGCCCGGCTGGTGCTGGCCCTGGACACGGCGTCGGCTGTTGACGGGGAGCGCCTCGCCCACACCGAGATGGGTATGACCTACCTCGGCGTGGACGTCACCGGCACAGGCGGCACAGGCGGCACAGGCGGCACAGGCGGCACAGGCGGCACAGGCGGCACAGCTGGCACGGGGTTCGTGCCCCGTGTCGGGGTCGACGCCGAGACTGACTTGGTGGCGGCCTATGTGGTGCGAAACCTGGACGAGGGCGTGGCGTACGCCTATTCGGCGTGCAGTCGCATCTGGAACCCGATCCACACCGACCCGGCGGTGGCCGCCGCAGCAGGACTGCCCGGACCGATCGTGCACGGCACCGCTCTCTTGGGCATGGCGGTGTCGGCCGCTCTGGGTGCCCTGGACGGTGGCCCGGGGGCCTGGTGGGTGCGGGAGATCACCGCCCGCTTCGTGGGCATGGTGGTGCCCCCGGCGGCAGTTCGCCTTGTGGTGACGCGCCCCCGGGATGGTGGGCCCTTGACCTTCGAGGTGCGTGCCGAGGGTGCCGACGGCGGGGACGATGTCGCTGTGTGCGGCACCCTCGGCGTCGACCCTCGCTGACCCACCCTCAGGCCCCGGTTCGGCTTGGTGTGGGGTCAGTGGCCGATGATGGCTTGGGCTTGGTTGACGGTGATGGGGATGGTGGTGGTTGTGGTGCGGGTGCCGAGGTTGCCGCCGGGGTTGGTGGGGTCGGTGGAGGTCCAGGTGATGTTCCAGGTGATGGTGGCGGTGAGGGGGTGGGTGCCGGTGGTGGTGTAGGTGTGTCCGCAGGCTGGGGTGGTGGCCGTTGTGGTTGGGGTCCAGGGTTGGCCGGGGCCTTCGCAGGTGATGGTGGGGGTGTCGTCGCCTGGGTTCCAGGTGGTGGTTGTGGGGGTGGCGGTGACGGTGGCGGTGGTGCCGGCGAGGGTGGCGGTGGCGGTGGTGGTGGTCCAGGTCGGGGTCCAGTACCAGGTGGGGAGGCCGGTGAGGTGGGTTCGGTTGGTGGGGGGTGCGGTGGTGATGGTGGGTTCGGGGAGTTCGACGGTGTCGAGGGCGATCTGTAGGGCGCGTTCGGTGGCGTTGAGGGGGCCGAGGGGGTTGGCGGGGTCGTAGACGAGCAGGGTCCCCCAGGTGTATCCGAGGGGGTAGGGCTTCTCGTAGCAGTAGAGGAAGTAGGCCAGGCCGGGGGTGGGGGGCCAGATCGGTCCCAGGCTCATGTCGGGGCCGAGGGTGGATCCGGTGGGGGCACCGGGGAGGAAGTAGTAGCAGTACCAGTTGGTGCTGGACCCTCCGGTGGGTGACCAGGTGGCCACTGCTTGTCCGTCGGCCGTGTACAGGGTCACCGCTGCCACCAACGACGTGTCCTCCACCGTCGCCGCCGGCGTGGTCGCGACGATCGTGTCGTCTCCGGCTCCAGCAGGAATGGCCACGCAGAAGCAGACCAGCGCGAGTGCTACGCCTAGGAGACCGCGGCATCCGGCTACTCCTTCCCACGAATCCTGGACCTGAGAGCCGGAGACCTTCCAGGCTTCACGCTCGCGGGTCAGGAAGAGGTGCCACTCGTTGGTCTGTACTGTGTCGTTCAAGGTCATCCCACTCCGGATGTCGTAGAGCACGAGGTCATCGACACTGCAGTCGTTGACTGTGGCGGTGTCCCCGTCGATCGACAGCAAGTCCAGCCTGTGCTCGTACCGGGAGTCCTCAGGCTCACGGACTGCTTGGCCGAGAATGACCCGCTGCTGAATCGACTCTCGGCTGTGATCCAATTGCTCGCCGGTCATGTAGGTGTCCAACCCCGGATGCTCCGGGTTGGGGGGATTGGATCGAGCCTCGTAGAGGGTCTGCCAGAAGCCCTCTACGGCGGCGAGGATGGCTTCTTCCTCGGTGGGTGGTTCGGTGGTGGTGGTCGTCGTCGTGGTGGGCTGGGAAGTCGTCGGGGGAGCGGTTGTCGTGCTGGCGGTACCGCCGACGGCGCCGGTCGGATCGGCGGTGCCGGCGGCGGCGGGCCCGGTGGGGTCACCACTGCCGCAGCCGGCCAGCAGCACGGTCACGAGCACGACGGCAAAGGGGCCGCCCACCCGCGTGGGTCGAGTCGAGGTCTTCTGCGGGCTCTGGTCTGGGAACCGGTCAGGGTGCTGGTGTCGGCGCGCCATGGGCTGGGTCGTCCTTCTGGGTTCGGCGGTCGTCCGGGCAGGCCCGGAGGGCGGCAGGAGGCCACCGAGCGCGGTCGGAGCGGACCGCGTGACGCAACGGGCGGCGAACGTAGCGAGCCGTACACCGCACACTCAATGGTCGAATGTCACGCGACCCGGGAGATCCGACCGGCAGCACCCATGTCTGCCACCTGGCGCGTCTCAGCCCTCACGCAGCGTGTGGGCGGTGAGCGGAGCAGGCGGCTCAGGTGGCGTACTTGATGGAAGACACGTCATCGGCGAGCGGCGCCGACATGAGCTGGTACGTCTCGGGGGTGATGTGGTGGGTGGTGTAGGTGTCACCCGAGCCGTAGTTGGCCGCGTCGTAGTGCTTGACCGAGGCGCAGTCGAGCACCTTGGTGGCGTTGATCACGTTGTTCCAGCCGGGTAGGTCAGGCAGGTTGATGCCCCCACCGTCGAGGCAGGGTCCGCTCACGGTGAGCACACGGTCCGGCCCACCCGACACCTGGTCGAGGTGCTGGGCGGATGCGGCGGTGCGCAACCAGGACCGCAGGGCGAGCACCTCGGGGTCGTTGCCGTGCCGACGGTGCAGCTCGTCCCAGGTGAGGTCGGCGGGTACGTTGCGCGCCCCGGCTGCCCGCAACGAGTCGGCGAAGGTGTCCCAGCAGGTCAGCGGCGACTCCACGCCCGCGGCGATCTCCTCGGGGCTGAGCATGCTGGTCACGCAGTACTCGCCGACATCGCCGTCGTCGACCTCGGCGTCGTTGGGGCTGGCAGCCGAGGCAGGGCGTGCGGGGATGAGCGCTGCGGTGGCGGCGACTCCGACCATGATGCGTCGTGTCTTCACAGGAACCCTCCGATTGTTGGTCTTGCTACCGAGGGTGAAGCTACGGAGCAGGACCACCAACGTCAAGGGGCCATACGACCTACGCCGCTGCTGGAGGAAGCCTGGAGGAGGAAGCGCCGGCGGTGACCGGGCCGGCTGGGCCGGCCCGGTCACTCCCGTCCGGTGTGGCTGGTGAGGCTCGAAGGGTTGGTAGCAAGACGGGCCTCGCCCGCCGCCGGGCGAGAACTGTGCGCCGATGCGCTGGCAGAGAGGATAGCCGCCCAGAGGCCGGTGTCCACACCGCGCTTCGCACCTTTCGGCCCCGCTTCACCCGCCGAGCCCGGCAGGTTCAGGTACCAGGCCCAGTCTGCCAGCTTGAGGTACCAGTCGTAGGCGTCCCCCGCGGTCCACAGCTCGGGGGGAACCTCCTCGGGGAACCCGACGCCCGCCAGGTCCTCTATCAGCAGGAGCAGCCGGAACGCGTCGAAGCTGTCGAGACCCAGCTCGTCGAAGAGACCCGAGCTGGCAGTGACGGGTATGTCGCCCAGCTCCAGGTCGGCCGCCATCGCCGCGGCGAACGCCACGAAGCCCAAAGGGACGCCGCCGCCAGGCACGAGGCTCGCGGGTTCGCTCACTGACCGGTCCACCGCTCTTGGTGCAGCGTGTCGAGGCGGCCCTGGCGGTGCAGGTCGGCCGCGATGGGGCGACGGGGTTTCCCCGAGGTCGTGCGGGGCAGGGTCCCTGGGGGGCAAAGGGTGATCTCGGTGGGCCGCACACCGTGGTGGGCGGCCAGGTCGCGGCGCAAGGCGCTGGCGATGTCGGCGAGACCCCGGTCGGTCTTCACCTCGGCGATCAGCAGGTAGCCCCCTGCTGGGTGGGCCGTCGCCGTCACCGCGCCAGGACGCACCAGCCCGCTGGCGGCGACGGTGGACTCGAGGTCGGTTGCGTGCAGGTTGCGCCCGGCCACGCAGATCACGTCGTCGGCCCGGCCCACCACGAACAGCTCGTCGTGTTCGACGAAGCCCAGGTCGCCGGTGCGGTGCCACCGTCGACCCGGCGCTCCGCCCGGAGAGGTCGCCTCGGCTGCGCCAGCCGTCTCGAGCGCGGGGCTTTCGGTGGGCGTGTAGCCCTCGAACAGGGCCGGTGAGCTGACCTCGATCGGCCCGGGTGCCTCGGGTCGACCGCCCAGCACCTCCACGCCGGACAGGGGTGGTCCGTTGCCCAGCCGCCGCTGCGCCCCTTCTGCTGGCGCCCCTGTCGTGGCTGGCGCCCCTGTCGTGGCTGGCGCCCCTGTCGTGGCCGCTCTCCCCGCAGCTCCGGCCGTCCCCGTCCACGGCGATGCTCGTCCACCGGCGGTCGGGTGGGGTCAGGGTCACCGCAAGGGTGGCCTCGGCCAGGCCGTAGGCGGGACAGATGGCCAGTGGTGAGAGGCCAGCTGGCGCGAAGCTGGTCTCGAAGGTGCGAAGCGTGGGGGCGGGGACGGGCTCACCGCCCACGATCAGCACCCGCAGCGATCCCAGGTCGAGCTGGGCGGGTTGGCGGTGGTGGCGGGCGGAGACGGCCAGGGCGAAGGGCGGCGCCGCGGTGATCGTGGCTCCTTCGGCGCTGATGGTGTCGAGCCACCGGGTAGGGGCGGCCAGGAAGGCCTCGGGTGGGATGAGGGTGAGGAGCCCGCCCCGAGCGGCGGGCCCGGCGGCCAGGGCGGTGAGGCACATGCCCACGAAGCCCATGTCGTGGGACAGGGGCAACCAGGACACGGCGTGGTCGCCCGGCCGGGGTTGGACGACTTCCATGATGGCGGCGACGTTGGTGCCCAGATGGGTGGTGGTGAGCCTGATGCCGCGGGGATCGCCGGTGGAGCCCGACGTGTACTGCACGAAGGAGGCGGGCTGGCCGCCGGTGGCCCACCTCCCCGACGGCTGGGTCGAGGCCGAGGTGGCGAGGGCTTCGAAGCTGGTGGCGGGGGGCAGGTCGGGGTGGGCCACCAGCGAGACGACGCTGGCGTCGGCCACCAGGGTGGCCGCACACTGCTGGGCGCACGCCTGCGCCAGGCCGGCCAGGTAGCGGTCGGGGTCCACCGCCCGGGGAGGCAGTGGCAGGGAGACCACCCCCCGCCCGGTCATCAGCGCGGCCAGCACGATCTCGAGGCACGCGGGGGTTGAGGCCATGAGGCAGGCCAGGGGCCCCTCGCCGTGCACTGCCTTTCCCAGACCGGCAGCGCTGCGCATGGCGCGCCTCCACAGCTCGGCTGTGGCCAGCTCGGTCCCGGTGGCGGGGAAGCGAAGGCACCCCGGATGATGGGCGGCGTCGTCGAGAAGATCGAGCAGGTCCACTTCCCGGGCGACCCGCGCCGGTCCGGGCGTGGTGGTCACCGGCCGGCCCGCACCGCCGCCCATGCCCACCAGTCCTCGACGGTCTCGCAGGCGTCGAGAAGGTCGGTGGCGAGCTCGCCGCTCAGCGCTTCCACCGCTGTCTCCGCCTGCCAGCGCTGCAGCGCGTCGAGGGCCACCAGCGGGGTCGTGGGTTCCACGCGGAGCTTCACGACGCCCCCGATCCAGGTGCTGAAGGCCTCGGCGGATCCCAAGGGATCGAAGTGATCCGGGTGATCCGGTGGTAGTGCAGGGGTTCTGGGGTCACCGGTCAGGTCGGCGCCGGTCGTCACGGCGCGTTGACCGCGTCGGAGACCTGCGCTCCGTCTGTGGCCCCGACCGGGGCGACCGGGGCGACCGGGGCGACCAGGGCGAGCATGCGTTCGCGCTCGGCTTCCCAGGTGTCGCGATAGAGGGCGAGTATGTGGAAGTCGACCCAGCGGCCCGCGATGAACTCGTGGTCGCGAAGGCAGCCCTCTTCGGTGAGGAAGGGACCGACGGCGGACCGGTAGTCCTCCAGGGATGTGGACAGCGACTCGAGGTAGAGCTTGCGCAGCGGCCAGGCCGTGAACACGTAGTGCACGAACAGCATCAGCCCTTCCAGCGGCCAGCCTGACTTCACCACCGCGGGTTCGAGCAGGAACGAGACGTAGCCGTGGCTGTTGCGTTGGTCCACGTTGATGAGCTGGACCAGCCCTACGGGCTCGTGGGTGTCGAGGCGTTCGATCACCGCCTGGTAGAGCGTGTTCTGCCACAGGAAGGTGACGAAGGCCTCCGGTGAGGGCGTGGCGCCTCGGAGGCGCCAGCGTTGGCCGTGGCCCTCCGCGGTGGCCAGCCGGTAGAGCCACTCGTAGTCGCGGGCCTCGACGGGTCGCAGCCGCACCCTCCGGCCGGTCAAGGGTGCGTTCTCGCCCCCAGCGGTCATTCTGTCTCCTTCCCCGTACTTCGTGGCCCGGCCCGCCTTCCTGTCGGCGAGTCCGACCCCGACGCTAGGTCACGGGGCGCTGTTGGTGCTGTCCGTTCCTTGGGTGCCCGAGGCGATGACCCGGAGAAAGGTGTCGGCATCCACGACCCGCAACTGGTCGCGCAGCTCGGCCAGTCGGTCGGCCTCGACGTCGCCGGCCGGGTCGATGGCCACGGTGTTGCCGCCCAACTCGAAGAGCCACCACTGGTGACCGGAGGCGTCGGTTACAAACAGCGTGTCAGCGCCGGGCTCACCTTCCAGGGCGGTGCCCGTCCGGGCGTCGGGGAAGAGCAGCAGGGCGCTGGCGGGGTCGAAGGGCACGGGGGTGAAGGCCACGCTGGCCACCGGTCGGCCTTCGGCGTCCACGTAGTCGAGACTCCACTGGGGATCGACGCTCGCGACCCCGGTGTCGGGGCCTTCGAAGGTGACGCCCAGGCCGGGGGGTGCGGCGGCCAGGATCGTGGCGGCGCTCAGGGTCGGTTGGCGATCCAAGCCGGAGACCACGGCGCCGGCAACCGTCTCGAGCTCGGCGCGGTCCACCCCCCGTCCCGCCACTCGCAGGGTGCGGCCCCCGCCCAACTCGACGCTGACCAGCCCGGTGCCCACGCCGGTGAACTCCGGCGGGGACCACACCGCCCGGTGGTCCCCGAGCGTGTAGGCCCTCTCGAGGTCGGCGGGTAGCACCTGGAGGGAGGACGCCTCTGCTTCGTCGGTCAGCGACACGGCGAGGACCACCTGGGGATCGTCTACGTCGGTGAGCACGATCAGGTCACCGAGTGCCGTGTGGGCGTCGGTGCTGGACTCGTGCCAGGTGTCGAGCACGATCTCGCCGCCGGGATCGCCCAGTACCACGTAGCTCCCCGGTGAGGTGGCACTCACCAGTGAAGGCTGGGGGTCGCTCCAGGGGCGGGTGGCCACCAGGGCGACCACGGCCAGCACCGCGGCGGCGGCGAGGAGCAGGCGGCGTCCCGGACCTCGCCGCGTGGCGGGAACGCGGGGCGATCCGGGGAGCACCCGTGAGCGCGGTGGCGTCGGCCCAGACGACGTCGGAACCGCGTGGGACGCCCCGGGACGCCGCCTGCTCGTACAGGGCCCGCTCGCGGGCCGTCAGCTCGTGTTGGGTCATGAGTCCGCGTCCTTCAGGAGTTGGCGGAGCCTCCGGATTCCCCGGGAGGCCCTGGCGCGGGCGGCCACAGGGGTGCAGCCCATGGCCTCGGCCGCCTCGGCCATCGAGAAGCCCTCGACGTGGACCAGGAACACGATGCCGCGCTGGTCGGGCGGCAGGGCGTGCAGCAAGGAGATGTCGCTGGCGTCGGGGCCGGGGTACAGGTCGCCGCCGCCACCCAGGCGTCTGATGGCCCGCTGGCCCCGTTCTCGCTTGCGCAGCAGGCTGGCGGAACCGTTTCGTATGGCCTGGTAGAGGTAGGCGGCGGGGTTGTCGAGGCGGTCCAGGGAACCGTGGGCCAGGGTGCGGGCCAGGGCGTCTTGAACGAGGTCGTCGGGGTCGGTGCCCACGGGTGCGACCACTGCGGCGAACCGGCGCAGCTGTGGGTACAGGGCCTGGAATGCAGCGGCGGGGTCCGTTGGTGACAGGGAAGAGGGAGACGAGGCCGACTGCGCCGGTTCCCCCGGGTCCGGAGGCGGCACACCGACACGGCGGGTACTGCGCTCGCTCGTGGCGTCCTCCATGGCTCCCCTTGTATCGGACAGGACACAGGCTTGTTCCGGGTCTCCCGGCCTCGATGCCGGTGTGTTGACCCCGCGAGGCGGTTGCCTCGCGGGGTCACAACCCTTCGAGCCTTGCACTTGCCTTGACCCAGATGACGCCGATGGTCGGTGGGTCGTGACACGAGGGGGGGACCTGCGTTGTCGGCCGAGATGGGGAATGGGTCTACCGGCCCGGTGGTCATGACGCGCATCGCGTGCCCCAAGGGCGCGGGTGAGTCTGAGGTGGGTTGGCGACGTGGTCGATGCTCTGGGCGTCGTTTGGTGGTGCCCCGGACTTCTCGGGGGGCGGCGGCCGATTCGGAGGAGGAGTTGTCGTGCAGTTGCGACTGAACCTGTTGGCGTTGTGGGTCGTGGTGGGGGGACTGGGCGCGATCGTGAGCCCACTCGTAGTGGTGTGCGCGCTGTTGGCCGCAGTGGTTCTGCTACCCGCGGTGGCCGAGGATCGCGACGTCTGGCGGACCTTCGTGTCTGCGGAGCAACTCGTGGTTGGCGCTCGTCGTGAGCGTGAGCTGGCTTCGCGGATCGTGCACAGCCGACGGGCAGCTGGCGAGAGCCCGTGTCGGCACTCGTCGCATCGTTGGGCTGCCAAGGCCCGGGCTGAGCGATCACGCATCTAACTCACTTGAGTCACATCTCGGAGTCCTTCGGCGTCTACCGAGAAATGCCGATCCCCAGGTGGTAGGGTCCCTCCTCCATTGGGGCGCGTCCTAATCCGAGGTAGCCCTTGTCGTTGGACACCGTTGTGAGCGAAAGCGATACCTCTCAACCGACGCTCGGGGGTGACCCTCCCGCCTCGGTGCTGATCGTCGAGGATCACCCGATGGTGGCCGAGGGAATGGGTCTGGCCGTCGACGCAGAGGCGGACCTGCGCACCATGAGCATCGCCGGTTCGGTTGCCGAGGCACTCGATGCCTGTCGGAGCGAGGCCCCGGATCTGGCCATCGTCGACCTCCGCCTGCCCGACGGGGACGGCGCCGAATGTACTCGCCGCATCCTCGAGGTGAGCCCGGATTGCCGGGTGGTGATGATCACCGCTGCAGAGGGGGCCGAGGTCGTCGATCAGGCCATCGAGGCAGGATGTGTCGGCTTCGTGCGCAAGACCGGCCACGTCGAGGAGGTGTTGGCCGCGTTGCGGGCAGCCCGCAAGGGCGAGGCCCACTTCTCCGGTGACATGCTCCAGGGCGTGATCCGGCGCCTCCGCGATCCGCGCCCCAGCATGGGTTGGGATCTGACCGAGCGCGAGCTGGACGTGCTCCGGGGGCTGGCCCGGGGCGGCTCCAGCGAGGAGATCGCGACGTCGCTCTTCATCTCGCACCACACGGCCCGTAACCACATCCGCAACCTGTTGGCCAAGTTGGGCGCCCATTCCCAGCTCCAGGCAGTGGTGTTCGCCGTCCGTGAGAACATCCTGGGTCCCGACGAAGTCGGCTAGCGCAAGAGTCCGCCAGCAAGAGTCGGCCAGCAAGAGTCGGCCAGCAAGACGAGTGCCCGGGCCGGCCCCGGCCTGAGGTCGTGACTGCCGGCTGCGCGCCTGGGTCTGATGGACCTCCCCCCGGGTCGGGGGACCCACCTGCGGCTCGTCTCGCTGCGTCGGGTGTGAACCACCCAACTGGCCCTGTGTCCCCCCGGGTCGGGTACCGATCATCTTGTTGACACCCAGCGGCGCCAGGCACCGGGCCAGGCACCGGGCCATGACCTCAGGAGGTCTTGGGATGCCCACGACCGATTCCCCCATCGCAGCTCATCTTGCGGCCAGGGCCCAGGTGGCCTCGTCGCAGGTCAGGACCCCCGAGCCTGACGAGACCTCGCTGTGGGAACCACTGGAAGGGCACACGGTGGCTGTGCAGCCGCGCCGGGCGCTCGCGACACCCGAATGGGATGTGCTGCCTCGTCGGATCTTGGGATCCGACGGGGACGACACGGTGCTGGTCCGCATGGTTCGCCAGCGGGTGACTTCTCCCTCCACCGCCGACCTGGGTGGGAAGGTGGTGCTGGACCTTCGGCTGCTGACCCACCGGGTGAATCTGCGCCGTCGGCCGTTGATTGCCGCCTGAGAACCTCGAGCCGGCTCTCGGGCCCCCGTCGACCTCGACCCACCTTGCCCACGACTCGCTCCCCCCCCACCCTCCTGGGCAAGGCCCGGAGCCCCCTCCAAGAGAGGGGGCTCCGGGGTTCTGGGGGTGAGGGCGAGCTGCCGGCGCCAACGGACATGGGGCCGAGTAGTCATGTCAACACACTTGATCTGGTCTTTCCCGCGATGCCGGGAACTCGTATGCTCACCAACCAGGAGTGGAGGAGATGGTGGCCCGGCTTGCTGGCCCACCATTGAACGGAGGCGGCTGACGATGGGTACGGATTCAGTTCCCCAGGTTGAGCGTGTCGAAGCGTCACCCGGATCTCCCGAAACCTGCGCGGCGCGGACGGTCGTGATCGCCGACGACAACGACGGCGTACGAGCCATGGTGGCTGACGTGGCGACCGATCTCTCCCTCGTGGTGGCTGCTGTGGTGTCAGACGCAGCGCAGGCCATCGCTGCGTGGTCAGAGCACACACCCGACCTCATGGTCGTGGATCTGGACATGCCCGGCGGCGGTGGCTGGGAGGTGATACGCCGTGTCCGCGCCAGTGGGTCGGCGACGGAGATCGTCGTCTTCAGCGGAGTCGCCGACGGTCACGACAGGGACGAGGTCTTGGTGCTGGGCGCTGATCGGTTCGTGTCGAAGGCCGCACCGCTCGTCGAACTTGAGGAGGCGATCCGCGGTTCCCGGTCCTGCACGTGACCGACGGCCACGGAGTGAGCAGCCCGGGAGTGGGCGGCCCAAGCGCGGAGCTTGGCTCCAGCAGCCCTAGCAACGGCCGAGTCCCCGATCACTGGGGTGACCCGACCTGTGTTGTGGACGGCGAGGGCCGGATCGTGGAGGTCGCCCCAACTCTCGAAGCGATGCTGGGCTTCGATGCGGCTGTACTGCGGGGCAGGAGCCTGGATGAGATGGTGCATCCCGATGATCGGGCGCTTGTCGTGGGTGGCGAAGCCTCGTCGCCGGGCGACTCCGGTGTCGAGGCAGATCGGGTGACGGTTCGTGTTGCCGGGGCGGGCGGCTGGTTCCGCTGGATCTCCTGGCGACGACAACCGGTGGGCTCCGAGATCCATCTGTTGGCCGGACGTGAAGCTTCCGAGCGGGTCTGGGCGCGCCAGGAGGTGCGACTGATGACCGCGCTGGACACCCTGGATCAGGACCAGCTCGACCCGGCCGTACTCGAGTTGTGCATGGAGCTCACCTGCGTCGGCTCGGGCTGGGACTACGCGGAGGCGTGGGCACCGATGGCCGAGTCGCTGGTCCTGGCGGCGGTGCACGACCCAGCCGGCCGCCATGTGGGGGTCCAGCAGCTTCTGGGCAGCGCCAGGCTGTCCGCAGGCGAGGGTGTGGCAGGTTGGGTCTGGCAGCAGCGGTGTTCGTGGTGGCCGGACGCGGACGAGGGTTCCCCCGCCGGCGGCAGACCCGAGTCCCAGGGCGACCACCTGAGCGGCCTCGACGCTGTGCTGGCTGTCCCGGTGCGCTGTGACGGCAACCCGGTGGCGGTGCTCGTCTACTACCGCGCACCTCTCACCGATCCCGGAACCCGATCTGGCAGCTGGGGGTTGGAAGTCTGGCGGCAGCAGGCAGTGGGCTTCGTCGAGGCCATGGCGGGCCACGCAGGTTGCGGCCTGAAGCAGCGGCGGGCGCAGCTTCGTGCCAGGCGCGCCGAGACCGAGGCCCGCAGGCGGGCCGGACAGCACGCAGCCCTGGCTGCCCTGGGCCGCCACATCCTCGGTGGCCTCGCACTGGATGTGCTGGTGTCTGTCGCCGTCAGCCACCTGACCACCCTGACCTGGGCGGCGGGGGCGGTGTACCTGCGTTTCGCCGAGGATCGTCGCCTCCTGGTCGTCTCTGCCGGGGAGGGCATGTCTCGAGGAATGACACAGGTGGAGGTACCACTGGTGGGCAGCCTGGCCGGCCGAGCCCTGGCCGCTGGGTCGGCCGTGACGGTCGAACGGGGGACCTGGGCTGACCAGGTCCCCGGGTTGGTCTGCGGCATGGCCGTACCAGTCGTGGCCAGTACCGGCACTTTGGGCGTGGTCGAGGCCTGGGCTACCTCACCTTTCAGTGAGGATGACCTCCTCTTCCTCGCCAACGTGGCCTCCATCCTGGGCCATGCGTTCGACCGGCGGGATTTCGATCTGCAGGTGATGGCCATGGAGGAGCGCCAGCAGCGACAGATCAGCGAGGCCATCCACGACGACTCGCTCCAGACGGTGGTGGCCGCACGGATGAGGGCGTCGTTGCTGGCCAAGCGGCTCCCTCTCGGCAAGGAGCGGGCCATGTGCGAGAGAGTGGCTGACGACCTGGGAGTGGCGATCGATCGGCTGCGGTCACTGATGGCGGAGCTCCATCCCGGCGACCTGTCCCGTCGTGGTCTGATGTCCTCGTTGGCGACCCTGCTGGAGCGCATCGGTCGGGACTTCGGCGTGACGACCTCGGTGGAAGGGGTGCTGGGCATCGAGCCCCCGTCGATCACTACGGCCGCCGTCTACCGGATCTGCCAGGAGGCGGTCACGAACGCGGTCAAGCACTCCGCTCCCGGTTCGGTTGGCGTATCCGTGGAGCGCCGCCAGGGTGGGATCCTGGTGGTCATCCAAGACGACGGGGCGGGATTCGAACCCGATGCCACAGCCACCGAAGGCCACCTGGGGATGGAGTCGATGCATCAGCGGGCCACCAGGGTGGGCGGGTGGTGCCGGGTGGTCAGCACACCGGGTGAGGGCACCACCGTCACCGCCTGGATCCCTGACCGCTTCCACCCGCTGTGAACCGGTCACTCACACCCATGACCAGCGCACCCGACTCCCGCTCTCCCAACTCTGGACGCGCACACCCATCGAGGCGCCCGTCCCTGGCCGATGCCATGGCCGGAGGGCCCGGTGCGGGTACCGGCAACGCCGACCCCACGCGTAACCGGCCCTCCCTGGGATCGCCCCGTCCCAGTGACTGGACGAGGCCGCTGTCAGCCCGGTCGGTGGTCGCCTCCACGCTGCTGGGGGTGGACCCACCCGAGCTCCCGGTGGCAACCCTGGTACGGGCCGGCGAGGTGTTCGGGATCGCCGAGGGCACCACCCGGGTTGCACTGGCGCGGATGGTCGCCTCGGGAGAGCTGGTGGGCGGTGAGGGGGCCTACCGGTTGGCGGGCCAGATGGTGGAGCGTCACGCGGGGCTCGTGGAGGGCCGCCATCCCCCGACGGGGCCTTGGGATGGTCGGTGGGACTGCTACGTGGTTCGCCCCGACCCTCGCACGGCGGTGGCTCGTGCCGAGTTGCGAAGGGCGATGCGTGTGTTGCGGATGGCCGAGATGCGTGAAGGCGTGTGGCTGCGCCCCGACAATCTCCCGCCCGACCGCCAGCCGGAGGCACACCGGTTGGTGCTCGACCAGTGCCGACACTTCCTGGTCGTCCCCGATGAGCCCTCGGGCAGTGAGCATGACCCCACTGCGCTGGCTTCCGAACTGTGGGACCTGCCTCGCTGGGCGCAGGAGGCCCGCCGTCTCGAGGCCTGCCTGGCCCAGACCGGAGAGCTGTTGGCAGCCGAGGCCGGCCACCGGGTCACCTCCGAGCTGTTGCGTGATGGCTGGCTGTTGGGCGCCACCGCGTTGCGCCACCTCTTGGCCGATCCGCTGTTGCCCGACCTGCTGTTGCCCGACGACTGGCCGGGGCAGGTTCTGCGTGCCGCTCTGGACGGCTACGACAGCTCTTTCGGCCAGGCGTGGGTGAACGCCGTCGGCGCCTGAACCGCGGCCTGTACCTGGTCGAGGAGTTCGAAGAGATCGGGCAGGTGGATCGGCTTGGTGAGGTATCCGTCGGCTCCCAGGGTCTGGAGCCGGGCCACCTGGTTGGGGGAGGCATCGGCGGAGCACACCACGATCCGGGAATGGGCGGTCTCGGCGTTGGCCCGGAGCCGCCGCAGGACCTCCTCGCCGGGGATGTCGGGCAGGTGGAGGTCGAGGAGGATCAGGTCGGGTTGGGTCTGCATCGCGAGGTCCAAGCCCAGGCTTCCCTGGATGGCTGTGGTCAGTTCGATGCAGCCGCGGGTGCGCAGGGCCCGTTCCATGAGCATGGTGTTGGCGACGTTGTCCTCGATGTAGAGCACCCGAAGCTCAGCCTCTTGGTCGGAGTGCCCGTCCAAGATCGGCTCGTCATGTTGGGGTGAGTCGGCGGCCGGCAGTTCGACGCAGAACGTGGAGCCTACTCCCACCGCTGACGACACCGTGAGGGTGCCGCCCATGTGATGGGTCAGGGCCTTGGACAGTGCCATCCCCACACCCGTTCCCTCCACCGGGGAGTTCTCGGCGCCGAGGCGCTCGAAGGGGGTGAACAGCTGGGTGAGCTGGGCGTCGTTCATCCCGATCCCGGTGTCGGTGATGGCGATCGACAGGGTTCCCCCCGACGACTCGCACGTGATCGAGATCGAGCCTTCGGGCTGGTTGTACTTCACGGCGTTGGACAACAGGTTCAAGAGGACTTGCAGCAGACGCTGGCGGTCGGCGGTGGCGTAGAGCCCGCTAGCGGGCACCGAAGAGGGAATCGTGATGCCCCGGTCGGCGGCCTGGGGTCGGATCAGGTCTAGGGCGGTCTGCAGCTCGTCGGCGACGCACACCGGCTCGAGCGAGAGCCGCAGGCGTCCTTCCTCGATGCGGGCGATGTCCAGGACCTCGTTGATCAGCTCCAGGAGGTGCCCACCCGAGCGCTCGATGAAGCCCACGTACTCCCGCTGCTCCTCGGTCAGGTCGTCCATGCCGAGCAACTGGGAGAAGCCGATGACCGAGTTGAGAGGAGTTCGCAGCTCGTGGCTCATGCGAGACAGGAAGGTGCTCTTGGCGTGGCTGGCCTTTCGGGCCTCGTCCCGGGCGAGGCGGAGCTGTTCCTGCGATTCCACGTAGCGGGTCACGTCCCGACCCACCGCCATCACCACACCGCGGTCCAGGACGGGATGGGCCGACCATTCGACCCAGCGGTACTCCCCGTCGGCGGCTCGGATCCGGTTCGTGAACGAGTTCACCGGGCTTCCTTCGACGAGCATCACGAGGGGGCCGTAGGTCCGTTCCTCGTCGTCGGGGTGCACCAGGTCCTGGTAGAGGATCCCGGCCAGCGCGGCGGAGGTGTAGCCGAGTGCGGTCTCCCAGGCCGAGTTCGTGAGTAGGAAGTGTCCTTCGGTGTCGACCACCAGGTGGAACTCCTTGGCCTGCTCGAAGAAGGCCGCGTGCCAGAAGGCCACGTCGTCCACTGCCTCAGGGGGGGCAGTGAGGGGCGGTGAGACGATGCTCACGCCACAGCCTCCTGGGGGAGGGGGAGGTGATCGGGGCGCCCGAGGTGGTAGCCCTGTCCGTAGCGGACGCCGAGCTGGCGGAGCGTGTCGAGCTCTTCGGCGGTCTCGATGCCTTCGGCGATCAGCACGGCGTCGGTCTCGGCGCTGAAGCGCACGAGGGCCCCGGCAAGAGATCGGCGGGCGGCATCCCCGTCGATGCCGGAGACCAGCAGCAGGTCGAGCTTGATGAAGTCGGGTTGAAGCTTGAGGATGTGGTGCAGGCTGGCGAAGCCCGAGCCGGCATCGTCCACGGCCAGGCGCACCCCCATCTGGCGTAGGATTCCCATGGCGTCGACGGTGGGCCGGTAGTCGTCGATGTACTCGTGCTCGGTCAGCTCGACCACCACCGGGCGCGGCGAGCCCTGGCGCAGCAGGTCGGCGAAGGCCGGGGAGCGCAGCGTGGGAGGCGACACGTTGACCGACAGGAACGAGTCGGGCGGCAGCAGGTGGGCCTGGGCGATGGCCTTGCGTATTGCGGCCAGCTCCAGGTGCAGGGCGACGCCAGCTTCGGCGGCGTCGGCGAACCATTCGTTGGGTGGGCGGATGGGGACAACGTCGAAGCGGGCGAGGGCCTCGGCACCCAGGGGCCGTCCGGTGGACAGATCGACGATGGGCTGGAACACCATGGTGAGCACGTCGTCCACGTTGTCGGCCACCTGGTGGATCATTCTCATCCGGTCGTCGCGCTCGTGGTCGGCATCGGAGAGGCTGGCCAGCTGCGAGCCGAGCTTGGTTGCCTGGCGGCGGACGGTCTCGTGGAGCTGGCGTATGCGCAGGTGGTTCTTGACCCGCAGGATCGTCTCGGTGGGCGAGAAGGGCTTGGTCAGGAAGTCGGCGGCACCTGCTGCCAGAGCACGCTCACGAGCTTCGTCGGTGACGTCGGCGGTCAGCACGATCACGGGCAGGTGGGTGTCGTCGCCTCCCCAACGACCGATCTCTTCGAGCAGGGTGAACCCGTTGGGCTCGGGCATGTGCAGGTCGAGCAGCACCAGGTCCGGCTCGAGGGATTCGACACGGGCCATCACCTCCGCCGATGAGGTGACTCCCACGACGCGGGTGAAGCCCGCCTTGGCGAGCAGCGCCTCCAGCAACTTGACGTTCACGGGTTCGTCGTCGACGACCAGGATGGTGGGCTCGGGCATGTCGGATGCGTTGAGCACGGTTCCTCCTAGGGGGCGCACCCTCAGGGGCGCGTCTTTCTTCCTGACATCAGCCGCTGGGTTCTTCGGGGGGTTCCCCTGTGCTGTGCCCTGGAGTTCCAGATGGTGGAGCCCCAGCTACCGGGCGAGCGTGACGATGTACCGGTCAAAGTAATGGTCGTAGGTTCGGCCGGGATGACGAGTCCAGACCTTCTTCGATGGATCGTTGGACCCAGTCGCGACTGGCGTAGCTGACCCACGAGATTCGGGTCGCTCGGTCTTGTCACATTCACGCCCGCTCCGGCGTCTGGTCGCTTCCAGCCCCAGCCCCAGCCCCAGCCCCAGCCCCAGCCCCAGCCCTTCAGGTTCTTTGACCGATACTGAGCGATAATCGCTCAGTATCGGTCAAAGAATGGGTCAGGGCGGGTCAGGCTTTGGCGAAGTCGCAGGGGACCCCGCGGTCGGTGGGGATGGGCTGCCACTCAGATGGCGTGTAGGTGATGTGGCCGTAACCACCGGCGAAGGCGATCCACTTGACCATCCCGGCCTCCAGCTCGTTGGCGCCCATCCACCCCTCGTACTGGTGGGGGTCCCAGCCGTTGTAGGAGATCACCTGGCCGGGCATCACCCCGGGGGCGACCTTGGCCTTGCAGCGGAACTCGGCGAGGTCGTTCCAGATCCGGATGGTGTCGCCGTCGGCCACGCCCCGGGCTTCGGCGTCGGCCACCGAGATCTCCACGGCGGGTTCGCCCCGGTGGGTCTGGAGCATGACGGGGTTGGCCTGGTTCATGGAGTGGATCGACCAGCGGTTGTGACCCGAGGTCATCCGCAGTGGTTGGTTCCCTCCCGAGGCGGGGTTGGGCTTGTGAACGGGTAGCTCCTCGCCCGCCTCCAGCCACCACGGGTGGTCGATGTAGAACTGGGCCCGCCGGGCGTAGGTGGGGAAGGGGTGGCCGAACTCGACGTGGTTGCGGAACGGGGTGTGGGTCCGTTCGGATTCCACCGGCGAGGCCTGGGAGAGCCCCATGAGGCCCATCCCCCAGCTCTCGAGGCGTACGAAGCCCCGGTCGCGGAAGGTGTCCAGGGTGGTGTCCTCGGGCAGGATCCCCACGATGGCGGCGTCGCGCACCTGCTCGTCGGCAACGACCTCTTCGGTGTCGAAGTAGCCGGCCATGGTGTAGCGCTCCACCAGAGTGGTGGTGTCGTACTCCACGCCAGCCCGGCTGACGTACTGCTCGATGCCGCGGGCCGCGGCCCGTTCCTCCACCTTGGCCAGGATCCGCCGGAAGATCTCCCATTCGGGGAGGGCCTCGCCGGCGGGTTCGGCGGCCTTGTCCGAGAAGGTCATGATCATCTGGTGGGGCGTGGGGATGTGGAAGCCCAGCTTCTCGTAGTGCTGGGCGGCGGGCAGCAGGATGTCGGAGAGCAGCCCGGTGGAGTTGATCCGGAAGTCGATGGAAACGATCATCGCCAGCTTGGGCCAGAGGTGCTCGAGCAGGGCGGTCTTGCCGCCCCGGGTGCGGCGCAACATGTTGCCCCCGCACTCGATGAGCATCTTGGGCGGCAGGTCGGGCTCGGGGGTGGCCACGTTGTGCCACCAGCCCTGCTCGAGGGCCTCGCCGATGTAGTCGTCGATGCCGCGGGGCAGCGTGTCGTCACCCCAGCCCGGTGTGTTCCACCGTTCGGCGTAGCCGGCGTGCCAGTACCACCAGAAGGCCTGAACGCCGCCCCGGCCCTTGCCGGCCGCGCCGCCCATCCCGCCCCCACCCTCGCCGCGGGACAGCCAGGCCAGCTCGCGGGCGGCGAGCTCTTCGCTGGTGACCGACGGGTCGTTGTCCATGATCATCTTCACCGCGCCGTCGCGCATGGTGATGATGCGGTCGGTGGCTTCGACGCCGGGCTTGCCCTTCATCATGGACAGGGCCATGCCGTCCATGGAGCCTGCGGTCCACGAGCGGATGCCGGTGCCGAACTTGCCCCAGTTGCCGGTGACGGCCAGCAGCAGGCACATGGACCGTTCGATCAGGTCGCCGTGGTAGTACTTGCAGCTGTTCCAGCCCAACATGATGTTGGTCTTGCGGGTGGCGGCCTTGCGGGCGATGTCGCGCACCACGTCGGGGTGCACGCCGGTGGTGGCCTGTTGGGCTTCGGGGGTGTAGTTGGCGTCGAGGTGGCGGCGCAGGCGGGCCATGACCGGTTCGACGGTGACCGCGGTGCCGTCGTGGAGCGTGACGGGGAAGCTGCCCTCCAGGGCCACGGACCGCCCTTCGAGGAACAGCGTTCCCCGGTCGGCGGTGCACAGGCCCCCCTCGGGGTCCCAGTGGTAGAGCTGGTCGTCGCGCACGCCGGGGGCGGGGCCTTCCATGTCGGTCTGGCGCAGGAATCGGCCGGTGTCGGTGCGCACCAGCATGGGCAGGTCGGTCTGCTCGCGGATGAAGGTGGTGTCTTCGATGCCCTCGGTGAGGATGGTCTGCACCATGGCCAGGGCGAAGGCCACGTCGTCGCCCGAGGTGATGGGAACGTGCATGTCGGCGTGCATGTGGGAGGCGTTGAGGTCGGGGGAGATCGAGACGATCTCGGCGCCGTGATAGCGGGCTTCGAGCATGAAGTGGTAGAGCGGTATGCGGGTGAAGGCGGGGTTCATGTGCCAGATCAAGATGAGCTCGGACTTGAACCAGTCGTCGCCCGAAGAGACGGGGCAGAACTTGCCGAAGGTCTCGTGCAGGCCGATCGAGAAGTCGTTGAAGCTGGCGTGCAGGTCGAGTTGGCGGCCGCCGAAGGTGCCGAAGAAGCGGGAGGTGGGAAGCACCGTGGCCACCTCGGGGGTGCCTTCCTTGGCGATGTCCTCGGGGGCGCCGGCTTCGATGACGTCCAGCATGGCGTCGGCGATTTCGGCGCAGGCCTCGTCCCAGGAGATGCGTTCCCACTCGCCCGATCCCCGCTCGCCGACCCGGCGCAGGGGGTGCAGCAGGCGGTCGCCCTCGTAGAGCTGTTGTGACCACGAGGCGCCCTTGTTGCAGCCCATCGGGTTGTAGTCGGGGACGCCTTCTTCGACGGTGGTGAAGGCCGCCGCGGGTTCTTCGCGCACGACCTTGCCGTCGCGTACGTACACCCTGTACGGGCAGTTGCCGGGATAGCAGTCCACGCAGTGGGTGCCCCAGGCCACCGAGTCCCAGGTCCAGCGGTCCCGGTAGCGCTGCATCGTCTCGGCAGTGTCGGCGCCGGCCGCGCTGGCGGTGGTGGCGGTGGCCCGATCGTCGGTGACCGTCATGTGGATTCCCCCTTGGAGATCTCGGCGACCCGGTCGATAACGCCGGTTATCCTAGACGGCGCCACCGGAGGCTCGCGCTGTCCTCGGCGGCGGCAGCGGCCACCTTGCCAGCCACCTTGCCAGCCACCTTGCCGGGGTCTTGGCCGTGGAGGCCGAGATCCGCCTGCTCAGCCATCCACTCGGGTTCGACGATTGTCCGGGAGGATCGGATGAGTGACCAGCCCCTGCGGGCCAGCCAAGCCGCTCGGGCCCTGGGCATCTCGACCAGGGACGTGCTGGTGCTGATGCGATCGGGCAAGCTTCGCTACGTGATGAAGGACGGCATCGCCCACGTCCCTCGCGAGGCCATCGAGGAGTACTCCGCCAAGGCTTCCTGAGTAAGCCGTCCCAACCTGGTGTGTCCGTGTTGAAGGAACTCCTTGACCGTTGCACCGGCGAGGTCTACCTTGCGCATCGGTAGCAAGATCTGATCGAAGGGTTGCGTGTGGGCGCTCTGCCTCACCCCGGTGACGCTCTGGAGCCTCGCGGTAGGGGTGGGCTCAGCTGTTCAGCGGCCGCCTCTCGGTCTTTCGCCGTTTCCGCTACCGGACTCCATCGTGGAGGAGGAGGGGAGCGAGACCATGTGTAGCGATGACGAGGATGCACCATCGGGGCATCCATCCCTGTCACCACCGAGCCACTCGGGCCGTGTCTTCGTCGTGCTCGGCCTCGATCTTGCCGTCGTCGTCGGTGGGGTGGCGCTGAGCTGGTGGCTGCGTGGTGAAGACACCCACGTCACCAGCCTGGGAGCGATGGCGGGCGTCCTGGGGGTGACCACCTTCTTCGGAATGCTGTGGTGCTATCCGGCCCAGGTCGCAGACAAGACGGCGGTTCGCCCCGCCCTCGCCGCAGCACTCGTCCTGGTGTGGATGATACTGGCTGGCCTGTTCCTCTTCGACGGAGACCTGATCGACACCGCCACGGGTCGCTCCATCTTCGGCGACATGACGCTGTTCGTCGGTTCGGTGATTGCGTTCTACTTCGGCACCATCTCGGTCGAGAAGCTCTCGGAGGATCGCAAGGAGGTGGGCATTGCGAAGGCAAACGGGTCGTAGTCGGCCGTACGTCAGGGCACGTCATGTCAGGGAGGGTTCTGCATGAGCTACCAGGTGATCACCCGTACGGCCGGAGCGGGTTCTCCGCCGGGTGGCGGGTCGACCGATGAGGGCACCACGACCACCACCGAGGCGTCCGTGGCGGCCGACAGCACCGGTGTGAGCTTGCCGGCCGGAGACAGCGAGGAGTCGGTGGAGACCGAGCAGGCCACCGGCGATCGGGAGGGCTCCGAGCAGTTCCTCAACGACGTCTTGTTGTTCGGCGGGGGTGTGCTGCTGCTCATCACAGCCATCTACTGGATCCGTCAGTCGCTGAACGTCACCTTCGCCCGGATCTACGCCCTGATCGTGATCGCCGTGCTTGCGGTGTCGCTCGCCTTTGCCGGCATCGCGGACAGCTCGCTCACCGCCGCCTACACGCTGCTGGGTACGGTCGCCGGCTACCTGGCGGGTGCTCGTAGCCAGACGTCCGAGTCCGGCGCCGGCGGGGGTGCCGGCGGGGGTGCCGGTGGAGGTACCGGTGGTGGTGGCGACGACGACGACGGGGGCGGGGAGATGGGTCCTGAGGCCCCGGGAGCGCCAGCCTCACAGCCCAGGGCCATGACGTCGGAGCCGTACCTGTAGCTGCACACCTGGTTCTCGAGGAGGACACACCTGTGACCGACATTTCGATCGATACCGCGCGCGAGCGCATCGAGCACGTCGTGGTGCTGATGCTGGAGAACCGGTCGTTCGACCATCTGCTCGGGCTGCTCGACCATCCGAACCCGGCGTGGCACACGCTGACCCCGGGGGACCCGGACCACGCCAACCGGGATGACCCCGCCGATCCGAGCTCGCCCTCCCATCCCATCACCGACCAGGCCAAGACCGTACTGCCCCTCGATCCCGACCACTCCCATCAGGCCGCGCTGCTCCAGTTGGGTATCCGGCCTCCAGGTCCACCCGGCTCCGGCTACGTCGCCAGCTACCGCGCCAAGGCTGGAGCCGCCCTCCTTGCCGAGGCTGCCGCCGCGGCAACCCCCTATGACCTCGGCGCACTCGTGATGGACCTGCACCGCCCCGAGTCCGTACCGGTTCTCTCGCGCCTGGCTCGCGAGTTCGCCATCGCAACTCGCTGGTTCTGCTCGGTTCCCGGAGAGACCTGGCCGAATCGCAACTTCGTCCACGCGGCCACCTCGGATCACGCGGTGATGAATGAGTTCGGCGCCTACACCGACCCGACCATCTTCGAACGGCTCGAAGCCGGGGACGCGCTCGTTCCCCCAGATCGCCGCCGGTGGCGCATCTACCACGACGGCCCGGCCCAGGTCATGGCCTTCCGCAAGCTCTGGGGCCCACGCCGCATTCGCCACTGGGATCCCATCTCCGCCTTCGCCCAGCACGTGGCCGACGGTGACCTGGCCGCCTACTCCTTCATCGAGCCGAACCACAGCACCCCGGTGGTCAGGCGCCTGAACCCGCTCAGCTCGAGCCAACATCCCGGCAACAACCGCGTCGAGGTCGCCTACTTTCCCGACGCATCACCTGAGGACGGCGCCGACTTCCTGCGAGCGGAGCAGCTCATCGCGGGGCTCTACGAGACGCTGCGGGCACACCCCGCGATCTTCGAGCGGACCTTGTTCGTGATCACCCACGACGAGAACGGCGGGCTCTGGGACTCGGTGGAGACACCGTCCGCCGTTCCGCCGGGCGATCCCATGACGAAAGGGTTCCTGCGCAGCGTGATCGGGTGGTTCGACCGTCGGGACGACGCTCCCGATGCGCCCCCGTCGTTCGCCTTCGACCGCCTGGGGGGTCGGGTCCCGGCGGTCCTCATCTCACCCTGGATCGAGCGCGCCCACCTCGACGCCCGCCCCCGGGACCATGCCAGCGTCCCGCGAACCCTCCGCGAGCTCTTCGTTTCGAGCGCCCCGCCTCTCACGGATCGAGAGCAGAGCTCGGCACCGTTCTGGAGCGTGGTCTCCCGAGAAGAGCCGCGCCGTGGCGACGACCTCCCCTCACTCGACGATCTGGTCCATCCGGTGCAGCCGACCGACGCCGAGTCCGGAGAGGACACGACTCCGCTGAACGCAGCTGACCAGTTCACCCAGGTGTTGGTGGCCCTGGCCCGATTCGTGGGGGACAACCTCGATCTGCCCGAGGATGAGACGGTGGGGTCGGCGAGGGAGTACATGGAACCCGTCGTCGCTGAGGGTGCGGGCGACCAGCTCGTCGAGGAGGCCGCTGATGCCATGCAGCGCTTCCACTCGCGGTCTCAGGACGAAGGCTGAGGGAGGGGACCATGGCGACCCACGGCTACAAGCTCCGCTTCCCCGATCCTTCGACCCTCCGGGAGGCCCTTGCCCCCGAGGAGGAGGGACGTTTCACCCTGGTGAACCTGGAGCGCGCATACGTAGCGCTGCCGTCGGAAGGGTCACGGATGCGTGTGGTGCCGCCGCCGGAAACACGACAACACCCCATGGGCTTGTCGAGCGTCGATTCCCTGGTTGTCACCCGCGGTGGAGGTGTGGGAGATGGAGGTACCCCGGCCTTTCGGCGAGAACCGCTGACTCCCGAGGCCGAGTTCGACCGAATGCAGGTGAGGTACAGCCATCTCATCAAGGACTTCGGAGCCGAGCTCGTCCCCGACTTCCAGTATGACCTGGAGGACCCCGACGAGGACGCGGAGGGCGATCGCTTCACCGAGGACGAGGTGACCGCCGGCGTCGCCGCCATCCTGGCCAAGATCGGGCTCACACCCGCGAGCCTCCGGGGCGAGCGGGCCACGGTGGCGATCGTCGACACCGGCGTCGACCCGGAGCTGGCACTGATCGACGCGGGCCGGCAGCGGTCGGGGTGGTCGTGGTCGAGCCAGCGGCCGGCGTGGGCCGACACCCACGGCCACGGTACCCGCACGGCGCGGATCGCCTGTGGAGCCGACGGGGTGGCGACGGGCGCGCAGGTCATCTCCTGCCGCACGCGCTTTCGTGACTCGGAGCTCGCGTTGGTCTACGACTTCCTGCGCACAGAGGTCCTGCCGACCCTGGACGGACCTCTGATCGTGAACAACAGCTTCGGCATCCAGTCGGCGACCCCACCGACCCCGGACCCGTACGGCCAGTTCGAGGACACGCTGGCCCAAGGCGTCGAAGCCGGGATGTTCGTTGTCTTCAGTGCCGGGAACTACCACCTGTTGGCCGGTGGGCGGCCGGGGTCCTGCGATCCGACGTCGATCTGGACCTACAAGTGCCGCGCCGACGTCATGACCGTCGGTGCCTGCGATCTGGGCGGTGCGGTGCACGACATCTCCAGTCGCGGCCCCGGGCAGTTCCCGAACCTCACGACCAGTGGCCCCAAGCCCGACCTCTGTGCCCCGGTACCTGATGAGCGCTGGGGCACCAGCGGGGCGGCACCTCAGGTGGCTGGTGTCGCCGCCATCGCGTCGGCCCGCAATCCTGGGTTGGGGGCCGCCGATCTCCGCCGAAGCATCACCGCGACCCTGCGGGCACCAGGCGCGGCGGTCGACTGCGCCGGGGCGGGTGTGCTCGACGGTGGCGCGGCGGCGGCTTGGACGCCACCCGGTCCCTGATCGCTATCGGGGACGTCGTCGACCGCGTCAGCCTGGCTCTGCTTCGAGCTCGTACTGGACGTCGGGGACCACGTCCCCGCCGAGGTGGGCGATGCGATCGAGCAGCTCGGGGCTGAGGTCGTCGTCCACGGCCACGAACTTGCGGTGGGGGGCTTCGAGCACGATGGCGACCCGGTCACGGCGAAGCTCGCGTACGACATCGTCGTACTCGGCGTCGGTGTGTGCCCGTACCTGGTAACCCATGGTCGACAGGGTAGCCGTGGATCGTGGGGAAGGCTGGCCGGACCGTCAGCGCAGCGCTTGGCGCGCCATGAGCACTCGTACCACTGCCGTGGACGAGGAGTGGAGGAATACCCGGAAGCGAACGCTCCTGTTGCCGCGTTGGGCCGGCAGCCAGGTGCGTGCGAAGCCGCATCCTCGGCCGGCGTCGAGGCATTCCCAGGTGGCAGCGTTCTCCGCAAACGGGGTTGCTCTCGGGACCGCCGTAGAGCCCATCCGATACCAGACCTCGTCGGTCCCGTCCCAGCGCCACTCCAGCAGGGCGTGCTTCCATGCTGGCACGTGGTCGTTCGCAGCCCTCAGGGCGGCACTCCACGATACTCCTGCTGCGTTGCGCAGGACGGCGAGGGAGTCGAGACCCACAGCTTGCCCATCCAGCATCGAAGCGGTCCAGATCGCCGGCATGAGCAGATCGGCGGCGAAGCGATCGCAGGCACGCTCGACTTCAGGAGTGCGTTGCTGATCGGTGGTGAGGAGCCCGGTGGTCGTGATGAAGTGATGCCCGAGCTCATGGGCCAAGGTGAACCGGCGTCGCGTGGGGTGAGCACCCGAATCGATGCGAATCACCCGCTCGGCAGGCTGATAGAGGCCAGCTTGTCCGAGGTGGGCTTCCTGCTCGACACGCACGCTGTGACGGGCGGCGATGTCATAGGGGTCGGTGGGCGTCCGGGAGTCGAGGCCGAGGTGATCACACAGTGCTGTGACCAGGTCGCGCCGGTCAGAGCGTGCCGTCACGGAAGGCACGGTAGAAGGTGTCCCACCCTTGGGCCTCCTCGAGGTTCATGCCGAGACGGTGGAGGGCCGACGGGTCTCGTTCGGCCTTCCAGAGCCGGGCCTGACCCTCCAACATCTTCGTGAAGTCGCGGCCCAGGCCCGCGCGCCGCCGGAACACTTCGAGCGCTTCCGCTTCTTTGGGGTCCAGTGGGGGTGGGGCGTTCAACGCCGTGAAGTGCGGGCCCAGCGGAACTCCGAGCGCGGCTGCCAGACGAGCGAGCTGCCCGGACGGTAGAGCGGCTACGAAGAGCGGGTGGCTGAGGACGTGATTCAGCTGGTTCACCGGCATGCCTGCGATCGCCACGCGCTCTTGGAGTGATTCCTTGTCGTCGGTTCCCTTGCACAGGCGCCAGGCTTCCTTGAGCATCTGTTGGACGGGCAGCCATCGCTCGGTCTCCAGCTCGTGGATTCTGGTGCGAGCCTCGATGGTGTCCCGGTGCTCACCGATCCACGACCTGACGATCGTCGACAGGTCGGCCCCACTCGAGAAGCACTTGATGTCGAAGGAGTGCGCGTGCTCCTGCATGCCGACGACCTGACGGCTGACGGTGACGCTGTGGTGGTGCACGTAGAGCACGGGGAGGCTCCGGCCAAAGGCCATGGCCAGCTCGTGGCCCGTTCCGTTGCTGCCGCCGTTGACCCCGTGCAGGATGAGGGCGTCCGCATCCACCAGCACTTCACGGGTGTTGATCGTCCAGATGTCTGCCGGGGTGCGCGGGTGCTCCCAGGGGGCCGTCCAGTGAAGGGGGGAGTACACCGACCACTCGCCGTGGCTGGCTTCCACCACGCTGCTGCAGATGGTGTCGCAGTCGGTTTCGACCTCCCGTCGGCGATCTTCCTCCAGGTTCGTGAGCTTCACGGCGAGGTAGACCCGTGGCTTCTGCTTGACATCGCTCATGCTGCCCTCCTTGTCGAGTGGTCGATGATCCAAGCGGTGATCCACGCCCGGTCTGGCTGCCCTTCGATCCAGGGACGTGTCGCTCCGGCCCAGGCCGCGTCGTCGTCGAAGCTGGCCTGCCAAACGAGACCGCAGAGGACGCAGTAGGTGGATGTGGTCAGGAGTGCCAGCGGAGCCGCCAGCGTCGGGAGTGGCGGCAACCGGAGCAGCCATACCGCCAAGGCCGCCGCCCGAGCAGGCACGCTTCGGGTGCCGTCGGCCATGTGGAGCGCGGTGAGGGCTGCAACCGCCCGGTCGAGGTCTGCCCGGTAGGCGAGGGGAGGGCCGGTCTCGCTGTGCGGCGTGAGGGTCTCCGCGAGGGTGAGGAGTTCGCTGACGCTGATGACCGGAGCGCACCTCATGGGGAGACCGTACAGGGGTGGCAACTATATGTCAATCATTGACAGCAGGGCTGGCGTGTGCTTGTGTTGACGCGTGACGAAACCTGACATCAGCCGAACGCTCATGGCCCTCGATCGCCTCACCGAGGTTGCCGACGGCGACTACACCGAGGCCATCGTTGCCGTGGGAGATCTGGGGAGGTGTCTCGCCGCGCATGACGAGGGGAGTGTCCACGAGATCCTCTCGGCCATCGCCGCGGTGCGCGAGACCCTGGAGTACGAGGGCCAGGTCAGCCACGTGCCCCTCGAGTCGCTGCAGGGCGGAAAGGGGGCTGCGTTCGTTGGCGGTGCCCTGTGGGCGATCAGCGATCTCGCCGACTCCTTCCTCGCCCATCGCGACGCTTCGGCCCAGCTGGAGGTCAAGCACAGCGCTCGGGCGGCGGCACGCGACGCGATACGAGCTCATCTCGAGGACATCGCGAGCGCGACCCCCACCGAACTGCGATACGGCATGGCGGCCCGGGGGATGGAGGTGAGCCCTGACGTCGTGTCCAAAGCGCTGCACGACCTGCGCAGTGAGGGCGTCGTCGAGGAAGCACCCCACGAGGGCACGGATCGGCGGAGGCGGTACTACCGCCTCGTGAAGGACGACCGTGTTGCCGCAGCGTCTAACCTCGATCCTCGGCCTCTGTCACCGGCCACTACGGACCAGGGAACCCCTCCGAGCCCTGGTGGGGGCGCCACCTCAGCGCCCGTTCCCGGGTCGACGCCACCCACGAGCCCGGGCCAGCCTGAGCTGACCCTCCGACGCTGACCAGCTCGCTGGGCCCCATGCCCCACGGCCCCGCGATCGCGGCCTCGATCCGGTCGGGGTCTTGGGACCGCGGGGCGTTGGCGTAGAAGACGAAGGCCTGGGACCGAACGCCCAATTGGCGCACCATCCCCCAGATCGTCGCCGTCTTGGGACTGAAGGACGGAACCACCAGCAGGTTCGCGCCCAACGCTCCGAGGGCATCGAGCACCCCGGCGTCAGATCCGTCCCAGCACAAGAGGACCGCCAGGGCGAAGGGCCCGGACCGCCAGATGGTCACCGTCGGTCGGCCGTCGACCGCGATGTCCTCGCGGTACCTCTCACCGTCGATCTCGACTTGTGCGGGTGAGAGCTTGGTCACGCTCTTCTGGATGGGTGACCTGTTGACCCCGAACGCCCACAGGAGCGCCTCGTTGACGTGACCGCCGTGTTCGCCTGGTACCAGCGCGCTGCCCGCGATGACCAGGATGGGCCGGCGTGCCAGGTTGCTGAGGCCCGCCAGCAGCGGGGCGCGCTGGGCGTCGGACACGCAGTACTCGGGGATGACGACCAGGGCAGGATCATCGTCGGGGGGCAGCTCGGCCACTGCCTGGGCGTGGTCCTGGCCGTTGGTGGCTGACTTGGGTCCCCGATGGCGGAACGTCCGTTGCTCGTGGTTCAGCTTGATGTCGCAGTCGTCGTTCGATGCGATGAGATGCACAGACGCGATGGTGAGGGTGCGGAGTGAGCTGAGCGGGCGGAGCCGGTCACGCAGGTCCCAGTCGAGGGTGAAGCGGTAGTGGCTGGTGATCTGGTCCCCGAGGCGCAGGTGGGGTGTCTGGTCCAGGCGGTGACTGGCGAAGTCCTCCGGTGGGGTGGAGGCCGACGAACCCTCCCCCATCACCCGGCGCGGATCCCAGCTGGCGACCGGGTAAGGCTCACCTTCCTCGACTTCGAAGCGGAGTTGCTCCCGGAAGAACTCCTCGAAGGTGGCGTGGCAGTGCTCGTCGATGTGGACCGCGATGCGGTGTGCCATCGCCACGGCCCAACCGTCGGCCCGACTGGGTTCGACCTCGGCGATCATCGCCCGCACGGCATCGAGGAGCAGCTGCACCGTTGGCGGCGGGATCAGGACCCCCCGTGCCGGCGAACCCGCGTAGGCGATCGCGTCGAGGATGTCCTGGTCGATGGCCATCAACGGCCCCGACACCTCGTCGGCCTGGTGGCTGGCGTGCAGGTCATCCCACAGGGCTCGGTGCGCCCGACACAGCTTGAGGCAACCAGCCACCACCTGTACCCAGCGGCAGTCCGCAGCGGAATCCGACCTGGCCGACTCCAAGAGCGCGAGCAGTTGCTCGGCGGGCGACGGTTCCGGCGCGCTGCCGGTGGTCGACTGGTCGGATGCTCCCGCCATGGTGTCCCTCTCCTCGGGGACCGGCCGCCGAGGGTGGACGCCGACGTTCCCCGTCCTGTCCGAGCCCACCCTGGTGAACTCGTGTGGTGTCGCGCGCCTTCGTGCGCTGACGCGCCACTCGTGGTTCGTTGACGCCGGACCGGGTGAGGTTGTGACCGGATCGTGCTGATGGTGGAGCTGCGACCTTGGGCCCTGGTGCCCGGAAGCGGCGGCTGGTTCGATCGGCGGTGATCAGGGAGGTGTGTCGTGCTGTCGTTGTCGAGGTTTCCCGAGTCGCTCGAGCCAACCTGGGCCGTGCTGGCCGAAGGTCTCGACGAGCCGGCCCCGGCCTTCGATCCCGCTACCTGTGACGACCTGCCCGAGCCGGCCCGCCGGTGGTTGACCCACGCCATCCCAGCGGGCGCCCCGTTGCGCACCACCGTGGAGCTGGCCATGGTGGGCCGGATCCGTCTGGGTCCCCGCTGGATGGCCTGCGTTGCCACCCAGATCCTGGCCGCCGGGGTCGGGTTCGTGTGGAAGCCGGTGGTGGGCGGGCGGCTCCTGCGTTTCGTGGGCGCCGACATCCTCGGTCCCGACGACGCCCGGATGGAGTTTCGCCTGCACGGCCTGGTCCCCGTGGCCCGCGCCGCCGGACCTGAAACCGCTCGCAGCGCGGCGGGCCGCCTTGCGGCCGAGACGGTGGCCTGGCTGCCCCAGGCCGCCACCCCCCAGCAGGGCGCCCGCTGGTCGGCTGGCCCCGCCAGGCAGAACGCGGCCAGCTCCGCCGGACTGAGCGCCGCGCCCTGGGGTCAGAGCAACGCACCCGACGGTCAGAGTGCCCCGCCCGCGGCCCTCGTCCCCGGCGACGGGAAGAGCGACACCGCCACAGTCACTCTGACCACTCCCAGCGGTCCCATCGACGTTGGAGTGGTGGTCGCAGACGATGGTCGCCTGACCGCCGTCTGCCTTCAGCGGTGGAGCACCGATGTGGATCCCCCCGGCTACGAGCCTTTCGGAGGTGACCTCACCACCGAGGCCATGACCGGCGAAGGGGTCTGTATCGCAAGCGCCGGAACGGTCGGTTGGGGCTACTCAACCCCTGGCGATGCCAACCAGAGATCGGCACCGAGGGTCGCCAGCTCCGGAATGGCACAGCCGCGTCATTCCCATGGGCTCAACGCACTAGTTCCCTGTGGATCACACGCGTCCATGCCGAAGCTACGCCAGGGAGTTGCCCGCAGTGCGCTGTGACCACAGAGCGGGGTGGCTACCTACCAGTGAACGATGGCGGGCAGGGGATCGGGAGGTGTAGATCGTGCAACGCCCGTCGCCGGCTCCGGCACGGCAACACCCAGTAGGCGCTTCAGGAGTAGTCCGGGGGCGAGCCGACGGCACCCCGGCATCCCACTACCCCCCGGGTCTCGTTGGGAGGAGAGACTCACCCAAGGCTCGGCTGTTGCACTGGGTCCGGTTCTGGTCGCGCCGGGGCACGCTGCTGGCCTTGGCTTACGCCGCCGCGGCGTCGGCGTGGATCCTGGTCGTCGAGCTGGAGCTGGTGGCCGGCGACCACCTTGCTGCAAGCCCGTCCATCCTGAAGGGCCTGGCGTTCGTCGCCTTCACCGCTGTGGCGCTGGGAATCACCTTGACTCGTACCGGCAGCAGAATCGACGCCAACGCACGCGCGCTCGATCAGGCTCGGGCGGTGGCAGACCTCGGCGCGTCGGTTGATCGGACCCTGTTGATGGGTGGGGGCCTGTCTGTGGCGTTGCACCAGGTGTGCGATGGACTGGTGGAGCTGACCGGAGCCGTGGCGGTGTGGGTGGTGCGGAGTGGCGAGGGCAACGGTGAGAGCAACGGAGGCCCGCAGATCGACGTGGCGGCGTGCAGCTGCGGAGCCCAGTGTCGCGATCCCCTGGCTGAGCACTTCCTCTCCAATGGGCCGGCCCAAACCGCCTCGGAACTGACGGGTGAGGGGTTGTCTTGGCGCGCAGTGACCGGGGGGCGCGCTGTCAGCCTGGGCGCGGGTGACGGCCCCCTGGACCCGTGGCTGGAAGGCATCGGCGGCCTGGGTGATGTGCTGGTGGTGCCTGTACCGGTGCCGGACGGGGAGGATCTGCCTGTGGGTGCGGTCGGGGTCGCCGTGCCCGAGGGAGCCCACCTGGGTGAGGGCCTCCGTTCCCTGGTCGAGGCCATGGCCGCCCGGCTGGCTCTGGCCTTCCAGGTGGTCGAGCACCAGAACCAATTGGTGCTGTTGGAGTCGGCGGCCAGGGCGGCGGGTAGCGCCATCGCCATCTGTGACGGGCCCGGAAGGCTGGTGTGGGTCAATGACTCCTATCTGACTCTCACCGGTTACCAGCGGCACGAACTGCTCGGTGACGATGCCCGGTTCCTGATCCCCGAGGCCGTTCGCGAGCAACTGGTGGAGAAGGTGACGGCACGCCTCCGCGAGCGGCGCCCATTCATCGGCGAGTCCAACATCATCCGTAAGGACGGCATCCTGGTGCCTGCCCGCCACCTCATGACGCCCCTTCTCGGCGAAGCCGGACAACTCGAACACGTGGTGATGATCCACGAGGATCTGAGTGAGCGCCGGGAGGCCGAGGCGCGCCTGGCTTGGCAATCGTCCCACGATCCCGCGACCGGCCTGGGGAACCGCAAGGACCTCGTAGAGCGCCTTCGTCTCGTCACGGCTGCAATCGACACCAATAGCGACCTTGGCCATGGGGCCGTGGCCGTGCTGAAGGTGGACGGTCTTGCGAGAGTGTACGAGCTGCTCGGTTCGGCGGCCCGAGATGAGTTGACAGTGGCCGTGGCCCGCCGACTGGAGCCGGTCGTGGACGATCTGGACGTTCTGGCTCGACTGGATGGCGATTGCTTCGCCGTGCTGATCTCGTCGTTGACCGGACCCCAAGCGGCGGTGATCACCGTGGAGCGGTTGCAGGAGAGCCTGCGAGCACCCTTCTGGGTCGGTGGAGAGGCGATGTACCTGTCGGCATGTGTGGGCGTCGGTTTGTATCCCGACGATACCTCCGACGCCGACGAGTTGGTCAACTACGCTGCCATCGCCGCCCGCCGGGCCCATGATGCGGGTCCTGGCCAACTGCGGTTCCACACCGAAGGGGACAACCAGGAGTCGGTGGAGGTGCTGCGGCTCCACGGCGCCCTGCACGAGGGGCTGGCCCGCCAGCAGTTCGTCCTGCACTACCAGCCCCAGGTCGACCTCAGGTCGGGTGCGGTGGTGGGGATTGAGGCGCTGGTGCGCTGGCAGCACCCCGAGCTGGGCTTGGTACCCCCCAACCGGTTCATCTCGGCGGCCGAGAGCAACGGGCTCATCGTGCCGCTCACAGCGTGGACACTGCGGGAGGCGACCGAGGTGTGTCGCCAGCTACGGGCATCGGTGGCGCCCGGTCTGAGGATTGCGGTGAACATCTCCCCGGTGTATCTCAGCTCCGGTGGCGTGCCCGAGTTGGTGGAGGCGGTGCTCGCCGACGTGGGACTGGAACCCGAGTTCCTAGAGCTGGAGCTGGTCGAGTCCGGGGTGTTGGCGAGCGAGGGTGTGTCGGGGGAACTGGAGGCGCTCACGGCTTTGGGGGTGCGTTTGGCCGTGGATGAGTTCGGCACCGGCTACTCGTCCCTGACCCACCTGCGGGAGCTTGCCTTGTCGGTGGTGAAGTTGGACCGAGAGTTCGTGGCCGGCCTGCCCGAGGACAGCGCCAACGTGGCCATAGTGGGAGGGGTGGTGTCCATCGCCCACGACCTGGGAAGAGAGGTGCTGGCCGAGGGCGTGGAGACCGACGCCGAGCTGGCGGCGGTCCACACCCTGGGATTCGATCTGGCCCAGGGCTTCGGCATCGCCCGCCCCATGCCCCGTGGCGACCTCGAGCGCTACTTGGCGGCCCGTTCGCCAGCGCTCTGGCGGACCTAGAGGTCAGGCCAGCGCTCGAGGCTGGCGCGGAGGACAGACTGGCGCTTGATCTCGTTGAGGGGTCGGGTGTTGAGCATCAGGTTCGGCCCGGACGGCCGACAGGGACAGGTGCTCCCGTTGGCGCGGGCACCTTGTTGGGGTCAGGGACAGAAACCCCAGGTGAGGTCGCGGATGGCGATGCCCTGGGATCCGCTGCCGGCGGCGCGCTGGTAGACGATGTCGACCTGGTCGACCCAGTTGTTGCCGCTCTGGTCGAAGCGGGCCGTGAGCTGGCCGTCGGTCGTCTGGTTTCCGGCTACGTTGACGCCCAGGAACGTGTTGGGTGGGGTGTAGGTGATGTTGGCGGGCACAGTCCGGGACTCACTGAACGGCAGTGCTGAGCCGCCTGCAAGGGTGCCGTTGATGACCAACCGGTCCTGCCATGACGTCCCGTTGCTGGCAATGTCGATATCGGAGATGATCAGCTCCAGATCCACGACCGGGGCCGAGAACCCGAAGCGGAGTGTCACCTGATTCGGTGATCCGGTGACACCGTGGGCGAGCTGGATTCGGTACATCCAGGCGTTGTTTGCCGCTCCGAAGGCCTCGTAGCTGATCCACAGGTAGCCTGCCGGGTAGGGATCGAATGGGGACGTGCTGTCCACTAGGGGTGGGGTGCTGTTGATGATGCTGTGGGTGACGGTGATCGGGCCCACCGGCATCGAGCCTGGTACCGGCACGAAGTAGATGCTGCGGTAGTTCGTCCCGGGCCCTGGGACATACGGGTCGGGTGCACCGCTGACGTCGGGGTAGGACACACCGGAGAGGGCTCCCCAGCGGAGCGTGTTGCAGTCGCTGCCCTGGGCGAACGCCGGAGTGGCCAGCAGGGTGGGGGTCACCCAGATGGCGCCCGTGCCGACCGCAGCCTTGCGCAAGAAGTCTCGCCGAGGCCCGGCGCCGATCGTCGCTTCGTTGTCTGAGGAGTCCGTCCCGCAATGGGACTCTTGTGACATCAGTCCGTGACCCTCCCGGTCAGAGCGCACCTCAACGGTAGCAGAGTTCGGCTGACTCCGCCACCGCATCCTTGGACACCCGGAAGGTCATTTCGCCGGTGGGATTGGCGCCGAGGGCGGCGTTCCAGCTTCGGAGCTGGGCCGTTCGGACCCTTCGCGTAGGGCATTTGAACCTAGTTGAGCAGTCCCTGTGGGTCACCATGTCTGACGCGCTTAAGGTATTGGGAAGGGTTGGGGGTTCCCCGTCGTGGGCATGAATGCGGCGGACCGGCACGGAGTGGAGCTGAGTTGCACGATCACAGACTTTCCGATGGAGTCACCACCCCTCTGCCCGAGTTGCAGGTGGCTACGCCCAGCAGGCGTGACGTGCTGCGCAAGGCCGCCACCGGTTCGGCGGCAGCTGGCGCGTTGTGGGTCGCTCCCTCGGTGCTCAGCCTCGATGCTGCCTTCGCGGCCGGGACGTGTCCCGGCGGATCTCTCAACTTCGCCTGGTCCTCCGGTGGCGGTTGCACCAGGCACACCGACACGGTGAACCCCCTCGTCAGCAACGTGGGTGGTCCCGCAGGCGTCGATGTCCGGATCATCTCTGTTGCCCAGTCCGGCGTCGGTGGCAGTGGGCTAATCAATGACAACTGGATGACCCGCAGCGGTTCGGGCGACCCTTGCGGCAACGGACCTTGCGGCTCTACTGACGCCGTGGTCTGGGCTCCGAGGGGCGCGCAGAACAGCTTCTACGCCCTCACCATGGCCCAGTCCTCCTCCGGTAGTCCCGTCTGTTCGTCGGCCGGCCCCGCGGGGCGGTGGGTCGAGGTTCGGTTCGGGTTCTTCGATCCCGGTACCTCGAACTCACGGACGGTTCGAAACCTCAACTTCAGTCTCCTCGACGTCGACCAGAGCGCGTCGGGGTCCCCGCCCAACTACATCGACCGCATCTACGTGTCGATCAACGGGAACAGCCCCGTCGTTGCCCCCGCCACCACCGGAGTCGGCAACGACCTCACGTTCACCACAGGTGGCAGCGTCTCCCAGTTCGGGGTGACCAACGCCGTGTTCCAGGGGTCCGCCAATGTGGGGGCGTCCTCGACGGCCGCAAACGTCGACCTGCAGTTCCGCCCCACGCTCGACATCACCAGCGTGACGGTGCGCTTCCAGGACCAACGGGGCAATCCCTCCGGCGGGTGGGGTGTGGGCGGAACATCGGCACCTCAGACCATCCAGTGGGTCGGGATCGGCGATCTCTCCTTCTGCCGGGTCGTCTAGCAGCGCTCCGGCGGCTCGGCCACTCGCCTGGCGTGTGGGCCCCGCCAACCCAAGTCGGGCTAGCCTGCGCGGAGTTCCGGCGAGTCAGGGTAGGTCGACGAGATCATGAGCGTGCCAGAGGATTCGGTGGAATCCACCTTCGTTCCCACGGCGGCCCCTGGGTGCGCCACGCTGGAAACCGTGGCGGGGTTGGTCGTGATCACCCGACAGGGCACCACCGTCCACCTCAACCAGAGCGCGGCGCTGCTGTGGCAGTTCTTCGACGGGCAGGCCAGCGTCGGCGAGTTGGCCGAGGACGTGGCCGCCGTGTTCGAGCTGCCGCCCGGCCAGGCGCTGGCCGAGGTCACCGCCATCGTTACCGATCTCATGGTCCGCGAGGTCCTGGAACGGCCGGACGCCTCAGGCGACGGCGAAGCCGCTCCGGGGCGTGCTCGTCGGGCCGACGGGGGCTGGTTGCTGCGACCCAAGCCCTGCAAACCTTGTGGCGATGACCTGAACGCCGAGGTGTGGGCAGCCACGGTGGCCCTCGAGGTGGGCGACTACCACCTGGGGGTGCGCTGCGAGTCCGACCTGCTGGCCGACGTGGTGCGGGAGATGCTGGCCGACCACCTGGTGGACGACCCCGAGGTTCCCGCCGACTTCTCGCTCACCTTCACTCCCGGCGAAGGCGCCGAGGCCCCTCGGGTGGATCTCTACCGCGACCACAGCCACCTGTGGCGCTCACCGTCTTCCGATGTCGTCGCCCGGGTGCTGCTGTGCCAGTTGGCCCGCTATGCCGGCACTCCCGCGCTGTGGTGGGTGTCCGCAGTGGCCGCGGTGGGCCCCGCCGGGGCGCAACTGCTGCCACCCGAGCTGGGCTCGATGCTGGGATTCCTGGGCCCCAGGCTCTCCGCTGCGGGCTGCTCGTTGGTGAACGCCCCACTGGCCATCGACCCCGTGGCAGGCGAGGTTGTGGCCGATCCGGTGGGCCTGTCGGTCGATCCAGGGGGCCGTGCCGCCTTCGCCCAGATCTCTGACTGGGTCGACGACAAGGCGGCGCCCGCGCAGGGACGCCACCGGCTGGTGGGCTGGCCCATGAGCCTGCCCGACGCCGACGCCGATCTGGATCCCTCGGTGCTGTCGGGCACTCCGGCAGTGGTGGCCTCGATGCTGGGGTCCACGGTCAACCCGGACGACTGGGAAATGACCGAGGCCGTGGCCCACGCCGTGGAACTGGCTGCCCGGGTCGACACTGCCATGCCCCCCACCGAAGGCGATGTGGGCGACTGGCTGGTTCAACGCCTGGGTGGCCGCTGAGGGCTCGCTGCTGAGGAAGCCCGTTGAACGGGCTCAGAACCGCTCGGCCTCGAGGGCCGGATGTGGTTCGGCGTGCGCTCAGCTACCGACCAGGGCCCGCCGCTTGGCCTGGCGGCGGGTGGTCACCACGAGCACGCCACCGAGGGCCAGAAGGGTGAGGGCCACCTGGGCCACCCGTCCGCTGTCAGAGCCGGTCACGGGCAAGGGCTGGGTTACGGGTGGGACCGTCGGTGGGCTGACGGGGGTGATGGTGATCTGGGCTGTCAGGATGAAGGTGCCGCAGGCGGCAGAGAACTCGAAGGAGCCCGAGGTGACGTCGCTGGGAACCGTGTAGGTGAAGGTGAAGCTACCGGTGTCGTCAGCAGTGGCCTGGCCGATCTCGGCGTCGTTGAAGTAGAGGGGGATGAACGAGTTGGGCGGGAACCCGGTGCCGGTGAGGGTGACGGTGCCCCCCGGCGTGACCGTGACGGGGTCGATGGTGATGAGCGCCGATCCCTCGTAGTCGGTGATAGCGGCCTCACAGGAGCTCAGCGTCTGGGCGTGGGCTGCGGCGGGGGCCAGCAGGGCCAGGACAGCGGCAACGACGAGCGAGGCCGCCAGTCCGATGGTGGTGCGGGTTCTGGTGTTCATGGGAGCGTCCCTCTCCGCCTGGTTCCCTGCATGGTGGTTACCTGAATGGTGGTTCCCACCATGATGATCCCGACCATTCTTGTCCACGCCGCCCCGCTTGTCCATCACATCGACATAACCTCCGCATCGAGATGCCCTCTTGCGCGTTCAGAGGCCCGGGCAGCCCTGGATGCTCAGGGCAGGGGATCCGCCGAAGTCGGCGTCTTGCCGTCGGCGGTCACGTGGACGTCCACCCGTTCGGTCTGGGTGAGGGACAGGTGCGCCTCGCCGCCGGTGGTGACCCCTTCGGTGGATGTCGGTTCGGGGGGCACGGCCCATCCCGACGGCGGGCGGACCACCACGTCGAGGCGGTCGGGTCGGACGGTGGGCTGGTGGTCGACGACCAGGTGGTAGTGCTCGCCCCCGAACGTGCCCGTGAGCTGCAACACCACGGTGGCCGAAGCTCCCGGGGCCAGGCGTAGCGGGAACGAGTAGACGTTGCGCACCAACTCGCGTTGGGATTCGAGGCCGAAGGGGGAGCCGTCGAGGGTGGCGGTCTGCACCTTGTGGGGGCTGTAGATCGACACATACTGGAATGCCGTGCCCGCAGGGGCGGCGCCGGGGTCGCCGCGCAGCAGGCCCCGGTTGCCTGCCACCTCCTGGGGCAGTCCGCTGGCCGGTGCGGTGTTGGTGAAAGTGACCGTCAGAGTGGCTTCCAGGCGCTGCTGGCCGGGTAGCAGGGTCGCCTCGTAGCTGACCTGGCGCTCCAGGTAGCTGTCGAGCTTGTTGGGGGCCGAGTTGGCCGACTTCACCGCCACGAAGTCGCCTCCTTCGGGTACCTCGGGCAGAGCACCGTTGATCCCGGTCGATTCGAGGAACGCCTCCACCTCGGCGTTGGGCACCGACAGGGAGAGGTGCCCGCCCCGCACCGCTGGCGAGAGCGCGTCGGCGATGGTCTTCGGTCCGGGCAGGTCACGTGAGGTGAGGGCGTCGAACACCTCTTCGATCGCCTGCTGGAGGATCGGGTCGCGCTCGGCGGAGGTGGGGAAGCGCTCGTACACCTCGGTGGTCAGGAACGCCTCGGCGTTGTCCGCGGTGAGCGGCTCTTCCAGGCCTTCCACGTCGACTGGGCCGGTCAGGGCCAGCAGGGCTGCGGTGCCGGCCGGGTCCAGGTAGACCGCTCCCGACAGGCCCCGTCCACCCGCCTGGGGGTAGAGCTGGGTGATCGCGTCGCGAACGTGGGGGAAATGGGGCGAAGCGGTGACGTTCTGGAGGTTGTACCAGGGGAAGTACCGCTCGTAGCGCTCGACGTACTCGATGGGCCCGTCCAGGGTGCGGGCCTCACCGGCGTCGCCGTCGATGAGCTCTTCGATGGTGCCGCTGGCCACCAGGTCGATGCTCCCTCCGGTGGCCGACAGCTCGGCCCAGGTGCCCACGAAGCCACCCCCGAAGCGCGACTCGGCGGGTTGGCCGAACAGCACCAGGTAGTTGCGGGCGCCATCCGCGCCCAGTAGCCACGGGGCCGCGCCGGCGGCGCCCACGGCCAGTTCTGCATCGGGGATCGCCGCGTCGACCTCGTGGCGGAAGCGGTCCAGCGGGTCGGCCACCGCTGCTGGCAGCCAGTCGCTGGTCGCCGCCCCCAGGGCCTCTTTGGCAGCCAGTAGCTGGTCGCGGGAGGCGGCCAGGGTGGGTGAGAGGCGGGCGATCTCGGCCAGGTCGACGGTGCCGTCGCGGGGGGCCAGGGCCTCGTAGTCGAGGGTGCGGGCGGCGTCGCTGGCCGCGGCCAACAGGTCGTGGCCCGAAGAAGCCATTGTCGCGGTGGCTTCCGCGGTGTGGCCGAGGCCGGGCAGGGCCCGCGCTCCCCAGGCCAACGGCCCGTTCAACAGCCCATCGGCGGAGGCGAACGAGTCCAGGCTGTCAGCCAGCAACTCCTCGGCGCGAGCGTCGTCACCGGCGCGGGCAGCCTCCAGCCCTGCGGTGGCCTGGTCGATCCCGGTCTCCAGCCGTGACTTGGCGACCAGGGCGGCGGTGCCGTAGGCCGCACCGGCCACCACGACCGCGGCGGCCACCACGCCGGCGGTCCAGCGGGCGATCTGGCGTTCCTTGGAGCGACCCTGGCGGTAGCCCGACACCAGCACGGGCACGCACAGGGCCAAGGTGAGCGCGGCGCTGGTGCCGTGGGGTCCCAGGTCGTCAAGGTGCAACAGCACCTGGACGGCAACGCCGATCACGACGGCGCCCAGGACCCGTTCCCGTAGGTCGAACACCAGGGCGGCCACCGCACCCACCAGTGCGGCCAGGGCGGCCACCTTCCATACCCACTCGGGGCCCGCCAGGGCGAACGAGCCGCCGGCGATCACCAGCCACGACCAGCGCCGGGCCCGGGTGCCGGCCAGGGTGACCGCCCCGGCGAAGGCGGCGGCGATGGTCACGTCGGCGGCTACCAGCCCGGTGGGTTCGGCACCCGACATGCCGCCCCCGACGGCGGCGAACACCGCCACCCAGCGCACGTCGGTGCGTTCGATCGAGGTGGTGGAACGGCGGGAGGCCTTGCGGCGACGGGAGGCCACGTCGGAGTTCAGCGGGCCCGAGGGTGCGGTGGGGTGGGGATCATGGATCGTTGCGGGGCGCCGGCAGCGGGCGCGCTGCCGACGCAGTGGAAGTGAGTGCTACCCTCGACGCCCTGGCGGCGGATCGTACCAGCAGAAAAGAAGCTCTCGAGTGCATGTCGATGCATCCCCGAACCTGAGCCCGGGCCTCACGCCGAGCGGCGAGACCAGTGAGATCGACCAGCTCAAGCGCTACGTGCGAGCCATCCGACTGCGTTGGCCCGTCGTGGTAGCCGTGGCGTTGCTGGCCGCCATGATCGGCTGGTTCACCACACCGAACCAGGCTGTCGAACAGCTGTTGATCCCCCGGGCGTCCTTCTACCAGGCCACCCACACCCTGATCACTCAGCAGGCGATGGACCCGGGGCTCTTCGACGATCCCGACGGCCAGCGGGTCGGCCTCAACCTCAACCAGGTCGCGTTCCTGGCCACCACCGGAGAGGTCCCCGGTCGGGTGGCCGAGCGCATGGGGACGACACCCGAGGCGATCACCTCCGCCATCCGCACCGTTCCCCGACCCGACGTTTCCTCCCTCGAGATCACCGCCGTGGCCAACGAGAGCGACGAGGCGGTGCTGCTCGCCGACGCCATGGCCGCCGAGCTCACCGACTACGTCGACGAGCTGGTCGAGCAGCGCTACAGCGAGCGGCGCGACACGGTCCTGACCCGTATCGACGAGCTCGAGGCAGAGCGCGAGGCTCTCGAGTTCCAACTCCTCGGGAACCCGGCAGATGCCGACATCATCCGGGCCCAGCTCGACTCGGTGATAGGCGACTACCGCCTCGCCCAGGAGTCGATGCGGTCCCTGGCTCGCACCGGCACACCCAGTGGTGGGCTCAGCACCATCGAGGCCGCCTCCGCGGTGGCGATCTCCGAAGAGCAGTACAGCCGCACGGTGGCCCAGATCACCGCCGGCCCCGACTACGTGCCCCCGGCCAGCGATGGATCCTCTCAGAACGTCGGCCCCTCCAAGCCGCCGGCCGATGTCGACCCCAAGGTGCGGGCCGGCGTCGGGGGGGTCCTCGGGCTGCTGGCCGGTCTCGTCATCGTGATCATGCTCGACCGCTACGACACGCGCCTGCGCCGACGCGTCGACGTGGAGCTGACTGCACAGTTGCCGGTACTGGCCGAGGTCCCGCCCTTGACCCGCCGGCAGCAGAACGAGAACTCGGTGCTGTCATTCGCGGCACCCAGGTCGCCTACGGCCGAGGCGTTCCGGGTCATCCGCACCGCCCTCTTCTTCCACTGGGGAGAGCAGGAAGGCGAGGTAGGCCCGGCCCGCCCTGGCGAGGCCCACGTGGTCATGATCACCTCGGCCAGCCCCGGCGAGGGGAAGACCACGACGGTGGCCAATCTGGCGGCGGTGCTCGCCGAGGGTGGCCAGTCGGTTCTGGTGGTCGACTGTGACTTCCGACGGCCCGCAATCGAGGGCTACCTGGCCCATGCCGAAGCCGACGAGTCGGCGGCCGAGGCTCTGGCGACCGGACTCCCCAGCCCTGGCAGCCGTCTGGTGGCCACAGATATCGCCCGGGTGAAGCTGATCACCGGCTTCGGTGACAACCAGGGCGAGCTGAAGCCCGTGGAAGTAGTCGAATCCCTGCGGCGAGTAGTCGATGTCGCCCGCCGCCACTTCGACATCGTCCTGCTGGACACCGCTCCGATGCTCACAACCAACGACGCCAGCGACCTGATGCCCGAGGTCGACACGCTTCTGTTCCTGGTGCGCAACGGCAGCACGCGGCGCGAGAAGGCCTTCCGGGCCTGTGAGTTCCTGCGCCGCCTCGATGCCCCCGTACTCGGGGTGATTTTCAACGCAGCCGACGAGACCCCGGCCACCTACTACTACTACGGCTACGTCGACTCGAGCTCGCAGAAGCGGCGCCGGCGTGGGCGGGGCGGCACTTCCGAGGTCAACGAGGGTGAGGCGGCCACCGTGCCATGAGCCGGGCGGGCGCGACGGCCTCCGCCGCACCTGGACGTGCCAGGGCTGTGCCTCCGGCGCGCAAGGACCACTTCGCCGGCCTGCTCGCCCCGCTGGTGTTCGTTCTGGCCCACGCCGTCTTCGGGGTGGTGCTCACTTCCAACCCGTCCTTGGCAACGATCCATGCGGCGTTGGTGGTCCTGGTCACCATCTGGGCAGCCTTCCTCTCGCCCCGCCTCGAGTTGGCGCTGTGGGCTGCCGGGTACGTTGCGAGCTGTGACGTCCTCTGGCGCATGACCGAAGCCCGGGTGCCTTGGGAGTTGAACAAGTACCTGCTCATCCTGGTGACGGGCGCTGGGTTCCTGCGCCACTGCCGTGGTTGGCGGCACGGGGCAGGGCCCACTGTGTACCTGTTGTTGCTGGTTCCCTCGAGCTTCCTCACCCTGACCCACTTCTCGCCGTCCGAGGCCCGCGAGATGATGTCCAGCCACCTGGCCGGCCCCGTGGCTCTGGGTATGGCAGTGCTGATGTTCCGCCAGGTCATCGCCGACGAGCACGACGTGGCCCGTCTGTTCTGGCTCACCTTGGGTCCTATCGCCACGGTGACGGGCATCGCCTCGTGGACCACGGCCACCACCCCCAACCTCGAGTTCGGCGACGAGTCGAACTTCGCGGCCTCGGGCGGATACGGGCCCAACCAGGTCTCCACCATCATGGGGTTCGGCGCGCTGATCTGCCTGTTGCTGGCCCTCCTGCCCGGGGTGCGACGGGCCCGGGTGATCCAACTCGTGGTCGGTGCCTGGATGCTGGGCCAGGCCTACCTGACCTTTTCTCGCGGTGGTGTGTATGCGCTGGTCATCGCGACCTGCGGGATGGGCATTGTCGGTCTGCTCAGCAGCGGTGGCCGGTCTCGCGCCCTGGTGGGAGGTGCCGTGGCCTTCCTGGTGGTCGTCGGCCTCTATTCCTGGGCTGACGGCTACACCGGTGGTGGCCTTGACAACCGGTACGACGACACCTCTACCACCCATCGCAACGAACTCGTGGAGGGCGACCTGACCCTGTTCGCCGAGAACCCCGTCTTCGGTGTTGGACCGGGCCGCTCCCCCCTGCTCCGTCCGCAGCAGAACGGGACATCCACCCACACCGAGTACAGCCGGCTGCTGGCCGAGCATGGCATGTTCGGGGTCTTGGCCATCGTCCTGCTCATCACCTTCGGTGTTCAGTCCTACCGGTGGGCGCTCGGGCCGTGGAACCGGCTATTGGTGGCGGGCATGGGGTTGTGGGGTCTGGCGACGATGAGCCATGCCGCCACCCGGATCTCCCTCGTGTCCCTGGCCTTCGGGCTGATGTCGCTGCGGGTGCACGTGAGTCCCGTGCTCCAGGATGCCGCCCACCCCGTCTTCGTGCTTCGTACCCACGCTCGTCGTAGCCAGCAAGGTATCGAATCGCCTGACGCGGTCAGCGCCGGGCCAGCGCCCGCCGCAGGCGTTCCCTGATCCCCAGGTCGGAGCCTTGCAGCAAGGCGTTCGAGTACCGGCGGCGTGCTGCCCAGTTGGGCTGCGCTTCGAGCTTGGCGGTGGTCATCAGCACCTGATGCCACCGGCCATGCGACCGGTAGGCAGCCAACCAGCGGCGGTCGCGCAGGCGTCGGCGCCGGTTGCCGGACCAGGCCACAAGGGGAAGTGTGGCGGGGAGCCCGAACCGGTATTCGGCTTCCCCGACCGCGTCGGCCACCACCGCCTCCAGGCGCCAGGCCGAGGCCAGCTCTTGAACTCTGTGGGCGTCGATGCCCGCGCGTGCTGTCCCCATGGCCACATCGGTCAGGGGGATGAGGCGGCGGGCATCGGAGGGGAGCGCGGCGTGCAGGCAGGCGTGGAGGAAGAGCCGCTCGAGGCTGAGGACCGGCACCGGCGCCCCTGCCAGGCCGAGGGTGCCGGCATCGTCCAACAACGCAGTCTCGTCGATGGTGAACGTGTAGGGACCGTCGCACAGGTTCATGTGCAGGTCCACCTCCACCCGACGGGGGGTCGCGTACATGACCCCCTTGGCGTAGCGGGCGATAGCCGGCAGGTCGGGGTCGGCTCCGTGGCGCTGCGCGCCGGCTTCGAGCAGGGCGGTGACCACCTCGGGCAGGCGCGACCGGGCGACTACGAGGTCGAGGTCGCTGTACGTGCGCCACCCGGGATCGGGCCACAGGAGGTTGGCGAAGGCGGCCCCCTTGGTGAGCGCGAACGGCAGCTCGCGCTCCGTGAGCACGGCGGCGGTGCTGATGGCTTCCCGATCGAGGATGACGCATTGCCCCAGTGCCCCGGCGGCCTGCTCTTCGGCGTAGGAGCGGGCACCCTCATCGTAGGGCCAACCCACGCGGGAGAGGGCGACGGTCGCCAGGGGCCAGCACCGCTGGCTGTCCACGAAGCCGCGGAGTTCCTCCCAAGGTGTCGGGTGGGTTGCACCCGGGAGCGGGTCGTTCTCCAGGACGAGCGCCCGGATGCCGGCCAGGAGTATCGGAGGCGGTGGCGGGAGGCGAGAGGGGTCGGCAGGCATCGGCGTGAGGCTCGGGCAGGGTGACTCAGCCTGCCACAATGCTCGTTGTGGCTGGCCTTCGGTCAGATGTTCTCCTGGTCTCCCTGGAACGGGTCCTGTTCGTGGGGCCGTCGTGAACCTCGCCCTCTACCATCGGCTTCCCCCGGTTGTGCGCAGCGCCGTGGCGGGTGTTCGCGGTGCCGAGCTGCGGCTCTGGAGATACGGGCCGACAACCCGCGGGATGATCGGCGAAGCGTTGGCCCGGGAGCACTGGACCGACGAGCAGTGGGAGCCGTGGCTGGCGCAACGATGGCGTGGAGTGCTCGCAGCCTCTGAGCGAGCGTCCTGGTACCCGGAGCGGGCCGGTTCTGCTGGTGTGCACGAGCTGGCGAGCTGGCCGGTGCTCACCAAGGACCAGCTTCGCCGCCATGGCGAGGAGATGGTGATCCACCCCCGGCCCCGGTTCATGCACGCCGACCACAGCAGCGGCACCACGGGCACCCCCGTGACGATCTGGTCTTCCCATAGGACCCTGGTCGCCTGGTACGCCCTCGCCGAAGCCCGGTGGCGCCAGTGGCACGGAGTCGACCGGCGCGACCGGTGGGGGATCCTGGGCGGCCAGCTCGTGGCCCCGCCAGACGCCCGACGTCCCCCGTACTGGGTGTGGAACGCCCCCATGCACCAGCTGTACCTGTCCAGCTACCACCTCTCGGCTCGCACCGCTGCGGACTACGGCCGGGCGATCGACCGGGCCCGGCTCACCTACATCCTCGGCTACCCGTCGGCCCTCCACGAGCTGGCCCGCTCGCTACGGGCGGTGGGCTACCAGCCCCGGGGCCTGCGGGTGGTGATCACCAACGCCGAGCCCCTGTTCGACCACCAGCGCCAGCTCATCGGCGAGGTGTTCGGTTGCCCGGTGCGCGACACCTACGGGATGGCCGAGATGGCGGCCGCCGCCTCCGAGTGCGGTGCGGGGCGGCTCCACCTGTGGCCCGAGGTCGGGATCGTGGAGGTGCTCGACGACGACGACCGGCCTCTCCCGGCGGGTACCACCGGCCGCCTGGTCTGCACCTCGCTGATCAACCCCGACATGCCACTGATCCGCTACGACACCGGCGACATGGGGTCCCTGGCGCCCGAAGGCACCGCCTGTGGTTGCGGGCGCACCCTGCCCGTGCTCCAGTCCGTCGAAGGTCGTCGCGACGACCTGGTCGTCACCGCCGACGGTCGCCTCGTCGGTCGGCTGGATCCGGTGTTCAAGGCCGACCTGCCGCTCCGACGGGCCCAGATCAGACAGGAGGCCGTCGGGCGCTTCCGGGTGCTGGTCGAGCCCGACGCCGGCTATGACGATGCCGTCGCAGCGTCGATCGCCGCCCGGCTTCGCGACCGGGTCGGTCCGGCCGAGGTGGAGGTCGAGGTGGTCGACGAGATCCCCCGGTCGGCGAGCGGCAAGTTCCGCGCCGTCGTCTCCCACGTCGACCCTTCGGTGGTGGCCTCGTGAAAGAGGATCTCCTCGTCCCCGCCCGTGTCCTGGCGGTGGCGGCCGCCGGCGGGGCGGTCACCACCATCGCCTTCTGGTACCGCATGGACCACACCGCTCACCTGCTTGCCGGCGTCGGCCTCGTCACGGTGGTGGCCGCGCTGGTGGCCGTGCTGGGATGGACCGGTCCCAGCGCGTTGGCCGGGTCGGTTGCCGCGGTGGTGGCCGCCTCCTGGCTGAGCGAGTTGACGGTCTTCGGCCCCAGGGTCGATGTCGCCGATGCGCTGTACACCGTCGTCGGTGCGGTCCTCGGCGCGGCCGCCGTGTCCGGCCGGCTTCCGGCCGGCCGGGGTTCGGTGGGCTTGTTCGTGGTGGGGTTGGCCCTGGTCGGCGCCGGGCTCGTCGTGCGCTACCAGCTCCAGTACCCGTTCTCGGAGTGGTGGTACACGGTATGACGTACCGCTCGCTGCGCCTCCTGCTCTGCGGCGCGATGCTGGTCGCCGGGCTGTGGCTCGGGTGGGCCGCCTTCCTCCGCTCGGTCATCCCTCGGAACGTCGACGGCGTGGTCACCGCCACCCGGGTCGTCGGAGGCACCACCGGTCGCGTCACGCTGGTCCAGGTGGATGGCCGCTGGATCGAAACCGACACTCGGCTGGTGCGCGACCTGCAGGTGGGGGATCGGCTCGGCAAGGACCCGTGGGAGGGCCGCCTGTGGGTGAACGGCGGCCAGCGGGCGCTGCGAGCGTCGCCCGAGGTGCTCCAGTACGCCCTCCTCACGCCCTTGGCGGTGGCCGGTGTCTGGCTGCTCACTCGGCCTCGTGCCCAAACGGTGGAGCCGGCACCGTGATCGTCTCTGTGGTCGTGCCCGCCACCATCTGGGACGAGCGGCTGCGTCGCACTCTCGACACGGTGCGCACCCAGCGCCTGCCCGTCGGCGTCGACGTGGAGGTCCTGGTGGCCTCACCCGAAGGGCCTCCCCCGGGGTGGGCGCGGGTGGTCGGCGAGGTGTGGGTGGAGAACCCCACGGGAGCCATCCCGGCGGGGCTCAACCGGGCGGTGGCCCGGGCGACGGGCGAGGTCGTCGTGCGGGTCGACAGCCGCTGCTCGCTCCCGACGGGCTACGTCGCCGCCATGGTCCGCCGCTTGGAGGATTCCGAGGTGGGAATGGTCGGTGGCGCGGCCCTGGTGATGGACCCCGGCTGGTGGGGTGACCTCTACGGCACCGTGTTCAACAGCCCGCTGCTCGGCCCCAGTCGCTACCGGTACAGTCGCCGCTCGGGTCCGGCCCCCACCGCCTATCTGGGAGCGTGGCGACGCCAGGACCTGATGGCCTGGGGCCGCTTCGACGAGCGCCTGTTGCGGAACCAGGACAACGAGATCGCCTCTAGGGTGGCCGAGCGGGGGCTGGTGGTCTGGTATGAGGCCGATGCGGTGGTCGGGTACGAGGCTGCCAAGGGGCCCATCGCTGCCGCCCGCCACCACTACGGTTTCGGGCGTTGGAGGATGCGCCAGCGGGCCATGGGTCAGACCTCGATGAGCACCCCCCAGCGACTTGTCGTGGCTGGAGCGCTGGTGGGCGCGACGCTCGGCGTGCTGGGGATGAGTGCCCGGTCCACCCGGCGGGGGGCCCTGACGCTTGCAGGCGCGAGCTACGGTGCCGCCGCAGTGCTCGCACGTCTCAGCGCCGTACGACTGCGCGCCTCCAGAGCGGATCTGGGCTTGTCGCCACCATCGCCGGTTGCCACCGCTCTCGCACCCTGCGCTGGTGCTTGCCTGGACGCCGCCTGGGCACTGGGTCTTCTGATCGGGCACCTCCGATCGAGGGGTGGGGGAGCGGAGGTGGCGCGTTGAGGACGCTGCCACCGCCGTCCCAGGGCCTGGTTCGATGGCCCACAACCATCGTTCCCGAGCCCGCCGAGTACCGGTTCGTGTTCCTTCACGGTCTCACCGTCAGGACGGGTACCAACTACGCCGGGGCCCTTGCGGCAACGCACCCGGAGGTCCGCCTGCTAGGGCCCGGCCGGTCTTCTGACGAGTTCTCACTGCTCGCTACGATGCCTGCGTGGAGGGAGGCTCTGGCGCGCTTGTCCGACCTGCGACGCCCAGACCAGTTCAGTTTCGAGGAGTTCGGCCCTTACCTCGGGCGGGCCTGGCTCGACTTCCTCGCGCACCATTATGAGATCGAGCCGGGGACCGTCTTCTTGAAGGCCCCGTCGGTTCGTAGCATCGGCGACTTCTTCGTGCTCTTCCCTTCGAGTCGCCTGGTGCTGTGGTACCGCGATGCGCGCGACCAAGCAAGGTCGGCGAGGCACGCAGCTCTGGCCAAGCGCGCAAGCGATCCACCGTGGCACGGACTGAAGAGACGGATCGACCAGGTGAGTCGGAGAGGACTCGTCTATGACGGGCTGGTCTGGTCACGCGCTGCCAGGGAAGCTCGCCGGTTTTCCGAGGAGGTGGCGGCCTCGCCCTTCGCCGGACAGCTCACCTCGGTCCGGTTCGAAGATGCCGTCAACGACCCGAGAGGTACCGCCGAGGTGCTCTTTCGTTTCATGCGGGTGCGTGTGGATGAGGACGTCCTTCGGGGTGCAGAGGCTGCTCCCGTCGTCGGCTCCTCGTTCACGACCGGAAGGGTCGGCGAGAAGCCGGGCTGGGAACCGAGGAAGCGCTCCGCTGAGTTCCGACCCGTGGGTCGTCACCGGGACTGGAACCCCATCGATCGTGCGATCATCAGCGCCCTGACGAGGTCCGAGAGGCATCGGCTCGGGTATCGCTGACGTGCCGCCCAGAGGCACTGGAGCTCGCATGTTGGGGCTTCGGCCGCACATCGGCCCCCTCATCCGGCGATGAAGTCCAGTAGGCCAGGAAGGCTGGCGAGCCAAGCTTGGTGACCCTCTTCGGACTCCTGTCGCGCTCTTCGCCCGATTGCGTCGAGGTCGGCTCCGGCAAGCGCTGCCCAGTCTTGGTTCCTGTACGAGAGCCACGGGATGGCCTTGTCAGCCGCAAGGCGGCCCAACCTCGGGTGGCCCGCGGCACCGTGAGTCACCCTCGCTGTGAACTGACCGACCCCTGTGCGTGGTCGCAAGACGAATCCGCTTCTCATGTGCGACACGTACTCGGTGAAGGTGGTAGCGGGGTGGCCCAAGACGAAGCATCCCCGCGACAAGGCTTCTATGAATCCGCACCCGATTCCCTCGGAGGTCCTCGGCGCAAGGAAGACGTTGGCACGGCCCAACGCAGCGAGGTAGTCCTCCCTCGTCTGGACATCTACGGGAGTGACTGTGGTGCTCCCGAGCTTCCCCGGGAGGCTCGTGGCGCAATGATCGAATCTATGCCCGTCGGGCCGGTTGCGGTACAGCAGTTCGGTGGCTCCGACCGTGGAACACAGGGCTTTGAGGAAGCGCTCTGATACGAGTCCCATCCGATTCCAGTAGAACACCCGTACATCGGAGAAGCTGGGCGCGGGTGCCGCAAGTGAGGGGTCCTCGAAGTACTTCACCCTCTCGAACGGAATACCCGAGCTGGCGGCCTTTCGAGCGGTGACCTCGGAGTAGGCAACAACACGCAGATCAGCGGGCGACCCCGTCTTCTGCCAGGTCGATTCGTTGTGCTTCCTGCCGAACATGGGGATCCAGACGACCCGGTGTCCGGGTAGTCGCAGCAGCGCATCTGATGGCTCGCGGGCGAAGTGGACCGACACACCCGCATCCCGGACGCTCTCTGGCGCCTCGGGGCCTGACACAGGTATCAGGTCGAGTCGCGTTCCCACCGGATCGAGGAAGGTGAGGCGGGCCGCCTCACTCGACCGCTGGTGCCAATCCAGCAGGAACACGGGGATCTTCTGAGCCGCTGTCCATCTCAACTGGCCCTGCCTACTGGATCGAGCAGCGTCTCCCAGGCGTGGCACACGGCATCTTCGGCCCAGGTTTCGGCCAGGGCTCGGCCGGCTTGGCTGAGGCGGTAGGCCAGGGAGGGGTCGGTCAGGAATCGGTCTACCTGGGTGGCGAGGGCGTCTACGTCGTCGGGGGGAGCGAGCAGGCCCGTCCGTTCGTGTTCGACCAGGTAGGGCACGCCACCGACGGCGGTTGCGACGACGGGCAGGCCGCTGGCCATCGCTTCGACCACGCTCACGGGAGCGTTGTCCACCAGCGTGGTGTTCAGGTAGATGTCGTGGGCGGCGAACTCGCGCCGCTTGGCCTCGGTGTCGAGGAAGCCCGCGAAGCGCACGGCCTCACCGAGCCCCATGGCTGCCGCCCGGTGCCGGGTGGTGTGGAGCTGGCCCTTGTCCTGGCCGGCCATCGTGAGGGTGGCCTCGGGGTGGGACTGCCGGATCCGCGCGAGCACGTCGAGGGCGAGCGTCGGCTGGTACAGCTCGTGGAAGGTGCGCATCCAGAGCAGGCGCGGTCGCAGCTCGCGGCGTTCCCGGTACTCGTGCTGGGTCAGGTCGAGGACGTTGGGGATCACCACGGTGCCGGGGATCAACTCGGCCAACTCGGCCCGCAGGTACTCGCTCGGTGCCACGACGGCCGCCGCCCGCCGCCCGATCCGGCGGAGGGCCTCCGGGTCCTTGCGGGCGAAGTCCGGGAGGGCGCCGCCGTGCAGCACCAGCACCACCGGGAGTCCGAGGCGGCCGGTGAGGCGGGTGGCGGCGTCGGCGATGCGGAACGCCCGGCCGCTGAACACCGAGGTGATCACCACGTCGGTGTCGTGGCGCCAGCGCCATAGGCAGGCGAGGGTGTCGGCCGCCCGGCCCAGGGGGTTGACCACGCCCGAGGTGGTGCGCACCGGGTAGCCACGCCGGGCCAGGGCTTGGGCCAGGACCTCTCCGGCGGTGGTGACCTGCCCGGGGTGAACGCCGAGCATCGGTCCGGTCAGCAGCAGCCGGCGACGCGGCCTCATTCCGGGGGAACCTCGCCGAACAGGGTACGCACGCGGTCGAGGTAGGCGGGGTAGCTCCACCGGGTCGCGGCGGCGACGCCGGCGTCGCGCTGGCGGGCCCAGCCAGCGGGGTCGGCCAGCATCACCTCACAGGCATCGGCCACCGCCCGGGCGTCGCGCGGCACCGTCACACCGGATCCCACCTCCTCCACCACCTGACCGAGGCTGGAGACGCCCGACGTGATGGGGACGACACCGAACGCGTACGCCTCGGCGACGACCTTGGCGAAACCCTCGGTCACGCTGGGGAGGAGGAGGATGTGGCTGCGGCCGAGCACCTCCTCCACCGCCGAGCGGGGTAGCGTCCCCGTCAGGCGGAGGCGATCGCCGAGGCCGAGCCCGTCGGCCCGGGATCTCAGCGTCGCCTCGAAGGGGCCGTCGCCGACGAGGGTCAGCTCGACGTCGAGCCCCCGCTCGATCAGCAGCAGGGCGGCGTCGAAGGCCACGTCGGCCCCCTTGGGTTCCTCGATGCGGCCCACGAACGCCAACTGGTAGGGCGGGGCCAGCTGCTTGCGTGCGGCGTCGGCCCGGCCCCGTGCCAGCTCCTCCTCGGTGAGGGTGGGGTTATCGAACGCCCTGACGAACGGCGGCTCGTCGGGCCACCGGCCGTTCACCGTGACAACGCCCCGGGCCAGTCCTCGGCGCAGCCACCACCGCTGGAGCCGGTAGGTCCAGGCGCCGGGGTCGTCGGGTCGCCAGGCGCCGGCGTACTTCACCCACCGCTGGCGGGGCTGGCGGCGAACAAGGAGCACCAGGAGCGCAACCATGGCGATACCGGCTGGCGCTCGGACGTGCGCCACGTCGGCTCGGCGGAGCTCCCGGCCGATGGCCAGAGCCCAGCTCGGTACCGCCGTGAGCGCCCGCAGCCGATCGACCTGGCTCGGTCCACCGGCCGGGGGGACCGCGACGAACCGTACGGTCGGGCTCGCGTAGGGAAGCGAGCTGGCGGGGGGATCCTCGGGATGGAGCGGGGCCACGTGCACCAACTCGTCGAAGAGGCCGGCCAGCTCGTCGAGCTCGCGAAGTGTGGGCCCGAAGCCGAGGATCTCACCGTCGGCTCGCCGGTGGTGGGGGGTGTGGGACACGACCACCAGGCGCCGTCCTGTCCGATTCCGTGCCGCCCCCGCCAGCACCGCTTCGTAGGCCGGGAGCTGTGCCGCCCAGGTCATCTCGGATCGGGCCCGTCGCTCGGCCGCCTCCCCCATCCGGGCTCGCTCACCGGCGTCGCCCAGCAGGCGAGCCAGCGCACCTGCCACCGCCTCCGGGTCTCCTGCGTCGACCACCAGCCCCGTCTCGCCGTCGACGATGGCCTCCTCGGCGCCCGTGCCCCGGCTGACCACGGCTGGGGTGCCACAGAGGGCGGCCTCGACGACGGCGATCCCGAAGCCCTCGACGTCGCCGGCCGCGGTGGATGTGCTGGTCATGGCGAACACGTCGGCTGCGTTGGCGGCTGCCACGACCTCGGCGGCGGCGACCTGGCCGAGCAGGTGGATCCGGTCCTCGACCCCCAGGTCGCGGGCGAGGGCGGTCACCGCCGGGCCGTCGCTGGGTTGGCCGACCATGGCGTACTGGACGTCGGGGACCGACGCTGCGAGCTGGGGAAGGGCTCGCACGACCGCCCGTTGACCTTTGCGTTCGGTGACGTTGCCGATGGTCACGATGAGCGGGGCGTCGCCCAACCCGTGCTGGGAACGCAATCGCCTCCCGGTCTCGGGATCTCGCTGAAACCGGCTGGGGTCGGCGCCGTTCGGGATGACGGCGATCCGGGGGTTGGTGGTGCCGAACTCGAGCAGGCGGTCACGGGTGAAGGCACTGACTGCAACCACGGCGGCGGCGTGGTCGACCGCCCGGCGCACGAGACGGCGCGACCAGCCTGCACCGCCCAGTTCGGAGCCGTGTATGACGGCGACGTAGGGCACCGACCCGCAGACGAGATCGGCGAGCCACAGCATGCGCCCGCCGGAGGCCACCACCACGTCGGGTCGGAACGACCGGAGAGCGCGGCGCAGCTGGCCGGCACGGGCGAGGGCGGTGCGGGCCGGGTCGCCCCGGTCGGCCAACGTCTGCACGGGTACGGGGAACGCCTGGTTGAAGGCGTCCCCTTCGGCGGCGGTGACGTAGTGCTGACATCCCAGGAGGTGCACGTCGTGGCCCCTTCCCGCCAGCTCCGTGGCCAGCGCCGCAGCCTGCGAGCCGATGCCGCCGGGTCCCGGCGGCAGCTCGCTGGCCACTATCAGGATCCGGAGCACGGGTGGAACCTAGCTACCCTCCCCATGTCGTGCAGGTTCTCGCCCGCCCCTCGCTCCCGATGTCGCCGTGTCCGGCGGTGATGGCGTGAGCGACGGCGCCACCCCGGAGGAGCAGCGCATCCGCGACGTGTACGCCGGCTACGAAGGGCGGCGCGACCGCTGGGACCACGCCAACCCGGGGAACGAGGCGATCGAGCGGGAGCGCCTCGATGTGGTCGAGGCGTCCTTGGTGCGTCAGGGGCTGCCTCCGCTGTCCGGCATGCGGCTCGTCGACGTGGGGTGCGGTGACGGCCACGTGCTCGCCGAGTTGTCCGGCCGGGGCCTGGATCTGGCGCGGGCGGTGGGCGTCGATCTGCTGGAGGACCGCCTGGACGTGGCCCGGCAGCGACTGCCCGGCGCCCGCATCGAGCAGCAGGATGCGACGCGGCTGGGGGAGGCGGATGGATCCTTCGACGCCGTGGCGCTGTTCACCGTCCTCAGCTCGGTGCTCGAACCCGCCGTGCGCCGGGCGATCGCCGGCGAGGTCAGGCGGGTCCTCCGGCCGGGGGGCGTGGTGCTCCACTACGACATGCGGGTCCCCAACCCGCAGAACCGCAACGTCACGCCCATCCGCCGTTCCGAGCTCGCCCGGCTGTTCCCGGGTTGCGCCATCGACGTCCGCCCCGTCACCGTCGTGCCGCAGATCGCCCGCCGCCTGGGTGATCGGACCGGCCGGCTCTACCCCGTGCTCGCTCGCACCCGGGTGCTGTGCACCCACCTGGCCGGCGTCGTGGTCATCCCCTGCTGACCGGCCCGGTCCCGTTCTGCGGATCGGGGAGCACTGGTATCTCGGGACGGTGGTCGAGCAGTAGCACGGCCTCCTTGCGGGTCCGGAGGATGCGGCGGCGGGTGTCGGGCAACAGGGCGAGCTGGACGGCGAAGCGGGCCCCTTGGCGCAGGATGCTTCCTTCACCGAACAGCTGGCTCAGGGTGATGACGAGGTCGTGCTCGTCGCACTGTGCCGTCGAGTAGTAGCGGAGCCCGAGGTAGGCCTCGGTCACCCCCGGGAGGTTCCGGTCGCGGATGCTCCGGCGTCGGCCGGCCCGGGTGATGGTGCGGGCGCCGTGGGTGCGCAGGCCACCCCGGGGAGCGTGGTGATGAAAGACCATGACCGAGGGGTCGTAGATGGCGAGAGTGCCCGCCAGGTAGAGGCGTACGCCGAGGTCGTGGTCGGCGCGTGCCCCCCGGTCGTAGGCCGGGTCGAACAGCCCCGAATGCTCGAGTGCCGACCGGCGGACCACGGTGTTGTTCGTCGGGAACACGTCGCTGACCCTTCGGTGCCGGAACCCGGCGGGTGGTGGCCCGGCCGTGGCGTCATCGACTCCTCCACAGTGCGCGTCGATCCCGGGGCGTAGGCGATCGAGGTGGCCTTCGATGAGATCGTCGGCAATCTCGTCGTCGTCGTCTATGAAGAGCACTACCTCGCCTGAGGACGCGAGCAGCCCGGCGTTGCGGGAGCGGCACTGCCCGGGAGCGTCGAGGGTGATGACCCGGACGGGCAGCCCGGGGGCCAGCGTGTGCAGGTCGGTGCGTCTCTGGGCGGCCGTCGTCTGGTCGATGACCACCACCTCGTGGGGCGGCACCGTCTGGGTGGCGAGCTGGAGGAGGACGGTCTCCAGGTACGGGTACCGGTCGACGGTGGGCAGGATCACCGAGACGGTCGGCGGTGGCCGACCGGGCGTAGGGCGAGCCTCGTCCGGGGACGGGAGCGCCCTGCCGTCGGCCTCGCGGGTGGTCCTCGCCAGCGCGAACGCCTCTCGTGCACCGATGTCGGTGGTGCCCCGCCGTCGCCCTCGTAGTGCGGACCACAGCGCCCACCTGCGTCCCCAGGTGCGGGCGATCAGGCGTAGCTCGTCCCGGGGAGTCGGAACGGCTTCGGGAGACGGCGATGCCTCCGCCAACAGTGCCGGCTCGTGGCGGAGGATCGCCCCTCGCATGATCCAGCGCAGCCCCAGATCGAGGCCGGCTCCTGCGAGCGACTCGAAATCTCGGCACGGGCCACCGAGGTGCTCCACGATCCGAGAACGGACGAGAAGGGCACGCAGCGAGAGGCGCCACGACGTCGCCTGGCGGTCTGTGGGAGGGTCGAGGTTGAGCATCCAGCGGGGTGCGACGTGGTCCAGCAGCGCGGGCCGCCCGCCTTGGCCCAGGACGAGCCCGGCGTGCCACGCGTCGACAGGCTGGTCGAGGAGCCCGCCGAGTATCTCCATCGCCGGCGTCGGTCCCAGCGAGGTGTCCCACACCAGTACGGCGTCGGTGGTGCTGGCGGCATGTCGCAGGGCAGAGGCGACCTCGGGCACTCGTGGCTCAGTCTGGTGCACGGGACCGGACTGCCACGTGGTTGTCGGAGTTGGTGTGTCGAGGAGCACGAGGGCGATGGTGGTCACGGACCCGCTCCCAGGACGTCACGGTAGAAGCGGTCCCAGGCCTGCAGGTGTTGTGGCAGGTCGAAGTGTTCTTGGACGCGTCGAGGCCCGGCGCGGCCGAGGGTGGCTCGGAGCCGGTCGTCGCGGATCAGGCGTTCCAGGGCGTCGGCCAGGGCCGAGGCGTTCCGGCGGGGCACGACGAGCCCGGTCTCTTCGTGGGCGACGTTCTCGGTCAGTCCCTCGGCGTCGGTCGAGACCACCGGGACTCCTGACGCCTGTGCCTCCAGGGGAGCGTTGCCGAATCCTTCCGAGATGGACGGGTGCAGGAACACGTCGGCCCGGGCAAGTTCATCTGCCACCCGGTCGGGGGTGAGCCCACCCAGGAGCGTGACGCAGTCGTCGAGGCCCAGCTGGTGGCGCCAGAAGCAGACCGCCTCGAAGAGGTCACCGTCGCCGACGATGCGGTAGTCGACCGAGATGCCCCGGCTTCGGAGCATGGCGACGGCGTCGAGCGCGTAGTCGTATCCCTTCTTCCAGTGCAGACGTCCCACGCTGACAAGCCGCGCCGGCCGGGTGGCGGTACCGATCGCGGTGGTGGGTCGTCCCGCCACGGTTGGGGTGAAGCGGGTGCAGTCGACGGCGGGGGTGATGAAGTGATGGGCCAGATCCGCCGGTGCCCCCCGTTCGAGCGCACGCTGCCACAGGCCGTGGCTGAGCACGTGGACGGCGTCGACGGTCTCCCAAACCGTGTCGTAGTACCCGGGTCGGTCGAGGCCGGCGTAGGCGATGTCGTAGCCGCGCAGCGACATGGTGAGAGGACAGCCCAGCCCCGTCTTCAGGTGCAGCAGTTCGGGAGCCAGGGCGCCGAACTCGATGTGCACGGCGTCTGGCCCCCAGGCCGCCAAAGTGCTCTCGCGAGCAGCGCGGGCCAGTGGCCCTGGTCTGGTCCCGGTGCCGGCACGCCGGAGCAGTCTCCAGGTGGCCAACGGGTGGCTCACCCCCTGGCGGGAGGCAGCCAGGGCAGCCTGTGCTCGGGACCGCAGCGTTCCGTCTGAGCTGGGCAGCACCATGACCCGAGGGCGAAGGCGGTGCACGGGGTGGTTGTGGCCGAAGGCGCGCCACTGGTCTTCGGAGGTCGAGTTGGTGACCACGCGCACGTCCCATCCCCGGTCCACCAGCCCCAACGCTTTGGAGACGATGAAGGTCTCCGAGAGCTGCGGGAAGGAGGGCACCACCAGCGCCAGCTTCATCGTGGCTCCTCGGCCACCCGGCGTACCAGCGCGGCGAAGGCGTCCACCTGGTCGTCCAGGCGGTGGTCGCGCTCCACCCGTTGGCGCGCCGCTTGTCCCAGCGCAGCGCGTCGGTCGGGGTCGTGGGCCAGGTCGCCGAGGATCGAGGCGATCTGCTGGGGGCGCGTACACCGACCAGGTGACCTTCGATGCCCTCGTCGATCACTTCGCGCATGCCACCGACGTCGGTGGTGATCACCGCCAGACCGGCTGCCATGGCCTCGAGGACGGCGTTGGAGATGCCTTCCGAGGAGCTGGTGTGCAAGAAGACGTCGCTGTTGGCGAGCAAGGAACTGACCTCGGAGGGGGGGCGGTGACCCAGCAGGTGGACCCGGTCTGCCAGACCGAGGTCGGCGATGGCGTAGCGGAGACGCTGTGCATCCGGGCCGTCACCGACGATCCCCAGTTCGACGTCGGCCCCCTGGGCTAGCGCTGAGTCGACCGCCAGGATGGCCGTCTCGTAGTCCTTGCGCCAGATCAGCGTTCCGACGCTCAGCGCCCTGATGGGCCCGGGGCTCGGCCGGCGGTCTCGCGGCAGGTAGTCACGGGGATCGAGTGCCGGGCGGATCACCTGGGCCTTTGCGGGGTCGAGGCCCAGTTCCCCGGCTTCGCTCAGGATGGCGGTGGATACGCAGTGCACGGCCACCGCCCGGTCGAACACCGCCGGGAGCTGTTGAGCCAGCTGTCGCCGTGGGTTGTGCGGGGCGACGGTGACGTGGGCGCCGCGACACGACACCACCACGGGAGGCCCCACTGTGAACAGCTCCGGGTGCTCGGCAGGCACGTTGAGCCACGGCGAGTACAGGACGTCGACGTCGCCGAGGTTGTGGGACCGCGTCGCCCCGACCGGCGGGAGGGTTCGTCGGGCCAGGCTCTGTCGCGTGACCGTGCCCCAGTCGACCCAGGGTGCCCGACACCACCACCATCCCCGTTCCCGCAGCCATGCAGCGGGAGGGGCGGCTGCGCCCACGAGCACGATACGGATCTGCCGGGTGGTCAGGCCGGTGAGAAGGCGTTCGACGAAGGTCTCGGGGGGGTGGGCCAGACCGACGACTCCGAGCGTCAGGGGGCGGGTCATGGTCGGGTCTGAGGCGATGACGGTCCAGCCGCGTCGGTGTCCAGGGGTAGTGTCCCCGGGTAGCTAGATCGGATTCTATCGAGCGGGCGTCGGCGGGCCGTGGTGGCCGTGGGTGCCCGCCGGCTTCGGGTGGCCAGCTGGTGACTGCGTTCGTCGATGTCTGTCTGAGCTGGGGCCTTCCCTTAGCGGGCCTTCCAGGCCGGTTCGGAGGCCACTGGGTGCCAGCCGGGGCGTCCCTGGCCCCCCTGGCCACCGACCCCGGCTCGCTCCGCGACGGCGTCACGCACCAGGCCACCTCTGGGGCGACGTCGGTCGTCGCCGTCGGAGTGCCGTCCCGCTACCGCGACCGCAGCGACGAAGTGCTCGAGCGCTTCGCCGCCGACCTGGGTTCGGGCCGGGCCGATCCTCGCCGACTCGAAGGCCGGTTCCTGCTCGTCGGCCACGACCAACAGGCCGGGCGCTGGCATGTCGTCACCGACCGGTTCGGGTCGGTGCACGCCTACCTGGGCCGCCGCGACGGTCGCGTGGTGCTGAGCACGTTCTCTCCTGCGGCCGCCGCGGTGGCCCCGGGGAACGCCTTGGACTGGGAGGCCATCACCGGTTTCTGTGCCTACGGCTTCTTCCCGGGGGCGCGCACCTGGTGGCCACACGTGGAGATCTTGCGTCCGGCGACCTGGCTCCAGCTCGACGCGGCCGGGAAGGAGCGGAGCAGTCAGCGCTGGTGGGACTGGACCTTTGAGCCGCGCCCGGTGACCCCGCCGAGTTGGTCGAAGAGCTCGACGCGGCCTTGCGGGCCGTGTTGGTCGACGGGCTGGCCGGTCGACGTGTCGTGGTACCCATCTCGGGCGGGCTCGACTCGCGCCTGTTGGCCGGTGCCCTCCACGAGTCACAGGCCGGCGACGGGCAGCGGGCCTTCACCTACGGGTATGCCGTCGACTCCGTCGAGACCCGGATCGGTGCCGGGGTGGCCGAGGCGATCGGTTTGCCGTGTCGCAGCCTCGTGGTCGGCCCCTACCTGCTGGATCAGCTCGACGTCGTCGTCGACGCGCTCGAAGGGTTCCAGGGCTTGTCCAGTGCCCGCCAGGCGGGGGTGGCCGGCCAGCTGGCCGGCATGGGCGACCGGGTCCTGGGTGGGCACTGGGGCGACGTGTGGTTGGGGTCGGCCGGAGCCCTGGGCGCGGCCGGAGCGGCGGGTGCGGCTGGGCCAGGTGATCGTGGTTGGTTGGCCGGGGTTGCCCGGTCCAAGTTCGCCAAGCGTGGCAGCGACTGGCTGGTGAGGCACCTGTGCTCGCCGCATCTGGATCGGGATGCCGAGGTGGTCCTGGCCGAGCTGATCCAGGCCGAAGCCGACCGGATCCCCCGCCTGGGTGACGCCGAGATGGAGCTCAAGGCACTCAAGACCGAGACCTGGTCGTTTCGTTGGACCTTGGCCAGCGTGCGGGCCTACCAGCTCGGTGCGTTCCCCGTGCTGCCCTTCTACGACCCCAGGTTGGTCGACGTGTTGTTGACGGTGCCCAGCCAGCTCCACGCCGGTCGGGCGCTGCAGATCGACTGGATCCGCCGGTGCTATCCGGCCTTGGCTCGGGTGGCCTGGCAGGAGACGGGACGGGACCTGTCGGGAGGCCCGCCGCCGCCCGTCGCGGTGGATCTCGCCGCTCGCGCCTGGCGCAAGGCGGGGCGTGCCCTGCGGGGCGAGCGCGTGGTCGAACGCAACTGGGAGATCCAGTTGCACCCTCGGGCACAGCTTCAGCGGTTGCGGCATCTGGTCGAGAACGGGCCGGTCGCGACGATGGTGCCCGCCGGTGAGCTGTCATCGCTCCTCGACCGCTTCGGTTCCACGGTCGACCCGGCCACTGGTTACACCGTCGACATGTTGGTGACCGTGGCGGAGTGGTTGAGGCGCCACGGATGACCGACTCCACGCCCCTGCGGGTCCATCTGGGCCTCCGCCCCGAGGTCGACTACCAGAGCCGCCGGAGCCGTCTGGCCCTCAGCCCCATCGCCCGAGCACGCTGGGACGACCGGTTCGATGAGACCGAGTCCCAGGCCCGCTACGGCCCCCTGCGGGACCAGTTCACCGACGTTGCGTTGGACGAAGCCGAGGTGGCGGTGCTGCCGCTGGTGTGGGAACACGCTGACCGACGCGAGGCGCTGGACTTCATCGACCGGGCCCGTGGTGCCGGTCGCTGGACCGTGGTGTTCGCCGGGTCGGACTTCGAACCGGTGGTACCCGCACCGCAGGTGGTGCTGGCCCATGCCGGCCCGCAGCCCCACCGGCGCTCGGACCGTCACGTGATGCCGATCCCCTACTTCCCCACCGTCCGTGAGCTCGACGACCTCGACCGCGCCAAGCCGGGTCGCCCGGTGGTGTCGTTCTGTGGCCAGGCTTCTGCATCGCCGGTGGCGACCGCCGGTCACGCCGCACAGCGGGCCTGGTGGCACGCCCGTTGGCGCCTCGGCCGCTCGCCGTTCGTCCCGCCATCGGTGGGTGGCCACCTCCGCCTTCGCGCCCAGGCGATCCGGCTGCTCCGCGACGACCCTCGCATCGACGACCGGTTCATCGTCCGCGACCGGTACCGGGCCGGCGCCGAGCAGGGCGCGGGTCGGGAACGGGCCGAGCGGGAGTTCTGGGACAACCTGCGCGACGGCGACTATGCGCTGTGCGTGCGTGGCAGCGGCAACTTCTCGGCTCGCTTCTACGAGGCGCTGTCGTTGGGCCGGATCCCGGTCCTGGTTGACACCGACTGTCAACTTCCCGCGTCGGAGCTGGTCGACTGGGACGAGCTGATCATCCGGGTCGATCGTCGCGATCTGGAGCGCCTGCCGGAAAGCGTGGCCGAGGAGCATGATCGAATGACCAGCGCCGCCTTGGCCGAACGCAAGCGGGCCTGCTTCGAGACCTGGCAGCGGCACCTCTCGTCCGATGGGTTCTTTGCGAGCTTCCGCCAGCACCTCGAGTCCGCCGGGTGGACGCCGCCGGGTATCGGTCAGCCCGAGACGAGCTCCAGGTAGAGGCTCTGGTGGCGGGCCACCTCGATGTCGAGCGAGGCCAGTCGGCGCGTCGTCTGTTGCGCCTCGGCTCCCATGCGTGCGCGAGCCGTGGCATCGGCCGACAGCAGCGCCAGGGCCCGGCCGATGCCGTCTGTGTCGACCGGGTCCACCAGGATCCCGTTGGTTCCGTCGTCGATCAGCTCCTGTATGCCGCCGATTCGGGCGCAGACACCCGCCCGGCCGCTGGCCATGCCTTCGAGCATCGCCATGGGCGACCCCTCGGCGTGGGAGACGAGGGCGAACAGGTCGCTGGCAGCGAGGAGCGCCGGAACGTCGTCGACCTCGCCGGCGAAGTGGACCCGGTCGGTCAGCCCGAGCGAGGTGACCCGTGCCCGGATCTCCTCGGCGTAGTCCGCCTCGAGCCCACGGCCCGCGAGCATCAGGTGCGCTCGCGGCACGGCGGCCAGGGCCTCGACCAGGCGCAGCTGGTTCTTGCGGGCCTGGATGTGGCCGACGCATGTGATGACCACGTCGTCTGGTGCCACGCCGAGGCGGCTTCGCCAGTCGCCGGGGTCGGCGTCGGCCCAGCGGTCGACGTCGATCCCCCTGGGGATGTAGCGGCACTTCCACCGCAGGGCGGGGGAGGCGAAGAACTCTTCCATCATCGTCAGGTTCTGGACGGCGATGCGGCTGGCCATGTGGGCCCGCAGGGACCACGCCCGGCTGCCCCATCCCATGTTCTTCTTGGTGAACACCCACCGGGCTCCGGCCGCCCGGGCGATGAGAGGCTCGGTGTAGTCGTCGCTGTAGTGGAACGAGTGCCACAGGTCGAACCGGCCGCGCAGCGGTGCGGCCGCTTCCCGGATCCGTGCCGGCAGGGACGCGATCGGGCGGGGGGCCACCAGGAACGGCGTGACCAGCACCTCGACGCCGCTGGCCGCCAGCTCGTCGAAGAGGAGTCCGCCCGGCTTCAGCACGGCTACGGTGGGCTGGAACAGCGAGCGGTCGAGCCGTTCGATGATGTTGGCCATGGCCCGCACCGAACCTGCGGTGGTGAAGTTCGGAATGGTGAAGAGGACGCGAGCGGGGCGGGGCATGACCGGGAGACGCCCGAACCCGTCTCGATGGGGCGGGTGACTGGGCCGTGTGTGGGTTCTGCGGAGTGTATGCGCCGGGGGTGACGCCGCTCGACCGGCGAGCCTGGGTCGAGTGGGGCTCGCAGCGGATGAAGGCCCGCGGGCCGGACGACGACGGCTTCTGGGCCGACGAAGGTGCCGGCGTGGCTCTCGGCTTCCGCCGCCTGGCTGTTCTCGACCCCACACCGGCGGGTCACCAGCCGATGGTCGATGAGGTGTCGGGTTCTGTCCTGGTGTTCAACGGCGAGATCTACAACCACCGCGATCTCCGAACGTCCCTGGAGCGTGACGGGGTGGCCTTTCGGTCGCGTTCGGACACCGAGGTGCTCCTCCAGCTCCTGGTCCGCCACGGGGAGGCGGCGGTCGAGCGGCTCAACGGCATGTTCTCCTTTGCCTTCCTCGACGGGCGATCCCGCGAGCTGGTGCTCGCCCGTGACCACGCCGGCATCAAGCCGCTGTTCGTCGCCTGGTCGGCCGACGAGCACAGCTGGGCGTTCGCCTCCCAGTACGACGTCGTGGCCCGGCCCCCGTGGGGATCCACCTCGGTCGATCCCGACGCACTGGCGCTCTACTTCCGCCTGCACCACGTGCCGCCGCCCTACGGGCTGTACCAGCGCACGGGCCAGCTGGAGCCGGGCGAGTGCGTGGTCATCGACCGCAACGGGCACAAGCGCGCTCGACGCTGGTGGACCCTGCCGCCGCTCACGGAGGACTACCTCCCCGATGCCGAGGTGGGCGAGCTGGTGGACCAGGTGGTCGCCCGTGCGGTCGACCGGCAGCTCGTCGCCGACCGGCCCCTCGGCAGCTTCCTCTCCGGCGGCATCGACTCGCCGCTCGTCACGGCCGTGGCCGCAGGAGGATCGGCGAGCTCGTTCGACGCCTTCACCATCGGGGTGCCGGGCTGGAAGGGCGACGAGGGCACCGACGCCGCCCGGTTCGCTCAGGCCACCGGTGTCCGACACCACCTGCTCTCCGTAGGCGACGAGGAGGTGCGCTCGGCCTTCGAGGCGGTCGTGTCGTCCATGCACGAGCCGATCGGCGACTTCTCCATCCTCCCCACCTCGCTGGTGAGCAGGCTCGCCTCCGAGCACGTCGTCGTGGCCCTCAGCGGCGACGGGGGCGACGAGCTCTTCTTCGGCTACGAGCGACCCTGGTCTCTCCTGCGCTCGTACCGCCTGTTCGCACTGCCGCGTTCGCTCCGCCGCCTGATCGTCGCCGGCCGGCGCTTCCGGCCCCTCGCAGGCGTGTCGGGATCCATCGCCAGCGCCGATCCCGGCAGCTACTACTTCGGCGTGAACGGCCGCACCTCCGAGGAGCAGCTCGCCCAACTGGTGCCCGGGCTTGGGCCCCCGCCCGCGGAGTACGGCCTCTACCGGTTCGAGGAGCCCCGCACCTACGACCGGCTGGCCGACTTCTCCCGTCGGGTGGAGTACCACGGCCAGCTCCAGCGGGTGTTGCGCAAGGTCGACGTGGCGTCCATGAGCCACAGCCTCGAGGTCCGCGTCCCGCTCCTCGACCGGGAGGTCGTCGACCTCAGCGCCCGCATCGATCCTCGGTTCAACCTCCGGGGCGGCGTCCGCAAGGGGGTCCTGGTGGACGCCTTGCAGCGGCGCCTGCCCTCGGTGTCCCTCTCACGGGAGAAGCGGGGGTTCGGGGCGCCCTTGGGCACATGGTTGACGGGACCGCTCGCGCGAGCCTGTCGAGGATGCGCTGGCCGCCGGCCTCGAGCCGGTGGGGGTCATCGATCCCTCGATGGTTCGGGCGTTGTGGCGGCAGCAGGTGGACGGCTCCCACGACCACAAGTGGACGTTGTGGACTGTCCTGGCCCTCCACTGGTTCACTACCGGGCGATGAGTGGTACCTGGCTCTTGTTCGCGTGCAGTTCACCGTACGCGGCCGAGGCGGCGGAGGTGGTCTGGCGGCTCGGTGCCGAGGCGCTCCTCGTCGACAACCTTCCCGACGGCCCCCAGCCCTCGGCTCTGGGCTCAGCGATGCCGCCCGCAGACATCGACGACGCCACCCGGGAGCTGCCGAGGCACCGGGCTCGACCGCGCGCGTCGGGATGGATGAAGGGCTGGTCCGGAGTCGACGGGTCGGTGCGATCCCTCATGATGCTCTGTGCCGATCGCGTGGGTGCCCGCCGGCGCAGCAACAGTAGTCGCCCCGATCGGCACCCTCTCACGCCGAGACCCCGTGGTCTGTGCTGGTCAGCGTCTCGGTGGCGCATGCGAGGCGTGCCAGCGGCTGGTGGTAGGGGGCCGAGTGAACCAACGCACGAACCGTCGAGCCAATGGCAATCCAACGTCCCGGCTTGGGCATACTCGGAGACGTCATGACCGGATCCGAGGTGTGCCTGGAGGAGAAGTCTTCCATTCGGGCACAGGCACCCGGTCGGCCGTTGGCCATGCCTTCGAGCACGGCCATGGGTGCATGTCGAACCGCCCCTCAGCGGTGCGGCCGCCGCCAGGGTCCGTGCCGGCAGGGAAGCGACCGGGCGGGGAGCCACCAGGAACGGCGTGACCAGCACCTCGACGCCGGCGGCCTCTAGCTCGTCGAAGAGGGATCCGCCCGGCTTGAGCACGGCCACGGTGGGCCGGAACTGGGAACGGTCGAGCCGTTCGATGATGTTGGCCATGACCCGCCCCGAACCGGCTGTGGTGTGTGCCCCTCCCAAGAGGTCAGTGATGGTGGGGGACAGGCGAACGCCGGTTCCACCGCCGCCGGATCCGGTATCCGACGCGTGCGGCGGTGCCGGGGCTGGTCAGGCTCAAGCTCGCAAGCACGGCTCTGGTGGCCCACTGCACGGAGTTGCCGCCAACAGACTGGGCAGCATCCAGCAGTTGCCGGGCCCGGGTCGTGTCTTCTTCAGCCAGGAAGTACAGCGCCTTGGAGAAGAGCATTCGACCGAGTTGCCCGGTTGCTGACGGCGGCGGAGGGGAGAGCGCCGTCCGGCAGTGGGTGGCCATGGACATCAGGGCGGCCGCTCTCTCCTGGTAGATGTATCGCTGCTCGGCGGCGTCCTCCCATGTCGGTCCGGGCCTCGTCCGGTAGTAGGTCAGCACCGGGGCCAGGTGGCTGATGCGAACCCCGAGAAGACCGGCACGGAAGTCGTACTCCAGGTCTTCCCAGCTTCGGTGGGTGGACCATGCTCCGATCCGTTCGGTGACCTCGCGGGTCCAGAGCCATGACGAGGTGCACCAGTCCCGGCCGTGAAGGGCCGAGGGGAGGATGGAGCTGCGGGCCAGGTGGCTGTTGCGACGCAGCGGTTCGTCGCCGGTGATCGGTTCGGTGGTGAACTCGGCCGTGGTCGAGAAGCAGCCGGCGAGTTCATGATCGGCCCGGAGGGCAGCCAGCTTGGCCGACAGGTTGATGGGAGCCCACAGATCGTCGGAGTCCAGGTAGGCGAGATGGGCACCGGTGGCTGCCTGGCGTCCCAGCTCGCGTGCGCCACCCGGTCCCAGGTTGCGCTCAGTGCGAAGTACGTGCAGGTCGATGGAGCCGTCCCATGGAACGCTTCGTGCCACGGCTGCCACGTCTTCGTTCGAGGCGTCATCGACGACGAGCACCTCGATCGGCCGGTGGTCCTGGGCGAGCACGCTCGCCAGCGTTCTCGCCAGCAGGTCGCTGCGGTCGTGGGCCGGCACGACGACACTGATCAGGGACACGGGTTGCCGACCGGTCGTGGTGGCTGGGGCGAATGTGGGGCCACTGTTTCGGAGTTCCAGGTGATCCCCGTCAGGGCTGCGAGCCGGCGGTTGGGATCCTCGTAGTGGGGTGCCAGGAAGGCCCGCACCTCTTCATCCACCAGTGTTGCCGATGCCGGGGCTTCGATGGGTCCGAGATCCTGGCGTGCGATCTGAAGGAAGTCGCAGACGCGGTCGAAGGTCGCCTGGGTGTCGGCGGCCATGTCCTCGGTGCGCAGGATCAGGAACTGGTGTCGGGGGAACACCTCGAACCAGCGCTCGAGCTGGTCCGCGTACATTCCGCGGGCCCGGTACAGCCCCCAGGTGCCCCCGCCGGCGGTGTCCCACGCTGTGCGGCCCTGGAGGGCCAGGCGCTCGGCCCGTTGGTCCTCGGCGGCCAGGGCGTCGAGGACGTCGAGGTCTTCCCAGCCTCTGCGGTGACCCATGCGGACCTGGGAGACCGCCCGGTCGATGGGGTTGCGCAGCAGCACGATGAAGCGGGTCGTGGGGGGCACGACGGCAGCGGCGCGCCAAGGGGCACCGGGATGGAACAGGTAGGCCGGTGTCGCCTCGTAGGTGAGCCACCGCCGGCCCGGCGTGGCCAGCGGGAAGTGGGCGCGGTAGTCCAGCCGGGAGGGAACGGGTGTGCTGTTCAGGTAGTGCAGCTCTTTGACCCGGGCAGGGCGGACCTGGGGATGCGCGGCCAAGAGGCCGGCCAGCGCGGTGGTCCCGCTCTTCTGGGCGCCGAGGATCAGGAAGTCGGGTCGGGTTCGCAGTGGAGCCGTGATCCAGCGCCAGAGGTGGTCGGTGTCAAGGGCGTCACCGGTGCGCTTCACCTGCAGCCGGACTCCGCGACGGGCCAGATAGGCGGAACGACGGGCGCGGTTCAGGCCCGGCGCCTTCATGGTTCTGTCGCCAACAGATCGTGGGCTCGGGTAATGATGTCGCGTGGGTCGCGAATCATGTGGCTGGCCCGGAAGTCCCTGCGGGTGGTCAGGTCCAGGCGGGACTGGGTGTCGAGGACGATACGGGCGTCCGGTGGGACACCTCGGGGGTGGTGCTGGGCCACGGCGAAGGGTAGATCCCAGTTCGAGGCAACCGCCCGCAGGGTGCCCTTGAACCACACCGTCCCCACCTTGTGGTAGCAGGCATGGAAGATGGTGGCCTGGCGACCCGTCACGAAGGGTGTGGAGGGCCGTCGGAGCAGTGGCCGCCACCGGGCAACGAGCATCCGCCCGGCATCCTTCGGCTCGCTCAAGGTCACCAGAAGAGGACCCGGTGTGCCATGGCACCCTCGACACGGGCCGCCATGTAGATGAGCTGCCATAGCCAGCGCCCCCGGTCGGCCTTGCCCGCCGCCAGGCCGGTGCCCCGGCCCAGGTGCCTGCGGAGCTTGCGGGCTTGGCGGCGCAGGGGCGGCCGGTACATCCCGTAGGCCCGGTAGCGGCGGTAGAGCAGCGCCGACGCCTTGCCGTAGGCTCGGGCCTGGCGCAGGGAGCCGGCCAGGTCGTGGCGGTGCCGGTAGGCGACGGCTGCCTCCTCGGCGAAGTCGAGACGGAAGCCGGCAAGCTGGGCACGGAAGCACAGGTCGCAGTCTTCGCCAGCCGCGCCGGGGAAGGCGTCCTCGAAGCCGCCGAGGCCGGCGAACACCGTCGCGTCGCAGCCCAGGTTGGCGCTGACCGAATAGGGCAGGAACCGGTAGCCCACTGGGAGGGAATCGGACTGGAGGTGCCCCCGCCAGGCCACCACCTCTGGTGCGTTGAGGCTGTCCGACTCGAGTGACCCCCCGATCAGGTCTGCTCCGGCCAGCCACGCCCGGCGCATGGCGGCCACCCATCCAGAGCTCACGATGTCGTCCGCATCGCAGAACACCAACAGGTCTCCCCGGGCGGCGCGCGCACCGCGGTTGCGGGCGTGGGCCGGGCCAGGCCGGTCGCTGGCGTCGACGGCGCGGATGCGGGGGTCCCGCCGGGCCCACGCCTCGACCATCGCCAGGGTCCGGTCGCGCGAGCCGTTGTCGGCCACCACCACCTCGTAGGGCCCCGCGTCCGCTTGGTGTCCCAGCGCGTAGAGTTGGTCGTCGATGGTGGCCGCGGCGTCGAAGGCGGGGATCACCACGCTGACCAGTGCGTTGGCGCCGCGGGGAGTGGGCCGGTGGTCAGTCACCGTCGGCCGGGCCTGGCAGGATCAGGAGCGCGGGTGGTTGGCTTGCTGCCGGTTGCCGGATCATTGGTGGGCACGGTAATCCGCGGGGGGTTGGTCGGGCCCTGTGGACCGTTCCAGTGGATGCCGGTGAGGGCGACCAGGCGCCGGTTGGGTGCTTCGAAATGCGGTGCCAGCAGCGCCCGGGCGTCTGCGGGGACGCCGGATCCGTCACCCATGTGGCGGGGAGAGGAATCGCGGAGGCGGTGGCGGGCCAGACCGACGAAGTCGCAGACCCGGTCGTAGGTCGCCTGCGTGTGGTCCCGAAGGTCCTCGCTGCGCAGCACCAGGAACTGCTGTCGGGGTAGCAGGGCAAACCATCGCTCGAGTTGATCGGCATAGCACCCCCAGGCGGCATACTGCCCCCACCGCTCGGGGGCGTCCTCGCTCAGACCGTAGCGACTGGGCGGGTCACCCCAGCGTTGGGCCTCGGCGGCCAGGGCCTCTCGTAGCGGCAGTCGCTCCCAGCCCTTGCGTTGCCCCATCCTCACCTGCGACACGGCCCGTTCCACGGGCTCGCGCAGCAACACGATGCACCGGACCTGCGGTCCCAGGACATGAACGACCCGCCCCGGGACGGCTTCGCTGGGGAGGTAGTTGGGGGTTGCCTCGAAGGTCAGCAACGGGGGCCGGCCTCGTAGCCGACGTGCCAGCGACCAGAGCGCCATGGGGAAGTGGGCCCGGTAGCCCCGGCGGCTCGGGTGTGTGGTGACGGTCAAGTACTGCAGTTCCTTGGCCCGGGCCGCCAGCACGTCGGGGTGCTCGGTGAGGTACTGGTGTAGAGCCGTGGTCCCCCCCTTCTGTGCTCCGACGACAAGGAACGAAGGCAGCATCCGGGCCGGGGCCGTGAGTTGCCGCCAGGCCCACGGCAACCGGGCCTGCCGCTCGTCCTGTTCGCGGTACCAGGCTCGCACCGCTCGGGCACGGCGGACCACGCGGCGTCGAGCGCGGTACTGGCGGATCCGCAACGCGTCGAGCGAGCGCATGACCATGGGCGGCTAGCGTACCGACGCGGTGCTGACCCCAGGATCCCCCACCCGTCGCCGTCTCTACCGCCTCCGTCGGCGCGCCAGGCACAAGGGCACCGACGCGGTCCGGCGTGGGCGGGCGGGCCTTCAGGCTGGCGGTGAGCGGTGCGCCTCGTTGATGGGCCACAGCCCGCGCTTCGTTGTGGTGGGGACCGGCCGCTGCGGCACCACCTACGTGAGCGAGGTGCTGACCCGGACAGGGCTGGCTTGCGGCCACGAGGACTTCTTCTGCCCGGAGGGCCCCCGGCGGCGCCTCGGACTGGTGGGCGATGTCTCCTGGTTGGCCGTCCCCTTCCTGGACAGCATCGACGTGCCCACGTACCACGTGTACCGTGAGCCTCTCGCCGTCGTGAACTCCTTCCTGGACCTGGGCTTCTTCACCTACGACCCCCGCGACCCCGGCGGGTGCGACGGACACAGACCCTGGCGTCTCTTCGCCAACCAGCACTTCTCCTTCAGCGGTGACCCCGTCCGCGACGCCATGCGGTGGTACGTGGACTGGAACACCCGCTGCGAGCGATACGCGCTGTGGAGGTTCCCCATAGAGGACCCCGAACCGGGGCTGGTCGCCATCGTGAGCCGTGAGCTACCCGGCGCCGTCGGGCGCGTTCGGGAGGCCATGGACACACTTCCGGCTGACGTCAACGCCCTGACCGATGTGAAGGACCTCGCCGGCAAGACGCCCGCCGTCTCGGCGCGCGACCTACCCGACGGGCCCGAGGCAGAGGGCCTCGTGGCCATTTCGCGCCGCTACGGGTACACGACTCTGTGAGCCCTCGCCCAGGATCGGGTCCTCGAGCGACGAAGGTCGCCGGGCCCACCGGCCGACCAGACGGGTCAGCTGTCGTAGCCCCACTGCGCCAGCCAGGGTCCCAACCGATCGGTGAGCCGCCCTGCCACGGCTGGCGCCAGCAGTTCTCGCCACTTGCCGACGCTCGCGGTCGGGGTGTTCGATGTAGAGTGTCGGTCGACGTCGTACTGCGCCGCGGTGCGGTCTGAGTCGAGGGGCACCCCGAGCCACCCCTCGAGACGCTCCAACGAGTCCTCGGGATCGAGTACGAGGTCCTCGTACCGTAGGACGAGGCGCCGTTCGGCCGGCATCGTCGACGTGCGGTCAAGCAACTGGAAGAAGTCGATCCAGGTCTTGAGGAATCGCTTGAAGTAGTGGCCCTTGCTCTCGGAGCGCAGGCGCCCGAATCCATAGGAGCCCCGTTTGGCGTCGAAGTCGTGGATCGAGACCCAGACGTCACGTGGGTCGCGGACGCGCATCAGGTAGCGCTGGTCGAACTCGAGGGTTTCGTCGGTCAGCCAGAGCACCAGGTATTGGGGGGACTTCTCGGCCGAGAACAGCGGTACCGTCTTGTAGGTGGCGATGTGGTCCTCGCGTAGTACTTCACTGGCAGATCGCCACAGGCTCTCTCCGATCCATCCGGAGAGGTTGGTCTGGTCGATCACTGCACGAGTGCGCGAATAGGGGGGGAGCCGGCGAGGCGCGTAGAGGCGTTCGACCATGCGGAGTCGCCCGAGGGTCTTCTTCGCGAGCTTGTCTGCCCTGCCTCCGAGCCCTTGCACGAAATCCACCTGGGTGGGGTCCGCGCCGGTGGCCATGATGCTCCGTTGCATGGTCCAAAGGAATGGACGATCCTCCATGGGATAGGTCCGGGCGAAAGCGATGCCAGGGGAGCGGGACAGCAGTGACATCACGAGAGTGCTGCCTGTACGTCCGATCGCGCTGCACGTCAGGATCGGTGAGAGGGCGCTCATCTCACCGTGCTTGGCCCCTCTTGGGGGCGCTCCATCGGGACCGGGCGCGAGAGGCCGTGGCTCGTGCGCGTCGTGCCATGGTTTGGCCGAAGCCGAAGAACCGCGGCTGGTGGGTGGGGGTGACGTTGCGGATGATGCCCTGCCAACTCGGCAGGGCATCCGCGTCAAGTCCCAGCGACTCGATGACCACCGGCACCGACGAGCCGTACCGATCCATCGCGTCCTCGTAGGACGCGGCCACGACGCTGCTCCCACCGAACACGGCTCTCCACACCTCAAGCATCTCGTCCCACCGGACGACCCAGCTATCGGGCCGGAAGTATGTCGAGGAGCTCGGGAAGGAGCTCGGCTCGGCACCCGACCGATGCAACTGTTGAATGGCGGACGTGAGGAAGGATTGCTGATCCCGAATCACAACCGCCACTCGTACAGATCTCCCGTCGAGTAGCTCTTCGAGACGGCGTAGCTCGTCCTCGTACCGGAGCAGTGACAATGCTTCCGCCGTCACCAGGATCCGATCCTTGTCCGCAACCTGGTCATGGAAGCGACGAGCGAATCCCTCGCGCAATTCATCGAGGCAGTGCTCCGGATGCTGGCTCTTTCGACCCATGGTGCGGTTCAATCGCATGCAGTACATGGGGACGTCGTAGTGGGACGCCGAATCATACATCGGCTCGTAGAGGTGGACACCCTGCGCAGCCAAGCCACGCGCGGAGCGCCGCGCCCAGAACTGGAATGCGGTGCTCCCGGTCTTGTGAGTCCCGATGTGTAGCAGCGCCTCCGCCATCCCCCGAGGATACCGAGCCAGAGTCGGTGGATTCCCGAGCGCCTCCACCGAGGCTAGGCTCGGACTCAAGGAACGAGGCGGGTCAGTCCGATGGCGGTTTCACCGGCTGCCGCGTACGCGAGGTAGCGGCAGCCGTCGTCGTCGAAGACGTAGGGATCCCGCAGCTCGCGTCGGGGCTCCAGCGCGGCACCCCGCACGGACGGCGATGGCTCGATCGAGGCCCCTTCGAACTCCTCCGCAGGCCTCATGACCTCAACCGGCTTGGAGGGCCGCCAGGCGTTCCAGTCGTCGTGCAGCCGCACCGTGACGAACAAGATCCGTTCCGGGGTATCGCCCGCGCGGGTGAACCACACGCCGAGCTCATCACCATCGACGCGGACGGCCGAATGCCGGATCTCCGAATCGCCGAAGAGGTCAGGCCCGTAGTCGACCGGGCCGGCCCAGCCAGTCAGTCGGACCAGCTGACCCGGCATCGCGAGACCGTACCTGCGGTGGCGCCATTCGAAGACCCGGAGGTAGGACGGGGCCACGGCCCGGGGTTGGCCGACCTCGAACTTCAAGCCGTCCGCCGAAGTCGCGACGAGGGTGTGCTGCCGACCGGTCGGGTAGCGCCGCCACGACGGGAGGTGGCCAGCGACCGACTCGTCCACGGGCGCGTGGAAGTACATGACAAGACGTCGTGCGACATGGTCGACGTGCACGTCAGGACTCGCTATGTGCGCGTGAAGGCCGGTCGCCGGTGTGTCCTCGACGGCGAGGCAGCCTCCCTCGATGAGTTGCCACGGGCCTGTGGGAGTATCTGCACACGCGAGGCGGATGATCTGCCCGTGATGGTGTGCGAAGTAGAGGTGGTACCGGCCGCACCCCGGGGCCCAGTCGGGCATGCGAGTTAGGCAGGGTCCGTTCACGTTGTGGAGGCCACCCTCTCTCGGCAGCCCAGGTGTGCTTGGCCCGATGAGCTCGACCCGTTCTCCTACCCTCATTCCCAACCACCTACCGGTAATCAGCTGTCCCGATCACCTGGTCGAGAAGCCCCTCGAGTAGGTCGGTCTGCGCCTCGCTGGTGTTGCGTGACCGGGCGAACTCGAGTGCCCGCTGCCCCATCCTCACCAGCCGGCTTCTATCGGTGTGCAACGCGATCAGATGATCAGCGAGCGCCGGGACAGAGCAGGGCTCGTACAGCAGGCTGTTCTCGCCATGCGAGAGGAGCAGCGCCGGACCACCAGCATCGCTCGCGACGACCGGTCGACCCCGCCGCATGAACTCGAGCATCGTCCGGCCGAAGGACTCCTTCTCGGACGGGAGCACCCCCACGTGCGCCCAGTCGATCTGTGCGGTCGGCGGGTCGACATGGCCCACGAAGTCCACGACCTCGTTGAGACCCAGCTCGCGAACGAGGCGATCCAGTGACTCTGCGTACTGCCGGTCGCCGGTGGCGCCCGCGAAGCGCACCTGAACTGCGACACCCACTTCTCGCGCCGCATGGGCCGCTCGCACGACGTCCTCTGGGCGCTTGAAGGGGGCCAGGCGTCCGAGTACGAGCACCCGTAGGGGCTCCCCCTGGTCGCCCTGAACTGGGCTCCCGGTCGGCGTCGAACAGATCGGCTCGATCACCTGTATCCGCTCGGGCCGGACCAGGGGTTCCAGTTGCTGCCGCGTGCTCATCGAGTTCACGACCACGGTGTGGGAGAGGCGGTCGATCAGACGGAACGTCAACCGGTGTCCGAGCAGGTAGTGCGGCTCGTCGTACTCATGCACCCACCAGACATGCGGCAGCCTCGACCGACGGGCAGCGAACGCACCAACCGGCGCCACCGATGTGTCGGTGATGACCGCCGAGGTGCCCCACCGATCGACGATCTCGCCGAGCTGCTTCGTGGCCTGGGCGATCCGTGCCAGCTCACGGCCCCAGGATCTGGCTCCGCTTCGTCCGTAGCCCCAGCTCGCGATGTTGCCGACCCGAGCCCACCACCCGATCGGCGTCTCGATCACCGGGATGTCCATGTTCTTGAGGGCGTCCGCGAGCTCACCCGGTCGGGGCACGACCGCGACCGGCTCGAACCTCCCCGACCGGACCAGTCCCTCGGCCGCAGAGACCAGGGAGCGTTCGGCTCCCCCTCTGAGGCCGCCCACGTGGCTCACCACCAGTACCCGCGGCGCCGGCCGAAACTGCGACCGAGGTTGGCCTTGTTGCCGACTCGGCGTTGCGCCGGGACTCATCCGTCGCTCCACGGGCTTACCGGATGCACGCCAGAGGGTACCCTGGCGTGCCTGACGGCCGAGACACCGAGTCCATGGCGATCAAGAAGCAGCTCTATGGCGCTTACCGGGGTTCACCCGTCTACCGGGCGGCGCACCCACGGGTAGTCCATGCTTACGGAGTGGGTCTGGCGAAGACTGGGACCACCTACCTGGCTGGGCTGGCCGCCCAAGCCGTCCGGTCGGCGCACGAGCCGCGCAAGCGCGAGGCGATCGAGGTGATCGCAGCCCGGTACCGAGGCGACGTAGCGGCGCCCGAGTTCCGGCGCTGGGTGCTTCGCCGTGATCGATCCCTCTGGCTCGATCTGGACGTCGCCTACTTCAACTGGCTGCTGATCGAGCCCCTGCTCGGCCTGGAGGACACGCGGTTCGTGCTGACAATCCGCGAGTGCCTCAGCTGGGTGGGCGCCGAGCTCAACCAGCGGTTGCGCGACGCCTCGTCGGCGGCGACGTCGGATGTCCAGCTGTGGGGCTCCGCCGTCGGTCGTGTCTTCGCCGAGTACCCCCCGCAAGAACACAGCCTCGAGGCCATGGGCCTCCCGTCGTTCAGGGCATTGGTCGGGCAGTGGGTACGAACCAACACCTACATCCTCGAGACGGTCCCACCCGCACGGCTGCTCGTCGTCCCCACCGAGCGGCTCTCGGCTGAGTCGGCTACGATCGCTTCGTTCCTCGGCCTCGAATCCGGCGCCTTGCGTGCGTTGTCGCCCAAGAACGAGGCGCCCCACAGGGTCGACCTCATGGCCGGCGTGGGCAAGTCGTACACCCACGATGTGCTCAACGAGTTGGCCGGCCCCCTGACCTCCCGCTACTTCCCCGATGCCCGATGGTTCGCGGGCTCCCTCCCGAACTAGCCGCCGTGCCTGTACCGTTCTCACGCCTCGCTCCCGTGCCATGGCTCACCCGCAGTGCCATCGGGGGCGCCCTGCTCGTCCATGCCTGCTACCACAAGGCGGGAACCGTCTGGTTCAAGCAGGTGCTCCGCGCCGTCGCCGAGGACTTCGGGCTCCCGTTCTCGGTGGTCCAACGATCGTCGGGCAGGCCCTTGCCGCGCCCCGGCATCGGGCTCGACAACTCCTCGGTGCTCGACTACTCGGAGCTCCCGCCGTTCCGCGGCACCCACATGGTGCGCGATCCTCGCGACATGCTCGTCAGCGGCTACCACTACCACCTGTGGACCGAGGAAGCGTGGGCCAACGTTCCCATCGATGGCCAGGGAGATCTGTCGCTTCTCGCCGAGCACGATCCCACATGTCGCAAGCGATCGTACCGGGAGTACCTGAACGACCTCCCGCTGGAGCAGGGGCTCCTCGCAGAGATGCTCCGATTCGGTGAACGGGCCGTCCGGCGGGCCGTCACGCTCGCTCTCGGGCACACGGTCGCCCCATCGGGTTCAGCTGAGGGAGAGCGAGAGCGTCGCCACCGGCGATCGGGCCGTCCCGAGCAGTGGCGGGATGAGTTCACCCCCGCGCTCCGTCGCGAGTTCTGCGCGAGACACGGGCTCCGGCTCGTGGCGCTCGGCTACGAGCGATCCGTCGACTGGTGATGGCCGATGTCCGTTAGTCGCCAGGAGTCACCGGCCGTGTTCGTCGTCGGGTGCGGCCGGTCGGGTACGTCCCTCCTCCGGTCCATGCTCGATTCCCACCCGGGCCTGGCGATACCGGGCGAGAGCGACCTCGTGCTGCGCTACATGCGACGTCCCCCGGAGCCGTCCGAGGAGGCCGACTGGTTCCTCGAGGTTCTCGCCCGCTCCCGGCACGTTGCGCGTTGGGATGGGGTGAACAAGGCGGACCTGTTGCGGACCTGCTGCGGGCCGGAACCGATCTCGACCTTCTGGGAGGGCCTCGGTCGCGTCTACACCCGCTACGCACAGGCACACGGGAAGGCCATCGCAGGTGACAAGACGCCGGTCAACGTCCTCTACCTCGACGCCCTTGCCACGGCCCTGCCCAATGCGCGCTTCCTCCACATCATCCGTGACCCGCGGGCGGTCGTCGCCAGCCGGCTCCGCGTGAGCTTGGGGGCGTCCACGGTACGTGCCGCCGCCATGTATTGGGCCGACTCGGTTCGTGCTGGGGAGAGCGCAGGCCGAAGGATCGGTGAGCGTTATCGAGCGCTCCGCTACGAGAAGCTGGTCCGCGATCCGGAGCAGAGCTTGATCGAGATCGCTGAGTTCCTCGGCCTGCGATACTCCCCGCGCATGCTCGACTTCCAGGAGAGCGGCGCACTGTTCGCTCGCGCCGACAACCTGGTTGCTCACAGCGCGCTCTCGGGGGACATCGATCCCAGCAGGACAGATGGTTGGCGCGACGCGCTGAGCCCGCTGTCACGGGCCATCGTCGAGGCCATCGCAGGTGACCTTCTCGAGTCGCTGGGATACGAGCGCACGACGCCCCGCGCTCTGGGTCGACTCGCCCTGGCTGGCCTCAGCGTGACCGAGCCGGTCGATAGTGTTTGCACCGAAGCAGCCGATCTCCTCCTCCGGGTCTCCAGACGTGTGCGCCCGGAGCGATGAGTCCGAGGAGCTTCTCGACCCACCCACGCACCACGCCCCCCTTCATGGCGACCCACACCACCATCCATTCGGCTCTGAGGCGCCGCTGGGCCCGCACCGCCAAGGCCGCGCGGCGCGCCCGAGGAAGCCCTCGGGAGAGATACGCACTGTACGAGCAGATCGCCTGCCACCTCCCAGCGGTGCTGCGGGGTGGTCCGGTACAGGCGGCGCTGACCAGGGCGGTGCTCGGCAACGGAGTCGAGGTCAGTGACGACTGCATGTCGGTAGAGCACGGCGGATTCAGGATCACCGCGCCGAGGAGGTTCCTCCAGCACTTCTACTGCCAGCCCTATGAGCCGTTGCTGGTGGAGTGGATCCGGTCCACGCTCCGACCGGGCGACATCGCTGTGGATGTCGGGGCACATGTCGGCTACCTGACGCTCTGCATGGCACGGTTGGTCGGGCGCTCCGGGTCGGTGTTCTCGTTCGAGCCGGCGATCGAGAACCTCGAGTACCTCCGGGGTAACCTCCAGGCCAACCAGGTCGCCAACGTGCACGTGGTCGGATGTGCCCTCTCGGAGGGGTCAGGTCTGCGTGGGTTCAACCTGAACGAGTCGAGCGACTCCTACTCGTTCTACGAGCACCCGAACACGGCAACTCGCGAGCGCACGATCGTTCCCTGCTGCACACTCGACCAGGTGCACCTGGCGATCGCCGAGCTATTCCCGGACAGATCTCCCACACTGCTGAAGGTGGATGCTGAAGGCGCCGAGCTCGAGATCCTCGCCGGAGGCCAGCACATGCTTTCCGAGGTTCGGCCGCCTCGGCTCGCCATCGAGTGGAACCCCAAGATGTTGGAGGCTCGCGGCCTCTCCCGTGAGGCCCTGCCCGATGCCTTGGCGCAGCTCGGGCGACCGCTCGTCGTGCTCGACGACTTCCGCGGTCGTCGCACAACCGTCGACGAGTGCCTGTCGGCGCTCGAGGATCCGAAGCTGTTCCGGCGCTGGTTCAGCAACATCGTCGTCGCATGATCTCTTGTCCTCACCCGGAACCGAGCGTTGGGCAGACCGCGCCGCCGCCCACGGTGATTGCCTTCTACCTACCTCAGTTCCACCCCCTCCCCGAGAACGACGAGTGGTGGGGGCCGGGCTTCACCGAGTGGACCAACGTCGCCCGCGCCCGCCCGTTCTTCCCGGGCCACTACCAGCCGCGCCTGCCCGGCGAGCTGGGGTTCTACGACCTTCGGTTGCCCGAGACCCGAGAGAGCCAGGCAGACCTTGCCCGGATGCACGGTGTGTCGGCCTTCTGCTATTGGCACTACTGGTTCGGGCGGGGCCGGCGGATGCTCGAATTGCCCTTCCGGGAAGTTCTCCGGAGCGGAGCCCCGGACTTCCCCTTCTGCCTCGGATGGGCCAACCAGTCGTGGGAGGGTCGCTGGCACGGAGCACCTGGGCGGCTGCTGATCGAGCAGGAGTACCCGGGTCTCGACGATGAGAAGCGCCACTTCGCGGTCCTGGAGGAAGCGTTCCACGACCGGCGGTACCTCCGGGTCGAGAGCCGCCCGCTCCTGTACATCTACAAGCCGACGAAGCTCCCCGATCCAGTCGCATACACCGATCGACTTCGGACGTTTGCTGCGGCGTCCGGCCTGGCCGGGCTCTACCTGGTCGGCGAGTCGACGCGGCGCGACTGGGATCCGCTGGCCTCCGGGTTCGACGCCGAGGTGCGGATCACCATTCCCCCCGCCGGCAACCAGAAGAGCGCGCTCGGCCTTTCCCTCTGGGATCACCGGCTGAACCTCCGGCTCCGCAAACATGGGCTGCCAGCGGTCTACTCCTACCGCCGCTGGGCGGACGCGTTCGTCGACATCCGCGAGGACGGGCACGGATTCCCCTGTGTCGTACCCGGATGGGACAACACGCCGAGAGCGAAGCGGCGCGGAATCGTCTTCCACGGTGCCGCGCCGGGCATGTGGAGCCGTCAGATCGAACTCGCGCTGCGGCGACTCGCCGGGCGCTCGGCGAGTCGCCGGATCCTCTTCGTGAAGTCATGGAACGAGTGGGCCGAGGGCAACTACCTGGAGCCCGATCGTCGCTACGGACGGGCCTTCCTCGAAGAACTCGCCACGGCATTGCAGGCTCACGGCGGCGGCGCTCCGCCCGAGTACACGGCACCTTGCGGGGGGCCAAGGTGAACCTCGTGCGCTTCCTTCGGGGTTCACGGGCCGAGCTGCGGCGCGCCGAGCTATTCCTGCATCGTGAGCACTGGGCACGGATCCGGTACCGGTTGATGCTGGCGGGACGTGCGCGGGGATCGCCGCCCGCCGACGATCCCGTCCTTCTCGTTGCCGCGGCTCGGTCGGGGAGCGGGTTGATGCGGCTCTGCCTCAACCAGCTGCCGGGAATCGAAATTGAAGGCGAGATCCTCCACGAGGTCGGACCCAAAGGCGTGGCCGGCATGCGCAACCGCGACGCCGTCGTCCGCCACCTCCAGCGTGCCGCCACGCGGAGCGATGACCAACGAGGAGGAGGGAAGCTGACGCCCCGGGCGATGGAGTGCTGGGAACTGAACGCCACCGACCTACGGCAGCTGTTCCCGCGTGCGTTGCCCATCGTGCTGTACCGCCGGTCCATGGCCGACCAGTACCTCTCGAAGCTGGTCGCTGTTTCGACCGGCCGGTTCACCCGGAAAGTCGGTGATGATCGCCACGTGGGCACCCCGAAGCTGCGCGTCGATCCGGCCCACATGCTCGCCTACCTCGAACGGATGCGTAGACTGTACGAGCGCGTCGCACACGATCCGTGGATCGCCGAGGCCGGCTTGGTCGTGAGCTACGAGCAGTTCACGTCCGACCCGATCACCTGGTTCGAGACCCAGGCCTTCCCCCGACTCGGTCTCGGTGCAGGAACCCCCATACCAGCCTTTCAACTCACCAAGCAGCGCTCGTGGGAGCCTGAAGATGTAGTCGAGAACTTCGGCGAGATCGCGGGAGCTGCTCACCGACCCTCGCTCGGCGCTCGACCTCGATCAGACCCCGTGACCGACCCGCTGCCATCCCCGGCCTTGCCGAATCGGGGCCCACTGGACAGTGGGCCTACCCTTGCGGGGCCTGAGGGGCAGATGAACCAATGACGGAGACCGATAGCGGTGGGGTCGAGCCCATCGACGAGGATCCGCGAGCGCGGCCTTGGTTGAAGCCAAACAGCCTGCCCCTAGGGATGCGACCGACCGTTCGATCGGTCACATCCGTACTCCGCGACGAGTTCAAGGGCTACTGGGGGATACTCGGTCTCTCCGCGGGCATCTCCGCAGCCGCTGCAACCGTCGAGGTGCTGCTCGCCTATCTGCTCGCATCCCTGGCGGGCACGATGATCAGCGGTGGTGAGGGAACTGCCTTGCCCGTGGGCCCGGAGTTCACCGTGCGGCAACTGGCCCTTCTCGCTCTCGGAGCCGTTGGGGTGCGCGGAATTCTCGACCTCGCTCGGCTCCGCATCGAGACTTCGGCCACCCGCCGGTACGAGGTGCGGTCCCGTCAGCAGATCATCGACGGCTACCTGTGGGCCGAGTGGAGCATGCAGGTGGCGCAGAACCCCGGCAAGCTCGTCGGCGCCATGTTCGCCTACCTGGGGCAGGCCCGGCAGGCTTTCACCCAGATCACTCGCATCAGCGCCCAGGGGATCAGCTTCGTCCTGATGCTCGCCGGCAGCTTCGCAGCGGGTGGCTGGTGGGTTCTGGTGATCCTGCTCGGCAGTGGAGTGCTCGCCCTGGTCTTCCGTCCGCTCGTGACGGCGGCGCACCGGGCCGGTGGTGAGGTTCGCGATGCGGTGCAAGAGTACATGGGTGTGATGCAGGCGGCCGTCCGCATGTCGCTCGAGACCCGCACCTTCGGGGTCGAACGGCAGGTCAGTCGACAGATCCACAGACCCATCGAAACGCTGGCCCGAGCGAACCAGCGAGCCCAGTTGGCCAGCGGTCGCTTCGACAGCCTCTACAACTCCGCCGTCTATGGAGTCGCCGTCGGGGGCCTCGCCTTCCTGGCCATCGCCGGGATCGACCAACCGGCGCGATACGCAGCTGTGATCCTCCTGCTCTACCGGGGTCTCGGCTATGGAAGGGGTGTCCAGAGCTCATACCAGAACCTGGTGGGCTTCATGCCGGGCATCCTCGAGTACCGCCGGCGTCGCGACGAGTTGAGCGCGGCCCGCATCCCGAGCGGCGGCGAACCCTTGCTGGGTCGCATCGAGCGGATCGAGTTGCGCGACGTCGGTTTCGTCTACCCGGGGCGGGTGCGGGCCCTCGAGGGCGTCTCGCTCACCATCGAGCGGGGCGAGGCCATCGGGCTCGTGGGCCCGTCGGGAGCCGGCAAGTCGACCCTGGTACAACTCCTGCTCCGACTCCAGGCGCCCACCGAAGGCAAGATCCTCGTCAACGACGTTGATCTTGGTTGCATCGACATGGAGACCTGGTACGGACGCGCCGTAGTCGTACCACAGGAGCCCAAGACGTACACGGACACCATCTACAACAACGTCGTCTGCTATCGACCTGGCTTCCCCACCGAGGACGTGACCCTGGCCCTACGCCAGGCCCATCTGCTCGACGAGGTGCTCGCGTTGCCCGATGGGCTCGACACCGAGATCGGTGAGTTCGGCATGCGCATGTCAGGAGGACAGAGGCAACGCCTCGCCATCGCCCGAGCACTCGTCGGCAGGCCCGACCTCCTGGTGCTGGACGAACCAACCTCTGCGCTCGACGCCCTCACCGAGGAAGCCCTCCGCGAGACTCTCGATGCGCTCAAGGGCGAGCTGACTCTCGTCGTCATCGCCCACCGGCTCTCCACTCTCCGCACCTGTGACCGCGTGATCGTCCTCGACCATGGGCGCATCGAGGCCGTCGGCGACCGGGACGCCATCGAGGGAGAGAGCCCCTTCTTTGCCGAGGCCCTCCGGCTCTCCCGCCTGGTGTGAGTTCCCCGCGGGTGGCTGCGAGCGTGGATCGTCATCGCAATCCCAGCCGACGCCCGAGGGCCGTCGTGGTGCTGGACAAGGACCCTCTCCCGGCCCACTCGGGATCACGTCAGCGTGCAATCCACCTGATCTCCGCCATGCGGGCAGTTGCCGACGTGGACTTGCTGCTCCTGGGGGTGGAGGCCGACCTGTCCCGGCGCAAAGCCCTGCGAGACGAGCTCGGGATATGCGACGTGAAGGCAACCGGAGGTGCGAACAAGGGAACGCCACGCCGACTGCCAGGGTCATCGCGCTCGCCGTCTGCCGTCCCACCGGCCGCCGCCGAGCTTCGACGGATCGTCGGCGTCGCGATGCCCTCGGCCTATGACCTGGCGCTACACATCGGCCTCGGCCCGTGGCGGGTGGCGCACCCGGCGCTCGACGCGCACCGGACGATCGTCGACACGGAGAACGTAATGTCCCGGTGGGCTCGGCGCATGGCACGGCTCGAGTTTGAACGGGCTCGCCTGTCGAACGGCGTGAGGCCCAGAGCAGGTGCTCTCCGGCGTGCCGGACAGCACCTGGCCGACGCCTCGAGCTGGCGTGCGCTGGAGCGAGCCGTCGGACCTCAGGTGCAGTCTCTGATCGTGTGCAGCGAACCGGATCTCCGTGCCCTTGGGGTCCCCAACGTCGTGATCTTGCCCAACGGCGTGGATCTCCCGGCGGGGCCCCTGGGGGGTGGAGTGCACGCATCTGAGACGACACTCGTCTTTCCCGGCAAGATGACCTACGCGCCCAACCTCGATGCGGCCTACTACCTGGCTCGTGAGCTGCTGCCTGAGCTGATCCGGGTGGTTCCCTCCGTTCGGGTGATGATCGCCGGCAGAGCGCCGTCGGCATTGCAGGAGATCGCCTCGGACCACCTGGAGGTGACCGGCTACGTCGACTCCATGAGTGAGGTCCTTCGGCGCGCCGACGCTGTGATCGTGCCCCTGCGAGCAGGGGGTGGTACCAGGATCAAGATCCTAGAGGCGTGGGCCCACGGCCTCCCTGTGGTCTCGACGACGGTCGGTGCCGAGGGTCTGGATGCAAGCGATGGGATCGATCTGCTCATCGCCGACGATCCGGTCGACTTTGCGGCGGCCTGTCGCCGTGTGCTCACCGATCATCAGCTCCGAACCGAACTCACCACGGCCGGACTTGCCCGCGTTGCGGAGCACTTCGATTGGCAGGTGATCGAGCAGCGGGCGTCCGCGTGGTTCGCTCGACTGCTCCCGTGAAGACATCACACCGCAAGATGATCGCGCAGTGCAACTAGCAACCGATGCTTGATATGACCTGTGTCGACGGGCGGAGTCGCTAGGTCTGCGCAGCGTTCTACTAGTCGCTCATACCGAACGGTATTGCGAAGGTCAACCTCGGACAGAGTCAGGCCGATCGCCGTCTGGAAATCAAGGAACTTCCACCTTCCACCAATGATCAAATCTGACATTCTGAGCCAAGCACATGGGATTCCGAAAGAGGCGGCTGCAACAAGCCCATGCAGACTACTGGATAGTACCAGGTCAGATGTCTGAATTGACCGGGCAACATCTATTGGATCAGCGCGTACATCCACCAGGGTGACGTGCGGATGTTCTGCTATCGCTCGGACTACTGGTAACTGCTTGTCCACATAGTGAGGAACAAAGGCAATCCCTCCCCGTCTTCCTGGTGCGGGGCCCAGCAGACAGTCCACGAGCAGTCCCGTGTCGCCAAGGACGCAGGCCTCGCTGAGGCCTAGGCAATTCCGAGTCAACTCGCCGCGCACCGCGAGAAATGGAAGGTCATCGAGTTCGAGGTTCGATGCTGGTTCTATGAGCCCAGCACCCCAAATGGCTGGCTTGTTGGACGAGCGCTTCCTCGCTACGGCTCGTAGCACACTCCCCGGACCTACCAGATCGCAGGAACTGAGGGGTGCATACTTGACTGCTCTACCCGTGGTCCTTCTGATGATCAATGGCCCCAAGTCGTCCCCGAAGTTGGAGACCTCGCTACTCTCCCGCGACCACCACACTCGCAGCGCACGCCACTTCCTGGAGGCGCGGATGCGTTTCTTGATATTGGCCTCACCACGCATCTATCTCACGTCTCCATTGATGGGCCAGGCACACGTAGATCCTCAGGTGTCTCGCTTCCCCACGCTAGCCCAGCCCCGATCAGCTCACCCGGGCTCGTGAAGGACTCGGGCTGGTACCCATGTCGACCAGACCGGGGGCGACCAGTCAGGCACCCTTGCGCAGGCTGCTCCAGGGCCGCAGCTCCGGCCCGCAGCTCGCGGTGGTTGTAGATCTCACCGTTGAACACCAGGACCGAGCCCGTGGCCTCGTCGACCATCGGCTGGTGGCCCGCCGGGGTGGGATCCAGCGCCGCCGGTCCTGAGCCCGCGTGAGGACTTGCCATTCAGGGCCGATGGAGGGTCCCTCTGGCACCCGCCTTCCCAGACTTGCATGGCCAAGGAGATCGCTTGGCAGACCAGGGTCGGCGTGCTAGCGTGCGGCGAGGTAGCGTCCCATATGGGGCGACCCCGTTTGGAGGGCAACATGGAGAGCACGGTGGAGGCGGCCAACGTTTCTCGGCGTGACGCGTTGAAGAAGGCTGCTGTGGCAGGCGCCGCGGTG
>CAVRDY010000010.1:0-135129 GCA_963719935.1 uncultured Actinomycetes bacterium | reverse complement strand
GGGGACCGAGGTCGACTTCGACCTGGTCACCTGCATCCGGACCGACGAGGCGCTGTCCGTGCGGGCCCGAGTGACCGCCGATCCCACCCAGAACCTGACCCTCCGCCGAGAGCTGCGGGCCAGCGGCTGGGTGGACCGGATCGACGCCTCCGGAGACGTGACCGTCGGCGTGGACGCCTCGACCGACGATCCCACACAGGACCCCGACATGGTGGAAGGCGGCCTGTTCTCCGTCCAGGGTCCGCGTGTCACCGCCGATGGGGACCAGTTCGGTGACTCCCGTTTGGGCTCCCTGGAGCTCACCTGCGGAATCGAACTGCTGGCCGACACGGACTGACGAGGTGGTGCGGACTGCCCAACGGGCCCGCACCACCCGGGTGCGGACTGCTCAACGGGCCCGCACCACCCGGGTGCGGACTGCTCAACGGGCCCGCACCACCCGGGTGCGGGCTGCTCAACGGGCCCGCACCACCCGGGTGCGGGCTATGCGGTCGTGCCATCCTTGACGCCCCTCGGTGTCGAGCAGGGGGCTCAGGTAGATCACCAGGTAGACCATGCCGGCCAGCAGGAACCTTGCGCTGAGGGCGTACACCAGCACCGGAAGGATCGCACGCCGCAGGGCGGTCGCCATCCCCACCGGCTTGGAGGTGGTGGCATCGACGATGCGCAAGCCGCCGAGCAGCATCCCCAAGGTCTGGCTGCGCCAGGCCACCATCCCGATCTCCCACGCCGCCAGGATCGCGATCTGGAGAGGTACGAGCCAGAGCGGGTAGTACTCGACGACCAGCGTGTCATCGGCTTCCCGGGAGGTCACCACGAACAGGGCGAAGAGAACGGACTGGGGGATCAGGATCTGCACCACGGCATCGCTGACCCGGGCCAGGGCCCGGGCGCCGAGACCGGCCAGGGAACCGGGCCCCTCGGCCGGTAGCGAACAGTCCGGCTCGACGTCGTCGTCGGGATCACTCACGGCTCACTCCGCGGCATCGGCCAGAGCCTCCGCCAGAGCGGGGTGGACCAGCAGGCTCTCGGTGATGTCGTGGACCCTCAGCCCGTTGGTGACGGCCACCGCCAACACCGAGATGAGCTCGGCAGCGTTGCGGCCCACGATCGACCCCCCCAGCACGACCCCCGTGGCCGGATCCGAGAGGATCTTCACGAAGCCGCGTGGATCGTCGTTGATCAGTGCCTTGGCGTTGGCCGAGAAGGGCACCTTGGTGGTGCGAACCTTGCGCCCGGACGAGAAGGCTTCGGCCTCGGCCAACCCCACGTCGGCGATCTCGGGCTGGGTGAAGATGGCCGAAGCCGCCTTGTCGTAGTCCAGGTGGCGGTGAGGACCGGCATGCAGTCCGAGGGCGTGCTCGGCGATCTTGCGGCCCTGCATGGCAGCCACCGACGAGAGAGGCAGCTTCCCCGACAGATCACCGGCGGCGTAGATGTGAGGCACCGAGGAGCGCAGGTTGTGGTCTACCACCACGTAGCCCCCGTCGGTGGCCACTCCGGCCGCCTCCAGACCCAGTTCCTCGGAGTTGGGGATCGAGCCCACGGCCAGCAGGGCGTGGCTGCCCACCACCTGCCGTCCATCGTCGGCGCGCACCACCACACCGTCCGGTCCCGCCTCGATGCTCTCGGCCCGGGCGCCCTTCAGCAAGTGCACGCCTCTCTCGAGGAAGTCGGTCTCGAGGGCGGCCGCCACCTCGGGATCCTTGGCCGGTAGGACCTGCTGGCGGCTCACGATGAGGCTCACCTCGCAGCCGAAGGACGCGAACATGTGCACGAACTCGACTCCGGTGACTCCCGACCCGATCACCACCAGATGGCCGGGGAGCTCGGGGGGCGGGTAGGCATGCCGGGTGGTGAGCACCCGTTGACCGTCGACCGGAGCCCAGGCAGGCACCCGGGGCCGGCTCCCGGTGGACAGCACCACCACGTCGGCGGGAAGGTGCCGCGAACCCTCGGAGGTCGTGACCTCCACGGTGTGAGGGTCGACCAGGCGGCCGGTGCCAGCCAGCAGCTGGACGCCCTGGCTCTCGAGCAGCCGGCGGGCCGACGCCTCCAGGGTCGTGGCGATGGATGCGATCCGTTCCCGCAGGGCGGCGAAGTCGAGCTCGGCGCGCACCCCCGACAGGCCCATGGACTCAACCCGCCTGGTGAGGCCGAGCGCGTCGCCGGTGGCGATCATGGCCTTGGAGGGGATGCAATCCCACAGGTGGGCGGCACCACCCACCACGTCGCGCTCCACGACGGTCACCTCCGCACCGAGGCTGGCTGCGTGGGAGGCGCATCGGCTGCCGGCGGGGCCGCCTCCGATGATCACGATCCGGGTGGTGGGCATCGCCGGGCAGGCTACCGCCCGACCGTTCTTTGACCGATACTGAGCGATTATCGCTCAGTATCGGTCAAAGTCGTGATGGCCGGGGCGGGGCGGCCACCGGGGAGAGATGAAATGATCGCGGTGGCCGTCGGGGCGTGGTCGCCGTTGGTTCTTGGTGCCGTTGAGCCCGTTCAAAGTCTGGTGCGGGATCCGAGGGACCGGGGAGTGTTGCTTCGAGCACGAACCCCAGATTCTGAATCGCCCCTGGTTCCCCTCCGACGGCCCCTGAGCTGAAGGAGGAAGATTATGAGACGGATCCATGATCGGGTCGCTGGGCTTGATGTCCATCGAGACTCGGTGGCGGCGTGTGTCGAGTTGTTCGACGGCACGTCGGTGGAGATCGACAAGGCGTCGTTCTCGACGACCGCGGCCGGGGTGCGAAACCTTGGCGGGTGGCTCGCCGAACGAGAGGTTGAGCTGGTGGTGATGGAGGCCACCGGCGTGTACTGGCGGCCGGTCTTCTACGGGTTGGAGGACCGTTTCGACGAGTTGTGGCTGGTGAACGCGTATCACGTCAAGAACGTGCCGGGACGCAAGACCGACATGTCTGACGCGGAGTGGCTCGCTGATGTGGCCGCCCATGGGATGGTCCGCCCGAGTTTGGTGCCGTCGCCTGAGATCCGGGGGCTGCGGGAGTTGACCCGCTACCGCAAGACCCAGATCCGGGCTCGGGGCCAAGAGATCCAACGACTCGAGAAGCTGCTCCAAGACGCGGGCATCAAGTTGACGTCGGTGGCGTCGAAGGTGTGGTCCCAGTCGAGCCGGGCGATGGTCGAGATGCTCATCTCGGGTGAACGCGACCCCGTGGTGCTCGCTGAGCTGGCGAAGGGTCGGATGCGTCCCAAGATCCCTGCTCTGGTCGAAGCGCTCGAGAGCCGCTGGGTGGCTCATCACAGCGCAGTAGCCCGCCGGATCCTGACCCACATCGACTTTCTTGACGAAACGATCGACGCGTTGACCGGTGAGATCGTGGAGCGTGTAGCCCCTTTCCGTTCAGCGGTGGACCTGTTGATCACCATCCCCGGCGTCAGTGAGCTCACCGCGCAGACGATCATCGCCGAGACCGGCGTTGACATGTCCCGGTTCCCCACCGCCGGGCATCTCGCCGCGTGGGCAGGAGTCGCTCCCGCGTCACACGAGTCGGCCGGCAAACGCCGACCCGCAGGCACCCGCCACGGCTCCCGTCACCTACGCGAGGCACTGATCGAGGCTGCCCGGGCAGCGGCGCGCACCAAAGACACGTTCTTGTCGGCCCGCTACAGCCGGATCGCCCGCCGGCGAGGACCGAACAAGGCAGCCGTCGCGATCGCGCACAGCATCTTGGTGTCGGCATGGCACATGCTCTCCACCGGTGAGGTCTACCAGGAACTCGGCGGCGACTACTACGACAAGAAGAAGGACCCCGCTCGCGAAGTTCAGCGCCGCGTCGCCGAACTCGAAGCGGCAGGTTACGCGGTCACCCTCACACCCGCCGCCTGACACAACCCGAATCAACTCAGCGAGAACGACCACCGATCGGTCGCGCGCGCCCAACTTCGCCCAACTCAGACCTTCATTTCACCCCAGAACCGGGGGACGGGGGGGACGGGGGGGACGGGGGGGGACGGGGGGGGACGCAGGGGGGCGTCCGAGTCGGACGAGGCGGTGGTCGGGCGTGAAGAGGCGCCTTGCCACTCCGAAACCCACGACCGTGACGCTGGTGGCCACGCCGCCCAGGATCAGGTACATGATTGCGAGCTGCACCTGTACGGCCTCCACGGGCGCCACACCGGCGAGGATCAAACCCGTCATGGCCCCGGGCAGGGCTATGAGACCCACCGACTTGGTCTGTTCGATCTGGGGCGTCAGAGCGGTACGCAAGGCCACGCGGAGATGAGGCCGGGCAGCCTCCTTCCATGGCTGACCCAGCGCCAGGCGGGCCTCGACGTCGAGGCGACGCTCGCCGATCTCGGCCACCACCCGTCGTGCCGCCAGCACGGTCGCCGACATGGCATTGCCCACCATCATCCCCGCCAAGGGCACGATGGCCTCGGGTTCCGCCGGGAAGATGCCCAACCCGAAGATGACACCCAGGCTCGCCGCAGCCACCGAGCCGATGGCTGCCAACCCGATGGGGAACGCCCCGGGGACCTCCGATGCCCGCTGGGCGATGGTGGCGGCCGCCACCACCACCATGAACACCACCCACGCCCAGGCCAGCACCGGGGGCACGTCCGGATCCAGCACGATCGCCAGAGCCCAACCGACCACGGTGAGCTGGGCACCGGCGCGCGCGACGGACCACACCATGGTCCTCTCCAGGTTCAGCCCCTGGATCGTCGACAGCACCAGCGCCAGGACCACCAACACGAGCGAAGCGCCCAGGCCCAGCCACCCGATGTCGGTGGTCATCGCGGGCCCTTCCGGCGGAACGAGGCCGCTTCGCCCGCAGTGGCCACCCGGCCCTCCACCAGCACCAACTCCTGGCCCGCCAGCCGGTCCGCCTGTTCGAGGTCATGGGTCACCCACACGATGGGCAGCCCTCCCTCGGACAGGCCACGGGCCAGGTCCTCGACCGCGATGCGATGCTCGGGATCCAACGCCGCGGTGGGCTCGTCCATGAGGAGCGCTTCGGGGCCGGCCGCCAGTGCCCTTGCCAGACACACCCGCTGCGCCTCCCCTCCCGAGAGACCCTCGGTGTCCCGGTCCAGGAAGTCGGGCGGCAGCCCGCACCGTTCCACCAGGGCGACCATCGCGCCTTCCGAAGCCTCTGGATCCGCGACCAGCAGGTTGGCGCGCACCGTGCCGGGAAACGGGGTGGGCCGCTGGAACACCATCCCCACCCTGCGACGCAGGAGGAGGGGATCCACTGTGGCCACGTCGCTGCCCCGGAACCGGACCGTGCCCGCGCTCGGCACCTCCAGACGGTTGGCCAGGCGCAGCAGCATGGACTTGCCCGCACCAGAGGGCCCCAGCACCACGGTGATGCCCTCGACGGGCACCACGGCGTCGACATGGTCGAGGATGAGACCGTCACCGATACGCAGGCTCACGTCCTCGTAGGTCAACAGCGGAGCGGGGGGCGGTCTCACAACAGCCCGAGTCTCGCGCCTGAAGACAGGTTTCCGGACAGTCGCAGGCTGCTCCTAACCTGGCGGGGTGAGCACCAACTCCGACGACTCCCCGAAGGACCCGGCAGCTGCTCTCGGTCGGTGGCGGGAGCAAGCCACCGAGGAGCTCCGCGGCACCGATGTCGACAGCCTGGTCCGGGAAACCCCCGAGGGGATCGCCGTCAAACCGCTGTACACGCGCTCTGACCTAGAGGGCGTCGAGCACCTCGATGGCCTACCCGGTTTCGCCCCCTTCGTGCGGGGACCGCGGGCCACCATGTATGCCAACCGTCCCTGGACGATCCGCCAGTACGCGGGGTTCTCCACCGCCGAGGAGTCCAACGCCTTCTACCGCCGCAACCTCGCCGCCGGCCAGAAGGGGCTGTCGGTCGCGTTCGATCTCGCCACCCACCGCGGCTACGACTCCGACCACCCCCGGGTGGTGGGAGACGTAGGGAAGGCGGGGGTGGCCATCGACTCGGTCGAGGACATGAAGATCCTCTTCGACAGCATCCCCCTCGAGGACATGTCGGTGTCGATGACCATGAACGGTGCGGTCATCCCCACCATGGCCTGCTACATCGTGGCGGCCGAGGAGCAGGGCGTCGATGCCGGCCGACTCAGCGGGACCATCCAGAACGACATCCTCAAGGAGTTCATGGTCCGCAACACCTACATCTACCCGCCCGAGCCCAGCATGCGCATCGTGGCCGACATCATCGAGTACACGTCGACCCACATGCCCCGCTTCAACTCGATCTCGATCTCGGGCTACCACATGCAAGAGGCCGGGGCCACCGCCGACCAGGAGCTGGCCTTCACCATCGCCGACGGACTCGAGTACGTGCGCCACGCCCTGGCGCGAGGACTGGCCGTGGACGACTTCGCACCCCGCCTGTCGTTCTTCTTCGCCATCGGCATGGATTTCTTCATGGAGGTGGCCAAGCTGCGGGCGGCACGCCTGCTGTGGGCCCGGGTCATGGACCGGTTCGAGCCCACCAAGGCCCAGTCGTCGATGCTGCGCACGCACTGCCAGACCTCGGGCGTGTCCCTCACCGAGCAGGACCCCTACAACAACGTGGTCCGCACCGCCCTGGAAGCGCTGGCGGCCGTGCTGGGTGGCACCCAGAGCCTGCACACCAACGCCTTCGACGAAGCCCTGGGGCTGCCCACCGACTTCTCGGCCCGCATCGCCCGCAACACCCAGTTGATCCTGGCCGAGGAGACCGGCATCACCGGGGTGGTCGACCCCCTGGGGGGCAGCTACTACGTCGAGCGCCTCACCCAGGACCTGGCCGACCGGGCATGGGCCCTGATCGAAGAGGTCGAGGCTCTCGGAGGGATGACCCGTGCGGTCGAGTCGGGGATGCCGAAGCTGCGCATCGAGGAGAGCGCGGCGCGCCGCCAGGCCCGGGTCGATCGGGGCGACGAGGTGGTGGTGGGTGTGAACCGCTACCAGCCACCCGAACCCGACCTGGTGGACGTGCTCGACATCGACAACACCAAGGTCCGCGAAGAGCAGGTCGCCAAGCTCGAGCGCATCCGGGCCGAGCGCGACCAGGCCCGCTGCGACGCAGCCCTCGCCGCCCTGTCCGAGGGTGCCCGGGGTGATGCCAACCTGCTGGCCCTGGCCGTGGAGGCCGCCCGTGCCCGGGCCACCCTGGGCGAGATCTCAGCGGCCATGGAGTCGGTGTTCGGCCGCCACCGGGCCCAGGTCCGTACCATCTCGGGTGTGTACGGGGCAGCCTCGGAAGGAGACGAGACCTACGCCCAGGTGCGCGCCGCCGTGGAGGTCTTCGCCACCGCCCGGGGTCGTCGACCGCGGATGCTGGTGGTCAAGATGGGCCAGGACGGCCACGACCGGGGCGCCAAGGTGATCGCCACCGCCATGGCAGACCTCGGCTTCGACGTCGACGTGGGTCCTCTGTTCCAGACCCCCGACGAGGCTGCACGCGACGCCGTGGAGAACGACGTGCACATCGTGGGGGTCTCGAGCCAGGCCGCGGGACACAAGACCCTGGTCCCCCAACTCGTGGAGGCGCTGCGAAGCCAGGGGGCCGACGACGTGCTGGTGGTGTGCGGCGGGGTGATCCCCCCTCAGGACCACCCAACCCTGGAGGCTGCTGGCGTGGCTGCCATCTTCGGACCGGGCACGAGCATCCCCGATGCTGCCGGACGCCTTCTGGAACTGCTCGAAGCCCAGCCGGCACAGTGAGCATCGGTCACCAGGAGGCACCGTGATCACCGGTCACCAGGGGGCACCGTGAGCGACCAGCCACCGGAGAACCTGGCCGCGGCCGTCCGGGACGGCGACCGGCGGGCCCTGGCCCGGGCGATCACCGTGGTCGAGTCAACACACGACGACCATCGCCGCCAGGCCGAGGCGCTCTTGGACGAGCTCCTTCCCGCCACCGGGAAGGCCATCCGTGTGGGCATCAGCGGGCCACCCGGTGCAGGCAAGTCGACGTTCATCGAGGCGGCCGGGCTCTCCCTGGTCGAGGGTGGCCACAAGGTGGCGGTGCTGGCGGTGGATCCATCCTCGACCCGCTCGGGAGGCTCGATCCTCGGGGACAAGACCCGCATGACCGACCTGGCCCGCCACCCCGACGCCTTCATCCGGCCTTCCCCTTCGGGGGGGACGCTGGGCGGTCTGGCCCGTAGGACCAGGGATGCGCTCCTGGTGTGTGAGGCCGCCGGCTTCGACACGGTCCTGGTGGAGACCGTCGGAGTGGGCCAGTCCGAGGTGGCGGTGGCCGACGTGGTCGACCTGTTCTGCCTTCTCATCGCTCCGGCCGGCGGGGACGACCTCCAGGGGATCAAGCGGGGGATCATGGAGCTGGCCGACCTGGTCGTGGTCACCAAGGCCGACGGCGACCTGGCTCCGGCGGCCGAGCGGGCGGCAGCGGACTACCGCCACGCTCTGGGTCTGCTGCGTGCCCGCTGGGACGCCTGGACCCCCCAGGTGCTGACGTGCTCGGCGATCGAGGGTGGGGGCGTCCCGGAGGTGCTCGACACCGTCGCTGCCTTCCACCTGGCGGTCAGCGCCTCGGGCGAGCTCACGAACCACCGCAGCCGTCAGGCGGTGGCCTGGTTGTGGTCAGAGGTCCAAGAGGTGCTCCTGGACCGCTTCCGGGCCGATCCCGCCGTCCAGGCGCGGCTCCACGACCTGGAGGGGGCGGTGGGCGCCGGGCGCCGCTCGGTACCCTCGGCCGCGCGAGAGCTGCTGGAGGCCTTCGTTCCCTGAAGGGCCTGCCCGGACGCGTGCGTCGGGCGGCGCCGCGGGCCTCAGGGTGCGGCGTAGCGCTGCATGAAAGCCGACATGGCCTGACGGGTCACACTCGAGGCCGGGTGGAACCCGCCGTCAGCAAAGCCCGTGGTGATCCCCTCGTCCACCATCCAGTCGATCTCCCCGCAGAACGGATGGCTCGTGGGCACGTCGGGGAACGGTGCCGTGGTGCACGTGGGTGACGCGCCCAGGGGCGATCCGGCCATCCGGTACATGAAGGCAGCCATGGACTGGCGGGTGACCGATGAGGTCGTGCGGTAGGAGCCATCTGGGAAACCCGTGGTGATTCCCTCCTCGAGCATCCAGGCGATCTCCCGGTGGAAGGGATGGCTGGGTGGGACGTCGGAGAACCCGGGATCGGCGAACCATCCCAGCTCCCAGCCGGCCAGCCGGTACAGGAACGCCGCCATGGACTGCCGGCTCACGGGGTCGGCGGGACGGAACGTGCAGTCCGCGAAGCCGGTGGTGATGCCCTCGGCCGCCATCCAGGCGATCTCGTCGTAGAAGAGGTTCGAGCGGGCCACGTCGGGGAACTGCTTGCCCGCCCCGGGCTCGAAGGCCACGTTCAGGCGGACCCGACCGCGGTCGACCCCGGGCGCGGAGCCGTAGTTGTAGCCGTCGACGGCGAGGCGGTAGGTCGTCCCACCGGTGACCGGCACCGACAGACCTGAGCGGAGATCGACCGCACGGTTGTCGTTGGAGCCCACCGGGGTCAGCGATCCCAGCGAGCCGCCCGTGTAGACAGCCAGGACCGTGTCGATGTCGCTGCCCAGGGTGTTGAGGTGCAGGATGCCGCTGGCCGGGGCGGTGAACCGGTACCACAACGATCCGCCGGCGGTGGATCCGGCGTGCGCAGGCTCGCCGCCTTCGGCGGTCGCGAACTGGTTCGCCTCGGTGAGTGACGTGACACCACAACCGGGTTCGATGGCGAGAGAGAACTTGTCGTTGACCGGCAAGCCCACGTGCCCCCGGATCCAGGTGAAGTAGTTGGCCAGCCGCGTGTAAACACCGGCACGGTAAGGGCGCGCGCACCCCTCGCCCCAGCTCACGATGCCCATCTGGACCATGTGGGAGAGGCCGCCATCCACGACGAGGGGGCCTCCCGAGTCTCCCTGGCAGGCATCCTTGCCCCCTGCGGGGTACCCGGCACAGACCATCGTGGCGGGGTCGTAGGGGATCACGAAGGCCGCGTAGTCGCTGGTACAGGACGCGTCGCTGGTGATGGGCGCCGCCACCTCCCGCAGGTAGCGGGGCACGGGAGAACCGCCCTCGGAGGTGTCGCCCCAGCCGGTGACGATCGAGGTGGTACCGGGCGCCCACAGCGAGCCCTGTCCGCCACGGACCAGGTTGGACATCGGCAGGTCCACCGCCTGGGGAAGGCGGAAGAGCGCCACGTCGTTCTGGTTGGTGGACGGGTTCCAGGTGGGGTTGATCACCATGCGGTCGGGCTCGATGAGCTGGCCGCCCGTGTTGATGTCGTGGCTCCCCACGAGGATCGTGAAATGGTCACGCGAGTAGCCGTCCACGCAGTGGGCCGCGGTCAGCACCCAGCGGGGGTGGATGAGGGCCCCACCGCACCAGGCGTACAGACCGGGCCGGGGGATGGAACCACCGAAGAGCTCGTTGAGCACCGCCACCTGGTAGGGGTACTCACCCGGGTCGGCCTGAGTTCCACCCACGATGCGGGTGTCTGCCGGGGCTCCACCTACCGACGGCTCCTGACCGGGATCCTGGGCGTGGGCACCGGGCACCACGACGGCGGAGGCCAAGAGCAACAGGAAAGCGAGAATGGAAGTGAGACGACGCGACATGTGACCTCCCGAGACGACCACGGCAGGCTAGCCCAGGCTCTCGACCAACGACTCCAGTTCGCCTGCGAAGGCCTCCAGTGAGTACTGCTGGGCCCGAACCCGGGCGGCTCGGGCCAGGTTGGCACGCAGGTCCGGGTCGTCGACCACGGTCCGGGTGAGGGCGACCAACTGTCCCAGGTCGTGGAAGTGGTATCCGGAGCGGCCGTGCTCGACTACCTCGCGCTGGCCGGCCTCGCCCAGCACGATGGGCACTGCGCCCGCGGACATGGCCTCGACCGTGGTGATACCGAAGTGCTCGAAGCGGTCGGGGTGCCGGTCGGGATCCTCGCCCAGCCCCGAGGCGTGCCAGTAGATGGATGCCCGGCGGTAGAGGTCGCGCAGCTCGGCTCCGGTGGCGTCCACGTGCAGGGTCACCGGGGCACCCTGCACGGCGTGGCGGACCCGTTCGAGGTAGGCCCGGTCGGATCGGCCACACCCTCCCACCAGGTGCAGCTCCCAGCCGGCCAGGCCCCCGTCCACCATCTCGCGGAAGGTGCGCACCAGCTCGAGTTGCTTCTTCGAGTGCCCCCGCTCGGCATCGAAGAAGCGACCGACGTTGAGGATGACGGCGTCCTTGGCCGATCCAGCTCCCGTCGCCGATCCCGGTGCGGCTGCCGAGAGCTCTCCCCCGCTGTCCTGCATGGTGACCGGGGGGTGCAGGACGTCGGGCTCGACCCCCCACCATCGGTCCACCCAGGTCCTGGTGTAATCCGAGTTGGCCAGGACCCGGTCGTAGCTTGCCACCCAGGCAAGCGACGACCGGCGTTGAGCCAGAGACGGGTGGGCACGCACCAGCCGGGCGCGGACACCGGTACCGAGCCGAATCCCGGCCATGGGGACGCCCAGGCGGCGCATGTCATCGCTGTCGCCACGAGCAGCGGGCACCATCGACGGGCTCCTGATACCGACCTTGACCAGCCGTCCGTCGGCGGGACCGGTGAGGGTGACGGTGACCGACACCAGAGGCCACTGTGTGCGCGAGCTGCGCGACTCGAGGATCACGCTCGCCTGCTCGTGGCCGTCCACCAGTATCTGCACCGGAACCGGCTCGGCAGCGGGCACCATCCGCAACAGGTCCACCTGAAAGGGAACCTCCTCCCCTGGTGGGACCCTCAGCACGACCTCGGCCTCGCCGGTGGTCCAGCGGATCCGCCAGCGGCCGACCGCCTCATCGGGGTGCAACCCGGTCTCTTCTGCCACTTCCAGTCCGGGGATGCGCAGGAGGGGACGCAGCCGGCGTACCGCCAGCCCCTTGAGGCCCCCGGCGTCACGCATCGGGGGGTGGGGGAAGTGGACGTAGTAGAGGCCGTGGCGAGCGGTACACGCCGCCGAGGACATGTAGGAGGCGTTGACCACGAGGTCGTAGTCAACTCCGGCCTCCTCGACGCAGGTGGGTGTGAGGTCGAGCACCCGCACGTCAAGGCCCGAGAGGTCGAGCTGCAGCCGCTCTCCCAGCCCGTCCAGATCCAGGACGTCGTGGCCGAGCAGGGTCACCTGGTGCTGGCGGCCCAGCACCGAGGCCACGGCCGCGGCCACCTTCTCTCCCCCACCGGCGGTGGGCCAGTACTGGTCGTAGACACCGACCCGCAGGCCGCTCATGGTGGCGGGACCATCCAAGCCACGAGTTCACCGTCGGGCACCACCTGGCGGCGGCGCAGTCGGCGCCGCTCCACGAGCATGGCGGGGAGCAGGCGCAGGTAGCCGGCGAAGGCCCGCAGGCGGCGCCGGACCAGCTCGGTGTTGGGTCGGTGGGCGTGAAGGACCGGTCGGATCATGTCGCGGCGAGCGTAGGAGGCGGTGACCAGCAGGTGATGGACCGCAGCCCAGGCTGCCAGTCGCCATGGGGCGTTCTTGGCCAGCATCAGCAGCCGGTTGCGCTCCACGAAGTGCACGAACAGGGCGGACCCTTCGACGCTGGTGGCGGCGTGGAGGTGGCGCACCACCGAGGTCGGGACGTAGCGGTGCCGCCAGCCCCGCGCCCGGGCCCGCCAGGCCAGGTCCGTGTCTTCGTAGTACATGAAGAAGCGCTCGTCGAAGCCACCCACCTCCGCCAGGTAGCGCACCGGGAGCACCACCCCCGCGCCGCACCAGCTGAACACGTCCACCTCTTCGTCGAAACGGCCGTCGTCGACCCGCAGGAAACCACGGTCTGCTCCGTAGCCACCGTCGACGATCACCGAGCCGGCGTTCTGGATGACGTCGTAGGGTTCACCCCGCAGGGCCAGCTCGACCCAGGTCGCCCCGGCGCCCAGCGTGGCCCGTGTGGAGTCGTCGCCGGCGGTCACCACGACCTCGGCGCCTTCGGGCCCCGCCACCCGCAACCGGAGTCGGGCCAGGGCGGCTCGCCCCGGGAGGACCGGGGCTCTCAGCACCGCCCGCCCACCGGTCCAGCAGAACCGCTCCTCCTCCCCCACCCCGCGCTCGACACCGAAGAAGCCCTCGGTGAACTGCGCCTGGCGCCACACGTCGGCGCCGTCCACCTCCACCGCCGAGACCCGCACCCCCAAGCGGCGGCCGTCACCCCCGCCGGGCTCGAAGGTGTCCGACGACACGACCACGTCCAGGAAGCCCGGGGCGAAGACCAGCTTGGGGCAGGCCGCGCCCAGGTTCCGGTCGCTCTCGAGGAGGTCGACGAGGGGAGCCAGCCAGCCCGGTTCCACGAAAGCGTCGTTGTTGACGAGGGCGACGTAGTCGATTCCCTCGAGGTCTCCGAAGGCGAGGTTGTTGGCGGGGAAGCCCATGTTGCCGCCCGAGCGGATGACGCGCACCTGGGGGTGGGCCTCCTCCATGGCGGCGTCGGAACCGTCGGTGGAGGCGTTGTCCACCACCACGATCTCGAGTTGGCCGGCCGGCCAGTCGGTGGCCAGGAGGTGGCGAACGCATCTCAGCAGGTGCTGTCCACCGTTGAAGTTCAGGACTACGGCTCGGACCCGCATCGGCGAGCGGTCTAGCAGACCTCAGCCGGCGGCACGCGACAGGAACGCGGCGGCCGCCTGGCGGGAAACGCAGGATTCCGGGGCGAATGTGCCGTCTCGGTACCCCGTGGCGATCCCAGAGGCCACCATCCAGGCGATCTCGGTGGCGAAGGGATGAGCGGGCCCCACGTCGCTCAAGCCCGGATCGTCGAACGGCCCCGACGGGCTGCCCGCCTCGCGGTACAGGAAGGCCGCCACGGCCTGGCGGCTCACACAGGTGGTGGGTCGGAAGGAGCCGTCGGCGAATCCCGTCGCCCGGCCCGTGGCCACCATCCAGGCGATCTCGGTGGCGAAGGGGTGAGCGGATCCCACGTCGCTGAACCCCGGATCGTCGAACGGCCCCGACGGGCTGCCCGCCACCCGGTGCAGGAAGGCGGCCATGGCCTGGCGGCTCACCGGATCCAGCGGTCGGAAGGTGCCATCGGGGTACCCGCCGCTGATCCCCGCGCCCACCATCCAGGCGATCTCGTCCCCGAAGGTGGAGGCGGCACCCACGTCGAAGAAGAGGGTGCCCGCGCAACCGTCACCGTCGTTGCGCACGATCGTCCCGTAGGGCACCTCCTCCCACGTTGCGTAGCCCGCCGCCGCGGGGTAGCGCACGAAGGTTGTCCCGTGGCAGGCGAAGGCATCACCCATCTCGGTGCGGGTCCAGAGGGGTTGCTGCTCGTCGTAGTGGAGGTGGGGCACCACGGCATTGCCGGTGATCCCGCTGGTGCCCAGCAGTTGACCTCTCGACACCGACTGGCCACCTTCGACGAGCACCTCGTCGAGGTGCATGTACCGCGACACACGGCCCGCGTCGTGGGCCACGCCCACCCAACGGCCGGCCCCACCCTCACAGCCGGTGTCCCCCACCGCACAGTCTGCGTGCACCTCGACCACCGTGCCGGGCCCCGAGGCTCGAACTGGCCGACCCACCTCCAGGTGGAAGTCGACCGCACCCACGTAGCTGTGGTGGTGGTCGCACACACCACCAGGGCTGGGGTTGCCGCGTGTACAGCCCACCGTCGCCGTTCCCGTGAAGGGCACCCACACCGCCTTGGGTGCGGACGCGACAGTGGTCGCGGTGGCGATCCCGCCCGGCCACTCCCCGGTCGCCCCCGCGGTCGCCAGGACCAGCACGGAGCAGATGACCGCAGCCACCCGCCGAAGCGAGCGCATACGAACCCAGGCTAGTGGGTGCCACTTCCAGCGGAGCGGCAGGACATCCAATCGGCGAGACGGCGGTCTTCTACCAGCTCTCCGGCCTCGAGGCCCGCAGCCACCTCGGCGTCACTGGCCACGAAGCGTTCATACTCTGCGGGCAGGGCACCCTCCTGCCACTGGCGGTACCAGGTCCGCCACCGGACTCCGATCGTGGGAGGCAGGTTGGGATTGCGCTCGAAGGCCGCGCCACCCAAGGACACCTTGGCCTCGAATTGCTCGTAGCTGCGCAGGGGGAAGTGCAGGATCTCGATGTGCCCGTCGTCGAGAACCGGGCCGAGCCTCGCCGACTCGATCTCGTGGTTGCCCAGACGGACCACCACCTCAGGGTCGGCCCGGTGTACCAGTTTGGGGCCCAGCGGGCCGCCCGCTTCGTTGCGCCCCACCACCTGGCGCACGGTCATGCGGGCCCAGAAGGGGCGCCCGTCGGGCGGGCGGGCCAGGACGTTGGTACGGCGGCCGGCAACCGCACCCACCTCGGCGGGCACAGCATCCAGGAGGGTGGGCAGATCAGGGGCACCGACGGGGTACCAGAACTCGTCGGCGTCGTTGTTGAGGACCCAGTCGGCGCCGTACTCGGTGGCCGCGAGGCGGGCCATGCGGGTGACCCAGGCGTGCTGGGAGTAGTCGTCGGCCGGTTCGTGGATGAGCCGCAGCCACCCCTGACGCTGGTAGCGCTCGAGGATGGACACCGTGGCGTCACGGGAGCCGTTGTCGGTGGCGATCACGAAGTCCACCCCCATCGCGAGGTGGTGCTCCAGGTTGGCCTCGACGATGTCCTCCTCGTTGCGTACCAACAGCGTCATGATCAGGCACATGATGTGGCGTCCTCGCTGTGCGGCCTCCAGCAGGCCAGCACCTGGGCCAGTCGATGATCCTCGACGAAGGCCCCCGAGTCGAGGCCCGCGGCGATCTCAGCTTCTCCGACGGTGAGACGCTGCCATTCGGCTTCGAGAGCCCCACCTTGGAGAAGGCCGTACCAGTGACGGAACCGGCGCCCGATGCCCGCTGGCAGGCCCGGGTCCGCGGCGTAGGCCGCACCCAGGCGCTCCACCTTGCGGCGGAACTGCTCGAAGGTGCGCAGGGGAAGGTGGAGGATCTCCACTCGACCATCATCGAGGCCGGAGCCCAACACGGCTGATTCCACCTCGTGGTTGCCCTGGCGAACCACCACGACGGGGTCCCCACGGTGGGCCAGCTTGGGGCCCAGGGGCCAGCCCAGCTCGTTCACCTCGGCCAACCGCCGCACGGTGCAGCCGCGCCGCCACGACCCGGGGTCGTCGCGGCGGGCCACGAGGTTGGTGCGACGAGCCACCACCGAGCCAGCGGCGGCGGGCACCGCGTCCAGGGCGGCTCTCAAGCTCCGGTGGGCCACCGGGAACCAGAACTCGTCGGCATCGTTGTTGAGCACCCAGCGGGCCCCGTGGTCGGTGGCAGCCAGGCGGGCCATGCGGGTCACCCACACATGTTGGTGCCACGCGCCGGGCGGTTCTGACCACCAGTGCAGGCACCCGGCGCGCCGGTAGCGCTCGAGGATGCGCGGGGTGGAATCCACCGACCCGTTGTCGGTGACCAGGAAGAGGTCCACGCCCTGGGAGAGGTGGTGCTCGAGGTTCGCCACGAGCAGCTCCTCCTCGTCGCGCACGACCATGGTCATCACTAGGCGCACCGGTGCGCTCACCCGCTCTTCCTGACCAGGGCACGGGCCAGCGCCAGCGCCTCTTCGGGATCGGAGGCCCGGTGCACCAGAGGGCTCTCGGCGGTCCAGGCGTCCACGAGGGCGCCGATCTTTCCGTTGGTGGTCTCCAGGATCACGTGGGGGATGCCCAGCCACAGGCAGAACACGTGGGCGTGCAGGCGTTCGGTGACCACGACCCGTCCCGGGGACAACAGCGCCACGGCCCGGTCCACCCAGTGGTGGGCCAGGCAGCCGTAGCCTGCGCCGGCGAGGCGGGCCGTCCACAGGCTCCGCGGGTGGCGCTGGATCCGGTTGGTGGCCCACCGGTCGAGCGCGCTGGTGCACCTGACGACCGACGGAGGGGCGGGCCCGGCGGGATCCTCGAGGCTCCAGTCCACGACCTGCACTCCCGGCTCGGCACCCGGACGCTCGAGGACCGAGACCTCGGGATCGGCCCGGGCGCACCACACGATGTCGACCGCCACGGGCACGGGACGGGGGCGGGCTGGCAGACCCAGCGCCAGGTCAGGGCACAAGACCACTGCCACCGCACCCATGGTGTCGGCCACGGTCCGACTCGGGTGGTCGCGCACCAGGAGGTGTACCCCACCGTGAGCCCGTACGCGGTCCCCGAAGGCCTCCTGCTTCGCGGGTTCGCGGAACCAGATGCTCTGGGGAAGCTGGACCACGGTTCGGTCGGCGAAGTCGTCCAGCACGCGCTCACGCACCTCCTGCTGGCGACGGTACACGTCACCCAGATTGCCTCCGCCGTTGAGGAGAACCGCACCACGGGGATGGGCGCGTCGCAGCGCCTCGGGGTGGTAGGCGCCCCAGGAGGCCCGGTAGGTGATCCGGTGGCCGAGCCGGGCCAGTGCCGCCTCGGCTCCCAACCAGACCGCGTCGTCCCCGGCGTTGGCGTGGTTGGGGAAGTTGACCAGCGCCACCGGTTCTCCCCTTGGCAGGTGCTCGGCCACCACCCGGTCGATGCGTTCTCGGCAACGGGCCAGCAGGGTCGCGGTGGCGGGATCGGTCACGCCGCCCGCTCGAAGAACGCGGCCGCCGCCTGGCGGGTCACGCCACGGTCAGGGCGGAACCTGCCGTCGGGATAGCCCTCGGCGATCCCCGAGTCGGCCAGCCAGGCGATCTCTCCGCAGAACGGGTCGTCCGGCGTGACATCGGGGAAGGGTGCGACCGAGCACGTCGGCGCGGGACCCAGGGGGGCACCCGCCTCCCGGTAGAACCAGGCGGCCAGCGCCTGGCGGGTCACGTCGGCAGTCGGACGGAATGTGCCGTCGGAGTACCCCTCTCCGATGCCCGCGTCGGCCAGCCAGGCGATCTCGCCACAGAACGGGTGGCCGGTGGGGACGTCGGAGAACGGGGGGGTACCGCAGCCCGGTCCCGCCGGACCGCCGGCCGCCCGGTGGAACCAGGCGGCCAGCGCCTGGCGGGTCACCCCAACCGTGGGCCGGAACGTGGCGTCGGCGTAGCCCTCGGTGATGCCCGAACCGGCCAGCCAGGCGATCTCGACACAGAACGCGTGGTCGGACCACACATCAGCGAAGCCGCTCCGGCACGTGCCAGGTGCCGGGGGTTCCAGGTCGACTCGACCCCGGGTCATGCGGACCTGACCCCCTCCGGGGAACCAGTGGTCGGGGTCGTAGAGCGTCGTACCCAGGTGGTCGATGCCCGAGAGCTGGGAGTGCACGTACCCGGCGTAGCACCCAGGAGCGCAGTCGGTTGCGTTGCGAATGGCCACCGAGGTGCTCCACGGCCCTTCGGGGCGGGAGGCCACCCGCACCAGGACGCTGTCCACACCGGGCATGGGGAACGCGGGGAACTCGGCGTAGCCGGCCACGAACATGTCCATCTCGTCGACGTGTACCACCGACAGCGACGCCGCGGGCGAGTCCGACGCCGAGAACATCGTGGCCCCCGAGGGTACCGACGAGGACCAGGTGATCCCGTTCCAGTACCGGACCGCCGACGTGTCCGTCGGGGTCAGCGACGACACCCGGGCCACCTGGCAACCCCACAGGCCGGCGCACCGGTAGACGTACACGTAGCCGTCGCCACCGGCCACCGCGGCCTCCCCGAAGGACCCTTTGCCGTCGGCGCGGGGACGGAACACGTCAGGATCCAGCACGCGGGCACCTGCGGCCAGCTCCGGGACCGGGTCGGGGTCGGTGGGATCGTGAAGGTAGTCGGCCACGCCCACCGACATCTGGGTGTAGGACGAGATCGTTCCCCCGCCGCCGTAGCAGAGGTTCTCGAACCATATGAGGATGCGGTCCCGGCCCCCCGAACCCGGCACACGGGTGGCCGACAGGGGCCAGATCACGTGGTCCTGGCCGGCGTAGGAGCCGGTGCAGGGATCGTAGGAGGTCACCCGGTCGATGAACTGGAAGGGAGTGCCCGTCCCGGTCACAGGCTCTCGCATGTTCGTCGGTGAACCGGGCCAGGCATAGGCCGCCGTGTTCTCCTTGAAGTAGGTGAACCCGCCCCCGGCGTTGACGTCGGAGCTGTCACAGAAGATCCACAGCGCCTTGCCGTCGGACAGCTCGACGCTGAAGCCGCAGTCCCGTTTGATGGTGGCCAGCGCGTGTGCGCTCGGGGCCACGGCCTCGCTGGGGAGAGCCGGGAAGGGCACCGACAGTGTCGGTGCCGTTGCGGCCTGGGCGGCAACGGCCGACCCGACCAGAGCGATCAGGAAGATCGACAGGGTCCCCCACCTCCGCGGCACGTCGGGCCACGGTACTCGCCCACCCACCCCCGGTGGCCGCGAACCAGGATACGGGGCCGAGGGGGAGCCACAGGTACGATCCCCCCATGGCGCAGGCCCCGACCAGATCCGCGGGACCGACCTACCCCAAAGAGCTGCTGGCCAACCTGACCTTCCGCGAGTTGCGGGGCAAGTACAAGCGCTCGGCCCTCGGCTGGGCCTGGTCGGTCATCAACCCCACGGTCACCATCGTGGTCTACACGTTGGTGTTCTCCTTCTTCCTGCGGGTGGCTCCCCCGGTAGGCGTGCCCAGCGGCCTGGACAGCTACGCCTTCTTCCTCATGACCGGCCTGCTTCCCTGGCTGTACCTGTCCAACGGTGTCACCGGTTCGGTTGGTTCGCTGACCGCCAACGAGAGCCTCATCAAGAAGGTCTACTTCCCGCGCTCGGTGCTGCCCACCTCTTCGGTGCTGGCATGGTTGGCCAGCTTCCTCATCGAGCTCGGCGTCCTGGTGGTGCTGCTGGTGGTCATCGCCCGGACCATGGTCCTGCCCTGGATCCCCGTGGTGGTGCTGATCGTGGCCCTCCAGACCGTCTTCGTGCTGGGCCTTGGGCTTCTGTTCAGCCCCCTCAACGCCTACTTCCGCGACGTCCAGCACTTCGTGACGATCTTCCTCTCCGTCTGGTTCTGGGCCACCCCGATCCTCTACCCCGAGACGGTGCTCTTGGACGAGACCACCGGTGCCTCCAAGACCCTGGCCGGGATGAAGCTCACCTTCCTGATCGACCTCAACCCCATGACCCACTTCTCCAAGGCCTACCGCGACACCCTCTACAACCTCCGCTTCCCGGCAGCCACCACCTGGGCCGCCATGGCGGTCTGTGCGGCGGCCATGCTGGCGATCGGCGCCATGGTGTTCCGCCGCCTCGAACCCAACCTGGCGGAAGAGCTGTGACCACAGGTCTCCCGGCGGTCGACGTACGCTCGGTCACCAAGCACTTCCGGCTCTACCACGAGAAGAACACCACCCTGAAGGCCGCCGTGCTCCGGGGGGGCCGTGCTCGCTACGAGAACTTCCTGGCACTCGACGACGTCAGCTTCTCTGTCCCGGTCGGCTCCACCTTCGGCCTGATCGGCGAGAACGGCTCGGGCAAGAGCACGCTCCTGAAGTGCATGGCGCGCATCCTTCGCCCCGACTCGGGCGAGATCGTCACCCGGGGGAAGGTGTCAGCTCTCCTGGAACTGGGAGCGGGCTTCCACGGGGAACTGTCCGGACGCGAGAACATCTACCTGAATGGATCCATCCTGGGCCTGTCCCGCCGCGAGCTGGACGCGCGCTTCGACGACATCGTCGGCTTCGCCGGAGGCGAGGTCCCCCGCTTCATCGACAACCCGGTGAAGAACTACTCCTCGGGCATGTTCGTGCGACTGGGGTTCGCCATCGCCATCAACGTCGAGCCCGAGGTACTGCTGGTCGACGAGATCCTGGCGGTAGGCGACGAGGACTTCCAACGCAAGTGCATGGCCAAGTTCGCCGAGATGCGCAAGGCCGGACGCACCGTCGTGGTGGTGAGCCATTCGCTCGATACGGTACGCAGCCTCTGCGACCACGCCGCCTGGTTGGAGCACGGCCAACTGCGCGAGCTGGGCCGGGCGGGCAAGGTGGTGGAGGCCTACCTGGATGCCGTCACCGACCAGCGCCACAGGATCGCCGCTTCCGCTCCCGGCGAACCCGGCCCCGGCCCCCGCCCCGCCGCCCCGGCCCGCCCTCGCGGACTGATCGAGAGCGTGGAACTGCTGGACCCCAAAGGTCGTGCCACGACAGTGGTGCGAACCGGCGAGCCTGCCACCGTACGGGTACGCCTGCGCTGCGGGACCACCGGGGGGCGCGAGGTGCTCCGTCTGGAGGTGTCAGCCGCCGATGGCACCCTGGTGTCGAGGGTCTCCACCCGCGACACCACCCTCGTCCTCGACGAGCTGGAAGGGGTCCACATCGTCGACTACCTGATCCCAAAGGTGCTCCTGGGTACCCGCGAGTACGACCTGTCCCTGGCGGTGCTGGGTGAGCACGGCCAGGGTGAGATAGAGCGTCTACCCGACGTGATGCGCTTCGAGGTGGCTCACGGCGAAGTCCGCCACAAGGGCGGCGTGATGATGCTCGGGGGCGACTTCCGAGCCGAGCCCGCTTCCTGACCAGCCCACCACGGCCAGAACCGCTGCTCATGCCGGTCTGGCCGGTCTGGCCGGTCTGGCTGGTCTGGCTGGTCTGGCTGGTCTGGCTGGTCTGGCTGGTGCTACCTACTCCTCGTCGCCGACGATGGCCCGCCGGAAGGCCAGCCGGGCCCGGGCGCTGGGGCGCCGCTGGTGCTGCAACACACCCCACTTCCAACCGTCGCGCTCGACGATGGTCGCCTCGAGAGCCTCCAGCACCGCGTTCCGCGCCTCCTCGAGGTCCCGTACCGCCTCCTCGAGCCGGCGCACCTCCCCCCAGGCCCGGCCGGCGTCCGAGCGCGCCGTCTCGAGCCAGGAATCGAGCTGTGCGACGCTGGTACGGAGCTCGGCGATCTCCCGGTCCTTGCGGGCGTGCAACTCGGCCCGCTCGACGTCCTTGCGGGCCGCCAGGTCCTCGAGCCCGGCCCTCAGCTGTTCGCTCATGTCGCGGAAACCGAGAAGGCGGTGGTGCTCGTCGAACCAACGCTGGAGGTATGGGGTCTCCTCCCCCAGGTCGGCCGCCCACCGGCCGGTCTGGTCTCCGGTGCGGCCCATCAGGTCCTCGGTCAGCTGGCGTTGTGCCTCGGTCTGAACGATCTCGCTGCTGCCGTGGTCGTGATGCCGGCTGGCGGGATCCAGGAATGCGGCCGCTTCGTCCACACGCCCCGGATCGAGCCGCTCACCGTGACCGGAGAGGAACCCGGCCACTTCGGCCAGCACCGGGCCGGGGCGCTCGACCAACTCGTCATAGGACACGACCCAGGTGGCCAGGCCGGCACTGCCCTGTGCTGCTCTTCGCAGGTACCGCTCCCACAACGCCAACGAGTACCAGGGAGGCAGACGCGTCACGGCGCTGCAGCGAGGCCGCCACCTCCGAGGGATGGCGCACGACGGCCACCACCACCGGTGTCACTCCACGCCGGTCCATGACCGAACGCCAGAACGGCAGGAGGAGGCAGGCCCGTGGATCCTTCCAGACCCAGGTCTTCTGGGGCAGGAGGCTCTCCAGGAGAGCCTCGGCCCGCCGACCCCATTCCCCGCCCGCCAGGCGTTGCTGCACCTCGGGGTCGGCGGGCGGAGGGCCCGACCAGCGGCCGCCGAGGTGCACCAGGAGGTCCTCGTCCATGGCTGACAGCGGGGTGAGCTCCCAGTGGCCGCGGACGTTGGCCTCGGTGGCCCCCATGAGCGCCTCGGGTGGCCCCGCGGGAAGGCCCAGGTGGTGCAGAGCCCCGGCCAGAGCCGATGTCCCGCCCCGGTGCATGCCCAGGATCACCACTGCCACGGGCGGTGACAATACAGTGGTCCGGTGCCTTCACCTGGACCTACACCTGCTGCGAGCGCGGCCGCCGACCCGGACACGTCGGGCGATGACCTCTACGACGTGTCCGTGGTCCTGCCGGTCTACAACGAGAAGGGCCACCTCCAGGCCGAGATCGACCGTATCCGGGCGGCCCTGGATACCTCCGGATACTCCTACGAGCTGATCGTGGTGGACGACGGCTCCGACGACGGCTCCGGCGAGGCCCTCCGCCACGTCGAAGGCATCCGCCTCCTCCAGTTCGCCCAGAACCGCGGGTCGGGATCCGCCCGCAAGTACGGAAGCCGGGCGGCGCGTGGCCGGGTGGTCGTCTGGACCGATGCCGACATGACCTACCCCAACGACCGGATACCCGAGTTCGTGAAGGAGCTCGACGGCTGGGACCAGGTGGTGGGCGCTCGCACCAGCGAGCAGGGCACGGCCAAGTTCTTCCGGGTTCCGGCCAAGTGGTTCATCCGCAAGCTGGCGAGCTTCCTCACCGAGACCGACATCCCCGATCTCAACTCGGGGCTGCGGGCCTTCCGCCGTGACGTCGGCAACCAGTACCTGCACCTCCTGCCGCCCGGGTTCTCCTGCGTCACCACCATCACCATGGCCTTCCTGGCCAACGGCTACTCGGTCAAGTACCTGCCCATCGAGTACGCCAAGCGTGCCGGCACCTCGAAGTTCCACTGGTGGCGCGACACCAAGCGCTACCTGACCCAGGTGGTGCGCCTGGTGCTCAGCTACAACCCCCTCAAGGTCTTCGCCCCCGTCGCCCTCGCGTTCTTCCTGATCGGGGCCACCAAGATGGGCTACGACCTGGTCGACAAGAACTGGCGGGTGGCCACCAACACCCTCCTGATCCTCTTCACGGCCTTCCAGGTCTTCGCCATAGGGCTTCTCGCCGACCTGTACGTACGGCTGAGCAGACCACGCAACGAAGTCGAGCCGGCGCGCACCTGAACGTGCCGGCCACCTCGACCGAGACCGCACCTGAGGAGACCGACGCCGGAGTGGTGACCCTGGGCGAGCTGGTGGTCCTCGGTGCCACGGCGGTGGTGGCCACGGTGTCGGTGGTGTCCCTGGCCCTGGCTCAGCTGGGCTGGCACGACCTCCCCCAGGTGATGACTGCCAGCGGGATCCTGCTGGTGCTGGGGGGCTGGGCGGTGCTGCGCCGGGAACGGCCCCGCATGAGGATGGAGGGCAGGGAGCTGGCGGCCATGGCCGCCGCCGGACTGGTGGCGGTCGGGATGTTCCTGCCGGGATTCCCCTACTCAGCCGCTGACCGCGACCCTGGTGTCTACGTGATCCACGGCATGGCCATCGCCCGGGAGGGGTCCACCCACTTCCCAGACGAGCTGGCCGAGCTGGCCGCCGAGGGGGAGTTGCCCCTGCAGCTCTACCTGCCGGGGTCGCGCTTTCCCGGGCTCTGGGATCACCCCGACGACCCGACCCGGGTGCTACCCCAGTTCTACCACCTCTACCCTGCGCTCTTGGGCACGGCCCACGACCTGGCCGGCCCTGCCGGCGTGTTCCACCTCAACCCCCTGCTGGCCGCCGGCGCGGTTCTAGTCGTCATGCTGGCCACCAGGCGGGCCTTCGGCTGGATTCCGGCGCTGGTGGCCGCCGCCCTGCTCTCGACGAACATGCTCCAGGTCTGGCAGGCCAAGTACCCCACCACCGAGATCGTCACCCAGCTCTTCGTGGCCGGGGCCATCCTGGCCCTGATGGTCTCCATCGAGACCGGTTGGCGGGTCCCGGCGGGCCTGGCCGGCTTCCTCGTGGCCGCCTCCTGGTTGGCCCGCCCCGATGCCGTACTGGTCGTCCTGATGGGCCTGGCGCTGGTGGCCGCCCTGGTGGCCCTCGACCGCGCCGACGCGCGGGTGTGGTGGGCTCTGGCCGGAGGCAGTCTGCTGATTCCCATCGCGCTCTACCAGGCCTACGACCTCAACGCCGAGTACACGTCCAAGAACGACGTCCCCTCGCTGGCCACCCTGCTCGCGGTCGTGGCCGTCCTGGCCCTCGGAGCACTGGCAGCGCGCCGGCTCTTGCCGCTGCTGCTACGGACCACACTCAGGGTGGCCCCCAGCCTGATCGGCCGGTGGCAGCCGGTGCTGGGCGGGCTGCTGGTGGCCGGGCTGGCCACGATCCTCATCCTCGCCTGGCACCGCCAGACACTGCTGGATATCGACATGTTCGCACGCAACCGCGAGGTGATCCGCAGCTACGACGAGGCAAACCTCATCCGTTTGAGCTGGTATCTCACGATTGGGGGGCTGGTCCTGGTGGTGGTGGGCGTCGCGGTCACCGGCCTGTCACGCTGGCGGGCCAGTCGCTGGATCCTGGTCGGCCCGGGGTTGGCCCTGTTCCCCCTTTACCTGTGGGCGGCGCGGATCTCACCGCAGATGATGTGGTGGGGTCGCCGCTACGTGCCCATGGTGTTGGTGTCGCTGGTGGTGCTCATGGCGGTGGCCATCGGCTGGCTGCTGCAACGCCGAGAACCCAGGCAGCTACCCCTGAGGGCCCTGGGCGCGGTGAGCCTCGTGTTCCTGTTGGTCACCTACCTGGGCCAGTCCTGGCCGCTGCGGGACCACCGCGAGTTCGGCGGCACCTACGACTTCGCCCGCTCCGTGGCAGCGGTGGCCGGCGACGAGCAGGGTCTGTTCCTCTGGCAGTACTCGACGGGGATCTTCGCACCGGGCCCGACCTTCGGAGGCTCGGTGTGGTTCATAGAGGACCAGTTGAGCGCTTTCCTACCCACGGAAGGCCCGGCTGATGCGTGGGTCGACGCCTACCTGGCGGTGCTGGGTGACGAGCATCCCGTCTTCGTGGTCACCCGGAACGACGAGGTGCCCACCGACATCGACGCCACCCGGCTCGAGCTGGTGGCCTCCGTGCACACCGAGACCCCTTTCTGGGAGGAGACCTGGGACCGCCGTCCGAGCGCCTCGCGTTCGGACATCGGGCAGCCCATCACGTTCTGGGCCACGGTCTGGCGGGTCACCGGACCTTCGGGGGTCTCCGATCCCGCCGCCACGACACCACCACAGCCGCTCCCGCCAGATCCGCCGTGATGAAGCACAGCCGGCTGGCGATCGCCACGGTGGCCGCCACCTCACTGGGCAAGCTGGTGGCCGCTGCCACGAAGGCCGCCTCCCGCACACCGATGCCACCGGGGACCGGGATGATGACGAAGCCCACGATCCAGGACAGCACGCCGGCGAAGCACACCTGGGCGACCGCGACGTCGTCGGTGAAGGCACGGGCAACCAGCCACGTCCCCGCTCCCACGCAGAGCCAGGCCGGTACATGCTCGGCCACCAGCGCCAGGGTGGTCCGGTAGTCGGGCACACGGATCTCCACTGCCTTGGACAGGACCCGCTCGGCCGTCGTCACCAGCGTGGTGAGCACGCGAGGGTGCAGGGCCGCCATCCCCAGGGGCAACACCACCAGAGCCCACAGCGACCCGGCCGCACCCTGGCCCGACACGAGGGCCACCCCCAGGAATCCCAGGGCGGCGAGAGCGGCAGCCAAGTAGGTGAGCGCCAACGAGAGCGCCACGCTGGTGTAGGCGATCGTGCGGGGGACACCGCCACGCACGGCCAGTTCACCCCGGCCGACCACTGGCCAGATCCCACCCGGCACGTACTTGCCCAACTGGCCCGGGAAGAACCATCGCATGGTCTCGCCCATCCCGCACGGGTGACCGAGCACATCCATGATGCGACGCCAGGGCGTACCGATGAGCGCCATCCCGGCCAGGCACAGGGGCAGGGCCGAGACCAACCAGGCCCAGCGGGCGCCAGCCAGCAGCTCCCGGGTCTCGTCCCAGTCGGCGGCGAGGCGGCGTCCCACGAAGGCCAGGCCGACCACCGCGATCAGGATCCCCGCGCCCGACACCAGGGTCGCGACCGCACGTCGGGAGAGTCCCCGGCGCTCCGACGTGCTCATCCCAGGACGACCAGGAGGGCCAACCCTCCGGTGACCACCGCCGAGGAGGCGATGCGGCGCCTCCCCAGTCGCTCCCCCAGCAGCATCCATCCCGCCCAGGCGCCGAGGATCACCGAGCACTCGCGCAGAACCGCCACGTAGCCCACCGGGGCGTGGCCGACGGCGATGAGAACCAGGGTGTAGGCAACTGTGGTGCAGGCCCCTCCGGCCAGGAAACGGGGCCAGCCCGATCTAAGGCCGGCCAGGAACCGGCGGTGACGACCCAGGGCCAAGCCGGCCACGGTGAGCGCCAACCCGTCGGCACAGGTGACGGCGATGCCGTAGGCGAGCCCGTCGGACAACCGGGCGCCGGCGGCGTCCAGAACCGTGTAGGTGGAGATGCACATGCCGGTCAGTGCGGCCCAGCGCACAGTGCTCCCTCGCGCGTCGCTGGCCGCCAACGACAGCAGCCCCAGTACCACCACGGCGATGGCCAACCAGGTGGAGATCCGCAGGTCGTCGCCCAGGAGCGCCACGCCCAGCACGGCAGCCCCCAGAGCGCCCGTGCCTCGCGCCAGGGGGTAGGCGAGGGAGAAGTCCCCCGCTTCGTAGCTGCCGACCAGTGCCATCACGTAGCCCACGTGCACCAGCGAGGAGGCCAGCAGCAGGGGCCACACCTCACCGAACTCGGGCAGACCCACCACGGCCAGGATAGGAGCGAACAGCAGACCGCCGAAGAGGAACTGGCCCCAGGCGGCGACGAAGCGGTCGGGGCTGGTCTTGACGAGCAGGTTCCAGCTGGCGTGCAGACCCGCCGAGGCGAGGGCGAGGACGGTGGCGAACAGCACGGGTCTCCATCGTGGCCCACCGGGCCCTCCGGACGCCACCACCGCTGGCGCGTCTGGCCTCAGCGCCCGACGCGGAGCGGTTGGCGACGATCTAGCTCAGGGACCGGAGGGCGACCCGGACCGGCCGGTCGCACGGCACCGGTTGCCACTCGAGGGGTGCGTAGCGCAGATGCCCGTATCCCCCGGCCAGCCCGAGGTGCTTGACCAGGCCCGGTTCCAGATCACTGGGAACGTGCCAGCCCTCGAACTGGTAGCCGTCCCAACCGGCGTAGACGGTGATGCTGCCCGGACGCTGGCCCTCCGACAGCTTGGCCCGCACCACCAGGTTGCCCGCCCCGTTGCTGATCTCGACCCGGTCGTGGTCACCGAATCCCTCCCGGGCGGCGTCACCGGGATGTATGACCGCGTGGGGTTCGCCCCGGTGGGTCTGGAGGAGTACGGGGTTGGCCATGTTCATGGCGTGTATCGACCAGCGGTTGTGACCGGTGCTGAGCACGTAGGGCAGGTCGCCGCCCATGAGCGGGGGGTCCTTGTGTACGGGTAGGTCCTCGCCGGCCTCCACGAACCAGGGATGCTCGATGAGGAACTGGGCGCGGCGGGTCAGAGTGGGGTACGGGTGGCCTGAATCGACGTGGTTGGAGAGGGCCGAGTAGTTGCGGCCGTCCTCGGGCCAGGGAGCCGACTCTCCGCGCCCCAGCGGCGTGCGGCCCCAGTCCACGAAGCCGAGCCGACCCGTCTCCCGGAGGCGGGTGAGGTCCGAGCCGTCGGGGAGGGTTCCCAGGTAGGCAGCGTCGCGCACGCTCTCGTCGACGACCTGTTCGGTGGTGACAAGGGTCCCTCCGTAGGTGAAGCGTGACCACAGGTCGTCGTAGCGGTAGGTGAGGCCGTCGCGGGTGGTGTAGGTCTCCAGGCCGTGTGCCGCGGCGCGCCGCTCGAGGGACCGGCACAGGGCGCAGAGCATCTCCCATTCCGCCATGGCTTCTCCGGCGGGAGGCACGACCTGGTCACCCAGCACCAACTCCATGGAGGGCATGTGGGTGGCCACCTTCTCGTAGTGCTGGGCGGCCGGCAGCACCAGGTCCGCGTGAATGGCGGTGGCCGACATGCGGAAGTCGATGGTGACCACCAGGTCGAGCTGGGGCCAGAGGTGCTCGAGCAGCAGCTCACGCCCGCCACGGCTGCGACGCAGGATGTTCCCACCGCACTCGATCAGGACACGGGGGGCCACGTCGGGCCGGGGACGGTCGAGCCCTTCCCACCAGCCGGCATCCAGGGCCTCGTCGACCAGTTCGTCGAAGGGACGGGAGCGGGAGGGATCACCCCAGGCCTGGTTGTTCCATCGCGCCCGGTAGCCGCAGTGCCAGTACCAGAAGAAGAACGGGGGCACCATCTGGCGGCCGGCCAGGGCTCCCCGGAACAGCTCGAAGCTGGCCAGCTCGTCGTTGAGCGTGGGGTCTGCCAGCTTGAGGGCACCCTCGGCAGCCTCCATGAGCGAGACCACGGCCTCGGTACCCTCGGGCCCTGCGTTCGGCTTCGCCGCCGAGAACAGCAGTCCGTCTCCGTGGGTGACGTTCCACCAGGCCGTTCCCGTGCCCAGCCGGCCCCAGTTCCCGGTCAACGCCAGGATCAGCAGCATCGAACGCTGGAACAGGTCGGCGTGGTAGGTCTTGGACGCCGAGCCGCCGATGGTGATCATGGTCCGTCCCGAGGCGACCATGCGGGCGAGTTCACGGATCACGTCGGGATGAGCCCCCACCGTGCCGGCGACAGCCTCGGGGCTGTAGGCCTCCAGGTGGGTCCGGAGGCGGACGAACAGGGGGGCCACGGTCACCGTCGACCCGTCGAGCAGAGTCACCTCGGCCTCGCCGTCCAGGGCAGGGGTGTGCTCGGCGAACAGGGTGCCCCTCGGTGCCTCCACCACCCCGACCTGCGCGTCCAGGTGGAAGAACTGGTCCTGGCGGCCCGAAGCGTCGAGGTCGGAGGCCCGCAGGAAGCGCCCTGTGTCGGCGCGCACCAGCAGGGAGAGGTCGGTCTGGGTGCGGACGAAGTCCTCATCGACCAGACCCTCGGTGACGATCACCCCGCACAGGGCGAGGGCCAGGGCGGGGTCGCTGCCCCAGTTGACGGGCACGTGCATGTCGACGTGGCTGTGTGAGGGGCTGACGTCGGGCGAGATGAGAACGACCTGTGCCCCCCGGTACCGGGCTTCGCACATGTAGTGGAAGACGGGGATGAGGGTGTAGGCGGGGTTGATGTGCCAGAGGAGGATCGTGTCGGCTTGGAAGGTGTCCATGGGCCGCATCAGCTGGTTGGGCTTGCCCAGGGTGATCTGGAGGCCGGCCGCGTAGTCGTTGATCGAGCCATTCAGGTCGGTGGTGGTGCCTCCGATGAGCGTCATGAAGCGGTCCGGCCCCATTCCGGTGCCCACCTCGGGAGAACCCTCGCGCACGATGGACTCGCCGCCGGTGGCCTCGATGTTGTCCAACAGGTGGTCGGCGACCTCGTCGAGGGCGTCGTCCCAACTCACCCGCTCCCACTCACCCGAACCCCGCTCACCGACCCGGCGCAGCGGCCACAGCACCCGGTCACCGGCATCCAGCTGGCGACTCCACGCCGCGCCTTTGTTGCAGCCCAGGGGGAGGTCGTCGGGGACGGCGACCCGACCTGTGGGGTCGCTCACCTCCCCTTCGGTGGCCGCGGCCGGGCCCGCGATCTCTTCCCGAACGATCGCCCCGTCCCGAACGTAGACCCGGTAGGTGCAGTTGGCGGGGTAGCAATCCACGCAGTGAGAGCCGTAGCGGACCTCGTCGAAGCGGACGGCGTCCCGGTACCGCTCCAGGCCTGACTCGTCATCACGGGGATCGTCGCTGGATCGGGGGGCGTCGGTGAGGGTCACGGTTGGGGCTCCTGGTGGGAAGGGGGGTGGATCATCCGATGGGATCGGCAGTCGAGGGTCTGTTCTGAGGTCTGACAGCGTCGAGGAGGCGGTCGATCACCGTCTCCCAGGCGGCCTGGTCGACGGCGGGCATGTCCAGGGTGTTGGCCACGAGCGATCCCATGGCCAACAGGAACGTCAGGCGGGTCAGTGCGTCGGCGTCGAGGTCGAGGTCGACCTCACCGCGTTCCTGGCCCGAGCGCACGAGGTCGGCAGCCGACTGCTCGTGGACGGCGAACATGGCGCTGACGGCGCCGGCCACGGTGCGGTCGCGCGCCGCGGTCAGGACCAGCTCCAGAAGGAGCGGTCCCATGGTCTCGTCGCTGCCGGTGAGGCCGGTTCCCACGGCTCTGAAGGCGCCGATGACCGAGCCCGTGCGACCCTCCTCCAACAGCTCGGCCAGGAGATCGGGCGCTGCCTCGGCCATGGCGGCGTCGAGCAGGTCGGAGCGACTGGGGAAGTGGTGGTAGATGGCCGCGGGGCTGACCCCGGCTACCCGGGCGATCTCGGCCACACGGGCGCCCTCGTACCCCGAACGCACCAGGGCCTGCACAGCGGCGGCCAGCAACTCGTGGCGCGTGATCTCGGCGGTGGTGCCCGCTCGGCGACCCATGGCGAGAAACTAAACGAACATTCAGTTGTTTGCCATGACCGGCGTCACTTCGCGACTACTGTCCTCCAGCGGCGATCGCACTGAGCACGAGAGGCGGATCGATGACGGAAGCGGCCGAGACCCAGACCGAGGAGACGTCTCCCCCCGGGATGACCGGTGGCGAGCTGTTGGTACGCAGCCTGCACGCCGAGGGGGTCGGCGACCTCTGGGCCATCCCCGACGGCACCTACATGCTCGTCCTCGAAGCCCTCGAACGCCTGGGATCCGAGCTCGGGATGCGCCTGTTGGTAGCGGGCCACGAATCCGCGGCCGGCCACGCCGCGGACGCCCAGACCCGCGTCCTGGGTCGGCCCGCGGTGGCGATGGCCTGTGCGGGGCCGGGTGCCGCCAACCTGGTGGCGGCGGTCATGTGCGCCCGCGACGAAGGCAGCCCGCTGGTGGCCATCACCACCACCCGCCGGGCCGACATCGGCGACTACCCGCACCTCGGTGGGATGCAGGTGCTCGACCAGCACGCCACCTTCGCGGGCTGCACCAAGTGGTCCAGCCGGGTCGGCCAGTGGAAGAGGATCCCCGACCTGGTCCGCCACGCCTTCCGGGTCGCCACCACCGGCCGCCCCGGTCCGGTTCACCTCGACATCCCCGAGGATCTCCTGGCCCAGCGCGGCGACCCTGCCGACGCCCCCGTGAGGCCCTGGACGACCTCGCGACCGGCCACGCCCGCCGGATGCGCCGACCAGGCCGCCGTCGCTCGCGCCGCCGAACTGCTCATCGCCGCCGAACGTCCCGTGGTGCACTGCGGAGGGGGCACTCTGCGTTCCGGTGCATGGGAAGAGGCCCGAGAACTGGCCGAGCACCTCGGCGCCGTGCTCACCACCGGTGCGGGGTCACGGGGCGTGCTACCTCCCGACCATCCCCTGGGAGCGGCTCCGGTGTCACCGGTGGCGGCGCTGGCCAAGAACGAAGCCGACGCCGTCCTCGTGGTGGGCTCCCGTCTGGGCGAGCTCGACCTGTGGGGACGCCCGCCCCTCTGGCAACCCGAGGGCGAGCAACGGCTGGTGCAGATCGACGCCGACCCCACCAGCATCGGGCTGAACCACTCTGTCGACGAAGCACTGGTGGGTGACGCCCGCCTGGTGCTGGCCCAACTGCTGGCCGCAGTGCGGGAACGTTCCGAGCCGCGACCCGTCCCCGAGCGGGTGGCGGGCTACCGGGCATTCGAAGACGCCTGGCGCGCCGACCTCGACGCCAGGGTGGCCGACCGCTCGCGCTCGCCCATGGTTCCCGGCCAGGTCTTCGAGGTGTGCAACGAGCGCTTCGCCGACGACGCCGTTCTCGTCCAGGACGGCGGCAACACCTGCGTCTGGGCTGCTCACCACCACCGGGCCCGAGGTCCCCGCACGGTACTGTGGACCTCCAACGCCGGCCACCTGGGAACCGGGCTGCCTTTCGCCATCGGGGCCCAGCTGGCCCTGCCCGACACCCAGGTCTACTGCGTGAGCGGAGATTCGGCCTTCCGGTTCAACATCCAGGAACTGGAGACGGCGGCACGCTACGGGCTGCCCCTGGTGATCATCGTGGCCGTCGACCAGGCCTGGGGAATGGAGAAGCCGGCTCAGCGTCGCTCGTGGGGCCGTGAAGCTCCGTGGTTCGGGATCGAGCACGCGCCCGTGCGCTACGACCTGGTGGCCCAGGCCATGGGCTGCGAGGGCGCCCTGGCCAGCACCGCCGACGAGTTGGGCGCGGCCATCGACGCAGCCCTGGCATCGGGACGACCGACCGTGATCCATGCCGAGGTGGATCCCGTCGAGAACGAGTCGCCCCCCGGCCTGGACGTGTGGGTCATGGCCCGCGGCGGCCTGGGACGCTGAATCGAGCCGAGCGAAGCCCGAGGAGGAATCGTGTTGGATCAACTCGAAGGGAAGGTGGCCGTCGTGACCGGCGCCGGCAGTGGCATCGGAGCCGCCATGTGTGACGCCTTCGCCGCCCTGGGCATGGCCATCGTGGCTGCCGACATCGAGCAGGAGGCCCTGGAAGCCACCGCGGCGCGCCTGACATCTGCCGGGGTACCCGTGCTGGCCGTACCCACCGACGTGACCGATCCCGACGCCGTGGATGCCCTGGCCGCAGCCGCCCTGGAGCGCTTCGAAGAGGTCCACCTCGTCTGCAACAACGCCGGCGTGGGTGGCCAGGGACCACCTTGGGATCTTCCAACCTGGCGTTGGGTGCTCGACGTGAACCTCTTCGGTGTGGTCCACGGCATCCACACCTTCTGGCCCATCCTCAGAGAGCAGGGCGAGGGTCACATCGTCAACACGGCGTCGATGGCCGGGGTTGCGCCCTCACCAGTGGGCCCGGCCTACATCGCATCGAAGTACGCGGTCGTGGGCCTCTCCCAGCGACTCCACATCGAGACCCAGGGAAGCGGTGTGGGTGTGTCTGTGCTGTGCCCGGGAATGGTGGCAACCCGAATTGTCGACGCCGAACGCAACTGGCCCGCCGAGCTCGGCCCCTCACCGGTTGGCCAGCTCTCCCCGGACGAGCAGGAGTTGCTCGACGCCTTCCGCCAGGCGCTGGAGACCAGCGGCCTACCACCGGCCGAGGTGGCCGCTGCGGTGGTGGCCGCCGTGAGCGAGGGGCGCTTCTGGGTGTTCACCCATCCCGAACACCTCGCCTCCGCGGCGGGACACCTGGAGCGGATCATGCAGGGCCTACCGCCCTCGCTGTGAAGCTCAGTCGTCGCGCAACGTCGCTACGAGCCGTGCGAGGGGCGACCGGAAATCGCCGAGGGGAGTCAGCCCCGCACCCGTGAGTGCGGTGTCGGCCAGAACCGAGTTGGCAGGCCGGGGGGCAGGCCGGGGGAACTCGGCGGTAGTGACGGGGCGCACCCGGTCGGGGTCCTCGCCGGCCGCCTCCAGCACCGCCCGGGCGAACTCGTACCAGCTCACCGCCCCCTGGTTGGTCACGTGGTAGATCCCCGGCAACCGCCGGACACCCAGCTCGACCAGCATCCAAGCCAGGTCGTCGGCGAAGGTGGGGTTGCCCCGCTGGTCGTCCACGAAGCTCAGCTCGGTCTGTGTGGCCGCCAGACGCAGCACCGTCTTGACCATGTTGGCTCCGTGACGCCCGCACACCCACGAAGTGCGGGCCACGGTCCAACCCGGGTCGATCTCCCGCTCACCCCCGAGCTTGGAAGCGCCGTAGACCGAGGTCGGGCGAGGCTCGTCCCACTCGAGGTAGGGCGCGTCCTTGGCGCCGTCGAACACGTAGTCGGTGGACAGATACACCACGTGGGCTCCCGCCCGCCGTGCACCGTCGGCCACCCAACGGGTTCCCAGGGCGTTGACGGCGAAGGCCCGGGCGGGATCGCTCTCGCAGTCGTCCACGGCCGTCCACGCCGCGGCGTGGACCACGACATCGGGGGCGACCTCGGTGATGGCGCCCACGCAGGCATCGCGGTCGGCCACGTCGATGCTGGAGTGGTCGAAGGCTGCCACCTCCCACCCGTGCCCGTAAAAGCTCGCCACCACCTCATGACCCACCTGACCACCGGCGCCGGTGACCAGGACCCTTCGACTCGTCGAGCCGCAGCAGCCTTCAGCGGCTCCCACCACCAGCGGTTCTGGCGGTACCAGGCCACGGTGTCCCCGAGGGCCCCGTCGAGGTGCCGCTCGGGTCGCCAACCCAGAGCCTGGACCTTGGAGGTGTCGATCGAGTAGCGCCGATCATGGCCGAGACGGTCCTCGACGTACTCGATCATCTCCTCGCCCACCCCCACAGCCTCCAGCAGCCGTTCTGTCAGCTCGCGGTTGGTGATCTCGTTGCCGGCCCCGATGTTGTAGACCTCACCGAGGGCCCCCTGCCGCACCACCAGGTCGACACCTGCGCAGTTGTCGGCCACATAGCACCAGTCACGCACGTTCAACCCGTCTCCATAGAGAGGTACCCGGCGACCCTCGAGCAGGTTGGTCACGAAGAGCGGGATCACCTTCTCGGGGTACTGGTAGGGCCCGAAGTTGTTGGATGAGCGGGTCACGACGACGGGCAGACCGTACGTCTCGTGGTAGGCGAGGGCGATCAGGTCCGAGCCGGCCTTGGACGCCGAGTAGGGCGACCGGGGCGCGAGCGGATCGGTCTCGGTGAACGAGCCCTCGTCGATCGAGCCGTAGACCTCGTCGGTGGAGATGTGCACGAAGCGCTCGACGCCCAGTGCCCGGGCCACGTCGCAGACCACGTTCGTTCCGTCGCAGTTGGTGCGGACAAAGGCGTCCGGCGCCACGATCGAACGGTCCACGTGGCTCTCGGCGGCGAAGTGGACCACCACGTCGTGGCCCTCCATGGCGGCCCGCACCGCGTCGCGGTCACAGATGTCGCCCTGCACGAACCGGTAGCGGGAATCTTCGGCCACGTCCCGCAGGTTGTCGAGGTTTCCCGCGTAGGTGAGGGCGTCGAAGACCGTGACCGAGTCGTCGCTGCCTGCCAGGACGTGGTGAACGTAGTTGGAGCCGATGAACCCGGCCCCGCCGGTCACGAACAGCTTCATGGACGCAGACCGTAGTGCGGGCGCCACCGCTCCTCGATGTCCGCCCGGGCGGGGTTGGTGCGGTCCCTTTCGGACAGAATCGGATCGGCCACACCCCAGTCGGCGCCGATCGCATGGTCGTCCCAGGCCACTCCCAACTCGTCGGCGGAGTTGTAGTAGCTGTCCACGAGGTAGGTGATGGTCATGTCGCTGAGCGCCGCGAACCCGTGGGCCACCCCCGGCGGGATGAAGACCCCCCGGTGGCGGTGCGTGCCGTCGGGTTCCTCACCCAGGTCGAGGGTGAGGGTGGCCCCATCGGTGGGCGAACCCGCTCTCAGATCGTGCAGTACCACTCGCGCCCGACCCGAGGGGACATACCAATAGTCGGCCTGGTGCAGGTGGTAGTGCAGGCCCACCAGGCACCCGGCCTGCCGATCCGCCCGGTTGCCCTGGACCATCTCGCGACCCTGGGGGAACCACTCGCGCCGGTAGGTCTCGACGAAGACTCCCCGCTGGTCTCCGAAGACACGGGGTTGGGCGATCCACACCCCGGTGATCACCTCGGACTCGGTGACGGTGGCCATGGACATCTCGTCTGCGCTCCTCAGGTTCCTCAGGGCTCGAGATCGACGCGGGAGTGGTCGCCCAGCATCAGGCGGGTGGCAGCGGGACGGATGCCTGCCCTGGTGACCTCGACCGCACGGCCCAGCAGCGAGTCGGTGATTCGGGGGATCCCCTCGATGCGGCACTGCTCGAGCACGATGGAATGCTCGATCTCGGAGTCCACCAGCTCGCAGTCCTCGGCGATGGAGGTGTTGGGGCCCACATAGCTTCGCACTATCCGGGTGCGCTCCCCGATGACCGCAGGGCCACGGATCGTCGACTCCACCACCTGCGCGCCGGCGGCGATCACCACCCGGCCGTCCACCCGGGAGGACTCGTCCACCGAACCCGAGATCTCGGTCTCGATGGTCTCGAGCACGAGCGCGTTGCCTTCCAGGAGAGGGTCGAGCTTGCCGGTGTCCTTCCACCATCCCTCGAGTACCTCGTGGCGTACCCGGTGGCCCTGGTCGATGAGCCACTGGATGGCGTCGGTGATCTCCAGCTCGCCCCGATCAGAGGGGGCGATGGCCCGGACCGCCTCGTGAATGGTGGCATCGAACAGGTAGACCCCCACCAGGGCGAGGTCTGACGGTGGCACCTCGGGCTTCTCCACCAGGGCCGTCACCGCCCCGGTCTCGTCGATGGCCGCCACCCCGAACCGTTGGGGATCGGGAACCTTGGCCAGAAGGATCTGGGCTGCCGGCGGTGGCGGGGCGCCCTCCAGCGTGGGGCTGTGGGCCGCGTTGCGGTCGGATTCGAACCGCTCGACGAACTCGCGCGACTCCCTGGCGCAGCAGGTTGTCACCCAGGTACATGACGAAGTCGTCGTCGCCCAGGAACTCTCCTGCGATGAGCACGCAGTGGGCCAGTCCCAGCGGTTCGTCCTGGGGGAGGTAGGTGACCCGGGCACCGAAGCGGGACCCGTCGCCCACCGCAGCACGGATCTCGTCACCGGTGCTGCCCACGATGATGCCGATCTCGGTGATGCCGGCCTCGACGAGGTCCTCGATCCCGTAGAACAGGATGGGCTTGTTGGCCACCGGCACCAGCTGCTTGGCGCTGGTGTGGGTGATCGGACGCAGGCGGGTACCGGCGCCACCCGACAGGATCAGGCCCTTCATTCCCACGAGGTCTAGCAGCTCATCGCCTATGCCATCGAACGCCGGCTGGTACCCTCGGACCTGCCGTGACCCGACCGTGCCAGGGGCCCGCCTTGCCCTCACGCCGCCGACCTCCCGCCTCTGCCCTCGCTGCAGCCCTCGCCGCAGTGGTGATGCTGCTGGTGCCGGCCGTCCTCACCCCGCCGGCGTCAGGCCAGGGAACCGACGCCGTGGCCGGTGGTCCCGACGCCGTGGCGAACGCTCCAGGCGACCTGCCCGTCTACCGGGTCGACCGGGTTTCCCTCGATGCGACGACCCGCGCCCCGGTCGCACCGTTCGCCCTCTTCGGCCTGCACCTCCCCGCACCTCCCGCCGGAGAGGTGCACATCCGCTTCAGCGACGACGGAGCGTGGGGCCCGTGGCTGGAGCTGCCCGCCGGGCACGGACCAGACCGACACACCGGCGAAGGGCAGGGCAACCCGGCCTACGTGTCCGAGCCCGTGTGGGTGGGCCGGGCCGACGGCTGGGAGCTGGACCTGGCCAGTGGCCGGGTGCCCCTGGAGGGGGCCGAAGTGATCCTGGTTCGTGACAGCGGGGCCCGCGAGGCTGTGGGTGGCAGCGAGACCGACGAATCGCCCACACGGGCCCCAGGGGCACCCACCATACGGTCACGCTCGTGGTGGGGGGCACGCCCCTACCGGGGTGATCTGGAGATCGCCGACCACCTCCAGTTGGCCGTTGTGCACCACTCGGTGAGCGCCAACTCCTACTCGTCGTCCGAGGTGCCCGGCATGATCAAGGCCATCCAGGTCTACCACCAGGACGGCAACGGTTGGGACGACATCGCCTACAACTTCGTTGTCGACCGCTTCGGCACCATCTGGGAGGGTCGCCAGGGGGGCACCGACCAGGCAGTGATCGGTGGCCACGCCAAGGGGTTCAACACGGGCAGCACCGGGGTGGTGGCCCTCGGCGAGTACGGGTCGGCCAGCCCCTCCACCGCCATGGTGAACTCGATCGGCACCCTCCTGGGTTGGAAGCTCTTCGTGCACGGCGTCGACCCCGACGGGCGCACGCAGTTCACGAGCTACGGGAACGAGACCTACCCGGAGGGGCGCACCGTCGACCTGCCCCGCGTGGTGGGACACCGCGACACCGGCGCCACGGCCTGCCCCGGCCACAACCTCTACGGTCGGCTGAGCACCATTCGTGCCGCTGCCACGGCCGGGTACGACTCCCGCCTGGGAACCGGAGCGATGGCGGGCCGGTCCCTCACGATCAACGGCACCTACACGCCCCTGCCGGGGGACTTCACCGGAGACGGTCGCCAGGACATCATCTGGTACGCGCCCGGTTCCTCCGCCGACTACCTGTGGCGCGGGAAAGCCGACGGCAGCTTCACCAGCACCCCGCTCTCCATCAACGGCACCTACCAGCCCCTGATCGGTGATTTCACCGGAGACGGAACCGACGACGTCATCTGGTACGGCCCTGGTTCGTCCCCCGACAACCTCTGGCTGGCCCGGGGCGACGGCTCCTTCAAGAGCGCCCCCCTGTCCATCACCGCCACCTACCAACCCCTGGTGGGCGAGTTCAGCGGCGACGACGTCGCCGACGTGATCTGGTACCGGCCGGGCGGCGCTTCGGACTGGCTGTGGAAGGGCACCGAACGCGGGGTGTTCCGCTCGTCGAAGATCACCATCAACGGCACCTACCGACCTGTCGTCGCCGACGTGGACGGCAATTGGGTGGACGACATCGTGTGGTACGCCCCAGGAACGGCCGGGGACGTAATCTGGCTGGGATGGGAGGGCGCCAAGTTCTCTCCCCGCAGCATCAAGGTCGACCAGACGTTCACCCCTGTTGCCGGCGAGTTCGACGGCGACGGCGACTGGCGCTCCGACATCTTCTGGTTCGGTCCCGGTGGGGCCTACGACACCCTCTGGTCCGCCACCAGCGACGGCCGCTTCCCGCTCGGTGGGCATCCGCTCGGACGACACCCGTCCGGTGGTGGTGGCTGACGTGACCGGCGGAGGCCTCGACGATCTCGTCTGGGGCGGCGGCGGCACCCCGGGCACCCTGATGAGATCCACCGGAGGCGGAGGATTCACCACCACGGCGTTGCCCGCGACGGCGGGAACGGTGCCGGTGGTCGGCGACTTCAACGGTGACACCCGCGTGGACATCCTCTGGTACGGGCCCGGCACGACCGTCGACACGCTCTGGCTGGCCACCTCCTGAAGCACTCTTGATCGGTCGGTCAGCACAGTCGGTCGGTCAGCACAGTCGGTCGGTCAGCACAGTCGGTCGGTCAGCACAGTCGGTCGGTCAGCACAGTCGGTCGGTCAGCACAGTCGGTCGGTCAGCACAGTCGGTCGGTCAGCGCGGTCGGTCAGCACAGTCGGTCGGTCAGCACAGTCGGTCGGTCAGCACAGTCGGTCGGTCAGCACAGTCGGTCGGTCAGCACAGTCGGTCGGTCAGCACAGTCGGTCGGTCAGCACAGTCGGTCGGTCAGCACAGTCGGTCGGTCAGCACAGTCGGTGTCTTCTGATGCATGGGAGCCCATTCTGCGTGGCATTCCTCGACTGGAATCACTGTGAGTGATCGGTAAAGGATGGACTATCTATACAAACTATGGAAAGTGAGTGGAAATACACAGAACCCGGGACTACGATCGTACACATGTTCGATAGCCACCAGGGCCCCCCAGCCGAAGAAGCCCCCGCCCACGAACAAGCCGACACCACTCCAACCGCCGGTGGTTCCCTCGCCGACATCACCGACGACGCCCTCGCCGACGACCTGAGCCAACTCGTGTGCCTCGCCCGAGCCCTGGTAGCCCAACAACTCGCCATCATCGTCGAACTCGACCACCGCCGGGCCTGGGCCACCGACGGCCAGACCTCCATGGCCACCTGGCTGGCCATGGCCACCGGCGACACCCATTCCCACACCCGCGAAACCGTCCGGGTCGCCCACGCCCTCCAAGAACTCCCCGCCCTTGCCGCAGTGTTCGCCACCGGCGGCCTCTCCTGGGACCAACTCGTCCCCCTCTGTCGTATCGCCACCCCCGACACCGACGCGCACTGGGCAACCAACGGTCCCCACCACAGCCCCGGCGAACTCACCAAACTCGCTCGAGCCCTCGAAGAACGCACCGACACCCAAGCAGCCACCGCCCACGAACTGCGATCCCTCACCGTACGCCGCGACCGACTCGTACCCGGCGCCCAGATCGCCACCTTGCGTCTCCCCGACACCGACATGGCCACCTTCCTCGCCGCCGTCGAACGCCTCGCCGACATCGACTTCACCAACAACCACAAGACCAACAAGACGCCCACCGACACGCCTGCCGACGCAAGGCATCTGCCGACAGCAAGGCATCTGCCGACAGCAAGGCATCTGCCGACAGCAAGGCATCTGCCGACAGCAAGGCATCGCCGACACCGCCACCAACCCGGAGGCGGGGACCGACACCAGGCCAGCGGCCGACACCAGGCCAGCGGCCGACACCAGGCCAGCGGCCGACACCAGGCCAGCGGCCGCCACGGCCAGCGGCCGACACCGACACCGGCCGTGGCCGGGAGGAGAACGGTACGGGGCCAGTGCCCGACGGCACCGAGCCGGCTGACACGATCGTCGTGGTCGAGGTGACCAAGGCAGACACGGTCGCCGACAACGACGAGACCGGCCCCACCCCCACCGCCACCCCGACCCCCACCACCACCCCGACCCCAGCAGATCCCAACACCGACATCACAGACGACACCCCCGGGGTGCCCCACACCACCCCCACCCAACGCCGAGCCGACGCCGCCGTCGGGCTCGCCTCCGCCCTCCTGGCCGCCGACAGCCAACCCGACCGGGCCACCGTCGTCGTCCACGCCGACCTCCAGGCCCTCGCCCGCCACCCCGGCATCGACCCCCACGGCGTCGCCGACGCCGTCGCCCACGCCGCCGCCCTGCTCCCCGACGGATCCCCCCTCGCCCCAGCCGCCCTCCAACGACTCGCCTGCGACGCCCGCATCCAATGGATCTACGAAGGCTCCGACGGCCAACCCCTCGGCGTCGGCGCAACCACCCGCACCACACCCCCCTGGCTCCGACGCATCATCGACCTACGCGACGGCGGCACCTGCCGATTCCCAGGCTGCGACCACACCCTCGGCCTCCACGCCCACCACATCCACCACTGGGCCCAGCACGGCCCCACCGACGCAACCAACCTCACCCTCTTGTGCCCCACCCACCACCACCTCGTCCACGAAGGCGGCTGGACCATCACCGGCAACCCCGACACCACCCTGTCGTTCCACCGACCCGACAACACCCGAACCCTCCCCTCACGACCACCAACCCTCCAACCCCACACACGCAACCGATGGCACCAACACGCCCTCCCCCAACTCGGCCGCCATGCCGCCTGATCAGAGCTCGTCGCCGCACTCCAGGGCGTCTTCCTCGCCCAGGCCGAAGTCCGCCGCAGGGAACGCGGCCGGCGTCTGGACAGGGATCACGTTGCGGCGAGCCGCCTCGGCGGCCACCAGCGAGGCCGCGGCGGCGGCAACCGGCCCCCAGGGCAGGGCCGGCTCGATGGCGAGCACCCGCAGCGCCCACGCTTCGATCCACACACCCAGGTGGTCACGCACGAAGGTGCGGGCCAGCTGGGCGCAGGCCTCGGCCCGCTCGTCCTCGCCGTCGCGACGGGCCTGGGCCTCGGCCAGGGCCACCAGCGAGGCGAACTCCAGCTCGGCCACCACGTGGTCGGGCCGGTCACCGGTCACCTTCATCCCCATGGCCCGATAAAAACCGGCAACGTCGGCCAGCGGACCGGTGTGGCCTGCCACGGTGGTCGTCCGGTTGGAGCACTCGTACGGTGCCACCCGCCCCTGGTCGAACCAACGCACCCAGGCCCGCTCGAGCGCTTGGGGCTCGCGTGCGGGGATGTCGGCGAGGCGTGCCAGGTGACTCCGTGCGGCCTCGCAGCCCAGCAGGTCCAAGGTGGCATCCAGCTCGTCCAGCGTCGATCCGTCGACGAGCGGACCGGGATCGGAGCCGAGAAGGCGCGCCACCAATGAGAAGGCGACGCCTCTCGCCGCCAGGTCCTGGATCTGGTCGCTGTCCAGGTGCACCGCGCCCGGGGCGCTCACGGCCGCAACTCCAGGCGGAAGGCGTCACGGCTGGGTGTCTTGCGCCCGCCCGAGTCGTCGTCGCCACCCGACCAGATGGCAAAGGCCGCCGTGAAGGTCTGGCCGGCAACCAGCTCGGCCTCGTCGGGATCGCTGGCCGCCAGCGGCTTGGCGATGACGACATGCCAACCACCCTCGACCCGCCGACCGTGCCCCACCGCATCCTGGGTGGCGGTGGGCGTCACGTTGCCGAAGCTGCGGGCGACCAGCTTCTCGACAGGCTGGGTGCGCTCCTGGGAGGCCGAGCGCGTTGCCTACGTGCATCCCGGGCAGCCACTGCGTCGCGCCGGCCTCCACGTAGGTGGCCGGAGTGACTTCGGTAGACATGGTGGTACCGCCCAGCGGCGGATACGTGTCCACGGTGGCGTTGGGGAACATGTCGCGGATGGTGCGGATGCCCTCGTCCATGTCGTGCTGCCAATCCGCCTTCCAGTGCACCAGGATGGCCGGCTTGTCGGCCGAGCCCATGACCCGCAGGCCATCGTCACCCTCGCCGGGAGCGAACAGAACCGCGCAGGCGTCACGGAAGCCGTCAACGGTGACCGTGTCGGCATCGGGCTCGCCGTCCTCCCAGGACAGCTTGAAGCCGATCATGGTGCCGTCGTGGATGGCCCGCACCTTGATGCTCTCGCGGTAGGGAGCCTGGCGGTGCGGGAGCGCGATCTTCTGGGCGTCCATGACCACCTCTACCTCGGACCCGTACTCCCAGGCCTCGGCCTCCGGGTCGTCCACCGGCACCTTGTCGACGCGGGCCACCGGCACCGTCTTGGGCGCCACCGAGTCGGAGGGATCCGGGGTGCAGGCTCCGATCACGGCAGCGCCCCCCGCCACGGCGGTCCCGCCGAGCAGGCGGCGCCGGGTCAGTACCGGGTGCGAGGAGGCAGAAGGATCGCTGGTCTTGGATCGCACGGTTCGGCTCCTCAGGTGATGTTGTGGCGGTAGACGGTCAGGGCGGGGTCGAACGCCGGACGCTCCATGGTGGGCACCTTGAGGGGCATGCGCACGACCTCCTCGCCGTCGTCGTCGGCCCAGGCGATGACCGGTGTCGCCCTCGACCTCGAACCGGGTGATGATGCGGTCGGTGGACACGGCGAGCAGGAGCGCCCCGAGGAGCTCCGGGTCGTCGCCCTCCATGGCGGCGCGGTAGGTCTCGATCGGCGCGGCGCACCCGGCCCGAACAGCATGGTCAGGAAGGCCTCGTGACCGACGTGGATCGGCGGGATGTAGTACACGTTCGGCTCCAGGCCGTACTGCGGGTACAGCGGGAGAGCCGACCTTGCGGACGTGCACGAGGAAGTCGACCGGGTTGTCCTCGCGGACCTCCTCCGGGGTGCTCACGAAGCCGAACGAGCGGATCTTGCCGATGCAGTTGCGCATGCAGCGGGGCTGGATGCCCTGTCTCGACCGCCGGGAAGCAGAACACGCACTTCTCCGAGACCCGGGTGACGTGGTTGTAGAAGATCTTCTTGTAGGGGCAGGCGTCGAAGCACACCCGGTAGCCCCGGCAGCGCTCCTGGTCGACGCAGCACGATGCCGTCCTCGGGCCGCTTGTAGATCGACGTGCGGGGGCAACCCTGGAGGCACGCCGGGTAGGTGCAGTGGTTGCACACCCGGGGCAGGTAGAAGAACCACATGTCGTGGGGCAGCTTCAGGTGGTAGCGCTCGGCTGGTGATCGTGACGTTGACCTCGTCCTCGCCCCGGTTGGGGTAGGCGTAGTCGATGTCGCTCGGGGTCCAGCCCACGTGCTTCTCGCCCGGCGGGGGCCGCCTCGAAGATCGTCTTGCCCGTGTAGACGTCGCCGTCCCAGGTCTGAGGTCCGAGCTTGTCGAGCACCCGGACGTCGCAGGCCAGGGGGAACGAGCCCCACGGCTTGGTCTCGACGTTGTTCCACAGCATGTACTCCTGGCCCTGGCCCGAGGTCCAGCAGGTCTTGCAGGCCAGGGTGCAGGTCTGGCACCCGATGCACTTGTTGGTGTCGAAGACCGCGGCCGCCTGCTTCTCGGGCCGCGCCTCCTCGTAGCGGGTAGGTCATCGTGCGGCCCAGCTGCCAGTTGAAGACCTCGGCCATCAGTCGCGTCCCTTCTGTGATGTAGGCGCCGTCGAGGTAGCGTGCGCATGGCTTCGTTCTCGCTGGCCGGGCCGGAAGCCCTGCTCGGCCGGATACCAGAGGCCCTCGCCGTCCGATGCCGCCGTCCTCGGCCTTCTCCATCTTCACGAAGCTCTCCTTGGGCGCCCCGTTGGCGCAGTACACGTCGGCTTCGAAGCCCTTCGCCGACCATCTGCCCGGCACCATCCTTGCGGGCGATGGTGTCGATCATGAGGGTGGGGCGGAGCCAGGCCCGGGTGACCGACTGGTGGCTGCCGTAGCGGTAGCCGGCCTGGTAGTTCGTTCGGGGGTTCTCGGGCCAGCCCGTCCTCGCGGGTCTCGTGCCCCTCGACGCTGCCGTGGGTGGCCACGTGGAAGTGGAACCAGGCCCGTCGCCACCCGCCGCACGAGACGACGGGTTGACGCGGGCCCGCACCAGCCAGCGGGTCACCTTGTAGTCGTCGGGCCGGTCCTGCCAGCCCACGAACGGGCCGGTCGTCGGGATCGGCGTCGCACCAGATGTAGTCACCGTCGGCCACGCCCAGCTCGTCCGCGTCGTCGGGATTGAGGTCGATGTAGCCCTCCGACATCCAGGGCTTGCGCTTGTCGTGGCGGTAGAAGTCACCGAAGGGACCGAAGATGAGCACGTCGGTGTCCGTCGACGCACCCATCGATGTGGCACGCGTGGCGGTACTTGGGGGTGATGAGCACGTGGGTGAAGCCGTCGGCGATGAGCGGGTGGGACGAGTCGGCGATCTCCTCTGGGGTTGCGCACGACGTTGCGCACCTGGCGCACCTCGGTGCTCTGGTCGTCGAGCTCGAGCCCGTAGTCCTCGGGCTGTGCGGGGTCCAGGAGCGGATGCGGGTGGGCCATGATCACGCCCGGCTCGTAGACCGTGCCGTCCACCGGTTCGCGGTGCACGGGCAGGTTCTCGCCGTACTCGATGAACTCGTCCTCGTCGCGGTAGAACTCGAGACGGCCGCTGCGCGTGTACCAGGGCTTGCTCTCCTGGGTCTGCTCCCAGCCGACGATCTTGCGGGCTGGTGCGCATCATCATGTAGAAGGGCGTGCCCTCCTTGCACGACTCGTGCAGGTCGTCGAAGCGGTAGCCCTTGGTGGGGTTGCACGTGTCGAACACCCGCTGGATGTAGACGCCCGACGTCTTCCTGGGTGGCGAAGCGCCAGTAGTCGACGAAGCGATCGTCCCCGGTCTCGTCCGCGAACGCCTGAGCGATGAGGGCATGCACCTCGAGGTCGTCGATGGTCTCGAAGATGCGATCGATCGGCGTCGAAGGCCAGGCGTGAAGGAACGGGTTGGTCACGGAGCCGAAGACGTCGGGCACCTTGCGCTCGGGCCAGGAGTCGACGCCGAAGACGATGTCGGCGTACTCACATGAGGCCGTCCAGAACCACTCGCTGGTCACGATCACATCGATCTTGGGCAGCGACGTTGACGAAGACCTGGTGAGCGCCCTTGGCGTTGCCCAGGAGGGAGTTCGAGTTGGCGAAGTACATCGACTTCGTCGGCGTGGGCATGTGACGTAGCGCCGGTGAAGATCTTGTTGCCCACCCGCAGGGGCCGGTCGCCGTAGTTGTAGTAGTGGGCCGATTCGGTCTTGAGGTACTTCTTGACGTTGGCCTTGCCGGCAGGGTCCAGGGTGAGGTCGAAGGGGTCCTCGTTGATGTACTGACCGATACCCGAGAAGGTCGCCGAGGCGGTAGTTGCCGGCATAGGAGCCCACGGTTCCGCCGAAGTGGCCGATGTTGTTGGTCAGGGCCGCCACCAGGATGATGGTCCGGTCCTTGTTGTCGTTGTTGAAGAAGTGGTTGGGGCCCATGCCCTCGACGAACAGGGTCTTGGCGGGGTTGTTGGCGATGTCGGTGGCCAACTCCTCGATGGCATCTGTGGGCACCCAGGTGACCGCCGATATCTGCTCGGGGCTGCAGCTGTCCATCAGGTGCTGCTTCACGGCATCGAAGATCGGCCGGACCGAGATGCTCGTCCCGTCGGCGAGGGTCAGCGCGAACTCACCCTCGAGAGCCGGGTCGATGTCGGCCGGCAGGTTCGTGCCGGTCTGATCGCGGGTGATGGCCTTAGGTGAGTCGGTGGCCAGATCCCAAACGACCTGGTCACCCCAGACCTCACGCAACTCGGCGGCGACCTTCTGCTTCTCCTGCTCCGAGGGGGGCGGAACCGCCACGCCGTCCACCAAGATCTCGGTCTCGGTGAGCACGGCGTTGGTGTAGCCGGGGAACACGTCCTTGGCCTGGAGAAGCTTCTTGGTGTCGGAGCGCACCAGAAGCGGAAGATCGGTCTGGGACTTCACGAAGGCGGCGTCGTAGATCTCGTCGCGCACGATGACATGGGCGAGGCCCAACGCCAGAGCCCCGTCGCTGCCGGGGCGGATCACGATGGCCCGGTCGGCCTTCGACGACGAGGCCTGATACTCGGGGGCGATGCTCACGACCTTGGCGCCGTGGAGCTTGGCCTCGGTGAGCCAGTGACCGTCGGGCATCTTGGTAGCGATCCAGTTCATGCCCCAGAGGGTGATGAGGTTCGCGTTCTCGGCCGTGTACAGGTCGAAGTCCAGGGTCTGCTGGCCGCTGACCATGGGGTGACCCGGCGGGAGATCGGTGTGCCAGGTGTAGCTGTCCCAGTGGCGGCCTCCGTAGGCCTCGTCCTCGTCGACGCCGCGGACATGGGCGTCGAGCAGCGCGAGCATGTTGGTCAAGCGGTAGAAGCCACCGATGCGGAACGGGGCGTTGTAGGGCATGCCGCCGCGGTGCTTGAGCGCCTGGGTGCCGGCTCCGTGCATGGTCTCGACCATGTCCTCGTCGTAGCCCTGGGCCAGCAGGCGGGCAGCGCCTTCCTCACCGCTGTAGGTCTCGGCGATGTTCACGCAGCGCTTTGGCGTGATAGCTGGCGGCCTCCTCGTGGGTGACCTTGACGAACTCCTCCTTGCCCCGGCCCTCGGTGTACTCGGCTGGCCGCACTCCGTCGTCGTCGCGGGGAAACCCATCGTCGGCCCAGCGCTTGAAGCCCTCGCGGACGTACGCCCCCTTGATGCGACGGTCCGAGTAGGCACGGCGCACGTAGGCCAGGCCCGAGACGCAGGCCCGGGGGTCCCAGCGGTGCGAAGCGGTGTTCCCGTAGACGTCGCTCGCCTTGTCGTACCCGAAGGACGGGTCGGCGTAGACGATGACCCCGTTCTTCACCGTGGCACGCAGCAGGCACCCGTGGGTGTCGTTGGGCCCGCACATGTAGTGGTAGGTCGAGTCCGGCGTGTACAGGTCGCGGTAGACCTGCTCCCAGTCCCGGTCGGGCCACCCCTCCAGGGGGTTGATCCCGGCCTGGGCGCTGCGAAGCATCCCGTACGAGGAGGGCACATCGGACCAGGCGGCGGGTCCGTCGACCGCGGCCACCAGGAGGGCGGGGGGGAGCGCGGCCAGCAGGTCGCGCCTTCGCCAGGTCGGCAGGTCGGGTGGGGTGGCGTCCTGCGGGGAACCCTCGGCCATGTGGCCCTCCTGGAGTCCAGTTGCGATGCGAATCGGTGTTCCAGCCATCATCGGGGCGGAAGCCTGTGCCAGCCAGGGACCTTCGCCCCTAGTGGCCATAGGTCCTGGATATGGCCCATCACTCCCAGCAGTGGCATCATCCCCCCAGCGGCCTGAGAAGAGGAGCACCTGTGGACGACGACCAGCGAGCGATCGTTACGGCCTGGCTGGCGGGCTTCGCCGAACGCCTGGGCACCGACCCACCCACCGACCAGGAGCTCGACGAGCTGCTGGATCTGGCCGGTGACGCCGCCCGGGCCTCGGCCCGCCAGGCCGCCCCGTTGGCCTGCTGGCTGGCGGCCCGGGCCGGACTCACCCCCGCCGAGGCCCGGGCCCGGATCTCCTGACGTTCAGGGCTCGGCGTGCCAGACGGCATCGGCCCCGCTGCCGGGCCGGTACCAGAGGATGTCGTCGCCACGGGTGCCGTCCAGGTCTCCCACGGTGGGTGTGAACTCACCGTCCACTGCGATCGTGGTGGAGATCCAGGTTCCGGACCGGCGCACCCAGAGGAAGTCGCTGGCCGTCCCCGGGCGGTACCAGAGCAGGTCTGAGCGGTGGTCGCCGTCCCAGTCGCCGACGATGGGCACGTAGGTACCTCCCACCGGGAACGACTTGGAGGTGAAGGTTCCCCCGTCTCCCTTCTGCCAGAGGTAGTCGGGGGTGGAACCGGGCCCGTACCAGAAGATGTCGTCGGTGCCGTCGGCGTCGGCGTCGAGCACCAGTGGCTTGTAGGTACCACCCACGCTCGTGGGCAAGGAGACGAACCCCCCTGCCGCCCGGCCGGCCCAGATGCGGTCGGGGTCTCCCCCCGGCCCGTACCAGAACACGTCCTCGACCCCGTCACCGGTGAACTCGCCCACGAGGGGCTGGTAGGTGCCGCTCACCGTCAGCTCACGGACGGCGAAGGTCCGGTCGGGCCGACCCCGCCACTGCCAGTCCGTGCCGCTCCCCGGCGCGTACCACACGACGTCGTCGTATCCGTCGCCGTGGAAGTCGCCGACCAGGGGCTGGTAGGTGCCGTTCACGGAGAAGGCCGAGGAGGCGAAGGTCCGGTCGGACCGTCCCCACCACACGTAGTCGGGCGCCGAACCCGGCCGGTACCAGAGGATGTCGTCGCGACCGTCCCCGTCGAAGTCGCCCACCGCGGGCACGTAGGTGCCGTCAACCGACAAGGCCTTGGAGGTGACACTGCGCGAGCTCGATCCGTACCACACGTGGTCTGCGCCGGTGCCGGCCCGGTACCAGAACACGTCCTGGGCCCTGTCGCCGTCGAAGTCGCCCACCAGCACCTGGTAGGTGCCGCTCACCGTCCGCGACGCCCGGCTGAACCCCGGAGGGGCCACGGGGTCGCAGGCACCCACGTCCAATGTGAGGTCGCACAACTCCGATCCCGACCTCCACACCAGCGAGGTTCGCGAATCCTTGGTGAGGGGCAACCAGGCCTTGATGTCGATTCCGTAGCCGGTGTGGTCCCCCAGCCAGTGACGCACCTCATAGCCGCTGTTCGAGTAGACGTAGAACGGAGCGGTGATCGGGGCGGGTCCGGCGGAGGGCACGGTGAACCCCCGGTACCCGGTGGCCTTCGCGGGATCCACGTACCAGCAGGTGAAGCGGGTGGGTGACCCGTTGGTGCAGGAGTGGGCCTCCATCCCTCCCAGGGCCCCGACGGCCAGGTCGCGGGCGACGGAGGTGAGCTTGCCGTCGCGGTAGATCTCGTCGTACACGGCCTTGCAGGCACTGGAGGCGCAGGCGAACCAGGGTGCCCACACGGTCTCGAAGCTGGGGTTTGCACACCAGCGCGTGGCCATGAACGATGCCGTGAAGCTTGCGGCCAGTGCCGAGTCGATGCGCTGGGCGGCGGTGAGACCCTGGAGCGAGGCGTCGTCCCATTGCCAGGGGCCCACGCCGGGATGCCAGAAGGCGTCGGGGTAGGTACCCGGATCGCCGAACGAGTAGAGCGCGTGTTGGGTGTCCCAGCGCGACAGGGTCATGGGGCTGGGGGCCTGTGTGGTGGGCGCCCCGGTCTCGCGGAACGTGGGGGCCAGCATGAGCGCGGCCAGCTTGTCCCGGCTGAGCCCGCAGGCCTTGTGCCGGTCGGCGGCGGCCAGGACCTCGTCGAGGGGACCGTCGCCCACCGTGCGTTCGGCCACGGCCACCGAGCCATCGGTGGCCCACCCTCCTGCCAGCGTGGCGACCAGGACGACCACCCCCAGCACGGTGCGTCGCGTCCGATCACCCCGGCCGAACGACCTCCTCATCCGCTCGCCCTCATCCGCTCGCCCTCATCCGCTCGCCCTCATCCGCTCGCCCTCATCCGCTCGCCCTCATCCGCTCGCCCTCATCCGCTCGTCCCCCACAGCATGAGCCGGGCTGCGGCCCAGTCCACGGTGCCGCCCGGTACGAGGACGACGTCGGCCGCCTGCCCCGGACCGACGACGACCCCCGGGCCGCTGGGGTCAGGGGTCGAGCCCGGCACGCCCACGCGCGCTCGAGCCACCGCCAGCACGCGCCCGGTGCCGTCCAGCCAGGCTCCCACCACCTCCACCCCGGCCAGAGGCTCGGCGCCCACGTTGGTGGCGCTCCCGAAGACGACCATGGGGAGCGGAGCAGCGGGATCATCGGCGTACAACCAGGTGTCCACCGGTCGCGGGTCCTCTGGGCTGCGCTGCCAGTAGGTGGCCAGGTCCAGATCACGCCCACCGCCTGGGGCACCGGCGGAGGGATCTGTGGGGACAGAGGCCGACCAGCGCACACGGGCCACCTCGGCCAGTGGTACATCGCTGGCCAGCGCGAAGGGTGCCGGCTCACCCGGTCGCAGCGAGCGAACGGGTACGACCACCTCGACGGTGGCCCGGGTGACCCCGGAGTTGTCCAGCAATTCGGCTTGCACCGACACCTCCGCCACCGTCGAGGTGGTCTCGTTGCGGACGAGGCCCATGGCCGACCAGGAGGAGCCCATCCCGGTGGTGACCGTGTCGGTCAGGACCGTCACCTGGCCCGACCCTCCAGACTCGAGCCAGCGCTCCCCCACGAAGCCGGCCAGGGCTCGCCAGTCGTCCTCGCCACTCCCGGCGCGGATGGCGTCGAGGCCGGCAGACCGGGTGGTGCACTCGGCCTCCCCGGCCACGCGCAGGCACCCGGCAGCATCGAACGCCTCGGGGATCTCAGTGGCAACGGGGGGCAGGGTCGGCAGCGCCTGGTCCTGATCCGGCGGGGTGGCCTGTGCGGTCGGGTCGGTGCGAGTGCGTACGGTGACGTCGGGTTCGGACCCACAAGCACTCAGGGTCAGCACCAGACCCGCCAGCAGGACGAGCCGCACCAGCGTCACCACGACTCCCATTCCAGGGATGCTGCGGGAGGGTGGCGGGGTGGCGGGAGGGCTGGTGTCTGGTCCGAGGGAAGGCATGGTTGGCTCGCGTGACCCCCACCTGGCAACGCCCGCCCCCCGAGGGTACCAACCCTGCCGGCCTGTGGGACCGATCCTCGGCTCCACCCGGGGTGGGGCCAGTGCCAGCCCACCGGGCCCCGCGTGCCAGCATGGCGCAGTGCACGTGGTGTGCGTCGGGGGTGCCCGGCCCAACTTCATGAAGGTGGCGCCGGTCTGGCGCGCCCTGCGCGACCGCGAGGTCCGGGTGACCCTCGTGCACACCGGGCAGCACTACGACACCGCGATGAGCGGCGTGTTCTTCGAGGAGCTGGGCCTTCCCGCCCCCGACCACCACCTGGAAGCCGGTTCGGGCTCCCACGCCAACCAGACGGCCGCTGTCATGACCGCTTTCGAACCGCTGGTGGAGCACCTGGCCCCCGACGCCGTCGTGGTCGTGGGCGACGTGAACTCGACCCTGGCCTGCGCGCTGGTGGCTGCCAAGGCAGGCCCCCTGGTGGTCCACGTCGAGGCAGGCCTGCGCAGCGGTGACTGGGCGATGCCCGAGGAGGTGAACCGGGTCGCGACAGACCGCGTGAGCGACCTGCTGCTCGCTCCGTCGGCCGATGCGGTCGAGAACCTGCGGGCTGAAGGCTTCCGGGAGGATCAGCTTCACCTGGTGGGCAACGTGATGGTGGACACGCTGCTGGCCAGTCTCGAGCGGGCCCGCTCCCGACCGGTGCTGTCCGAGCTGGGTCTCCGTCCCGGTGGCTACGGGTTCGTGACCCTGCACCGACCCTCCAACGTGGACGACCCCGGCACCCTGACCGCACTGCTCGGCGCGCTCGGCGAGATCGCGACCGACCTGCCGCTGGTACTGGCTGCCCATCCCCGCACACGGGCCCGCCTCGAAGGTCGCGAGCTCCCGCCGGGGCTGACGGTCATACCTCCCGTCGGCTACCTCGACGCCGTCGCTCTCCAGGCCGGCTCGGCGTTGGTCCTGACCGACTCGGGAGGCCTCCAGGAGGAGACGACGGTGCTGGGCGTCCCCTGCCTCACCCTGAGGGAGACAACAGAGCGCCCCATAACCGTCACCGAGGGCACGAACCAGGTGGTCGGCACCGATCCCCGACGCATCGTGGCTCTCGCCCGGCAGGTGCTGGCCGAGGGCGTCACGCCTCGCCGCCCGAGCCTGTGGGACGGACGTGCAGCCGAGCGAGTGGCGGCGGTGGTGACCAGCACCGATCCCCGCACCCATCGCCGTCCGACTGCGGACCGCGCCACCCAGCTCCCCTGAGTCACGCCTGCAGGGGCAGCTCTGCCAGCTCTTCGGCGAGGTCCAGCTCGTGGGCCGGGCGGTGGGCCCTGACGCCCAGATGGACACACACCGCCATCCAGACCAGGGTGACCACCGACGAGACGACCAGAGCCACTCCCACCCGGGTGTAGAGACCGGCCCCGAGGATGCTCAGAGTCGCCACCAGCACGGCCAACCCGAGCAGCGAGCCGGCAGCGAGCCGGGCATGGCCGTTGAGCGCGATGAGAGCCTGAGCGAGGGTGCCGGCGAGCATGAACAGGCTGGCGAAGGCGGTGAGCAGGACCAGCTCGGCACGACTCAGGACGGCTCCACTGCCGAACACCACCTCGATGATGGTGGGTCCCACGGCTCCGGCGACGGCGACGGCGACGACACCCAGCGCTACCAGGGCAGCCAGCAGGCGCCGCAGCCCCGAGGTGAACTCGGCGACGGCCCCGTGAGCCAGCTGGCGTGACAGCTTGGGCAGCAGGGCGGCCAGGACGGCCTGGAACAGGAACAGAGGCACGCGGGCCACGGTCAGTCCGTTGAGGAACACGCCGGCCGCCTCCTCCTCGCCGGGCCCGGCGAGGACCTCGACCGCGACCACGCCGCTGTTGAGCAGCAGGGCGATCGAACCCGTGGCCACCAGAAGCCAACCGAGGTTGGTGGACAGCTCGGCCCAGGGCGCCTCCGCTCCCGGGGAGAGGAGCTTCCGCTGGGGAGCAAGGGCCACCGTCACCCCGACGATGGGGGCGGCGACGGCCACCAGCCCGTAGGCGCCTGCCGTGGACACCCCTATCGCGGCCAGCACGAGAGCACCCACCGGCCGGAAGGCGCCCTCGGTGGCGAACAGGGCGGCGTAGGCACCGAAGCGGCCGTGCGCCGAGAGGGTGCCGCGGGCCAGGTGCGCTGCCCCGAAACCACCCACGCCGGCCAGGAACAGGAGGTACAGCGACTCGTGGTCGTCGAAGAGGTGGTCGACCAGCCACCCGTGCAGCACCAGGCCCACCACCAGGAACCCCGCGAAGAAGGCCACCCCCAGCACCGCCGCACGGCGCACCAACGGGCCCGCGCCCTCCCCTCGTGCCCGGCGTGCCGATACGGCGCGGGCCACCTCCTGCTCGAGAGGCTGCATGAGCCCGTTGCCCACCGCGAACAACAGGCTCCACAGGACACCCAGCGCCGAGTAGGAGTCAGCGTCGAGCCGGCGGGAGGCGATGCCCAAGAAGACATAGGTCGCCACTCCCGACACCAACAGGCCTATCCCCACGGGGATCGCCCCCTCAGGGAGGGGGTTGGCCTGTCGGGCCCGTTCGATCAGTGGGGCTGCGATCGGGACACCCTAGGCAACCGGTCCGATCCCGACGGGTATCAGCGCGGGTGGGGCATGCACCCCTCGTCGTACTCCGCGATCACTATGTCGTCGGGGTCGAGCGAGCATGCCGGGCACTTGGGGTCGCGCTGGATCCGGAAGGTCCTGAAGGACTGCTCCAGTGAGTCGTAGGCCAGCAGGCGCCCGGCCAGGGAGTCACCAACTCCCAGGATGAGCTTCATGGCCTCGAGGGCCTGGATCGACCCGATGATCCCGGGGAGCACACCGAGCACACCGGCCTCGGCACATGACGGCGCCAGATCGGGTGGCGGAGGCTCGGGGATCATGCAGCGGTAGCAGGGGCCCTCGTAGGGCACGAACACGGTGGCCTGGCCCTCGAAGCGGAAGATCGATCCGTGGACGACCGGGGTTCCGGTCTTCAGTGAGGCGTCGTTGAGCAGGTAGCGGCTGGGGAAGTTGTCGGCCCCGTCGATCACGAGGTCGTACTGGCCCAACAGATCGACGACGTTGTCCGCGGCCAGCCGCACGTCGTGGGTCCGCACGTCCACATCGGGGTTCAGCAGGCGGAGTGTCTCGCGTGCCGAGTCGACCTTGCGCATGCCCACCCGCTCGATGTTGTGCAGGAGTTGGCGCTGGAGGTTGGATTCGTCGACCACGTCCATGTCGACGATGCCGATGGTGCCCACGCCGGCCGCGGCCAGGTAGAGGGCGGCCGGCGACCCCAGCCCGCCGGCCCCCAGAAGCAGCACCTTGGCCGCCAGCAGCTCGAGCTGGCCCTCCTCACCCACTTCTGGCAACAGGAGGTGGCGGTGGTAGCGGTTGCGCTGGGCCGGATCGAGGGTCCGGGGCATCGTCCACTCGCGCCCCTCGTCCTTCCACCGGTTGAAACCCCCCGCCACCGAGACCACGTCGGTGTAGCCGAGCTGCTGGAGGGTGTCGGCCGCGAAGGCCGACCTCACCCCCGCCGCGCAGATGACCAGGAGCCGGGCGTCACGGCGTGGGATTCGACCCTCGACGTTGGATTCGAGTGTCCCGCGGGGGATGTGGATGGATCCGGGGATGGCGCCCTGGTCGTACTCGTCGGGCTCGCGCACGTCCAGGACGATGGTGCCGGACTGGTGACGCTCGGTGTCCGCGGTGGCGGTGTCCACCTCTTGGATGCGCTGCTTGGTTGCGCTGAGCAGTTCTCTGAAGGTGGTCATGGCAGCGATCCTCGCGGGAGGGACTATCGATGAGGGGAAAATCCTACTGGATCGGTCAACAATTGGACCAGCTCTCTTCTTCCCAACCCAGGATGGCGGGCAACACCGAGGCGATGGGCTCGGCCAGGACCACGTCAGCCAGGTCGTCGTAGGGGGTCGGCTGGGCGTTGACGATCACCACGGCCGCTCCGTGGGCGTAGGCCAGGGGAACGACCTCGCAGATGGGGCTCACCGTGAGCGATGTTCCCACGGCCAGCAACAGGTCGCACCGCCGGGCAGCCTCGTCGGAGCGGGCCAGGTCGGCGGGCACCAGCGACTGGCCGAAGGAGATGGTGGCGGACTTCAAGATCCCTCCGCAGGCCTGGCAGGACGGGTCGTCCTCGCCGGCTCGCACCCGGTCCAGGGCCCGGTCCATGGGACCCCGATCGTCGCAGTCCAGGCAGACCACGTCCCGCACGTTCCCGTGGATCTCGACGATGCGATCGGGATCGGACCCCGCACGATGGTGCAGGCCGTCGATGTTCTGGGTGATCAGGGTGTGCAGCACGCCCCGGGCCTCCAGGGCCCGCAGGCTGCGGTGTCCGACGTTGGGTTCCGCATCCCACATCCCCGAGGAGAGGCGGTGCTGCCATGCCTGCCGCCGGACGGAGGGGTCGTTCAGGTAGTGACGAAGCGTCGCAGCCCGTTCCGCCTCCGGATTTCGCGTCCAGACACCTTCGGGCCCCCGGAAGTCTGGGATGCCCGAGTCGGTGGAGATGCCCGCACCGGTCAGGACCGTCACCTGCCGCGCCCCGGCCACCAGGCGGCGTGCCCGCGCCACGCCCCCGGTCCCCGTATCCACCATGGCGTCACCTTACGGGCAAGAGCACCCTTCACTGCGCCCGGGTGCAGGGGTTGACGCCCCTCGAACGACGTGACACGGTAAGTGCATGACAACACTTGAAACTACACGACAGAACCTGGAAGACTCCCCGGGGGTGCCTGCCGATCCCCGGCATCTCGTCCTGACCCCGTGGACCGACCCGGTGATCGACCGGGTCGGCCACGATCCGCGCTCGCCCTACGTGGAGCGGTTCTGGCTGTCGGTTCTGGGCCCCTCGGCCACATGGCTGCTGCGGCGCTTCGCCCGCGAGCTCGACGACCGGCCCGAGGGCACCGAGGTCGACCTGGCTCTCATCGCCCGTTCCCTGGGCCTGGGGCTCAAGGGGGGCCGCCATTCCACGTTCCTGCGCAGCATCGACCGGTGCTGCGAGTTCGGACTGGCTCGGTCTCTCGATCCGGGCACCCTGGCGGTGCGGCGGCGCCTCCCACCCCTGACCAGGATCCAGGTGTCTCGACTGCCCGAGCCGCTCCGCAACCAGCACGAGGCCTGGGTGAGCACCACCCCCCACAGCCCCGAACCCGCCGAGATGCAGCGGAGGGCGCGCCGCCTGGCTCTGAGCCTCCTCGAGATCGGCGAGGATCTGGAGGCCTGCGAACGCCAGCTGCACCGGTGGCGCTTCCACCCGGCCATCGCCCACGACGCCGTGCGCTGGGCCCAGGAAGCCCTGGCCCGGCCCCGACCGCCCGCCGCCTGAGGAACTCGGTCCCTCCGCCCCTCCCCTAACGTGGGCGGGTGCGGCCGGCCACCCTCCTCGACGACGTGCGCGCCCTCGGATGGGGTGCACCGGTGCGCATCGGCTACGAGGCCGCCAAGCGCGCCGGCCTGCACAGAGCCGTCCTCGGTCCCGCCGCGGTCCGGCGGGCACAGCGAGCCACACGCGGAGCGCTGGCAGCTCCACCCCTGCTCCCCGATCCGCCACCTCCGGTCATGCAGAGGGCCCTCCGCGCGGCCACCGAGGTCCTGGAAGGCAACGTCACCCTCTTCGACCGGCCCGTCGAGGTGGGAGCGGGAACCGACTGGCACCGTGCCCCCGACACGGGGCGACCCTGGCCCCTCACCCCCTGGTGGACCATCGACATCCGCTCGGGAACGACGCCGGGCGAGATCAAGCAGATCTGGGAACTGGGCCGGGGCCGCCACCTGGTCCTGCTGGCCCGGGCCGCCGGTCCTGCCGGGACGGCCGCGGACCCCTTGACCGCCGGGGCGGCCCGCCACCGCCTGGAGGCAGACCTGGCGGCCTGGTTCGATCAGAACCCGCCCGAAGTGGGCATCCACTGGTACTCGAACCTCGAGCTGTCGCTGCGGGTGTTGGTGTGGACCGAGATCCTGGCCCGGGTCCCGGACCTGGACACCGCGTTGGTGGCCGCAATCAGGACCACGCTGCCCGTGATCGCCCGCCACCAACTCGTGGAGCTTCCGTACACGCTGTCGACGATGCGCAACAACCACCTCCTCGGCGACGCTCTGGGGATGGTGGCCATCGCCCGCCTCCTGCCCGAGGACCGCTGGGCCCGCAGGGCCGGTTTCGTGGGCCGCCGCCTGTGGGCCCGCCAGCTCGACCGCCAGGTAGGCCCCGACGGGTCGATGATCGAAGACTCGGTGTCCTACCACCGCTTCGTGGTGGAGATGCTCGTATGGCGCCTGCTTCTCGACGGGGACCCCGCCACTCTCGAAGCCCTGGGGCGCGCCGCAGGATGGTTGGTTCGCCTGGGTGTCCTTGACGGTCCAGTCCCACAGATCGGCGACTGGGACGAGGGGCGCCTGCTGACGACCACCCAACCCGCAGCCGACCTGGCCGGAACGACCCGGTTGGCCATGACCTGGGACGCCGAAGCTCCCGATGCCGCCACCCTGGCCAGCTGGCGGGACCAGCACGACGAGTGCGCCTGGTACGCGACGGCGACCCGGGGGAATGGTCCGACCCGCCAGGAATGCGGCCAACGCGACGGTACCGACATCGGTGGCGGGATCGCCCGAGCCCGCAGCGGCACCCTCCGCGTGTGGTTGAAGGCCGGCTCGGGCCCTTCTCATGGTCACGCCGACCTGTGTTCGTTGGCCTTGGCTGACGGGGACTTCTGGGTGGTGGCCGACCCGGGTACGGGAACCTACAACGGCCCCCTCGATATACGGACCTGGTTCCGGTCGTCGATCGCCCACAGCGTTCTGCGAGTAGGGCCCGCTCGCGGCACCGACGGTGCCGACGACGACCAGTTGGGCCCCCACCGGGCCTTCCGTTGGCGGCGCACCGCCCGCGGACGGGTCGGTCCACCGGTTCAGGTGGGCGATGGCCGCGTGGTCCTGTGGGGTGCCCACGACGCCTACCGGGGACGGGGCGGGCGGGCGGCCCGCGCCGTGGTGGTATCACTCGCGGGCGTCGCCGTCACCGACTGGGTGGAGCACCACCACGGTCGTCGCTGGTCGCTCTCGCTACCGCTCCCACCCGGGACGGTCTGGGACACCCCGACACTCCGCGGACCGGCGGGCAACTGGCAACTCGAAGTACCCGCGGGCACAGAGATGTCCGCACACACCGGCGAGCATGACCCCTTCGACGGCTGGTGGAGCACCACCCTCGAGCAGTGGGCTCCGGCCACACGGGTGTCGCTGTCGGGCCCGCTGGATGGCCCCGTCCGATGGCAGCTACGTCGGACAGAAGCCGGCGCGGTGATGCCCCATCCCGACCTCGAACTGGACTGGACCAGATCCGGGGCCACCCTGCGCGTCAGCCACGGTCAGATGTCGACCACCGCCTACCTGGTCGACCTACCCGCGCCCCGAAGCTGAGGGGTACCGGCTCCTGTGAGCCGGCTCAGCCCACCTTGCGGAAGTGGCCGAGCAGGTCGAGCAGGAGCCGCACCCCGAAGCCGGTGCCTCCCTTGGGCAGAACACCGTCAGGAGCCTCCGACCATGCCGGACCCGCGATGTCCAGATGGGCCCAGGGCACGCCGGGGGTGACGAACTCGGCCAAGAACAGCCCGGCCACCAGCGCTCCCCCATCCGGCCGGTCCCGACGTTGCGCAGGTCGGCCACATCAGAGTCGAGCTGTCGGCGGTAGTCGCGGGGAAGCGGCAGCTCCCAGACCGGTTCCCCGGTCCGCTCGGCGGCGGCCCGCACCTGATCCGACAAGGCCGGAGTGTTGCTCATGAGCCCGGCGATCCGCTTCCCCAGGGCCACCTCGCATGCTCCGGTGAGGGTGGCCACGTCCACGAGGGCGTCCGGGCGCTCCTCGCAGGCCAGCACCAGAGGCGTCGGCCAGGATCAGGCGGCCCTCGGCATCGGTGTTGAGGACCTCCACAGTGTGACCATTGCGCATCCGCAGCACGTCTCCGGGACGGGTGGAGTCACCGCTGATCATGTTGTCGGTCGTCGGGATGATCGCCTCGACGTGCACCTTGGGGGCCACGGTCCGCAAACGCCGACAGGGCGCCGAGGATGGCGGCAGCACCACCCATGTCGTCCTTCATGGTCGACATCCCGTCGGCCGTCTTGATGGACAGACCGCCCGAGTCGAACGTGATCCCCTTGCCCACCAAGGTGACCGATCCACGCGATCGCCCCTCGGCCTCGTAGCGGAGCCGGATCAGCCGCGGCGGCTCGACCGATCCACGGTTGACCGCGACGAGGCCTCCCAGACGCTCACGGGCGATCGCCTTCTCGTCCCACACCTCCACCGAGAGGCCCGCTTCGGCGGCCACCGCCTCAGCAGCCTCGGCGAGCCTGCGTGGGGTGAGGGAACCACCGGGCTCGTTGACCAGGTCGCGGGCCAGTGCCACCCCTGAACAGGTCGCCGAAGCGACGTCCATGGCAGCCTGAACCCGCCGGCCGCCGGTACCGACCAGCACGACCCGCTCCAGCCGGGCCGGTTCGGGCTGGCTCTTGTAGGAGGTGAAGGAATAGGACCCCAGGGCCAACCCCTCGACCAGGGCGGCGGCGGCCTCGCCGCGGTCCAAGCTGTCGGGGATCTCGTCGAGCAGGGTGACGGCCACCACGGCCTGGCGGCGCAGGGTCCTGGCTGCGATCGCCGCCGCCCGTCGGAGAACGCCGGCGTCGACTGCCTCTGCCGGGCCCAGCCCGACAGCAAGCACCACGACGCCCGACTCCGCGCCCCCCGACCGGCGGCGGAACAGCCAGGCCGGCCGGCAGCGTCTGGGCATGGCCGACCTTGCCCTCGAAGCCCCGGGCCCGGAGGTAACCCCACTCGAGAGCGCGGTCGGCGTCGTCCATCCGGTCGGAGCACACACCCACAACCAGGGCCTCCAGGTCGTCGGGTGCGAGACGGTCGAGGGTGAAGGCGACGGGCACGGTCAGAGCTCCTCGGTGGGCAGGGAACGGGTGATCACCGGCGTGCCCTCCTGCCAGCGGGCGAGCGTCCACAACAGGTCCGACAGACGGTTCAGGTAGGGCATCACGAGCGAGCCGTCCACGTCGACCGCCACAGAGTCCCGCTCGGCTCGCCTCACGACAGTGCGTGCCAGGTCCAGCCACGCCGCCAGGCGACCCTGACCGGGAACCACGAAATCGGTTGGCATCTCGAATCGTGCCGACACGGTGTCGATGCGTTCTTCCAGGAACTCGACCATGGCCGCAGTGACCAGCTGTGACCGCTGCTCCAGCTTGGCGCGGGCTCGAGGTCTCGGTGGCCAACTCCGCCATCACAACCCACAGATCCCTCTCGATCGCCACGAGCAGAGAGTCGAGCTCGCCGCCGGGTTCACAGTGGGCACGGGCCACGCCGATGGCGGCCTGGGCTTCGTCCACCGTACCGTAGGCGCCGGGGCCGTGGATCGTCCTTGCGGACCCGCCCCCCGAGAACAGTCCCGTGCTGCCGTCGTCACCCTTGCGCGTGTAGACCTTCACCGACGGCGAGCCTACCGACCCGAGGGTCGCGCGGTGGGCTCCACTACCCTGACCCCGATGTCCAGCTACCTCGACCTCGTCGCTCGAGCGCGTCGTGATCTACGACGGCGGAACAGGCACCAACCTCCAACTGCGTGACCTGTCAGCCGACGACTACGGCGGACCCGACCTCGAAGGCTGCAACGAGTGGCTGGTCATGACCCGGCCCGACGTCATCGCCGATCTGCACGCGTCGTTCCTCGACGTAGGTGTGGACGTGGTGGAGACCGACACCTTCGGGGCGTCACCGCTGACCCTGGCCGAGTACGGGCTGGCCGACCGGGCCGAAGAGGTGAACGAGGTGGCTGCCCGGGTGGCCCGCGAGGTGGCCGATGGTTACAGCACTTCCGACCGGCCACGTTTCGTGGCCGGTTCGATCGGTCCGGGGACCAAGTTCCCCTCGATGGGCCAGATCCGCTTCGCGGAGCTACGTGACGCCTACGAGGTGCAGACCCGCGGGCTGCTCTCCGGTGGAGTCGACCTGGTCATCATCGAGACCCAGTTCGACCTGCTCGGCGTGAAAGCAGCCATGGTCGGGGCGCGCCGGGCGATGGCCGTCGCGGGGCGGCAGGTACCGCTCCAGGTGCAGGTGACCTTGGAGCTCACGGGCCGCATGCTGCCCGGTACCGAAATCGGTGCCGCCCTGGCCGCCATCGACCCACTGCGCCCCGACGTGTTCGGCCTGAACTGCGCCACCGGACCCACCGAGATGCACGAGCACCTCCGGTACCTGTCCCAGCATGCCCGCATGCCCATCTCCTGCATCCCCAACGCCGGGCTTCCATCGGTGGTCGATGGCGCCATGCACTACGACCTGAGCCCCTCCGAACTGGCCGACGCACCACCGCCGTCACATCACCGAGCTCGGCGTCAGCATCGTCGGCGGCTGCTGCGGAACGACTCCCGAGCACCTACGTCAGGTCGTCGAAGCATGCCGCGGACCTGACACCCCTGGCACGCCAGCCCCACCACGAGCCCGGCGCCACCTCCATCTACTCCTTCGTCCCCTTCCACCAGGAGACCTCCTTCCTCATCATCGGGGAACGCACCAACGCCAACGGCTCCAAGGCGTTCCGCCAGGCCCTGCTGGACGCCGACTGGGACACCACGGTGCAGATGGCCAAGGGCCAGCAACGGGAGGGCGCCCACGTGCTCGACGTGTGCGTCGACTACGTGGGGCGTGACGGTGTCACCGACATGGATGAGGTGGCCTCCCGCTTCGCCACGCAGGCCGCGGTGCCTCTCGTGCTCGACTCGACCGAACCCGAGGTGATGGAGGCCGGCCTCCGGTGGTTGGGAGGCCGGGCCATCCTCAACTCGGCCAACCTGGAGGACGGCGAAGCGGAGGGCTCCCGCCTGGACCGGGTCATGCGCCTGGCCCGCGAGTACGGCGCTGCGGTGGTCTGCCTACTCATCGACGAGGAGGGCCAGGCCCGCGACGTCGACTGGAAGATGCGCATCGCTCACCGCATCCACGACCTGGCAACCCTCCGCTATGGCCTGGAACCCGGCGACCTGATCTTCGACGCCCTGACCTTCCCGCTTTCCACCGGTGACGACGACCTGCGGGGCGACGCCCTGGCGACGATCGAGGCCATCGGCCGGATCAAGGCAGAGCTGCCCGGTGTGTCCACCGTGCTAGGCGTGTCCAACGTCAGCTTCGGGCTCAAGCCGGCCGCACGCCACGTGCTCAACTCGGTGTTCCTGCACGAATGCGTTGAAGCGGGCCTGGACGCCGCCATCGTGCACGCCGCCCGCATCCTCCCCCTCAACCGCATCCCCGACCAACAGCGCCAGGTGTGCCTCGATCTGATCTACGACCGACGCCGGCCAGCCCAGGACGGCCAGCCCGCCTACGACCCCCTGACCCGGCTCCTGGAGCTGTTCGAAGACGTCGAGGCCGCGGTGGTCCAGAGCGAGGACCGCAGCGGCTGGCCCGTGGAACAGCGCCTGTCCCAACGCATCATCGACGGTGACCGCGACGGCCTGACCGGCGACCTGGACGAAGCGCTGGGCAAGGGAACGGCTCCCCTGGCCATCATCAACGACGTGCTGTTGGCGGGGATGAAGGTCGTGGGTGAGCTGTTCGGCGCCGGCGAGATGCAGCTTCCCTTCGTCCTGCAGTCCGCCGAGACCATGAAGACCGCTGTCGCCCACCTCGAAGCCCACATGGACCGAGTGGAAGGTGCGGGCAAGGGACGGATCGTGCTGGCCACGGTCAAGGGCGACGTACACGACATCGGCAAGAACCTGGTCGACATCATCCTCACCAACAACGGCTACGAGGTCCACAACCTGGGCATCAAGGTCGGGATCGGCGAGATGACGGACAAGGCCCTGGAGGTGGGGGCCGATGCGATCGGTATGAGCGGGCTGCTGGTGAAGAGCACCCTGATCATGCGCGACAACCTCGAAGAGCTGAACCAGAGGGGCCTGGCCAGCATCCCGGTGCTGCTGGGCGGCGCCGCCTTGACCCGCAGCTACGTCGAGCGCGACCTGCGCGAGGTCTACGAGGGCCGCTTGTTCTACGGCAAGGACGCCTTCGAGGGCCTGCACACGATGGACCGCCTGGGCGCCATCCGCCGGGGCGAGGAAGCCGATGACCCCGACCTGGGGTCAGGTGCCCTCCGAGTCCCGGGTGCCGGCCCGGGCTCGAGGCCGCGGTGCGCCTCATCTGCGGCAGCGAGTACGCGACCCGATGCCCCGGAGCGCTCGCCCGAGGCGGCCACCGACAACGACCTGTTCACACCTCCCTTCCTCGGCTCGCGGGTCGTCAAGGGCATCGCCATCGACACCATCGCCGAGTACCTCAACGAGACTGCCCTCTTCCGCAACCAATGGCAGTTCCGCCCCGAGAAGCGTGACGAATCGAGACGAGACGCTTCAAGGCCCGTATCCGCCCGACGCTGCGCGAGCAGCTGGCCACGGCCAAAGCCGACGACCTGCTGGTCCCCCAGGTCGTGTACGGCTACTTCCCGGCCAACAGCGACGGCAACGACCTCGTCATCTGGAACGACGAGGACCGCCGGTCCGAGTGGCTGCGGTTCTCCTTCCCCCGCCAGACCGCCGACGCCATGGCTGTGCATCGCCGACTTCTTCCGGCCCGCCGAGTCGGGCGAACCCGACTACGCCGCGTTCCAGATCGTCACGATGGGCGCCGCAGTCTCGGATCGCACCGCCGAGTTGTTCGCCGACGGACCGCTACCAGGAGTACCTGCTGGTGCACGGCCTCGGTGTCGAGATGGCCGAGGCGCTGGCCGAGCTCTGGCACAAACGCATCCGCGACGAGTGGGGCTTCGGCGACCAGGACGGCCCCAACCTCGCAGGGCCTCTTCCGCCAGCAGTACCGCGGCGGCCGCTACTCGTGGGGCTACCCGGCCTGCCCCGACCTCGAGGACAACGTGAAGGTGTACGAGCTCCTCGCCGGTGAGCGCATCGGCCTCACGGTGGGCGAGGACACCGGCTACCAGTACCAGCCCGAGCAGACCACCTCAGCGCTCATCTGCCACCACCCCCGGGCGAAGTACTTCGTCGCCCGTTGACTCCCCGGCGCCCGCCGACCCCAGGTCCGCGACGGTGCCGGCGCGCACGAGCGGGTCGTCGCGAGGATGGCCCTCGGTGCCTCCTCCCAGCACGACCAGCGGGGTGCGAACCAGGATGGCCAGGTCGAGGCGCAGCGAGCACCGCTGGACGTACTCCAGGTCGTGCTCCACCCGTTCGGCCCAGGTGATCTGGTTGCGTCCCCTGACCTGGGCCAGGCCCGTGAGCCCGGGACGCACCCGGTAGCGGGCCCGCTGCCCGTCGTCGAACAGTTCGGCCTGGTAGGGCAGGGACGGGCGCGGACCGACGATGCTCATTTCGTTGCGGACGACGTTCCACAGTTGGGGAATCTCGTCCAGGGACAGGCGCCGCAGTACTCGGCCCACCCTGGTGATGCGGTCGTCGTCGGGAAAGAGGGGGTTGTCGGGGCGGTCCACCATGGTGCGGAACTTGAGTACTTCGAAGGGCAGGGCGTCTCGCCCGAGGCGCTGCTGGCGGAACAGCACAGGACCTCGCGAAGTCACACGCACCGCCAGCGCGCACAGCAACGCCACCGGGGTGACCGGTAGCGCAACCAAGACCAGCACCGCCCAATCCAGTGCGCGCTTGCCTCGGTAGGGGGCACGGCCTGCCACCACGGCAGCCTAGGCAGCGCTGCGGGGCCGGGCCGGAACCCCCACCGCCGTCACGCCGGCGGGAACGGAGCGCACCACCACCGCCCCGGCGCCGATCACCGCGTCCTCACCGATGGCGATCCCTGGGATGACCACGGACTTGGTGCCCATGTTGACCCGGTCACCCAGATGCACGTTGCCACTCACGTTCACCGAGGGGTTGACGGTCACGTGGTCGCCCACAACGCAGTCGTGACCGATGGTGCTGTTGAGGTTGAGGTGAAGGTGACGACCCACGGTCACATTGGTGGTGATGCGTGCCCCCGAACAGATCACGGCGCCCGGCGCGATCCTGTTGTCGCCGCCGACGGTGGCCGAGGGGTGTACAAGGGTCAGCGCCTCCACGCCTGCCTCGGTGACGGCCCGGTCAATGCTGGCACGAGCGACCGGCGAACCGATCCCGATGGCGTACCGGTGGCCCAGTTCCCCCATCATGGCCACCGGGCCCAGAACGGGCACGCCTCGCCGGGCCACCACGTCGTCGGAACCGTCGTGAAGGTCGTCGAGGAAGCCGGCGACTTGGAAGGTGGGGCGGATGGAGTTGAGCGCCTCCACGACATCGAGGACCTCACGGCCGAAGCCGCCGCAGCCCACGATCACGATCGGTTCGATGCCGCTCATCGCACCAGCAAAGCTCACCCGCCCGCCCGGGGCAACCGCTGCCTCTCTACGAGCGTGGGAGCGAACAGGTCGCCGACTTCTGCAACCCGTTCCAGCACCGCCACCGCCTCGAGGTCGAAGGGCCTGCCTGCAGCGATGGACTCGACCTCATCCCAGCGCAGCGGGGTGGAGACGGTGGGCCGCGATCGGCCCCGGAGGGAGTACGGGGCCACGGTGGTCTTGTGGTACGAGTTCTGGCTCCAGTCCACGAAGACCTTCCCCCGACGGGCCGCGCCGCCATCGTCGAGGTGACCTGGCCGGGTTGGCGTCGCTCCAGCAACTGGGCCACCGCCCGGGCGAAGGAGGCGGCGTGTTCATGGGTGTGAGCGCAGTTGAGCGGCAGGTAGAGCTGCAACCCCTTGGAGCCCGAGGTCTTCGGGTAGGCCCGCAGCTCCAGGTCGGCGAGAACCTCGGCGATGTCGATGGCCACCTGGGCACAGGCCGCCAGCCCTGCCGGCTCGCCGGGGTCGAGGTCGAAGACGACCATGGTCGGCTGGTTGGGGTCGGAGGCCTTGGCCATGGGTGCGTGAAGTTCCAGGGCCGCCAGGTTGGCGCACCACACCAACGCCGGGCGCTCCGCGATCAGGCAGTACCGGATGGGGTGGCGGGCATCGCCGGGACCCGGTGCGGTGGCCACCCAACCGGGACGGTGCGAAGGGCAGCGCTTCTCGAAGAAGGACCCGCCGTCAACCCCGTCGGGGTACCGGCGTAGCGTGATACCCCGGCCATCGAGGTGCGGCAGGATCGCCTCGGCTATGCGGGCGTAGTAGTCGATCACCTGGGCCTTGGTGAAACCGGTCGCGGGATAGAGCACCTTGTCCAGGTTGGACAGCGTGAGCCGGCGACCATCGACCTCGACGGAGGTGCGTTCGCTCACACGCCCACCATTCACCAGATCAGCCCGGCACCAGATGCGCCCGGCGCCGGATCAGCCCGACGCCAGAGCAGCCTCGTCCTCGACCGGCGCCGGGGCGTGTGGTGTTCCAGGCTCGGCGGCCGGCTCCGGCCGGGCGGTGGGATGACGGCCCCGGGCCTCCTTGGCGGCCGCCACGCTGGCTTCGAGAGCGGCCATGAGGTCGACAACCTTGTCGGCGGTGTCCTCGCGCTCGGGGACGAGCACCTCCTCACCGGCCGCCTTGGCCTCGATGAGGGCCAGTACAGCCTCGCGGTGGGTGTCGGTGAACCGCTCGGGCTCGAAGGGCGCCGACAGCGACTCGATGAGCTGGCGGGCCATGGCCAGCTCCTTGGTGGAGACCTCGGCCTGGTCTGCGGCCGCCACCTCGGTGATGGATGCCGGATCCACCAACTCGTCGGCGTGGACCATCGTGGACAGCACCAGCCGGCCGTCCACCGCCCGCACCGCGGCAAGATACTGCTTCGAGCGCATCACGAAGCGGGCCACGCCGACCTTGCCGGACTCCTCCATGGCACGGGCCAGAAGGGCGTAGGCCTTGGGTGAGGGACCGTCGGGAGCGAGGTGGTAACCGCTGTCGTAGAAGAGGGGGTCGATGTCGGCCAGGTCCACGAACTCGTCGATGTCGATGGTGCGTTGGGCGTGCGGGTCCAGCGCCGCCAGCTCGTCCTCGCTGACGGTGACGTAGCGGCCCCCACCCAGGTCGTAGCCCTTCACGATCTGGTCGGCGGGCACTTCTTCTCCGGACTCTGCGGACACCTTGCGGTGCCGTATCCGGGAGCCGGTGCGGGCGTCGAGCTGGTTGAACGACACCGCCTTGCGGGATACCGCGTTGTAGAGCTTGACCGGGACGTTGACCAAACCGAAGCTGATCGACCCCGACCACATGGCCCGTGGCATGCCCACCAGGGTATCAGCGTCGCCGTGAAACGGGCCGGGCCAGACACCCCATCAGGCTTCGGCGAGCAGGGCCCGGGCCACCAGGTCGGTGCCGAAGGCCGTCAGGATGGCCAGGTACAACAGGCCCGTCGCCGCCATGACTGCCGCGTACTGACGCTCACGCAACGCTGCCCGGGTGACGGCCAGCAGTCCGAGGGTGGTCACTGCAGACGCCACCCAGAACCAGCCCAGCAGCCCGTTGTAGCCGTCGTCGATCGTGCCGTCGAGCACGGCCACCATCCCGGTGGGAACCAGCAGGAGAACGATGTGCGCCGGAGTGACCCACTGTGCCCGACGGACCAACTCGAGCAGCGGAGCCCGGGGCAGTCCGGGCTGCACCAGGTACCAGTGTCCCAGCAACATGGCATCGCTCACGGCTCCCATCAGGGCCGCTCCCACCACGAGGCGGGCAACCTCCAGCCAGGCCGGTGTGCCGCCATCGATGCCCACCAGCACAAGACCCGCGACACCGATGACCGGAGCCACCAGGTCCGCCGCCGGGGGGAACTCGGCGACGGTGGGGACGTGCACCGCCTCATTGCGCTCGATGCCGGTCATGGAGGCCACCCGGGCGCGACGCTGCTGCACCCGAGCCCGCGGGCCTGCCACCCCCGCCCGCCGGCGCGCCACCGACAAGCCGGCTGCGGCACTGGCGGCCGCTGCCACAGCGAGGGCCGTGGCATCTCGAACCGGCTGAGGTTCGATGATCAAGAAGCCAACCGCGGCGGCACCTGCGGCCATCAGCCCGTACACACAGCGCAACAACCAGCCGTAGCCGAGTCCCACCTGCCGACGCCTGCCGGTGACCCACAGGAAGGCCAGGCCGCCGGTAGCCCACTGCAGACCGACGGTGGCTGCATCGAGACCGCTCACCGGATCGTGCCGGAGACCGGGACGCCATCGACGGCCTGAGCGGCCTGGCGGGCCCGGTAGCTGGAGCGGGTGAAGGGTCCGGCTTGGACGTGTCCGATCCCCAGTGCCCGCCCGTGGTCCGCCAAGGCCTCGAGCTCGGACGGGGTCCACCACCGGGCCACCGGGAGCTGAGCAGCGCTCGGACGCAGGTATTGCCCGATGGTGACGATGCTGACCCCCACGCCTGCCAGATCTGCCAGGGCGGCGTGCACCTCCTCGACGGTCTCGCCCAGTCCGACCATCAGCCCTGACTTGGCAACCAGCCCCACGGCCACCGACCGGCCGAGAACGGCCAGGCTCCGAGCGTAGGCAGAGCGCGAGACCTCACCACGCGTTGGAGTCGCAGCACCGTCTCCAGGTTGTGGTTCACCACATCGGGCCGCGCGGCGAAGATCTGTTCCAGGGAGTCGGCGTCACCCTGACAATCGGGGATGAGCACCTCCACCTTGGTTGCCGGCCGCCGGGCACGGATGGCGGTCACGGTTGCCGCGAACGCACCGGCACCCCCGTCGGGAAGGTCGTCGCGAGCCACCGCAGTGAGCACCGTGTGCTCGAGCCCGAGCCGCTCGACGGCCTCGGCGACCCGACCCGGCTCGTCCGGGTCGAGCGGCGTGGGACGGCGGGTGTCCACCAGGCACAACCGACAGGCGCGCGTGCAGCGATCCCCGTTGAGCATGAAGGTGGCGGTCCCATCCTCCCAGCACTCGGACCGGTTGGGGCATCCCGCCTCCTCGCAGACCGTGACGAGATCGAGGTCACGGACCAGGCGGTCCATCGAGTGGTAGCGGGCTCCGAGGTTCATCCGGGCGCGCGATCCAGGGCGGCTTCCGGGTGCGGATCTTCCATCCCAGGCCCGAGCCCCGCCTCGACCACCCTTCCCCGGGCAGGCACAACAACAGGTACGGCGTCACGGTCAGGCACGGCGTCACGGTCAGGCACGGACACCGTCTCGCCGGGCCAGGACGATGCCATGTCCTCGACCTCGGTGTAGCCCCAGACGTCCCGGGCTGCGGACACCACGGCCGCCGAGGCCTCCGCGAGGACGCGGCGACCCCCTCCGCAGCAAGGGAGCTGACAGCGTGGTCGGTGAGCCCGCAGGGGACGATGGGCTCGAATGCCGCCAGGTCGGGCGCGACGTTGAGCGCGAAACCGTGCATGGACCTCCCGCGGGACAAGCGCACACCGAGAGCGGCCACCTTGCGGGGGGCCGGGCCATGGGCCCCGACCCACACCCCAGGGTGCCCCGGGAGCCTCCCCGCGTCCCGCAGGCCGAGAGCGGTCACAGCCCGGATCACGACTTCTTCGAGGCTGGCCACGTAGGCAGCGGTGTCAGCCATGCCCCCACCGCGCTTGCCGGGGACGGTGAGGATCGGATAGCCCACCAGCTGTCCCGGGCCGTGCCACGTGACGTCTCCGCCTCGGTCGGCCCGCACCAGCTCGCCCCCCAGTTCGTCGAAGGGAACCAGCACGTGCGCCGGGTCGGCCCGCACGCCCAGGGTGTAGGTGGAAGGATGCTCCAGCAACAGCAGGTGGTCGTCGCAACCGCGGCGATGCAGGGCATGTTGGAGGGCGTGGGCGTCCTGGTAGGTGACCCGGCCCAGCCAACGGGCTCGCAGGACCATCCCCGGCAGCGCCCTCAGAGCTCGGCCTCCCAGTCCCGGGTCTCGATGATCTGCCGCACCCGGTCCATGAAGGCCGCGGCGTAGGCACCGTCGAAGGCTCGATGATCCCAACCCAGAGCGAGCATCCCCACCGAGTGGATGGCGATAGCCTCTGTGCCGTCTCCCGCGGTGACCACCACCGGCTTGCGGCGGACTCCGTCGGTGGACAGGATCGCCACCTGGGGCTGGTTGATCACAGCCAGCACCAAGTGGGTGCCATAGGAGCCGGCGTTGGTGAGGGTGAACGTGCCGCCTGTGATCTCGTCGGCGGACAGCTTGCGGCTGCGGGCGCGGGTCGCCAGGTCGTGGATCTCGCGGGCGATGGGACGCAGGCGCTTCTGGTCGGAATCGCGCACCACGGGCGCCAGCAGGCCCTCGAAGTCGAGGTCGACGGCCACCGACAGGTTCACGTAGTTGTGCACGACGAGCTGCTGATCACCCACCGTGGCGTTGATGTGGGGGAACTCGTCGATGGCATCGATCACGGCCCGGGCGATGAAGGGCAGGTAGGTGAGGCTGAACCCCTCCTCGGAGCGGAAACGGTGCCGCAGTGCTGTGCGGACCCTCTCGACGGCTTCGTAGTCCACCTCGACGATGGTGTAGGCGTGGGGGGAGGTGCCCATGGAGCGAACCATGTGCTCGCCGGTGCGACGCCGGATGTTGCTGAGAGGAACCACGGTGTCTCGCTCGCCCCGATGCCCCGTTGGCGAGGACGGTGGTGGCGACGCCGGGGCCGCGCCCACGGGCGATGTGCTCGGGGGAGCCACGGCCGGGACGGGCCCACGGGCGGCGATGGCTGCCTCGGCGTCGGCCCGGGTGATGCGCCCGCCCACACCCGTGCCGGTGATGGCGGCCGCGTCGAGGCCGTGCTCGGCCAGGAGCCGGCGCACGATCGGCGACAGCACCCGTCCGGTCGGATCAGCAGCCGGGGCAGCTGCGGCCGGGGCAGGCACTTGCGGGACGGGGGCAACCGGAGCTGCGGGACCGGGTTCGGCGTCGGGCGCGGGTTCTGGAGCCGGCGCGCCCTCGGGTGCCGGTTCGGACGCCGGTTCCGGTTCGGCGTCACCCGCTGAGAGGCGGGCGATGGGTGCACCCACGGCCACGGTGCCCCCCTCGGGCACCAGGATCTCGGCCAGGACCCCGGCGACGGGCGAGGGCACTTCGCTGTCCACCTTGTCGGTGGACACCTCGAAGAGCACCTCGTCGAGCTCGACGGAGTCACCCACCTGCTTGAACCAGCGGGTGATCGTTCCTTCGGTCACGGTCTCGCCCAACTGGGGCATCACCACTTCAGCCATGGAGGCTCCTCCCGGTGAGAGACAGCACGGTCTCGCCGAACAGCTCGCTCATGGTGGGGTGGGGTTGGATGAAGGCCGCCACCTCGTCGACGGTCGCCTCCCAGTTGACGGCCAGGTAGCCCTGGCCGAGCTGTTCGGTCACCCACGGGCCGACCAGGTGCACGCCCAGGATCCGCCCGGCGGTGCCGTCGGCCCGGCGTTCGGCCACCACCTTCACCAGGCCCTCGCTCTCGCCCAGGACCAGTGCCCGGCCGTTGCCGGCGAAGCGGTGCTTGGCGGCCACCACCTCGAAGCCCGCCCGGCGGGCCGACTCCTCGGTGTGCCCGGCATAGGCGACCTCGGGATGGCAGTAGATGCACCAGGGCAGGGCCTGGTAGTCGATGGGGGTCGGATGCTCGCCCAGCACGTCCCGCACGGCCAGCATCCCCTCGGCGAAGCCCACGTGGGCCAGTTGGGGATGGGGGCCGGGGAGGTGGGGCATGGCCACCACGTCACCCATGGCCCACACCCCTGCCTCGACGGTACGACACCGCTCGTCCACAGGGATGAAGCCCCGCTCGTCGACGGTGACCGCTGTGTGCTCCAGACCCAACCCGTCGGTGACCGGCCGCCGACCCACGGAGACCACCACGAAGTCGACTTCTACGGGGTCTCCGCCGTCGAGGCGCACCATGGTGCCGCCGCCGGCTGCGGGCTCGTGGCCCGTTACTGACACGCCGGTGCGCACCTGGATACCCCTCTTGGCGAAGGATCGGGCCACCACCTTGGCCACGTCTCCGTCGACCCCCGCCAGGATCTGGGGGAGCGCCTCGAGCACCGTGACCTGGCTGCCCATGTCGGCAAGGTAGGAGGCGAACTCGCATCCGATCGCCCCACCACCGATGACGGCTGCCCGGCCGGGGAGCCGGTCGAGGGAGAGCACCTCGTCGGAGGTGAGCACGACCGTACCGTCCACCTCGAAACCCGGGAGCGTCCGGGGCGCAGAGCCCGTACACAGGAACACGGCGTCGGCACCGAACTCGGTGCGGGAGCCATCCTCACCGGCCACCACCACCCCGCCGGCACCCAGCAGGGAACCGGTACCGGAGTGGAGGTCGACCTTGCGGCCACGCAACAGGCCGGTGAGGCCCTTGGTGAGCTGGTCGACCACCTCCTGCTTGCGGGCCTGGGTCACGCCGAGATCGATCTCGGGGGTGCCGGTGGTTATGCCGAAGCTCGCGGCGGAGGCCACCGTGCGGGCGACGTGGGCGGTCTCGAGCAGCTCCTTGGCGGGGATGCACCCGACATGCAGGCAGGTGCCGCCCACCTTGTGGCGCTCCACCAGGGCCACCCGCAGGCCGGCCGCAGCCCCGTAGAGGGCAGCGGCGTAGCCGGCCGGGCCACCGCCGATGACGGCTAGGTCGTAGTGCTCTGCCGTGGGGATCACCTCCTGGTAGTGGGGCCGCGCCGACGCTACGGCCCAACCGATCCTAGGGGCATCTCCAGAGGATCAGGGCAGGTACAGCTCAGGGTTCTCGGCAACACCCCCGACCCTCACCTCGAAGTGCAGGTGGGGCCCGGTGCTGTGCCCGGTCGATCCCACCAGGCCCAAGGTCTGGCCGGCAGAGACGGTCTCGCCCTCGCTCACCGAGATGCTGCTCTGGTGGGCGTAGAGCGTCACGTAGCCCCCACCGTGATCGACCAGGACTGCGTTTCCATAGCCGCCGAACCAATCGGCCAGGATCACCGTGCCCGCCGCTGCGGCCCCGATGGGTGTGCCGGTGTCGGCGGCGATGTCGATGCCCTCGTGCATGCGACCCCAGCGGGGGCCGAAAGGCGAGGTGATCACTCCGGCAACCGGCCACCGGAAGGTGGGAGCACCCGGTCGGGTGGTGGGGGGGGCGGTGACCACCGTCGAGGTCGTCGTGGGGCCACTGGTAGTCGTGGATGCCGTGGTCGACGTGGACCCGGTCACAGAGACAGCGGTGGTCGAAGTCGGGGTCGAGGTGGTGGTGGCGGTCGTCGTGGGAGCCGCGGTGGTGGTCGTGGTGGGCGCAGCCCGGGCCGCTATCAGCGCCACCAGCTCTGCCTCGTCAGCCGCCAACGCATCGACCTCGGCCTGGAAGGCGGTGATGCGGGCCTGGAGCACGCCACGCACCGCTTCCTGCTCGGCACGCTGGGAGTCCAGCACCTCCAGTGCCTCTTCGGCTTCGGTGGCCAGACGGGCTGCCTGCCGCCGCGCGGCGGCCGCAGCACCCATGTCGGCTTCGAGCGCCTCACGGGCCGCAACCAACTCGGACAGGACAGCGCGATCGTGGTCTGCCACCTGACGCATGAACACGATCCGCTCGTGGAACTCGTTGTAGTCCTCGCTGCCCAGGAGCACCTCGACATCGGAGCTACCGGCCCTGATGTAGGCGGACACCACCCTTGAGTCGAACACAGCTTCCTGGCGGGCCAGGCGGGCAGCAGCCTCCTCGACCTCCAGATCCAGCTCTGCCACACGGGCCTCGGCGGCTTCGACGGCTTCCCGGCGGCCCGCCAGTTGCTCTTCGCCGACGCGGATGCCCTCGACCAGATCAGCCAGGCGCGCCTCGAGCTCGGAATCGCTGTGCCGCAACAGGTCCAGCTCCAACGCGACCTCCTGGCGGTGTTGCCGGGTCTCTTCCAGTTCGGTGCGCTCGGGATCTGCACCGTCCCCACCTGCGGTAGTGCCCACCGCGGGAGCAGGCAAGGCCAGGAGGACGACCAGCAAGAGGAAGGCCAGCGGCAGCCCCCATCGGGTGGACCGAGGAGCGAGAGAGGCGCGGAGGTTCGTCATGGTGGGACGCTCTCCGCCCGCCGTGCAGAAAAGGTAGCACCCCCGGGGTATGGCAGGAAGGGACCGTGCCGGTGAGAGGTGGGTCCCCCGGTAGGCTCGGGTCGGTGAGCACCCGGATGCTGATCCTGCTCGCCCTCCTGTGCGGCCTGGCCATCCTGGTGGCCTTCACCGCCCAGGTCCTGCTGGCCCGCTGAGAGATCGCGGTCGGCGATGTGCCGGGGTCTAGGCTGGAGCGGCCATGGCCGCACCCGACAGCCTCGACGAGCGAGACCTCCGCGACGCGCTTGCCGCCGTCATGCAACGCAAGTGGTGGGTCGTGGGCACCGTCTCGGTGGTTGTCATGGCTGCCCTGGCCCTGTCGTACCTCCAGACCCCCCGCTACGCAGCCTCGGCCGAGGTCCTGTTCCGCCAGACCAGTGCCCCTGCAGGGATCGAGGCTGCGGTCACACCCGCAAACCCCGAGCGCCTGCTCAACACCGAGGTTCGCTTCATCGAGAGCCAGGCCGTTGCCGACGCCGTGGTTGAGACGCTGGGGCGCCCGGCCGCAGCCGCGGCCGCGGGAGATGCGGGAGCCGACGTGATCCGTATCCGGGCAACGGCCACCGACCCGGTGGTCGCCGCCGAGACGGCCAACGTATGGGCCCAGACCTACATCGACCTGCGCCGCCAGGCCAGCCTACACGAGTACGAAGTGCAGGCCGAGGTGATCCAGGCCAAGATCGACGAGCTCGACCAGCAGATCGATGGGCTCGAGGCCGAGGTGGCCTCCCTCCTGCCCTTCGCCGAAGGTGGCAGCGACAACGCGCTGCTGCAATCCAAGCAGGATGAGATCCAGGCTCTCACCAACGAGAAAGCCCTGTGGTCCACCAAGTTGAACAACCTCTCGGCCCAGGCCGACCTGCTTTCGGGCAACGTACCCGAGATCCTCAACGAGGCCGTGGTCCCCAGCTCGGCCTACGAGCCCGCCACGGCCCGCAACGTGATCATGGCAGTCACCTTCGGCCTCTTGCTCGGGGTGGGACTGGCTCTGCTCATCGACTACCTCGACGACTCGGTCAAGAGCAAGGAAGACCTCGAGCGGGCGAGCGGCGGGCTGGCCACCCTGGCACTCATCCCCCGCTCGAGCGCCTGGCGTTCCCGTGACGACGCCCACCTCGAGTCCCTCGAAGCCCCCACCTCGCCCACCGCCGAGGCCTACCGCAGCCTACGCACCGCGCTCCAGTTCAAGAGCCTGGAGCGACCCCTCAAGACCATCCTGGTCACCAGCCCCCGCGCCGCCGACGGCAAGACAACCACCGTGGCCAACCTGGCCGTGGCCCTGAGCCGAGCCGACCAGCGGGTAGTGGTGCTCTCCTGCGACCTGCGACGCCCCCGGCTCCAGGACTTCTTCCACCTACCCAACACGGTGGGCTTCACCTCGGTGCTGGTGGGAGAGGCCACGCTGGCCTCGGCCCTGCAGTCGGTGCCTGGAACCGAGCACCTCGTGGTGCTTCCCTCCGGACCGGTCCCCCCCAACCCATCCGAGCTGCTGTCCACCGACCGCACCAAGGAGATCGTCGCCCTGTTCTGTGAGGAGACCGACGTGGTCCTCATCGACAGCCCACCAGTGCTCCCTGTGGCCGACGCCCTCGTGCTCTCCGACATCGTTGACGGAGTGCTCCTCGTGGCCAGCGCCCGTTCGACGAGCCGCAAAGGCGTGGCCCGTGCCTGCGAGCTGCTGCGAGCTGTCAACGCTCCTCTGATCGGGACGGTGCTGTCCAACGCCGACTCGGCGACCAGCTACGAGGAGTCCTACGGGTACTACCGCCTCGACCCCGATCGCAGCTCCCGGGTGCGCTCGCGGCGAGCCCGCCGTGAGACCAGCGAGGTCAGCTCGGGTTGAGTGAGCGGGCGGCCGTCCTGGGCCAAGGCTACGTAGGACTACCCGTGGCCATCCGGGCCGTCGAAGCGGGATTCGACGTCGTCGGATTCGACGTCGACGACCACAAGGTCAAGCTTCTGGCCGCAGGCGAGAGCACCGTCGAGGACATCGGCGACGAGCGGCTTGTCGCTGCCCTGACCACCGGCTGCTACCTGCCCACCAGCGATCCCGGCAACCTGTCCGGCTTCGACGTGGCCGTGATCTCGGTCCCCACGCCGCTGCGCGACGGCACGCCCGACCTGACCTTCATCGAATCGGCGACCGCGGCCCTTGTTCCCCACCTGCGACCGGGCTGCACCGTCGTGCTGGAGTCGACCACCTACCCGGGCACCACCGACGAGCTGGTGCTACCCATCCTGGAGGCCGGGTCGGGCCTGGTGGCCGGAACCGACTTCCACCTCGGCTACAGCCCAGAACGGATCGACCCGGGCAACGCGACCTGGCGGTTCGAGAACACCCCCAAGGTGGTCTCCGGACTGACCCCCGCATGCCGAGACCGGGTGGCCGCCTTCTACGGGGCCCTCGTCGACGAGGTCGTGCCCACCCGGGGCCTGCGCGAAGCCGAGCTGACCAAGCTCCTCGAGAACACCTTCCGCCACGTCAACATCGCGCTGGTGAACGAGTTGGCCATGTTCGCCCGCGACCTCGACATCGACGTATGGGATGCCATCGACGCCGCGGCCACCAAGCCCTTCGGGTTCATGCGCTTCGCGCCCGGGCCGGGGGTGGGTGGCCACTGCCTGCCCATCGATCCCTCCTACCTGTCATGGAGCGTGCGCCAGAGCCTGGGTCACACGTTCCGTTTCGTGGAGCTGGCCAACGACGTCAACGATCACATGCCCGACTACGTCGTGCGCCGCCTGGTCGAGGCCTTCAACGACCGCGAACAGGCCGTGCGCGGGAGGCGGATCCTGTTGTTGGGCCTCGCCTACAAACGCAACACCGGCGATGCCCGCGAAACCCCTTCCGAGCCCATAGCCCGCCAACTCGTGGCCCTTGGCGCCGACGTGCGGGCCGCTGACCCTCACGTCCACGACGACCACGTCCCAGACGGGGTCACCCGCGTCGAGGCCGACCCGGCCGAAGCGGCTGCCGTGGATGCCATGGTGATACTGGTCGACCACGACTCCTTCGACCTACCGTCCCTGGTGGCGGCAGCACCCTGGGTGTTCGACACCAAGCGCTGTGCCGACGGAGCCAACGTCGAGCACCTCTGAGCTGGGCTACCTCGCGACACCACCCCCGTCACCCGTATCCTCACGGGACCCGCGCCGCATCTGGCGGCGGAGCAGGACCAGGTCGTCTCGCCGGGGCAGGGCCAGATCAGCCAGGCTCGCTCCGGTGATCCGTCTCGCCTGAACCACCATGGCTACGGTCACGGTGCTGTAGCCGGCGATCGAAGCCACCGCCGCCCCTTCGATCCCGGCCACGGTGAGCAGCGGGGGTAGCAGCACGAGGGTGACGACCATCCCGGCCAGTTCGGCCCACATGACCGCCCTGGACCCACCCAGACCCCGCAGTCCACTGGTCAGCACCCAGTTCCAGCCGCTGGGCATGGCCGAACAGACCAGAAGCAGGGCCACGGGCACCGAATCGGCGAAGGCCGACCCGAACAAGAGCGGGATGGCTAGCGGAGTAACAGTCAGAGCCAGCACCACCAGCACCAGTGCCGTGAGAAGGCCGATACGGCTTCCCTGGGCGAAGGTCCTGTGGGCGGCCTCGCCTTCTCCCCCGGCCACTCTGGGAAAGAACACCGCTCCCAAGCCGCGCTGGAAGGGCAGGACCACGTTGCTCCATCCGATCCCGACCACATAGAGGCCCAGTTGCTCGGCGTCGAGGAACGCGGGGATCAGCAACTGATCCAGGCGCAGGTTGATCACCCGGGGCACCACCGCCACGGTCAGGGGCAGGCCGTAACGCAACATCGGTCCCACCAGGGACCGGTCGAGCCGAGGGGCTTGGCGGAGCCGCCAGCGCACCACAGCAAGTGACGGGGGGATGAGCGCCACGCGGGCCACGAGGAACCACAACGCGATCGTTCCGGGATCCTCGGTGCCCGACGCAGCGGCCCCCACCAACACCGCCAACCAGGACACGAAGGGTGCGGCCCGAACGGCGTTCCACCACACCGGGTCTCCCACCCCTCGTAGTGGCTGAGGGATGAGGCTGGTACCCACTGCCACCACAGGCACCGACAACAGGTACCAGCGGGCCGCCTCGACCACCTCAGGGCTCTGCTCTCGTAGCACGACGGGAACCAGGAACCAGCCGACCCCGGCGAAGGCGGCCGAGCCGCAGAGGGCCAGCACCATGGCGGTACCCAGTTGCCTGCCGGCCCGGTCGCTGCGGCGAGCACCAAAGTAGACGAGAGCGTCGGGTAGGCCCAGCGTGGCCAGGGTGCCGAGCAGGGTCGGAAACGTGACGATCGCCGCCAGCTCCCCTCTGCCCTGGGCCAACAGGAGCCGGGCGGAGACCAGGCTGGCCGCCATGCCCACCACCGACACGGCCAGGTCCGTCCCTGTGGTGAGGGCCACATCGGCCCGCAGGGAACGGCCCCGGCCACCTGCGGTGGATCGCGGGGCCCGCGTGGAGGGGAGGTCAGCACTCATGGGGTACGCGAGACGGGGGCCCCGCAGGGCCCCCGTCTCGTGGAGTCAGTCGCCGCTCAGGTGTTGAGCGAGGCGTCGACCGTGGCAGAGGCCGAGGCGGTCGACAGGTCGACCGTGTTGGACACCAGGTAGGCCGGGTCGGCAGCGTCGGGGGTGCGCAGGTTGTCGTACCACTCCCACACCTTGCCGTTGACCGGGTCCACGAAGCGGATCCGGTAGGTGTCCAGCGGCAGGCTCATCGCATATGCACCGACGAGGCTGGTGTCGTCCAGCAGCACGTACTTGCCCTTGGTGGCGCTGTAGGCCCGCACCTCGACACCGGCGAGAGGCGTCTCGGCCACACCGGCGGTGGTCGTGGCGGAGCCGACAGTGGACCCACCGGCGATCGTCTCGACCGACGCACCCTGGGTCGAACTGCCCGTCAGCGAGGCGGAGTTCGGGATGATCTCGACGACATCCACGGCGGCAAGAGTGCCTCCGAACTCAATGGTGTAGGGCGCGTTACCCGGGCGATCGCCGACACCGCCGGTGACGGTCACGTCTCCGGGAGCCAGGTTGCTCAACGCCTCCAACGCTGTCTGGACCGCAGCCGGGGTGGCGTTGAAGGCGATGGCCGCGGTGACCTGGCCGTCGTAGTCGAGGGTGAAGGTGCCGCCGGTCGCGGACACCCGTAGTGATTGGCGCTCGCTGCGGCTGGCAACCGCCAGCTGGGCCACGTCGGTCTTGGCGAGTGAGCCCACGAACTCCACGGTGTAGGAGCCCGGGGATCCCGTCACGGCCACGTTGCCACCTAGCCCGGGAAGGGTTTCGAGGTCGTCCTGAAGAGCCAGGGCGGGCTGGGTGGCTTCGGCGACGATGGTCTCTCCGCCGTATGTGATGTCGTACATCGACCGGGTCGACCCCGAGGTGACGGTGATGGTCTGGATCTCGTTGGTGCCGGTGTCACCGTCGGTGACCGTCCCCGAGAGGGTGGCCCGGTCGCCCAGCGGGGTCAGGGCACCGTCGATACCCGTCAGGGCATCACCGGCGACCACCGAGATGTCGGTGGCGGTCCAGCCCCACTGGCGGCCGTCGTACCACTGCTCGGTGTATCCGCTGAGCTGGTACCGGACCCGGTACTGGCCGCCCGGGTTGAGCCCGTCGATCGTCCAGTTGCCGCTGCCGTCTGTGGTGTCCTGGCCGCGCACCACCATGTTGGTGGCGTCGTCCCAGACGAAGCCGGCACCGTTCTCGTCGTGGAGGGCGACTGTCACCCCGGACAGAGGGGCGCCTGTCGACGCGTTGGTCACGGTGCCCGACAGCGATGCGCCGTTGGCCTCGGTCACGAGCACGCCGTCGACCGCCGAATCGGGGGCCTTGGCAAGCTCGCGGTCATCCCAGTTGGTGGAGTCACGGAACCACACCGACTGGTGCGTGCCAACTGGGTCGTTGAACAGCACCGCGTAGTCGGTGCCGTCACTCAGACCTGGGACCGACCAGTTGCCGGAGCCGTCGGTGGCGTCCAGGGTCTGGAAGCCCGAGCCGGGCAGGTACACCCGGGCGTCGATGCCCGAGAGGTCGGTTCCTCCCGAGTCCTCGACGTGGCCTGCCAGGGTTCCGGGGGAGGCCAGGCGCACGTCAACCACCACCGTGTCGGTCGTCGAGGTGGTGCCGTCGTCCACCTCCAACTGGAAGGTGAGCGTCGCCGGGGCGACGAGGCCGGAGGTGTCGAAAGTCGTGCTGAGCGATGCAGGAGATGCGATCGGAACCGCCGGGCCCCCGGTCTGGGACCAGGTGGTGACCAGGTCGGGGGTCTCGGTGCAGGCGTCGTCGGCGAAACCGGACAACGGCACCGCCGGCTTGCCGGTGGTTGTCGCGAAGTCCGCCCCGGCACCCGCCACCGGCGCCACGTTGTTCACGGTGATCTCCACCGAGTCGAGATCGTTCCGGGTGTTGTCCGGGTGGGGGCCGATCAGGGTGGTGTAGGAGAGGTCCATGTCGACCACCGCATCACCCTCGGGGGCGACGAAGCTCGCCACCAACTGGTCGGCACCCTCTATGGCTCCCGAACCCGTCACCGCGGGGCCCGACAACTGTGTCCACTCCACTGTCGGCTGGCTGAAGGCGTCGTTGAACGACGTGCTTCCGTCCACGGTCACGGCGTCGCACTCATCGACGATCTGGTCGGAACCCGCGGCGGCGACCACGTCGGTGCCCGCCACGTCCCAGGGGCCGGCGTCGGTCGAGGCACTGATCACCACCTCGTTGTCACCGGGAACGTTGCTGGGGTCCTGATTGGAATCCCACAAACCCATGGCGTCGTTGGCGCCGTCGCAAACCAGGCGGGGGAAGTCGGTCGTGGCGCCCGCGGCTTCGGCGAAGGGCGGCATGGTGAATTGCCCGTCGACCATCTGCAGGTTCTCCCTGGTGGTGTCGAAGGCGGTGCCGGTGAGCGCTCCGCTGGTGCCGGTGGTGAGGTCCAGCTCTATCGAGGTGCGACAGGTCGCCGTGGTGGGCGCCAGGCTGGCCGAGTCGATCGTCTTGTAGAGGGACAGTATGACGTCCAGGCCGACCTGGAGGCTGCCTGAGCCATCGTTGTTGGCTGTTCCCGTCATGTTGGCGCCACCTTGGCGGTGGGTCGTCGTGGTGGCCGTGGCACCACCGCCGGTGAGGGCGGAGCCATCGGCGGTCACCTGTACGACGTCGGTCGCGGCCAGGGGACCGGTGAACTCGATCCGGTACTGGCGCTTGCCGCCGTCGGCGCCCACCCCGCCGTAGACGCTGATGTCGCCGGGGGCCAGGTTGGACAGGGCCTCCAGGGCGGTGCGCACGGTGGGAGCGGTGGCGTTGCGGGCGATGGCGGCGGTGGTCTGGCCGTCGTAGGTCAAGGTGAACGTGCCACCGGTGGCGTCGATGTTGAAGCCCTGCACCTCGTTGTTGTTGCCCACGATGGACACCTGGGCGAAGTAGTTGGGGCAGAGGCTGCCGATGCAGCTACCGAACAGGAGCATCTGGGGAGGAATCTGGACGCTGGCCGGGGAAGGGATGGTCACGGCGTTGCCGACCACGTCGGCAGTGATCGCGAAATCGGAACGCACCTGGGGATCAGGAAGTACCAGGCCGTTGTTGCATGTGAACAAAGTGCAATGGGATGGGTTCACCCCGTATGTGTGGCCGAACAGTTCCAGGTCGTCGGAGCCGCTGGTGCAGCCCCTCGGGAAGGTGTCCAGTCCACCGGCGGTGGCTTCACCGGCGTTGCTCTCCGCGTAGCCGGTGACACCCGAGCCGGAGTAGTCGACCAACCCGTCCTTGGTTGGGATGCCGGGGGCGAGTTCGGAGCCGCCGTGGAGGAGCCCGACCTCGTTGTCCACACCGTCTTCGCACTCGTTGGGTGAATCGGGGTGGCGGATGGGCAGGCTGATGCCACCGGTGCCGATGTCGAAGCGCCCGGCGAGGGTGGTGAAGGTCTGGGTGCCGTCGGGCACCTTGCCGGGCGCGGCATCGGCACTGGGCATCACCGTGGCCACCAGGGCCAGCATGGTGGCCACCAGCGTGGTGATGGCACCCACCGCAGTCAGACGACGGACACGTGACAGTTGCATGTGACTCCCCCTCGGGATCCCACCCAGGTCGGCGTCCGCTCCCTTGGCGGACGGCGGCGGAACCTTAGCACCACTGTGGGGCCGCTCGTCCAGGATCTCTGTCAGCCGCCGCAATCGGCGCTGTTGTCCGTGCCGTCGGGCATGGTCGTGGCGCAGTACAAGGCGGCGGTCAGGTCGGTGCTGGCCAGGATGGCGGCGGTCAGGTCGGTGCCCCGCAGGTCGGCGCCCGAGAGGTCCGCTCCGGTCAGATCGGCACCGGAGAGGTTGGCCCCAGAGAGGTTGGCCCCCGAGAGGTTGGCCAGCGACAGGTCGGCACCGGACAGGTCGGCGTTGGGGAACCAACCCAGGGGGGCGTGGATGCCCCGCAGGTCGGCTCCGGTGAGCTGGGTGTAGCCGAGATCGGTCTCGGCCAGGTCGGCTCCTGGCCAGCGGATGCCGGGGAAGGGTTGGTCGCTGCAGTCCTCGGCGTTGACGCAGGCGGCGAACGCCGCGGCCTCGGGGCCTGCCGGCTCGGCCAGGGGAGTCACCTCAGTGGTCGGGATGTTGGGCCCGGCCACAGTGGTGGGAGCGCCCGAGGGAGAAGAGGTGGAGGGCGCGGCCCCCTGGGTTGCCACCGGGCCCCCCGTCGCGCCGGGCCCACCCTCGCCGGTAGGCGTGCTTGCGGTGTCCATCGAGGCGGCCCCCGTGGGTGAGGTCGTCCCGGCCGGTTCGGCGCCGTCGCCCGATCCGCACGCGGACACGATGATGAGGGCAGCGCAGAGGCAGCAGAGCAAGGGGCCGGAGCTCCGCACTGACAGGCGATGGGGAGGCTGTCTGGACATCCCCAGAGTCTCGCCCGCCCGGTGACCGATAGCCAGCCACCCAAGAACTACGCTCCCTTAGTTGATGAAGGTGCACCAAGATGACCTCCGGTCGCCGATCCGGCTGGCGGCGCCCGCCCTCGGCGAGGCCGAACTTGACGCGGTGCGACGCGTGTTCGAGTCCGGTGTGCTCACCAACGGGGCCGAGACCGAGGCCTTCGAGGCCGAGTTCGCGGCCCGCCACGCCAGCGAGCACGGGGTGGCCTTCGCCAACGGGACGGTGGCGTTGGCCGCCATCCTCACCGCCCTCGACATCGGGCCCGGCGACGAGGTGGTGGTGCCGTCGTTCACGTTCATCTCCACGGCCACCTCGGTCCTGCACGTCGGTGCCACTCCCGTGTTCGCCGACATCCAGCCCGACACGTTCAACCTCGACCCCACCGACGTCGCCCGGCGTCTCACTCCCCGCACCAAGGCGGTGATGGCCGTCCACTACGGGGGGCAGGCCGCCGACCTGGACGAGTTGGGGGCGCTGGCCGACGATGCGGGCATCGCCCTGGTCGAGGACGCCGCCGAAGCCCACGGGGCCTCGTACCGGGGCCGCCCGGTCGGCTCGTTCGGGCGGGCCGCCATGTTCAGCTTCACGCCCACCAAGAACATCACCACCGGCGAGGGCGGCATGGTCACCACCGGGGACGCCGCTCTGGCATCTCGCCTGCGCCTGCTGCGCAACCACGGTCAGGTGTCGCGCTACGAGCACGCCCTCCTGGGCTTCAACTGGCGCCTCACCGAGATGCAGGCCGCCATCGGCCGGGTCCAGTTGGCCGGCCTCGACTCCATCCTGGAGCGCAAGCGAGAGCAAGCCGACCACCTCACCCGCCGGCTCGAATCGGTTCCGGAAATCCGGCCACCGGTGGTCCGCCCCGACCGAGACCACGTCTACATGCTCTACACGACTGTCGTCGAGGGTCCGGGACGAGACGACACGCTCGACCTGCTGCTGGCCGCCGAGATCGAGGCTCGCCTCTACTTCCCACCCGCCCACCGCCAGCCCGTGTTCGCGGGATCCGCCGGCTACGACCTGCCGGTGACCAACTGGGCGGCCGAGCACGCACTGAGCCTCCCCATACACGCCGGCCTCAGCGACACCGAGCTGGACGCCATCGCCATCGAGGTGGCTCGGGCCCTCCCCACCGGTTGATCCGCAGCTACCTCTCTTGGGGGCGCGGCCACCGGGGGCTCTCGACCGCTCCGGTCGCCAACGCCCGGGCCGCCGCCAAGGTGGCCGCGGTGGAGGCGATGGAGGTGTGGCCCACCTGGCTCCGCCTGTCGGCTCCCGCGGCGGACACCAACCCGGCCAGCACCTCGAGCTCGGCCGCGTGGCCCTTGTCCTGCTGGGATCCCCTGCCGCTGCGCCGGCCGTCCACGGTCAGGTTGCGGAAGTCGTCGATGACCACTGTGTGTCCGCGGCCCAGGATCTCGACTCTCTCCTTTCGGGTGGCGGCGTGACCGCCCGCCGCGTAGCTGATGGTGGCCAGTGAACCGTCGGGGAACCCCAGGTGGACCAGCACCTGGTCGGCCAGCAGCAGTTCGGCTCCCGGTGTGGCCAACGCCCCGACGCGGTCGGGCGCGCTGACCCACCAGTGCTGCGCAGGTGTCCACGAAGTGGCACACCTCGCCCAGTAAGCGACCACCCTGGCGGCGGTCGGTGTACCAGTGCCCGGCAGGCACCGGCCCGGCCTGCACCCGGTAGTCGATCACCAGCGGCGTACCCGTGTCCCCCAGCACCGTCCTGGCCTCGTCCAGGATGGGGGCGTAGCGGCGGTTGAAGCCCACCATGAGCACCCGGTCCCCCGCCGCCTCCCAGGCCTGGGCCACACGGTCCAACTCGTCGTCGCTGAGTGCCAGCGGCTTCTCGCAGAAGACGTGGCGGCCGGCCTCCAGGGCAGCCACCACGAGCTCGGCGTGGGTGTCGTGGGGGGTGGCCACGAGCACCACCTCGACCCCGGGTTCGGCCCACAGGTCCTCGGGACGGCCCACGACCCGCTCGAACCCGGCCCGGGCCGCCACCTGGTGGGCGGACACACCCGACGCCGATGACACGGCGACCCGGCGGGTCAGCCCGGCTCGGTCCATGGCCGGCACCAGCGTGGCCCGCACGAAGGTGCCGGCGCCCAACAGGCCTATCCCCGGAGGTGCTGCACCCGGGGTGTCGGTCCGAGGGGGGCTGGTCACCGCCTGGGTGGCGACCGAGGTCGGAGCGCTCCGGGCGGTCTCGCCGTAGGTCAGTTGGAGTCCGACCACCGACGTGTCGGCCTCGAGGAGGGCGTAGGCGTCGGCCGCCTCTTCCACCGGGCGCTCGTGGGTGACCAGGTCGGCGAAGCGCACCCGGCCCCGCGCCAACAGGTCGACGACCGCCTCCAGGTTGCGACCCTCGGTCCAGCGGACGTGGCCGATGGGGTAGTCCACCGCCCAGCCCTCATAGGAGGGGTCATAGCGACCAGGACCGTAGGAGCGGGCCACCCGCAACGTGAGCTCGCGCTCGTACAGGGGGCCCCGCTCGAGCTCCAGTCCCACGTCTCCCACCACCACGAGCGTGCCCCGGTCACGCAGCCGTCGCGCAGCGGCACGCACCGGGTCGGATGACTCGGTGGCCGCGCACACCAGCACGGCGTCGGCCCCCCGACCCCGGGACCAGGCGGCCAAGGCGTCGTCGGTGCCGGTGCCGTCCTCGACCAGGGCCCGGGCCCCGGCAGTCTCGGCACGTGCCACCGCGGCCGGGCGCACGTCGACGCCGGCCACGTCCAGACCGGCAGCCACTGCCAGCCGGACCGCGAGTTGACCCACCAGGCCCAGTCCGACCACCACGACCCGCCCGCCCACGGCGACCTCGGCCAGGCGCAGGCCCTGGAGGGCGATGGCCGCCACCGTGGCGAAGGCGGCTTCTTCGTCGCCCACCTCGTCGGGCAGGGGGACGGCCAGGAGGCCGGCCACGGCCTGGAACCCGGCGTGGGGTGCACCCGCGGTGGCCACCCTCTGCCCGGGTGCCACAGCACCCACGTGCTCGCCGACCTCTTCGACCGTCCCCATAGCGCTGTAGCCCAGAGGCATGTCCTCGTCGAGGCGCTGGGCGACGGCCTGGGCGGTCGCCCCCAGCCCGTCGGTGCGGGCCCGACGCACCACCTGGCGGACCAGGTCGGGGCGGGCCCGGGCCTTGGCCAGCAGGCTGGCTCCGGCCAGGCGCCGCACGGCCCGCTCGGTGCCTGCGGACACCAGCGACCGGTGGGTGGCCACCAGCACCTGGGTGGGTCCGATCTGGGGGCGGGGTAGATCGATCACCCGCAGCGACCCGTCGCGAACGGACTGCACGACCTGCTTCACGGTTGCGGTTCCCTCGACACGGTCGGCGACGTTAGCGGCAAGGCCCGTCCCCGCCGGGCAGGTAGCCGTAGCGGCGTAGCCCGCGCCAGGCGCAGGCCCTGGCGGTGGCCTCTTCACGGGCCCCCCAGGACGACCGCCAGGCGTCGTCGAGGTGGATCCGGACGGGCTCGTCAGGGGCACGTGAGAGCCACTCGTTGCCCGAGATCTGGACCCGGCGGGCGGGAGGGGGGTCGACCATGCCGTCGTGGAAGTCCAGCCCCAGCCATCCGGCCAGGTCTGCCAGCACCCCCGGGGGATCCACGCACAGGTCCTCGTAGCGGATCCGGCGGTGCCGGGTTCTCGGCAGCGTGGCCAGGGTGGCCTCGACCTTGGCGTTCTCGGCGGCCCAGCGGCGCATGCTCTCCTCGACCGGGGTGCCGACCCGGCGACGGTTCGAGGCGGCCACTGCCCGCCCGTCGCGAACGAGGTGCACCACCCGCACCTGCTGGGGCCTCTCCACCCAGAGCGCCTTGAGGCGGGCCGGGTTCTTGGTGACATCCACCCCCCAGTCGGCCCCCGCCTGCCGGCAGGCTTCGTCGAGGAAGGCGAGGCTGTTCCGCACCTCGCTCAGGTAGCCGGCCAGGGGCGGCAGTCGGCGCACCGTCCCTGCGGTGGGTGGGGCGGCCACGAGCAACTCGGCGTCGACCATACGGCGCCCGAGTCCGCCGGCACGGGGACGTGAGGTGGCCAGGTGTTGGCGCCACACCTCGGGCGGGACTCCCCGACTGGCACACACCGCGGTGATGACGGGGGACCAGAAGTCGTGGTCCTCGGGCAGGCGACCGTCGGCACACCGACCGTCATCGCCACCGAGGCTCAGGCGGTGGAACTCGCCGAGACCCAGCATCCGGGGATGGCCGCCGAGCAGGACGCCCAGCAGGGTCGAGCCACTTCGCCCGTGGCCGCCCACGTAGACCACCCCCGCAGGTGGTGGATCGTCAGGCCCGGGCAGGGGTTCCACTCCCCCATTGTGGGCGCTGGGAGTGGCGGCGATCCCATCTGTGGGCGAAGCTCACGACATGCGCGTCGCCATATCGGGTTCGTCGGGTCTGATCGGCACCGCCCTGTGCCAGTCGCTGCGCACTGACGGGCACGAGGTGATCCGCGTGGTGCGGGGGACACCTTCGGTCCCCGGCGAAGTCGCCCGTGTGCAGTGGGATCCGGCGGCGGGAACCATCGACGCGGCCGGCCTCGAAGGCCTCGACGCGGTGGTGCACCTGTCGGGCCGCAGCATCGGGGCCAAGCGCTGGACCGAGGGTGAGCGAGAGCACCTGGTGTCGTCGCGCACCGACAGCACCGGTCTGTTGGCCCGCACCCTCGCCTCTTTGGACCAGCCCCCGTCGGTGTTGTTGTCGGCGTCGGCCATCGGCTTCTACGGTGACCGGGGCGACGAGGATCTGAGTGAGTCCAGTGCCGCCGGTTCAGGCTTCCTGGCCGACCTCTGCGAGCGCTGGGAGGCCGCCACCGAGCCCGCGGAGACCGCAGGGATCCGGGTGTGTCACCTGCGCACCGGACTGGTGCTGTCGAGCCGCGGGGGCTTCCTCCAGCGGCCCGCCCAGCTCACCAAGCTGTTCCTGGGAGGCCCGCTGGGCTCGGGACGCCAGTGGTGGAGCTGGATCGACATCGACGACGAGGTCGGCGCCATCCGCTTCCTGCTCGAGCACCCTGACGTGGCCGGGCCGGTGAACCTCACCGCTCCCTGCCCCGAACGCAACCGTGACTTCACCCGGGCGATGGGCAGAGTTCTACGCCGACCTGCGGTGCTGCCGGCGCCCGCCTTCGCCATCCGCGCCGTGCTCGGACGCGACCTGGCCGACGAGGTGATCCTCGCCGGCCAGAAGGTGCTGCCCGCGGTGCTGGAGGCGGCGGGCTACGGGTTCGCGTACACCGACGCCGAGGCGTCGCTGCGTCACGCGCTCGGGCGTCCCGGGTGAAGGGCCTTCACTTGGGCTGCATGCGGATGCCGCCGTCGATGCGGATCGTCTCGGCGTTCATGTAGCCGTTGGTGACCAGCTCGACGGCGAGCGTGGCGAACTCCTCGGCGCTGCCAAGACGCTTGGGGAAAAGCACTCCCGCCTTGAGGCGGTCCTTGAACTGCTCGGACGCCTCGCCCGCACCGTAGATAGGGGTGTCGATGAGGCCGGGGGCGATGGTGTTGACCCGGATACCGACTGCGGACAGGTCACGGGCGATGGGCAGGGTCATGCCGACCACGCCGCCCTTGGAGGCCGAGTAGGAGGCCTGGCCGATCTGGCCGTCGAAGGCGGCCACCGAAGCCGTGTTGACGATGGCCCCGCGAGCGCCGTCCTCGTCGGGGTCGTTCTGGGACATGGCGGTCGCCGCCAGGCGGATGCAGTCGAAGGTGCCGATGAGGTTCACCTCCAGCACCTTTCGGAAGATACCCAGGTCGTGGGCCGAGTCGTAGCTGCCGTCCTTGCCGATGGTGCGGGTGGCCCACCCGATCCCCGCACAGTTCAATAGCGCCTTGAGGGGGCCGAGTTCGCGGGCGGCGTCGACAGCAGCGATGATCTCGTCGGTGTTGGTCACGTCGACGTGGGCGAAGGCGCCCCCGACCTCACCGGCCAGGGCCTGCCCCTTGTCGTCCTGAAGGTCGGCGACGACGACCTTGGCACCCCTCTCGGCCAGCAGGCGGGCCGTTGCCGCACCCAGACCCGAGGCGCCTCCGGTGACGATGGCTGATGCTCCGTTTATGTCCATGCCGGGAGCATATTGACCGGTCGGTCAAGAGGCGAATCGGGCCTCAGGGCCGGACTCAGGGACCGGGATCGATGCCCGTGGCCCGTGAGCCGCGCTCGAGCCAGGCGCCTGCTTCGGGGTCGAGAATCTGGGCGACCACCTCCTGGTAGGCCGCTACCTCCTCGTCGGTCAACACCTCGTGCCAGCGCCCGTTGACGCCCCGGTGCAAGAAGCTGTTGCCACCACCCACGAAGTGCTCCTCGAAGGGTCCGATCTCCTCGGCCCGTGCCTGCATCGACGCGAAGGTGCACCGCTCGACCTGAGCGGGCCAGGTACCGGAGTCGATGGCCACGTCGAGGAAGCCGGCGATGCGGCGCATCTCGCCGTCCAGGTCGGCCTTCAGGTCGTTGTAGTGAACCAGCAGCACGTTGGGCAGGTGACGCCGGGCCCACCACCCGGCCAGCATCATGACCGGGATGGGCAATGCCAGCCACTCGGCGAACTGCTCGTGCAGGTCCCGGTCGGTCCGGTCGACCTGGGGCCATCCCCGGTCCGCAGCCTGGGCGTTGAGCCGGTCGGTCACCTCGGGCCGGAACGACGCCATGTGGTTGAGCCAGGACATGAAGGCATCACGGCCGTCCCGGAAGACGCACACATAGGAGGCGGTCTCGTAGAAAGGCAGCGCCTCGGCGGGCAGGTGGGACTTGATCCAGCGGCGGTGCTCTTGGCCCTCGAGGGTGGCGAGGACCTCGTCGATAGGCCGGAAGTTGGAGTCGAGCCACGGGGACAGGACCATCACCGGGCCGGGAAGGTCGCCGTCGGGGAACAGGAGCGAGCCCACGATGGTCTGAACCCAGGTCGTGCCGCACTTGGGCGGGGTGCAGATCACGATGTCGCCGGGGCGGTGCTCGTAGCTGTCCCAGCGGGTGCTGTCCATCAGGGCGTGCTGGATAACCAACCGATCGCCGGAAACCGGAGCATCAGGCACGACCGGAGTCTAGGTCTCGGGCGCCGAGAGGGCGGCGAACCAGCGAAGGGCCTCCGAGTATTACGATCTCATTACAGAGACAGGGCGGGTTGGCGAAACCCCTGGTCCAAGGTCAAGGTCCAGCCTGTGGATGACGATCCTTGAGGAACGCAGCCCACGGCCAGGGAGTGGTCCCATGACCCAGCAAGTGAAGACGAGACACAACCGCACGGATTGGACCAACGAGGGGGCCGTCCCGGTCGTGCCACCCCACGAGCGCCGGTCGGCGTCCGCTCAGGCCGACCGAGCCCTGCGTGCCTCGAGCCTCGTGGCCCACAGCGACCGGATCATGGAATCCCTCCAGGAGGAGCGCTCGCACAACTCCGGCTACACCCCGGCCACCGGCCCAACAGGCGAGAAGCCCATCTTCACGCCTCCCCCGCCCGCACCTGCCGCTCAGGCCAGCGCTGCTGCCGCACCAGCGCCCGCTCCTGCGCCTACCCCCGAGCGCGCCAAGGCCCCGAGGCCCGCTGCCGGCGCCTCGCGGACAGAGGGTGCCCAGGTCAGGCAGCTGTTCGAGACCTCCGAGGCGGCACCCCAACCCCCGGTCGAGCCCGCCGCCGAGTCAGTGACGGATTCCCCGGCTGAAGCCGCCGAGGTCGATGCGGGTACACCACCCGCAGCCGGCATCCCCCAGCTCATACGTGAGCTCGCCGGGCTCCGGGACGACGGAATCCTTTCCGAAGAGGAGTTCTCGGCCAAGAAGTCCGAGTTGCTGGCCCGTCTCTAGCCCTCGAAGGCACACGCCGGGCAGATGCGGTCGTCGCTACCGTGCAGGCGTGGCGCGACCGAGCCGTACCTGCACCGCCCTGGCCGTGATGTGGATCCTCGTCGCGGGGGCCGCATGCTCCACGGCCCCACCAGAGGACGAGGCGCCACCGACGCAGGCTTCCACGTCTGAGAGTGCCAGCTCACCCGGCGGTACCGGTGACACCGAGCCGTCCCCGGTACCGCCTGCCCCCGCCGACGACACCCGGGACTACACCGGCACCCTGGATGGCTCCGACAGCACCCTCGGCGACCAAATGGGCCTACCGAACCCCGACACTGAACACATCACCGGTTCGACCGGAGACCCCACCATCAGCGTCGAGCCCCGCGACGACCCGGGCGACTACGCCAACCTCCAGTGGGCGGTCGACAACGTGGCAGAAGAGGGAACCGTGCGACTCGGGCCCGGCGCCTTCTTCCTGGGAGACGGCAACACCGAGGCCAAGCACACCGTCCACATCCGCAGGGCCGTGCAGCTGGTCGGGACCCGGGCCGGAGGGGACGGCGGCGACTGGGGCACCGCCATCCAGGGCGGTGGCGCGCTGGACACGTTCTCGGCCATGGGTGGCCGACTGGAAGGAGGCCCGTTCCGGGTGGTGGCAGGCGACCAGGGCCCCGTCGCCTTCGAGGACCTCTGGTTCCGCCACTGGACAGGATCGGCGATCTACGTCGAGTCGAGCTCCGGTGTGGAACTGAGCGACAGCTACCTGTCCGATCCCGTGAGCCCCGCCGGTGGTTCGATCCGATTCGTCCACGCCGTCTTCTCCAGCGGCGAGGACGCCCGGGGGGCCTTCCGGGCGTCGGGCAACCTGGTCGATCTCAGCCATATCACCGACACCGACGGAACCGGGGTGGACGAGGTAGACGAAGTTCGGCCGGTTCCACTCCCCCACGATGAGCAGTTCCTCGGGATCTTCTTCTCGAACCACGACCGGGTCGAGATCGAGGGCAACTCGGTCACCGGGGTGGACGAGGGACTGGAGATCATCGGCAACGGCAGATCGCCCAGCGGGGAGCCCTATCCCGGCGGCGGAGGCGAGGTGACGGTGCGAGGCAACACCGTGGACGTCACCCAGGTCGTGGACGACACCTGGCCAGGCCGCTTCGCCCTGCTGGTGGCCAACAACGCGGGCCCGGTGAGCGTAGAGGGCAACGCCGTGACCACCCGGGGCCTGGGCTGGGGCCTGGGCCTCAGCGGTACGGGTCTCACAGTGGCAGACAACACCTTCACCTTCGAGACCCACGAGGACGTCGCTCCCCCAGGGGCCGTCATGATCGGCTTCCCTGCCGTCGGCGGCTTCGAGATGGGCCCGTCGCTGGTGAACTCGACGCTCACGGACAACACCTTCGCCGGCTCTGTCACCAGCACGGGCATCGTGTTCTTCGGCAACGCCAACACGTCCCACGCCAACGTCCTGGACGTGGGGGACTCCCTGGCCTCCCTCGGTGCAGAGGTCACCATCCGGTTGGCGGCCGGGGTGTACGACACGACGGTTCGTGGCGACCTGGGCACCGTGATCGACGACGCGCCGCTCGGAGCGAACCTTCTGGAACCCACCTCAGGAGGTGGCGATGGCTGAACCGACCCCCGAGCAGAGCCCAGGACGGTCCGCTCGACAGCTGAGCCCTGAGCCCATCCCGCAGCTCACCCGCCGCCAGGTGCTGGCTGCGGCGGGGTTCGCGGTGGCCGGGGGCGCGGCGGTGTTGAGTTCGGGCTGTTCTGGTGGCGACGACGAGCCGAGCGGCGGAGCCACCGGCGAGGCCACGACCACCGGCGCGCCGCCGACATCGAACGCAGCCGATGGAGCCGGAGAGTTCTCGCATCTCTTCTCGCCCCTGACCATCGGGGCCTTCGAGGTGCGCAACCGGATCCTGTCCACGGCCCATCACACGTCCTTCGCTGTGGACGGGCTGCCCTCGGCGCGCCACGTCGACTACTGGGCCGCCAAGGCCCGCGGTGGGATCGGGATGATCATCACCGAGATCACCCCCGTGCACCCTTCGGCGTCCTTCGTCCCCAGCATGATCCAGGCCTACCGACCTGAGGTGGTCGACGCCTTCGGACCGGTGGTGGAAGCCGTCCACGAGCACGGCGCCAAGTTGGTGGCCCAGCTGTGGCACGGCGGCGACGCCTATCCCATCGTCACCGCCGACCTCGTGTCGGCCTCGGCGGTTCCCGCCAGCCCCGGAGGAAGGGTGCCCAGAGCCCTGTCGGTCGCCGACATCGACGAGATCGTCGAGTCCTACGCCGTGGCCGCCGAACGGATGCGGGCCGCAGGACTCGACGGCGTGGAGATCCACATGGGGCACGGCTACCTGCCCTTGCAGTTCCTCTCCCCGCTGCGCAACCACCGCGACGACGACTACGGGGGCGACGAGGAACGCCGCATGCGCTTCCCCCGCGAGGTGATCGACGCCGTGCGGGCCGCGGTGGGTGACGACTTCACGGTGGGGATCCGCATCAACGGTGACGAGTTCCAGCCGGGAGGGCTCACCGTCGACGACATGGCCCGGATCACGCCGGAGTTGACGGCGTCGGGGAAGCTGGACTTCGTCAACGTGAGCCTGGGTGGCCTGGGGATCATCTCGCCCATGGGCATCGAGCACGGGCGCTACGTGTACCTGGCCGAACGCATCCGCGAGGTCGTCGACGTCCCCGTGTGCTGCATCGGTCGGATCATCCACCCCGGACATGCCGACGAGATCGTCGGTTCGGGCCGGGCCGACATGGTGGGCATGACCCGGGCCAACATGACCGACCCAGAGCTGCCGAACAAGGCACGCCAGGGACGAACCGACGAGATCCGTCACTGCGTCGGGCTGATGGAGTGCTGGAGGCGGATCAGCACCGGGCATCCCGACGGAGTGAGCTGCGCCTTGAACCCAACGGTCGGCCACGAAGAGGAGCTGGCGATCGACGCGTCCGACACACGCATGCGGGTCATGGTGGTGGGCGGGGGGATCGCGGGACTCGAAGCTGCCCGGGTGACGGCCGAACGGGGCCACGAGGTGACCCTCCATGAGCGGAGCGACGAGCTGGGCGGTCAGCTCCTTCTGGCCGCGCGGCTTCCGACCCGGGGCGAGATGCTCGAACCCGTGGCTTGGTACCGCCGCCAGCTCGAACTGCTCGGGGTCGAGGTCCGGCTGGACCAGCAGGTCACCCCAGAAGACGTCGATGCGGAAGGTGCGGACGTGGTGATCGTGGCCACCGGCGGCGTTCCCGCTCCCCTCGAGGTCCCCGGCGGTGACGACCCGATCGTGGTGCAGGGCAGGGACGTGCTGGCCGGTCGGGTCGAGGTGGGTGAGCGGGTGGTCGTGGTGTCCGCCGACGGGGGGATGGAGGGCCTGGGGACCGCCGAGTTCCTGGCCGACGAGGGTCACTCCGTCGAGTTGTTGCGCACCGAGGCTCCGGGACCACAGGCGGGGATCGAGCTGATCACGCTGGCCAACCTCACCGGACGCCTCGATGACCTGGGCGTGGTGATCACCGCGGGCGTGACAGTCGACGCCATCGAGAGCGGAGGCCCGCCCGGCGAAGGCACCGGCGGGGAGGCCGCGACCGGTGCCGGGGCGACCGGTGGCACCGTCGTGGTCTCCGGACCCGACGACCAGCGACGCATCAGCGAGGTCGACAACGTCGTGCTCTGCCTGGGCAGCCTGCCCGACGACGAACTGATCGGTGAACTGGGTGGGGCGATGGCTGCCGGCGAGGCGCAGTCGGGTACGGGCCCGGCGGTCTACGCAGTAGGCCAGTGCCACCAGCCCGGAGGGATCGCCGAGTCGGTGGCCGACGCTCTGCGTACCGCTCGACTGATCTGATCCCCAGCTAGTCGATCGGCTCGCAGCTCTCTTCCACGGTGACGAGGCCCGAGGACGTGCATGAAGCCAGAGCATCCAGAAGGCCGGCGCCCACGGCGTCGGCCTCGATGAGCTCGGGGGGTGGGCCGCCGAAGTCGTAGCTGGTGGTCATTATCTCGACCCCTCGGGCCAAGGTGAGTGACGAAGCGCCCCCGTCGGCGCAGTCGGGACACCCGTAGACGTCGTCGATGGTGACGCCTTCGAGAGAAGCAGCCGCCCCGGCAAGCTCGGCTGCACCGGTATCGGTGAGGACGCCCGCCGTCGTCTGCTCCGTCTCTTCCATGCGGTTGCTCGCCACGAGGGTGACGGTGTCGACGTCGATGTCGATGCGGCTGACGCACCAGCCCGCGCACATCCCGAAAGACGTCTCGAACGACACGATCTCCACGGCGGGCGGGCCTGGCGAAGTCGGGAAAGGCGCGGTGTCATCGGGCGCCGTTCCCGGCGCGGTGTCATCGGGCGCCGTTCCCGGCGCGGTGTCATCGGGCGCCGTTCCCGGCGCGGTGTCATCGGGCGCCGTTCCCGGCGCGGTGGTGGTCGATGTCGAGGTGCTGACTTCGTCGCTGCCACCGCACGACACCAGCAGCATCCCCGCCGTGAGTAGAAGGACCGAGGTGGTCAGTCGTCGTGTCATGTGGGCTTCGACGTCCCGGACCGCCGATCGGTTCCCACCAGCGGTCAGGATCCCGCCAGGCAGTCGGTGACGGCCAGGCGGAGGTCCTCGGTGCGGGCCTCATCGGGAATCACGAGTGACCGGGTGCAGACGATGGCGCTACTGGGGCGCGACCACGCCGGAGATCCGGCACTGTCGCCGTTGCTCGACGAGCTGTGCACCCAGAGCCACTACCACCACCAACTGGCGTTGGTCGCCGCCTCCACCGCTGGCGACCAGCGGCGCCTCGGTGCGGCCCTCGAGCATCCATCGTCGACGATCCGGTCGTTCGCGCAGGCCCACCTCAGCCCCGAGCTGCTGCCCGCCGAGGTCGTATTGGACACGATGCGCAACGGCAGCGCCGAGGACCGGCGCAAGCTCCGGCGGTTCGTCAACCGTCGTGGACTGACCGGGATCGCAGAGACCGTGATCGACGACCTCCGCGCCGAGCTGGGCGACCGGGAAGCCGCCGCACTGCTGGCAGCGTGCACGCCAGCAACCGCGCGGCGCCTGCTGCCCGAGCTGCTGTACGCCATCCCGAACCTCCGGTCCTTCGCCCGGCGCCACCCCGACGTCCTCTTCGACGTCTTGGAGGACGAGCTGCCAACGCTCCCCCGTCGCTCACGCGACCTGTACTGGAACCGCCTCGACCCGACCGTGCCAGTACTCGCCCTGGCCTCACCGGATCGACTCCTCCGGCTGGTGGAGCAGGCAGGCCCGTCGTGGGCCGTCCCGCTGGGCGCACGCCGGGTCCCGGGTTCACTCATCCGCTTCGATGCCTCCCGGGTAGCCCGGCTCGTGTTGCGGGAGGGGTTCGTCGAGAGTCTGGGCTGGCGGCTCCCCGCCGTCTTGGGCAGGAACGCCTCCCGGTTCGATACCGAGGATCAGGTCGCCATCGCCCGGGCGTGGCGCGATCGCGAGCATCTCTTCTTCAGGTGGATCGGATCGCTCGCTCCGAGCCACCGCGCCCAGGTGTTCACCCGTGCCCTCGAAGACCTCGACACATCCACCCGGATCTGGGCTCCGGGTCACCTCGCGGTGCTACCCCGCGATCTACGTCACGCCGAGGCCCGGCGGATCCTCGGGTTGCGTTCGGTCCGCGACTCCGACGCCACCACCCTCCTGTACACCTCTTTCCTGCCCTTCGCCGAGGCGCACGAGCCCCTGACGGCACATTCCCGACGGAACAGGTCCGGTGACCGCGCGCTCGGCTACCACCTGCTTCTGTCCTGTGCCCGGCGAGAGCGGTCACCGGGTGTGATGCGGGACGCCCTGGGACTCTGTGACCGCCTCCGCAACGACCAGGACCCGGTCCGCCTGTCGGCGATCCAGGTACTCGCCGCCGCACCGGCATCACTGTTCGACGACACGTCCTTCGACGGGCTGCGATCGCTGGCCCACGCCGCCAGAGACGCCCGCGACACCTCACCGGCGACCCTGAGCCAGCTCACCCGCCTGGTCTTCGGACTTCTGGCGGGCGCTGCCGGTGACATGACCGCACCCCGCTTCCTGTTCGCGCTCGAGCTGCTCGACCAGCTCGCCGAACCGACGGGCAGCCTCCCGTTGCCCCGGCTGGACCGACTGCTTCCCCGTGGCGCAGAGACCTCGCTGGTCGATTCGCTCATGCCTCGGCTCAAGAAGGCGGCCGCGCTGGATCACTACGAGCTGGCCTTCGCCCTGGCACAGTCGCTGGGGAAGCGTGCCTGGCACCACGACGGCCTCCAGACGCTGCTCGAAGCTGCCACCACGGCGGCAAGCGACCCGGTGGTGAAGACCGCTCTCAGGATCTGGTTGTCCGATCCTCGTGCCCGGGCGACACGGGTCGAGCGGGTCCTGGCCGCCGACGAATCGACCCTCACGGTACCCATCGTCCTGAGCGCGGTGGCGGGTTGCCGCCAGGACCTACTCGATGTGCTGTTGCGGCCCCGGCCTCTCTCGGGGCGCTTCTCCAAAGGTGACGTGCGCTTCGTCCCCTTCATCGATGGCGGGTTCGACCGGTGGCTCCCTCGGCAGTGCCAGGCGTATCGGGCTGCGTTGGACGCACTCGTCGCCACCCCGGGAACCTCGGCATGGTCCCAATCCCTCGCCGTCCGCACGTTGGCACGCCTTCCCGAGATCGGAGTGCCGGCCCTCGAGCCTTATCTCTCCAGCCCGCAGATACCCATCCAGGAGGCCGCGCTGTCGGGCCTGGCCTGGACCGACGAACCCGGCCGTTCCCTGGAGCGGCTCCTGGCCTTCGCCAGGAGCGAGCGGGCCCGCGTCGCGATCTACGCCGCGACCCGGTGTTCCCGGTTCGTCCCCCGAGGCGACCTCCGAGGCCCCCTCGAGTCTGTCCTGGTGGACGACACGGCAAGCGTCACGTCCCGCAAGGAGGCGGCCCGACTCCTCGGCGACCGTCGTCCGCATGGGGCACTCGAAGTGCTCCTGGCCGTCGCCGCCGAGGAGGTCCACCGCGACCTGCGTGTCGCGATCGGCCGATCGCTGCGCGGCTTCCTCGATGACGACAGAGCGTGGTCCGTCCTCGCTGCGATGCCGGCACGCTCCGAAGACGAGGCCCTTTCCCTGGTGGAGACGGCATCGGACCAGCTGGCACCTCGACACCGGCACCGGTTCGCCGGGTTCATCGTCGCCACGTGCGCATCGCCTCGCCAGAGGGTGCGGGCCGAAGCCCTGGCCGCCCTGGCTGGTTGGGCCCGGTACACCGAGGATGCCCCCCGGGTCGCGTGCGAGGCCATCGAAGATCTCGGCTCGGGCCCGGAGTGGCGGGCCGCGTTGGCTTCCCTGAACACGATGCTCCAAGACGGAGCCGGATGGGTCGAGACCATCGGTCTGATCGACCGGCTCGCCGAACGGCCGGACGGCGCCAACCGCGACGCAGGTGCAGAACGGGACCGACCCTCGGCACAGCGACTCGGGGCCGTGCTCCGCTCAGCGGCAGCGCTACCCCGGTTCGTGCGGACCGAACGGCGGTTGGAGCTGCTTCACATCGCAGACCTGCTCGCCCGCCGACCCCATTGGGCTCCCGAAGGGTTGGTAATGCGCCTGGCGGCGGTGGACTGGAACGAGCCGACCCCGACGTTGGATGCGCTGGCGGGCCACCTCGACGCTCACCCGCTCCTCGCCGGACACACCCTGGAAGCCCTGGCACTCGCGCTCGACCGGGACGAGTCCCAGTGGGGCATCGCCACACTGGACGCCAGCGCCGCCCACCTGATCGGTCTCGGCACGCCGGGGGCGGGCACGCTGGCCCTGGCCCTGGTGCGCGCTGCGGGGGCTCGCTTCAACTGGCCCGAGACGTGGCGGGCGCTGTTGCGGGAACTGCGGTCACACGCGGACCAAGATGTCGCCGCCCTCGCCGGTCGCGTCTGGACGACGGTCGAGTAGGCCGGTGGCGCCGGAGCCCGGAGAAGACGGCGGATGGCCCGACCTTCAGCCGAGCACCTCGACGGGCACACCCAGCAGGCGGTAGGTGTTGAGCGCTCGTCGATCCCGACTGGCGAGTGGAAGGCCGGCCGAGCGCGCAGCCAATGCGACCAAGCCGTCGTAGGTGGCGCCACCCGCGACTCCGGCGCCGGCGAGGACCTCAGGAGCAGAACGAGCGGTCCTGGCGTCGAGGACAGCCGCCGGGTCGAAGCGCGCCCGCAGCAGGCGAACCGCATGCGCGGGTGTGAGGCGCGCATCGCCTGGTAGTCGCGTGAGGACTGCGTAGGTCTCGTTGAGGGCATGACCGGCGAGCGCGGCCGACCGATGTCCGAGCGAGTCGTTCACGGAGCGATGGGCGACATGTGACGTCAAGACCAACGGGACGGCGACGCTGGTGTCGACGAGAACGTCTGTCATCGACGGCCGGTGTCGATGAGCGCCATCACGTCGTCGTCGGTGACCGGGGTCTCGGCCACGGCAACGAGGAGCCCGTCGCGCTCCTCGAGCCGAGCCGTGCGGCCAACCGGCGCGATGTGCAGACCGTCGCCGTACTCGCTGACGTCGACCTTGGTACCGGGCACGAGCCGTAGCCGGTCACGCAACGGTTTGGGGACCACGATCCGTCCGACTTCGTCCACGGTGGCCTCCATTGGGAAGAGCGTACCAGTGTACTCCCAGTCAGGCATGGCACCATGGGTCAGCCAGCGGCTGAACCTGGTCACGGATCCGCTCGAGATCGACCCCGCCGATGTGGTCCGCGGGCCTCGTTGCACGATGGACCGACTGTCTCGAGGCAAGGTCTGGGCCAGGCCCGCGGACATCGCGCGCACGTCACCGGGACCCCAGGATTGCCCCTTTGATCAGCGGGACCTCCTGCGGCGCGGCACGGAGTGCCTCGGCCATGTGGCCGCACAGGCACTGGAACTCGGGAAAGAGCCCGGCGGCGGGCGCGGCCGCGAGCCGAAGGTACTGCGCGGCGCATCGGGTGGACTCGAGAGCGTACGCGTCGAGTGCGGCGCAGACTTGGCGCACCTCACCCCTCGACAGCACGATGAACCGGCCGGCCGCCATCCTCGCCGCGATCGGCGCCACATGGTCACACCCGCGCACCTGCGGGTCCGATGGTTGCGCCGTGCCGACCGCCCACGATTCGCCGAAGGCGTGGTACAGCGCATCGAGTAGGGCAGCGGCATCTCGCCTCGTGCCGAGGAGATGGCCCTGAAGAAGGCGGAGTGGCTCGGTGAGTTCCCAGGCGATGGTGAACGCGAGATCGTGGGTAGCTTCCAGCCTCGGGACGTGTCGGGGTGCGCCGGCCCCGATCATCGTGTCCAGCACGCGGCAGAGACTGACGCCCGTCTCGTCGAGGCGATCGCGGGTCCTGAGCAGTTCGTCGTAGAGAGCGAGCAGGTGGTGGGGTTCCAGGCGTTCGTCGGGTTCGGGCATGGTGGCTCCAGGGATTGGGAGCGACCTCCGACGACCGGACCTGACACCTTGGTTGCCAGCCGAAGCTGGCCGCATCCCACCAGATGGCGGAAGGCACCTTGGGGTGTCACCCAGGTTGCCGGACCCGAAGGTCGCTCTTGATGCTTGGCTAACAGTATGCCCGGGTCGGTACGCCATCCGCACCGCAGCCGACCAGATCGCTGCCATCGGAAGCGCAGTGACCTGGTCCGCCAGCACGAATGCGGAAGGCCCGGTATGGAAGACAACACCGGCCAGGAACCGCTCACCGAGGCGGTCCGAATCCACTCGAGGTGCGCGGCATCACCACGGTTCGGTGCTGCCGTTGCCTTTACCTCTATCGCCACGACTCGCCCCACGCCGAACTCGGCGAGGAGGTCGACCTCGCGACGCCCGTTCTTCTCACGCACGTGGAACAGGCGGGGGCACCCGGCGCTCGCTGCGAGCTCGGGTCGGAGCTGAGCAGCGACGAAGGTGTCGAGCAGCCGTCCGAGCAGGTCGCCATCGCGGAGCACCCCTTGGAGGTCGATCCTCAGCGCCGCACCGACGAGCGACGGATCGGTGATGTAGCGCTTCGGCGTCTTCGTCGCTGCCACCGCACGACACCAGCAGCATCCCCGCCGTGAGTAGAAGGACCGAGGTGGTCAGTCGTCGTGTCATGTGGGCTTCGACGTCCCGGACCGCCGATCGGTTCCCTCCGAGCGATTGGTTCCGGGTGTTCGCCACACGCCGAATGCTCTGCGCTCCGGTCACCGATCGAGATCGGCGACTCGAACTCGCTGTGCCACGGATGCAAGGCGTCTCAGGTCGTCGGTGTCGCACGTGGCAATGACCGCCCCTCCGCGCAGGTCCGCGTCGGCCACGAGGAAGGCGTCGATCGCCATCTGCGACCCGGCGCCGACAGTTCCGAGTAGCTGCCCGGCCCGCACGCCCGTGCGGCTGTCGACAGGGTGGACCTCGACCCGCTCACGTCGCAGACCGGCGAACACGCCGGCATCAGCGGGTCGACCGCGGACCACCTCGGCGAGGACAGCCGCGACCGTTGCGATCGGCAGGTCCCGTGATCGCATCTCCGCCACGAGCGCTCGGACCCGATCCCGGCGGAGGTCCGGCCCGTGGGCAACCGACGAGAGGGCCTCGCTGTCGAGCAGGAGCACTCAACTGGCCTTCGCTGGTCGGTCACCGGTGGATGCCCAGTCATCCACGATGCGCGCGGCCCACTCGAGCGTCTCCGGGTCGACCGGGCCATGCTCAGCCTCGAGCTCGGCGAGCCACCCGTCGACCGCGCGGAGGTGCCGAAGCCGGGACAGATAGGCACCCACTGCTTGGTCGACCGTCGACGACAAACTCCGCGCATCCACGAGCGAGCGGAGCTCCTCCAGTTGCCCGGTGTCGAGTGTGAGCGTCACCTTCTCCTTCGGCATGGCCGTATGGTAGTACCTTCACACGTTTACTGCGACCGCTCAGCTCCGACCCTGACCGGACTCAGGAGGTGAGCCTTCGTTCCATCTGACGTGGTTGTCGGGGCCGGCGATGGGCGGTACCTTGGAGGAAGTAGAACCGGAAGTATGAGAGGAAGCGACATGGCTCCCACCTTGGACCGAGCTGTCGAAGCCAGCGAGATCGTCGAGGCCCTGAGGCCGTTCGGCGTCACCCAGGTCGACGTCGCTGCCGTCACCCAGGTCTCGGACCGAGCGGTACGGGGCTGGCGGACCAGCGACATCCGTCCCGACCGGTACGACCGGCTCGCTCAGCTTCGCGATCTCGCTCTCCTGCTCTCGGACTCGCTCACGCCCCGGGGTGTCGGCCAGTGGCTCCATGCCAAGAACCGACTCCTCGACGGCCAACGCCCAGTCGACCTCCTCGCCAAAGATCGGATCGACGAAGTCCGCGAGGCTGCCGAGTCGTTCATCGACGGCGCATACGTGTGAACCTCGCCGAGGCGGTAGCAGCTGCGCCTCGTCGGCAGATCTCCGGCCGCTTCTGGCACCAAGGCCCCACCAGGCACCCGCTCACATCCTGCGCGGATCCCGCTCGTGGCCCTGGCCGCTACCACCGTGCCGGCGAACCTGGTGTCTGGTACGGGTCGAGCCAGGAGCAGGCTGCCTGGGCCGAACTGTTCCGCCATTTCGTCGACGAGGGCGTCGACCCGTTCGAAGTCCGGCGACGCGTGGGCCGGGTGTTCGTCGCCCTCGAGGTTCTCGACCTAAGGGCCCGCCGCGAAATGAGTCGCGAGGTTCATGCTGCTGCCAGCGTGTAGTTCCAGTCGCCGTGCCAGTCGTGGGGTTCGATGGGTAGGGCGTCGAGTTGTGCGTCGGTGACCTTGACGCCGGTGGGGTACCAGTTCGGGTCGTAGCCGGCCTGGATGGTGAGACCGGTGCGGGTGGTCGTGTTGGAGATCAGCTCGATGATGGTGCGGATGTCGGTGAGGGGTTGGCCTCGCCAGTTCATCGAGATGAAGCTGAACATGCGGTGTTCGATCTTGTTCCACTTGGACGTGCCGGGTGGGTAGTGACACACCGTGATCCGTAGCCCGGTCTCCGCAGCGAGTTCAGCGAGGTGCTTCTTCCAGGCGCGGACCCGGTAGCCGTTGGAACCGCCGGCATCGGCGGTGATCAACAGCCGGGTCGCGTTCGGGAACCGGGCCTTGCCCATCTGGTTCCACCACCGACGGATCGACTCGACCGCGAACTCGGCGGTGTCCGCGGTGTCACCCACCGATACCCATCCTTCGTCGTTGACGACGTCATAGACCCCGTAGGGGATCGCCTTGGCGTACTCGCCCAGCGCCGGATCCGCGAAGTCATGGACGTTCACGCGCGTCGGCTCCCCGACGGGTTGCCATTCCCGGCCGCCGTTGGCGTAGTTCCCGATCAGTTCCTTCTTCTTGGTGTCCACCGAGATCACCGGCTCGCCAGCTTCGATGAAGTTCGTGGCCACGTCGTTGAGATACCGGAACTGGGCGTCACGATCGGGGTTCGCGGTGCCCTCGGTCTGCTTGGACGGCGCCTGCAACGAGTAGCCCAACTGATCCAACAACCGCCGCACCAGCTCTGCTGACACCGTGAAACCCTTCTTCTCGAGGTCCTCCGCGAGTTTGTAGGTCGACTTCAACGTCCAGCGCAGCAACGACATCGGGTTCCCGCGCGTGTCGGGCCACACCAACTCATCGAGCGCCGCCAACAACCCGGGTTGCTTCTCGATCGCCGGCTTCGCCCCCGCTCCCGGAGCTCGCGTCCGATCCGATGGTTCCACCCCGGCACGAACCTCACGAGTCGCCGTGTTCACCGTCGACGAACTCATCCCCGACGCCTCCACAACCCGCGCCTGCCCACCGCGACCCAGCGCCTCCACCATCGCTCCCGCCACCACCCGCCGCTGCCGCTCATCCAGATGCGGCATCACCGTCGAAAAGAACCCCGACAAGCCCTCTGACGTGATCTCCATCCCACCAGACTATACCTCGCGAATAATTCCGTGGTGGACCCTAACCGACGCGGCCGTGCGCGCTCACCTCGGCGTCGAGGAGTCCGACCTCGTCGGAGACGACTACTCGATCACCCAGGCGATTGCCGCGGCAGCCCGAGACGCCGGCTTCCACGCAGTACTCGCTCCCGCTGCTGCACTCCCCGATCGTGAGACGCTGGCGGTCTTTGCCCACGCCTTGCCATCGGTCCAGGCCGAACGATCCGAGGTCCGCCAGCCACCTCCCCGACTCGCCGACCTACTGCCGCTCATCCGGCCGCATGAGCGCGCCCCCGACGCCGTTCGACGGCTGTATCGGATACTCGCACGCGCTGGCGCCGACGTGATTCGGCGAAGGCGGCGGTCTGATAGGTAGGCGACCGGGGCGGTCAGCCAGCCGACGCTCGCTCAGCCGCCAGACGCTCGCAGAACCCCAGCACCTTCTCCTTGGTGTCGAGGCGCTCGCCGTCCGCCGTGATCGACACATCATCGGCCGTGGGTGGCGGAGCATCACGGAGCAGCTCGTTGAACTCCTCACTCGTCATCACGCGGAGGGGAGGCTTCTCGGGCACGACCACAGCCTATGCGCCTCGAGCCCGGTCGCCGGAGCCACGCCCCCGGGGTAAGTGCCCTCGGCAGGATTCGAACCCGCAACCACCGTTCTAGAAACGGCTGCTCTCCCGTTGAGCTACGAGGGCCAACCGCGGAGCCGTCGGCAACCGCAGGCCAGCAGTTCAGCCTGTGGCGGCCTGGCGCACCACGCGATCAAGAAGCTCGCACAGTTCATTCTGCTGACGCTCGATGATGCGCTCAGCACGACGACGGGCCTCCGTCTGCAGGCGGAGACGTTTGCGCAGATTTGCGACGTCGACCACCTCGTCACACGGCTCGTCGGTGATGAGGAGCTGCCGCTCCAACCAGGCCTCTTGGGTCTTCCACTCCTGCCAACGCCAGCGCCAGGCGTTCTCCATGCGTCGCTGGAACGCTCTGAGCGCGAGTCGCTGGTGATGGATGCGTCGGACCAGGTGTCCGCGATCGGCGGAGCCATCCGGGAGAGCCCCGAAGGCGTCCCCGCCTTCCAGGTACTGCTTCCGGTCGCCCTCGATGAGGCGGGCGAGCCAGGCCGGGAGCTCGAAGTCGCTGCTCCAAGCCGTACGGAGGCTTGCCAGCAGGCGCCGAATCTCGTCGAGCACCTCGGGCTCCACGGTTGCTTCCGTCGATTCCGACAGAAGCCGCTGCAATCGCGGGTACCCTCAGGCCAGCGGCTGCTGTTTCTCGCCCTGCCCAACACGTAGAGGGTCGCGACAGACTGGTGATGGATCGGTAGGGGGCGCGATGGATGTTCCGAAGACCTGCCCGTGTGGATGTGGCCGGAAGGTGGGCTGGGGGCGCTGCCGACTCGATGTAGCTGCGCCACCGCGAAGTCGCCGCGCTCTGAGCGCTCGGCGAGTGCCTCTGCGTCATCCAAGGCGGACCAACCTCGCCGCTGGGGGTGGGCGGCCACAAACGGCTCGAAGAACCGGCGGCGAAAGGTGTCCAACACGGTGGTCGTCAGCACCTGCCGGTCCCAGCTCGTCCCTGCTCGCCGGTCAGCACTGATGTGAGCGAGTGCCTTGTCGATGCGTCGTCGCTGCGCCTTGGTCAAGCATCGTGCGGGCGATCGCCAGGTGCTTGGCATGAAGTCCGCAGCGACGACGTTCCGCCAGCCCTTCCGGTCCCGCTGCTCTTGCGTCGGTAGTCGCCGCTGAGCAGGTCAGCGGCTTCCTCGGCGGCCTCGGCTTCGGGGACGTCGTCGCCGAGCTGCTTCTTCAGCGTCGAACTTCTGCCAGTGCCCGTCCAGGTCGAGCAGCGACCCGATCTCGAAGTAGCCGGTGGCGATGTCGATGCTGCTCGCCAGCTCCGACCACTCGCGCAGGTAGTCGAGCCCGTTCCGCCCGCCCTCGCTGTTGTCGACGATGAACAGCGGCCCCTCAGCCATGATCGTCCTCGTTCGATGCGGCGTCGCCTGGCGGCAGCTCGCGTTGGGCGTCAAGGGCGACGTGCTCGCGCAAGTAGTCGCGGAGGTACGGCATCGTGAAGTCGACCCTTCCGTGACCGACCGGCTCGATCAGTTCGAAGGCGATGAGACGTAGCCGGTACTGGCTGGCGTAGTTGGCATCGACGTTGAGCCGCGAGGCGATGTCGCTCATCTTCGAAGGCCCGTCATCGTGTGCCATCGCAAGCAGGAACGTGCGGGCAACCCCAGGCAGGTCGGAGAGAGCCGGCTCGTGGACCAACGATCCGAGGCGGCGACGAGCAGCGACGATCCCTGCCTCGACGTCGTCCTCGGAGATGTCGCGGTGGCGGGGATGTTGCCGCCATATGTGGTAGCCGACGAGCTGGATGAGAAACGGGTAACCACCAGTCGCTTCGGCAGCGCGGGCCGCTAGTTCGGGGGCGATTCGACGCTCGGCGTGCTCGATCGGCTCGGTGATGGCCGTGGCCACCTCCGGCAGTGCGACCGGGCCCAGCGAGTGGCGGTCGGCCCGGCGCAGGAACGTCAGCACGTCATCGTTGAGCACTGCGCTGACCGCTGACGGCAGTCCGGCTCCGACGAACGCGATCTCGCGCTCCTCCCGCACCAGGTGTTGCAGGACCGTCGCCACCTCCCGCAGCTCTGGGACCACCTGGTGGTGGATCTCGTCGAGGGTGAGGAGCAACCCGGTTCCGTTGGCGGCGAGGAGATCGCAGGCGGCTGTGAGCTGGGTGCGAAGCGCCGGCGAGACCTCGTGCGCTTCGCTTGTCTCCCATGACGCGCCTCCGAGGCCCATCGGAGCGGTGACGCCCTTCACCTTGGTCTTCGTACCGTCCGGATCGATCTCGCTCAAAAGCGCCGGCAGGTGCTCGTCGACGAGCCGATGGACCAACCCGGCCGTCGCCGTCTCGGAGATGACCCGCCACCCTTGCTGGCGGGCGAGGTCCTCGACCTCGTTCAGCATCACGGTCTTCCCGGTTCCCCGCGCACCCGTGTAAAGGGTCATGCGTCCAGGCGCGCCCGGTCCGTCCTCCAGCGCGGCGACGAAGTCATCGAGTAGGTCCGCCCGACCGACGAGCAACGGTGGAGAGACGCCGAACGTCGGCGTGAACGGGTTCCGGGCCACGGCGTCACCCTACCCGGTACCGCCATTAGAGGTCGTTAGATCTGTTAGAGATCGTTAGAGGTTGGAGGAGACCGCCTGGGGGACGCCCAGAAGGATCGGGTCAATCCACGAAGTAGGAGTCGTTCATCTCGGGATCGGGCTTCAGGTCGGGTCGCACGATGGCGATCGCACCCTCCGTGAGTGCGAGCTGGTGTTGCGCCTCCGCCAACTCGTTCACATGCTCCACCTGAGCCGGCGAGAGGTAGAACGACAGACCCTTGACCCGGTCGTAGGCCTCCGAGAATGCAGCAGGTCGATCGTCGGCCGCGGCGTCTTCGAGCAGCAACAGGGCGTCGTCAATCGATTGTCGGCGCACCTTGGGCATGAGGTGCGGGACCAAGGTCACGTCGCCGTCCTCGGACACGATGACAACGACAGTCGGGCAAGGAGCAGACCGCTGGTACCGGTGAGCGGAGTTGAAGCGAGCTCCACGAGACGGATCACCATGAGGCGACACCTCGCCATCGAGGATCGCGCCGATCGCGTGGCAGACCCCACTGGGGTCAACCAGGACTGCGCCATCGATCTGCGCTACGTGATCAAGGAGTTCAACGGTCGCCTGTGTTGGCGTGACGGTTGTTGCCTGTCCTCCCAGCCGGGCCGCCTCGGAAGCCGCGTCTGCCGACACCACGAGCGTCGTGCCGTGTCGAGCGCACGTCGCGGCTCGTACAAGGGGCACGAGCGCGTCCACATCAGCAGCTCCACCGAGCACGCGGTTGAACGCATCGACCAGAGCACCCTCGTCCAGGGTTGGCCGGGGAAGCGCCGGGCGTCGATAGTCGAATCTCAGGAGCACGCCGTCCTTCCCTCGCAGTTCCCACGTCGCATGAGCAGTGATCGCGATCTCAAAGACATCAGGGGCGAGGGGACCTGCTACCCGCCCAAGCCCGTGCACGCCATTGGCGTGGACCAAGAGTGCGAGCGCATCGTCGCTGATCTCGAGCAGCTTCCTTACTCCCCGGGCCGCGGTCAGTGGCACGGGACGGTCCAGGAGCATCTGGATGTCCAGGTCGCCGTGCTCTGGGTTCACGAGAAGTAGTCGACCGTGTGCGGTCGAAGTCTCGTACGTACGGATGGCGATCTCGCTCAGTGGCTCGCATGGATGGAAGTACGAGAAGTTCAGGGTTCGAAAGAAGCATCCGCCCGCAAAGTGCTCTGCGGCCTCCATTGCGAGGTCACGGGACGAACGCCGGATCGCCGAGAGCCCCGGATCTCGCTGACCAAGGGCGATGTCTGCCTCGGTCAGTACGAGGTTGACCAACTCCCCGATGAACGAACTGGGCGCCGGGAAGCGGTTGACATCTCGCCCTCGAGCCGCGGCAGCCCGTCAATCGTGGCGCCGTCGAGAGCAAGGCAGTTGTGTACCTCGAACCCGTCAACGAGGCCGGCAGTGCTGACGACGACTCGCTTTCCCGGGAACGCGCCGCTTGCTTCTGCGGCTTCAGCGATCGCCTGCGCCCGCGCACGCCTCCGCAACCAAGCTTGGCGGCGCTCATGGACACCTGGGTCGGTGTTGAAGATCCGCCGCTCGGGGTCGAGTTCGTAGAGCTCCTCTACCCGCGGGCCGATGTCACGGAGATCGGCCGACCGGAATACGCCGTCCTCGGGCTCGACGCAGATCGCGTGCCGCGCCTGAGACGGGTCGACTGCGAAGCCGACGAGGAAGGCCTCCGGGTCGAGTTGCGCTCCGACCGCCTCGAGCGCGCGCTCGGCTGTGACCTGAAGGTCGATCCGGAAGTGCGGCTGCCACGCCCACATGAACTCGTCGATAGTGAGGCCCACCTGGTTCAGCCTAAGGACCTGCCGGAGGCAGTACGCCGATCGGTCCCGAGACCGGAGGATGGGCGAGGAGTTGGGAGGATTGTCACGCCTCCGCAGCGAACGCTTGGCCCCAGCCGCCACCGCCGGGCGTCAGCATCCTCAGGACATCGCCGGCCTTCAGTTGGATCGTGCACTTGTCGGGCAGGTGCTCGGCGCGGCTCTCGTCGCCGCCCGGCAGCAGCCAGTTCTCTCCCACGGCCCCGGGCTCGCCGCCCGCCAGGCCCCACGGCGCGCTCACCCGTCGCTCGGTGATCAGCGACACGGTCGCGTCCGTCAGCACCTGGAGATCCCGCTCGATCCCCTCGCCTCCCGGCGCCGAACCAGCGCCGCCGCTCCCCCGGCGCAAGCGCTGCCGCAGCACCCGGAGCGGGAACGCCCGCTCCAACGCCTCGATGGGCGTGTTCTTCGTATTTGTCATGCACGTATGAATGCCCGATTGCCCGCGGCGTCCCGGCCCGAGATGATCGGTAGGCACTTGACTTGTGTTGGTCAACAAAGGCCACGCGGCACACCGGTGACGGTGCGGTCAGGACCCTTGCGTCCAGAGCGATGCGATCGGCGCGGCCGCTATGCGGTCGGACAGGGCGAAGGTCGACGGCCCCGTGTGAAGGACCACTCCGGAGACGAAACGTTCACCCAGTCGGTCTCGGAGCCACTCGAGGTGGCCCGCGTCGGTGCGCTTCGGCGCCGCCGAGGCCTTCACCTCTATAGCGATGACCCGATCTCCCCCGAGCTCGGCGAGCAGGTCGATCTCGCGGCGGCCGTTCTTCTCGCGTAGGTGGAACAGCCGCGGCCGCGACCCGATCACTGCCGCCTCGGCGCGGATCTGCGCAGCGACGAACGTGTCGAGCAAGCGACCGAGGATTCCTCCGTCGCGCATAACCGCTCGGGCGTCCATTCGCAGCGCCGCACCGATGAGCGCTGGATCAGCGATGTATCGCTTTGGGGTCTTGACCATGCGGGAGAGTCGGTTCGTGAGCCACGCCGGGACGACTTCGAGGACGAAGAGGTTGGCCAAGAGGCGCTCGTAGGCGACCGCCGTCTTTCGATCGATGCCGGCCGCTTCGATCAGCGTCGAGTCGGAAACGATCCCAGCCGAGTTGAGGGCGAGCGCCTCGAAGTACCTCGCCAGCCTCACCGGGTCCCGACCCGATAGGTGGACGGCGTCACGCGTGAGGATCTGATCGAGGTAGCTCGCGAGCCACTGCTCCCGTCCCGCACCTTCGAGGCGTAGCGCCGTGTCTGGGAATCCGCCTCGGAGAGCGAGCTCGATGTAGCCCGGCAGGTCCGGAGCATCCGATGGCGTCGACAGCGACAGTGGGTCGCCTCCGGCGAGGCGACGGAGAGGGCTCGGTGCGCCGGTGGCTCCGGCGATCTCGCGTTCGCAGAGGCCATGCATGTTGAGACGCACGAGACGCCCAGTGCCCGGCCACGTCTCGGCATCTAGGTCAGCACGCACGCTGCCCGTCAGAAGGAAGCGGCCGGGACGGCTGTCGTCGTCCACCGCCCGCTTGACCGCACCCAGGACCTCCGGAACCGCCTGCCACTCGTCGAGGAGCACCGGTTCATCCATGGTCGCAAGCGCTGCATCTGCGTCAGCCTCGAAGGCTGCCGCTTCCGCAGGACGATCGAGGCGCACGACGCTTCGTGCGTAACGGCGGGCGGTCGTCGTCTTTCCTGAGGCACGCGGTCCGACCACCAGCAGGGCCGGGTGGACACCCAATGCAGCCGCCAGCTCGTCATCGATGAGACGACGCACATAGGGCTCGGCCACCCCGCCACGATACCGCATTGGACCAGCTGGTACTACCGATCTGGACCGGCGAGCGATCCCGATGTGGACCATCATGAGATCCCGGAACAGACCAGACTTCTGCTGCCCACGACGCCGTGGAACGAATACCGCTCCTCGTCCCGTCAGACCTCGTTGGCTAGCGGCGGGTGGCGCGCCCCAACCACCGCCGCCGGGCGTCAGCATCCGGAGGACGTCGCCGGCCTTCAGCTGGATCGTGCACTTGTCCGGCAGCCGCTCGGCCCGGGCCTCGTCGCCGCCGGGCAGCAGCCAGTTCTCCCCCACCGCGCCCGGCTCGCCGCCGGCGAGGCCCCACGGCTGCGACACCCGGCGCTCGGTGATCAGCGACACGGTCGCGTCGACGAGCACCTGGAGGTCGCGCTCGATGCCCTCGCCGCCGGCGCGACCATCCCGCCCCGCCGCTCCCCCGCCGCAGCCGCTGGCGGAGCACCCGCATCGGGAACGCCCGCTCCAGCGCCTCGATCGGCGTGTTTCTCGTGTTTGTCATGTTCGTGTGGATTCCGGACTGACCGGGCACGCCCGCCGCCGACTGGTGTCCTTCGTCGACCGTATTCGTCATGGCGGTGTGGATCCCGCTGGCGCCCGCATGGTCGGGCAGACCCGCCCTGACCGCCGCCGACGGTCTCGTAGTACACCCACGCCTCGCCACCCGGGTGCCGGCCGCCCAGCAGCACGTTGTTCATGGTGCCCTGCGACGCCGCCCCGCACCCGGACGGGCACGGCCTGGGCCAGAGCGCGCCGAGGCACACGTCGGCCACCCGCTGGCTGACCTCCACGTTGCCGGCACCGACCGCGGCCGGGGTACGTGGGCGGCCACCAGCGAGCCCGGCGGGGCGACCACCCGCACCGGCCGCAAGCGCGCCGCCGTTGGCCGGCAGGGCGGGATCGAGCGCCGAGCGCACCGCGAAGACCACCGCCGACACCGTCACCGCCTCCACCGCGTTCACGTTGCCGGGCCGCTGGGCGTCGGTGCCGGTGAAGTCGAAGGTGATCTCCCCACCGTGCCACCGTCACCGCCAGCGCGGATCCACCCGGGCCGCTGCTGGTCGGCGGTCGGGCCCGAAGGAGTCGAGGACGTCCGCGGCCCGCCACGTCCCCGTCGGGGAGCCGCGCCAGCACCGCCCGCATCCGACGCTCGCCGTAGTCGAGCACCTCGTCGAAGGGCTCGCCGGCCAGCGCGGCCAGGCGAGCCACTCCCACCCGGTTGGCCCCCACCTGGGCGTCGAGGTCGCCGGCCCGCTCGTCGGGGGTCGCGGCTGTTGGCGACCACCAGCGCCGCGCACCTCCGCGGTCAGCCGCACCGGCGGGAGCCGCAGGCCCTCCTGGTGGATCTCGGTGGCATCGGCCGGCATCGAACCCGGCGCGGCGCCGCCCAGGTCGGCGTGGTGGGCCCGGTTGGCGACCCAGCCCACCAGCACCGGCGCCCCGCCGATCCACGAACACCGGCGCCACCACCGTGACGTCGTTGAGGTGGGTGCCGCCGGCGAAGGGATCGTTGAGGATCACCTGGTCGCCTGGGCCCACGCCGGTCACCCACGGCATCGATGGCCGCCCGCACCGACGCCGGCATCGAACCCAGGTGCACCGGGATGTGCTCGGCCTGGGCCAGCAGCTCGCCGCCGGCGGTGAACACCGCCGCCGAGCAGTCGGCCCGCTCCTTGATGTTGGGGCTGAACGCCGCCCGGCGCAGCACGTCGCCCATCTCCTCGGCCACCCCGCCCAGGCGGGACATCAGCACCGCAAGGCCCGCCGGATCCAGGCAGTCCGGCCCTGTCCCACAACCCGGCCCTGTCCCACCACCCGGCCCGGTGCCACCCTCCGGCCCTGTCCCACCACCCGGCCCGGTGCCACCCTCCGGCCCTGCCCCACCCGGCGAACCCGCGGCACTCACGAACCCACCGCCCGCTCCAGCACCAGCGCGCCCCCGACCCCGACCCGGCCCCGCCAACCCGCCGGCACCCAGATGGTGCAGTCGTCCTCGGCCACCACCGCCGGGCCCACGACCGCCTCCCTGGCCACATCGGGCAACTCTGTGACCGCCAGGGGAGCAGGCCTTCTTGCCACCGCCCGCAAGGCCACGACCTCCACGGGGTGCCCGGGTCGCTGGTAGCCGTTGCGTCGCTCGTGCTCGGCCCCGAAGGCCGCCACCGCCGGTACCCGCAGCTCGTGGCTCTGGCCGGCGTAACGGCAGTCCAAGGCCACCTCCACCGCGACCCCGCCAGCGACCCCGCCAGCCACCTCACCAGCCACCTCACCAGCCGAGCCGCCGGCAGCCAGCGCCGCCCGCGCCGGGCCTCGAGGGCGCCCAAGGCGTCGTCCAGGCCCCCGTGGTCCCGGGGCGTGGCCCATGAGTGCACCACCTCGACCTGGCGGGGCGAGCACAGCACCCCCACCGCGGAGAGCACCCCGGCCCGGGGCGGGATCACGACAGCAGCGATCCCCAGGGCGTCGGCCAGCGAGCAGGCGTGCAACGGTCCGGCACCCCCGAAGGCCACCAGCGCCAGGCCGCGTGGGTCGACCCCCCGGGCCACCGAGACGTGCCGCAGGGCCCGCTCCATGGTGGCGTCGACCACGGTCACCACCCCCTCGGCGTCCACCCCCGCCCGGGCCAGCGCGTCACGTGCCGCCCCCGCGTCGAGACGGCCCAGGCCGGGGAACGCCCCGCCGGCGGGGATGCGTCCCAGCACCAGGTCGGCGTCGGTCACCGTGGCCTCGATCCCTCCACGCCCGTAGCAGGCCGGACCGGGGACCGCTCCCGCGCTGCGGGGCCCCACCACCAGCGCGCCGCCGGCGTCCACGCGGGCCAGGGACCCGCCACCGGCGCCGATGGTGTGCACGTCGAGGCTGGGCAGGCGGATGGGCAACCCCGCCACCTCCCGCTGGCCCGCCGGTTCGGGCCGGCCGCCCAGCACCAGGCACACGTCGGTGCTGGTACCACCCATGTCGAAGGTCGACGGCGTCGGGGAACCCGTTGGCCACCGCCACCGCGGCCGCCGCCCGCACCCCACCGGCCGGTCCCGACAGCAGCAACCGGGCGGGGGTGGCCACGGCGCCGCTCCACCGGCACCAGGCCCCCGGCCGAGGTCATCACCAGCACCTCGCCGGCCAGGGCGGCCAGGCCCTCGCAGGTATGCACGGCACACCGGGCCCAGCGCGGCGTTGGCCACGGTGGTCACGGTCCGCTCGTACTCGCGGAACTCGGGGCTCACGTCGACCGAACAGCACACCTCCACGCCCGGGTACCGGGCCGCTAGCGCGTCGGCCACCGCCCGCTCGTGGCTCGCGTCCAGGTCGCTGTGCAGCAGACACACCGCCACCGCCGCCACCTCGGGAGCCAGCTCGGGCAGCGAGGCGAGGTCCAGGGGCAACAGCACCGACCCGTCAGCCCCGAGACGCCCGCGCACCTCGTGACGCCAGCCTCGGGGGACCAGCGGCTCGGGGCGCCGAACCCGGGAGTCGTAGAGGCTGGGCCGGTCCTGGCGGGCGATCTCGATCACGTCGGCCAGACCCTCTGTTGTCACCAGCGCCGTGGGGGCCAGGCGTCTCTCCAACAGCGCGTTGGTGGCCACCGTCGTCCCGTGGGCCAGGAGGGCCGGACCGGCGCCGGCCGGCGGCGTACCGGTGGACAGGTCAGACAGACCGGCTCGCAGGGCACGGACCTGGTCGGTGGGTTCCGAGGGGACCTTGGCCACCTCGCCGCGGTCGTCGACGAGGTCGGTGAAGGTCCCACCGGTGTCGCTGCCCACCCGGGCACCAGACCCACTGCCCACCCGGGCACCAGACCCACCGCCCACCCAGGAACCCATCAGTGCTCGGCGCCCTCGCCGGCCCCACCCGTGGAGGAGCGTTGGGTCTGCGAGGCCTCCACGGCCAGTTGGTCGGCCCGCTCGTTCCAAGCATCACCTGCGTGGGCCTTGACCCACTCGAAGGTCACATCACCCCGCTCGGCCACCAGCGCCACCAGCGGCTCCCACAGGTCGCGGTTGGCCACGGGCTGGCGCTTGGCGTTGGTCCAACCCCGGCGCTGCCAGCCCTGCCACCACCGGTCCCGGAAGCAGTGCACCACGTAGGTGGAGTCGCTTCGCACCAGCAACGGCCCCGGGCCCAGGCGGCCGGCGTCGTGGGCACGTACCGCCTCCAGCGCCGCGGTGATCTCCATGCGCTGATTCGTGGTGTGAGCCTCGGCTCCCGAGGCCCACGCTCCGTGGGGTACCGCCCACGCCCAGCCACCAGGGCCGGGGTTTCCCGAACAGGCACCGTCTGTGTACGCGATCTTCACCACCGAACCTTGGCACGCGGCGTAGGTTGGAGACGATGCGTACCGACGAGTTCAGCCACCAGCTCCCCGATTCCGACCCCGCGGAGACCCGGGAATGGCTGGACTCGCTCGACGCCGTCATCGACGCCCAGGGCCCCGCCCGGGCCCGCTACCTGGTCGACCGGATCCTCGAGCGGGCCCAGCAACGCCAGATCGGCACCTCCCACGCCGTCTCCACGCCCTACATCAACACCATCGCCCCCGAGGACGAGCCCTGGTTCCCCGGCGACGAGCAACTCGAGCGGCGCATCCGAGCCTTCATCCGCTGGAACGCGGCGGTCATGGTCGTCCGGGCGAACAAGCGCGCCGAGGGCATCGGCGGTCACCTGTCCACCTTCGCCAGCTCCGCCGCGCTCTACGACGTGGGCTTCAACCACTTCTTCCGGGGCAAGGACGACGGTCTGCCCGGCGACCACGTCTACATCCAGGGCCACGCCTCGCCGGGCATCTACGCCCGGGCCTACCTCGAGGGCCGGCTCGACGAGGCAACAGCTCGACAACTTCCGTCGCGAGATCGGCGGCGCAGGGCCTCTCCAGCTACCCCCACCCCCGGCTCATGCCCGACTTCTGGGAGTACCCCACGGTCTCGATGGGCCTCGGGCCGATCAACTCGATCTACCAGGCCCGCTTCCTCCGCTACCTGCACGACCGCCGCCTGACGACACCTCGGCCTCTCGCGTATGGTGCTTCGTGGGCGACGGCGAGACCGACGAACCCGAGACCCTCGGCTCGATATCCCTGGCGGGTCGCGAACGCCTCGACAACCTCATCTGGGTGGTGAACTGCAACCTCCAGCGTCTCGACGGACCGGTGCGGGGAAACGGCAAGATCATCCAGGAGCTCGAAGCCATGTTCCGGGGGGCGGGCTGGCACGTGATCAAGGTCATCTGGGGCTCGGGGTGGGACGAGCTGCTGGCCCGCGACGTCGACGGTGTTCTGGTCGACAAGATGAACCAGCACGCCCGACGGCGACTTCCAGCGCTACACCGTCTCCGACGGCGCCCACATCCGCGAGCACTTCTTCGGTCCTGACCCCCGCCTGCGGGCCATGGTCGACCACCTCAGCGACGATGAGCTGCGCCTGTCTGCCCCGCGGGGGCCACGACTACCGAAAGCTCTACGCCGCCTACCGCATGGCCACCGAGCTGGAAGGCGCGCCGGTGGCCATCCTCACCAAGACCATCAAGGGTTGGACCCTGGGCGGCGACGTCGAGGCCCGCAACGCCACCCACCAGATCAAGAAGATGACCGCCGACCAGCTGTTGGCCCTACGGGCCCGGCTGCGCCTGGAGGACGAGGTTCCCGAAGACGCGGTCCGTGCCGGTGACCCTCCCTACCTGCGCCTCACCCCCGGTTCGCCCGAGCACACCTACCTGCTGGGCCGTCGCCAAGCCCTCGACGGCTTCCTGCCCAGCCGCCCTGCGCGCATCACCCGGCCCCTGGCCATGCCCTCCGAAGCGGCCTTCGCCGACCTGGACGCCGGGTCGGGTGGACGGGCCGTGTCGACCACCATGGCCTCCACCTCACTGCTACGCACCCTGATGCGTGACCCCGACTTCGGTGCCCGGGTGGTGCCGATCGTTGCCGACGAGGCCCGCACCTTCGGCATGGATCCGATGTTCCGCGAGTTCGAGATCTACGCCTCGGCGGGCCAGCTGTACCAGCCCGTCGACGCCGAGCTGATGCTGGCCTACGTGGAGGACCGCGACGGCCAGATCCTCCAGGAAGGCATCACCGAAGCCGGGGGCCTGGCCAGCTTCACCGCGGCGGCCACCTCCTGGGCCACCCAGGGCGTTCCCATGGTGCCCTTCTTCACCTTCTACTCGATGTTCGGCTTCCAGCGCGTCGGCGACCTCATCTGGGCCGCAGCCGACGCCCAGGCACGAGGATTCCTCATCGGGGCCACCGCCGGGCGCACCACGCTTCTCGGCGAGGGCCTCCAGCACCAGGACGGCCACAGCCTGGTGCTGGCCTCCACGGTTCCCAGCTGCCAGGCCTACGACCCCGCCTTCGCCTACGAGCTGGGTGCCATCATCCGCACCGGGCTCCACCGCATGTACGGCGACGACGGGGCCCACGAAGACCCCGACGTCTTCTACTACCTCACCACCTACAACGAGAACTAGGAGATGCCTCCTCGCCCCGAAGGCGTGTCCGACGAGGACATCGTGGCCGGTCTCTACCGCTGGGCCGCCGCCCCCGAAGGCGTCGAGCACCGGGCCAGCATCGTGTTCTCGGGCTCGGCCCACAGCGCGGCGCGTGCCGCCCAAGCCGAACTGGCCGAGCACCACGGCGTCGGCGTCGACCTGTGGTCGGCCACCTCCTACAAGTCCCTGCGCGAGGAAGCGCTGGCTGCGGAACGGCTCCGCCGCCTCGACCCGGGCGCCACCGTTCCCACGCCCCGGGTCACCCGCCTGCTGGGCGAGGGCGCTGGCCCGGTGGTTGCCGTGAGCGACTTCATGAAGATCGTGCCCGAACAGGTCGCTCGTTTCGTGCCCCGCCCCTTCGTGCCGCTGGGCACCGACGGCTTCGGCCGCTCCGACACCCGTGAGGCACTGCGCCGCTTCTTCGAGGTGGACGCCGCCCACGTGGTGGTGGCCACCCTCTCTGCCCTGGACGACGTCGAGGGAGCCCGCAAGGCGATGGACCGCAATGGCATCCAAGCTCCCGATCACCGGTGACCCCGCAGCGGACCGGCTGCTCCAGGACGAACCCCTGGCCCTTCTCATCGGCATGCTGTTGGACCAGCAGGTGCCAATGGAGTGGGCTTTCCGCGGTCCCGCCACGCTGAGCCAACGCCTGGGCGGCCTCGACGCAGCCGCCATCGCCGCGCTGGACTCCCGAGGATCTGCGCGCCGTCTTCACCCAGAAGCCGGCCCTGCACCGCTACCCGGGTTCGATGGCCGAGCGCACCCAGGCCCTGTGTCAGCACCTCGTCGACCACTACGACGGCGACGCCGGCGCCCTGTGGCGGCGTGTCCGATCAGCTGAGGTCCTCCACGACCGGCTGCGGGCCCTGCCGGGCTACGGGGACGAGAAGTCCAAGATCCTCGTCGCGGTGCTGGCCAAGCGCTTCGGGCGCGCCCCGGCAGGCTGGGAGGAGGTGGCCGCGCCCTTCTCCGACGGAAAGCCCCGGAGTGTGGCCGACGTGGACAGCACCGAAACGCTTGCCGCGGTCCGGGCGTGGAAGAAGGCGGCCAAGGCCGCCGGCCGCAAGAAGTCCGACTGAGCCACGACGCGAGCCCGACCGGGAGGGGAGCACTACGCGTACTGGGCCCGACGTTGGCGGTCCAACCAGCCCAACAGGACGGCCATGGCCCGGGGGTCGTAGCGCAGCTGGTGGCCCGCCCCCGAGATGATGCGCAGCTCGGCGTCGCCATGTGCGTCCACGATCACCCTGGCGTCGAACACCGGAACCAGGTCGTCCTCGCTCCCGTGCACGACCAGCAGATCCCGGGGCACTATGTGGGAGGCGCACTCCACTGCCTGCACCACCTTGAGGCCTCGGGCGAAGTCATCCATGTTTGCGGGGTGGCCCGGGTCGGTGATCAACCTCAGAGAGCGGGCGTGCTCCACGAGGCGGCGGGGATGGGCCGACCAGTCGTGGAAGTCAGCCGGTGACCCCAGGGTCGCCACCCCCCTGATCCACTCCCGCTGGGCCGCGGCGCAGATGGCCAGAGCTCCCCCGGTGCCGAACCCGGCTATCCAAACCCCCTCGACCCCGGGCTGGGCCCGCAGGTGCTCTGCCGCATCGGCCAGGTCGACCAGCCAACCATCCAGGGCGAAGTCGCCGTCGGATCCGGCGCACCCTCGCAACCCGGGGACCAGAACCGTCCAACCGAGCTCGGCGGCGACCCGTTCGGCCAGCTCGGGCAGGCTCACGGTGGCGTGGGCCGCGCCCCCCGGGGGGAACCCGTGGCACAGGAGTACGCCGGGGCCCTCGACGCCGGGTCGATGCGGTGGTCGGACCAATGATCCGACCAGGCGCGGCGCGCCCTCGCGCACCACGTGGGTCATGGGTTCGCTCCGCTCAGCGAGCCGGGCGGTAGCCGCGGTTGCGGGCTTCGGCCAGAGTGTCGGGCCCGAAGCTGGCGTACTGCTCGCTGACCATCAGTTCGTCGATGACCGCAGTGTCCACTTCGCCGTCCAGGTCGTGGACGACCTGGGTCCGCTTGTCGCCCAGGAACCGGGTGTGCTCGAAACGTGTGGGTCGCTCCATCCCGCCAGTCTGGTCACCCGAAGCCCCTCAGGGCGACTCGGGGCCGGGAGCTTCGCCACCGACCGCTCCGATGGCCCACAGGTATCCCTCGCCGGCCTCCAGGATCAGCACCACGTCGACGTCGGAGAGCTCGAGCTCACCGGTGACCTCGACACGGCCGATGACCTTTGCGGCCGCCGAGTCCTCGTCGACCACCAGCGGTCCTGGTCCTGCGGTTTCGGGACGTAGCTCGTCGCGCTCGGTAGGCGACCCCCTTGACCTCCAGCTCGTCGAGGTACCAGGACAGCACCGTGTGGACGTCGTCGTGGCTGATTCGGGCCTGCACCTCGAAAGGGAGCCGCTCGGCCACCCAGTCGGTGGCCTCGTGCAGGTCGTAGACCGCCTGGCGGGGACGGGAGGACTCGGTGGCCACCACTTGGCCGACGGCCACCGCGGCGATGGCGAACACCACCAGAGCGGCCGCCGCCACCAGCAACGCGGCTGTCACGGCGGAGCCGTCGGGTCGATCGGCACCCGCCGGCCACCCACCGCCCGCCGGTACAGCCAGGCCAGCAGGGCTGTGCCCGAACTGGCGATGATGGCGGTGTTGAGCGACCGAACGGCGAAGAAGGTGGCCCCGAAGAGGGGGCCCACCAGAACCAGGTACGGTGAGCCCCGGTCGGTGAGCACGCGGCTGCAGGCACCGTCGGTCACGCCGAGGGCCACTCCCAACAGCACCGCCACCAACAGGCCTCCGGTGAAACCCCCGTCGGCGTAGCCGTCGGCTCCGAAACCCGCGGCGATGGAGTGGTTCTCGGGGAAGCCCCGTAGCCCGTACTCGCGGGGGAACCAGTACTCGAGCAGGGTGGGCTTGCCTGACCAGAGACTGCGGGGCACCCAGAACACGAACAGCGAGCCGGTGGAGCGGCCCGCCAGGTGGGGGTTCACCTCGTACCAGTCGACGAGGCGGGCCTGGGTCAACACGATGGCTTCGCTGGTGTCGACCCCGTCGGCGGCCAACTCGGCGACCAGGTCACCGGGGCTCAGGTTGCCCAAGCCCTGGGCACGGAACTGGAGCATCAGGCTCATCAGCACGACGACCAGCACGCCCAGGGCACCCACTCGCAGCCACGACCGCAGCCGCAGGGGTTCAGCCCCCCAGCGGACGATGAACATGCCGGCGATGGCGAAGAGCATCGGGTAGCGGGTACCCACGACGAAGTGGGCGCCCAGCACGGGAAGGGTGGCCAGGTTGGCCCAACGGGTCGAGGTGCCCAGCACGCGGGTGGCGGTGAACACGTACATGGCCGGCAGGGTCAGGCCCGCAGCGGTGACGAACCCCTCGGTGAGGGGAACCAGTGCGGTGGGACCGAAGGCGAACCCGCTGCGTCCGTTGCGCAGGGCATAGGCGACCCAGGGCAGGGCGATCAGCCAGTACAGGGTCGTCACGACCGCCAGGAAGGCGACGGCTTGGTCCCGGCGGAACACCCACCGGTGGTGCACGGGCCCGAAGCGGGGTGAGCGGTAGACCGAGGCGTGGGCGACCACCACGCAGGCGTTGGCTACGACCAGGAACCGGGAGGCCGCGGCGTAGTCGCTTCCGCCCACTGCGGCCACGATGACCGAGAAGTCGAGGGCGCCCTCGACAGCGATGAGGAGAACGAAGCCCAACTCCCAGACGGCGATGAGGCTCAGAGGCCGGTGTGGGCGTGCCAGGTTGGCGACGACGCTGGCCAGGCTGACAGCGGCCGCCAGCACGAACAGGTAGCGGCCCGGAGGTGCGGCCAGCGCGGTGGCCACCAGGGCGAGATGGGCCAGGACCCGCAGCCCGTCCACGGGACCGAAGGGAACCAGCCTTGGGCGCACCGGGCGCGCCGGCCCGGCGGGGACGGGGGGCTCGGCGCGGGCGGTGCCGGAGAGGTCACCAGCACGCCGGTGACTATACTTGCGCCGGCCTCCCCGCCCTGGACCCCGATGCCGCGGCGGACTCTGGCTCACCAACATCCCCTCGCCCTACGCCAACCACCGCTACGGGCTCCTCCACCGCCACCTGGCCGAGCGTGGAGTCGACTTCGAGGTGCTGTTCCTGGCCTGGTCCGAGTCGGATCGCCACTGGCGCTTCGCTCCCACCGACCTGCCCTTCGCCCACCGTCGACTGCCGGGCATCCAGCCCGCCATCGGTACCCGCCGCATGCACCTGAACCCCTCGGTGATCACCGCCCTGCGAACCCCGACACCCGATGTGGTGGTGGTGGCGGGCTACTCGGCGCCGTCGCTGGCCCTGGCCCCCCTGGTGCTGCCCGGCTCCACGGTGCGCCTGCTCTGGTCCGAGACCCAGGCCGCCTCTCAGCAGAGCGCCCTGCGCCCGGTCCGCTCTGTCAAACGGTGGATCCACGAACGCTACGACGGCTTCGTGGTACCCGGCGACACCCAGCGCCGCTACATCCACGACCTCGCTCCCGCCACCCGCGACCGGCCGGTGCTGGTCCTGCCCCACATCGTGGACGCAACCCGCTACCACGACGACGTCCGGGGGCGCCGCTCCCGCCGGGAGGAGCTGCGGGCCGGGCTGGGCATCAAGCCCGAGACCCAGCTCTGGGTCAGCGCAGCCCGGCTGGAACCCCGCAAGGGTCTGCACACGCTGCTCCCTCTGCTCCAGGGCGTGAACGACGTCCACCTGGTGGTGGCCGGCGACGGATCCCAGCGGCGGGCACTCGACGAGTTGGTCACCACCCGTGGGTTGCCCGTGACCCTGATCGGTCATGTCACCGGCGACGAGATGCTCGACCTGTACGCGGCAGCCGACCTGTTCGCACTGCCTTCGTGGCGCGACCCGTCACCGGTGTCTGCGGTCGAGGCTGCCGCAGCCGGACTGCCGCTTCTGTTGAGCACCTTGGCCGGCAACGTCGACGATCTGGTCACCGAGGGCACCACGGGTTGGCACTTCGATCCGGCCGACCCCGACGCGATGGCCGAACGGGTCCGCTCCATCGCCCGCCTCGATGTGGCCGAGCTGGCCACCATGGGCGAAGCGGCCACCCGCCGCTACCGGGAGCGCTTCGACAGCGAGACCTGTGCCCGACGCTCTGCGGAAGCGTTGGTCACCCTCATCGAGCGGGGCCGCTGAGCCCTGCCACCTCGTCGAGCAGCGCCTCCCAGCGCGCCCCGAGAACCGATCGCGAACGGTTGGCGGCCAACCACGCCCGACCCGAGCGTCCCCACTCGGTGCGCTGGTCCGCCGACGCGTCGGCCACCAGCTCGAGACCGTCGGCCAACTCGTCGGGGCCGACCGCTACCCCGCAGCCCGCCTCGGCCACCAGGCCGGCTACCTCCCCGGGGGTGTTGGTCACCACCGGCAAGCCGGCCGCGGCGTAGTCGAACAGCTTGTTGGGGCTCACCCCGTAGCGGAACAGCTCCACATCGGCGAGCACGTGCAGGCCGATGTCGGCCGCGCCGAGAAGGGCGGGCATGGCTTCCTTGGGGCGGGCGTCGAGGAAGGTCACGTTGGCCAGACCCTCGGCGTGAGCCCGTGACCACAGCCGGGCCTTCTCGGTGCCCTCGCCCACCAGCACGATGCGCAGCTGGGGAACCCGACGGGCGAGTTCGGGAGCAGCGTCGAGCACCAGGTCCAGGCCGTTGGCCACCCCGTGGGCGCCGGCGTAGACGGCCACCACCTCGTCGGCCGCGAATCCCTCGTCGGCGCGCAGCACCGCACGCGGTGCGGGAGGGGTGAAGGCGTCGGGATCGGCGCCGTTGGGAAGGAACACGATCCGCTCGGGCGCAACCCCCGCCTGCATCACCGGGGTCCGTGACCCTTCTGCGAGCACCACCACCCGTGAGGCCCGGCGGTAGAGGAAACGTTCGAGGCGTTCCAGGCTCCGGTAGAGCCACGACGTCGGGGCGAGGGTACCCATGTCGGCCAGGATGCGGGGCCACAGGTCGCGGACCTCGAGAACGAACGGCACCCGGCGCACCCGGGCCACAACCCAGCCGGCCAGGCCGGCCAGCAGGTGGGGAGAGGACGCGTACACCACCGTCACGCCGGGTGCCCGCAGGCCGGCCAGGGTGGCGGTGAAGCAATAGGCCACCCAGCCGAGCACCCGACCGGCCGAACCACCCCGCGCCCGGGGAACCCACACCGGCACGAAGCGGTCACCGATGCGCTCCTGAGGTTGGTCGGTGAACAGGTCCCGACCGCCGGCCAGGATGGTCCGATCCCAGCCCCTCAGGGCACCGCACAACTCGACGTGGCGGGTCCCTCCGGGCCGACCCGGCGGGAGGGCGAAGTGGTTGAGTACCAGCACCCGGGGCCGGCCCGCTCCCCCAGGCGCGCCCGGTGACCCGGTCACGGAGTGCCCGACGCGGCGTCGTCGAGGACCTCTCCCAGGCGCCGGGCGTGCTGGTCCCACGAGGTCCAGGTGAGCCCCGCTTCTCCCCGGGCCGGGGCGTGAGGCAGCGCCGCGGCCAGGGCACCGGGATCTCCGGCGGGGAAGAACCGGGCGACTTCGGCCGCAGCCTCGAGATGCGAGGGCGTCTCGGCCAGCACCAGGGGGCAGCCCCGCGACCGGGCCTCGAGCACGGTTAGGGGACAGGATTCCAGGCGCGATGTGCTGACCATGGCCAGGGCGTTGTCCAGGAGCCAGCGCACCTCGGCCCGGTCTCTCACCGCGCCCAGGTGGTGCAGGCGGGTGACCACCTCGGGGGGAACCGTACGAGCGTGGTCGGCCACCCGTTCAGGCCCCAGGTCGCCGGCCAGGACCAGATCGCCCGGTGCTGACCCGTCGGCGGCAGCCCTCCCCCACCCTTCGACGAGCAGGTCGAGGTCCTTGTGGGGTGCATCGTTGGACAGCACCAGGAAGAAGGGGTGTCCCCCATGCCCGCAGGCCGCCGGGCCGTCGCGGGCCAACCGGGCACGCCCGAGTGGATCACCACCCCCCGCCGGGCCAGGGAGGGGATCTCGGTCACGAGTGACCGCAGCATCCAGTGGGCCACCACCACAACCCGGGAGGCCACCCGCATCGACCGGTAGGCCTGGGCGATGCGCAGCCGGCGACCGGGGGGCCGGTTGTGAGCCATGGCGCGGGCCTCGGCGGTGTAGTTGGGGTTCTGCTGGCACACCACGGTGGGACGACCGACGGGCACCAGGGGCAGGAAGTTCCCCGGCGCGTAGAGCACGTCGGCCCCGCGGGCCCGCCGGGGCAGCGCGGTCTCCTGCCAGGCCCAACGCTGGGGCAGCGATGCCAGGCGCACCTCGTCGACGCTGGCTCCCGCGGCTTGGAGGGACGGGCCCAGGCTGTCGCGGTTCCACGGGGCGACCAGGACCTCCAGGTCGATGTCGCCACGGACACGCCTCAAGGCCTGGAGTTGCTCGAGGGCGAAGGTGAGGCCGCCGCCGAAGTGGACGGAGAGCGCGTCGACGAGGACTCGCATGGGGGCGCCAGCCTAGAGGTGGGCCGGGCGGGGCCGCGACAAGGCGCGACCGGACTCAGATGCCGATGCGCTGGGCGAGTTGCTCGCGGTGGTAGGTGGGGTCGCCGAAGAGCAGTTCCGAGGACTTGGCCCGCTTGAAGTAGAGGTGGGCGGGGTGCTCCCAGGTGAAGCCGATGCCCCCGTGGATCTGGATGTTCTCCGCCGCCGCGTGGAAGTAGGCCTCCGAGCAGTAGGCCTTGGCCAGCGACGCCACCGAGGGAAGCTCGTCGTTCATCTCCGCCGCGCACCAGCCGGCGTAGTAGGCGGCCGACTTGGCCGACTCGACCTCGAGGAGCATGTCGGCACACTTGTGCTTGATGGCCTGGAACGAACCGATGGGACGGCCGAACTGCACGCGGTCCTTGGCGTACTGGACCGACATCTCCAGAACCTCCTGGGCGCCACCCACCTGCTCGGCGGCCAGGGCCACCGCGGCCAGGTCGAGCATGGTGGACAGGGTGTCCCACCCGCCGCCGTCGGTGCCCACCAGCGTGGCGGGTGTGCCGGCCAGGTCGAGCTTGGCCTGCTTGCGGGTCTGGTCCATGGTGGCCAGAGCCGTGCGGGTCAGACCGGCCGCGTCGCCGGCCACCGCGAACAGCGACACCCCGGCGTCGGTGCGTGCCGCAACCAGGATCAGGTCGGCGATGTGGCCGTCGAGCACGAACATCTTCGTGCCGGTGATCGACCACCCGTCGCCGTCGGGGGTCGCCGTGGCCTCGATGCCCTCCGCGTCCCAGCGCCCGTTGGGCTCGGTGAAGGCGACGGTGGCAATGGTCTCACCCGAGGCGATGCCGGGCAGGTGCGCGGCCTTGGCGGCATCGTCACCGGAGTGCAGCAGCGCGTTGGCGGCCAGGGCCACCGTGGAGAAGTACGGGCGCGCACAGCAACCGGCGGCCCATCTCCTCGAGCACGACGATCAGCTCGACGTAGCTGTAGCCCGAACCGCCGTACTCCTCGGGGACGATCAGGCCCTGGAGGCCCATCTGCTCACCCATCTGGGACCAGACGGCGGTGTCGTAGCCCGTGCCGGTCTCCATCAGCTCGCGCACGGCGGCCTCGGCCGACTTGTCCTCGAGGAAGGACTTCACTACCCGGCGGAGTTCTTCCTGCTCTTCACTGAATGCGAAGTTCACGTCGCGCCCCCTGTGGCGTTGCGCGCGCCGTACCCTGGCCGGCGCGGGTGGCTGGTCTGCGGCCCGCATGATAACTAGACCGACCAGTCAAGAGCCATTCCGACCTGGAGGACGCCGTGAGCCCGGCCCCACCCCCCGACGAACCCACCGCCACCCTGCACTACGAGGACTCCCTCGCCGAGGTGCACAAGCTGGTGGTCGGACCCGTGGACAACAACGTCTTCGTGATCCGCTGCCGCCAGACCGGCGACGCCGTCCTTCTGGATGCAGCCAACGAGCACGACCGCCTACTCGAGTTGTGCCGCCGGCTGGGGGTGCGCACGGTGCTCGAGACCCACGGCCACTGGGACCACATCCAAGCGGTTCCCGCAGTGCGTGACGCCGGCTACGAGGTGGGCGTCACCGCGGCCGACGCCGGCATGCTCGAAGCCTATGACTACCTGCTGGAGGACGACGCCGTCATCGAGGTGGGCCGCCTGCACCTGCACACCATCCTCACCCCCGGCCACACGCCTGGCTCCATCTGCTTCCGTCTCGCCGAGGCGCCCCTGTTGTTCAGCGGGGACACGCTGTTCCCCGGGGGTCCGGGGGCCACCAGCTTCCCCGGAGGAGACTTCCCCGCCATCATCGAATCGATCGACCGGCGGCTGTTCGCCGCCCTCGATGCCGACACGCTGGTACTCCCAGGCCACGGCGACGACACCACCATCGGAGCCGAGCGACCCCACCTCGACGAGTGGGTCGATCGGGGCTGGTAGAAATCGCGCTCGGACATTTCCACTATGGCGATAGTGCTAATACACTGACCCCGTGACCGCTCCCCTGTTCGAGATCGAGGGCCTCTGCGCACGGCCCACCGGCGAGGGCAACGGGTCCGCTGCCGGCTCCGGCGAGATCCTGCAGGGTCTCGACCTGGTCGTGGGCGAGGGCGAGGTCCACGCCCTCATGGGCCCCAACGGGTCGGGCAAGTCCACCCTGGCCGCCACCCTCATGGGCAGTCCCGAGTACGAGGTAACCGCGGGCACCATCCGCTTCCGGGGAGAGGACATCACCACCTGGCCCACCGAGGTGAGGGCCAAGAACGGGTTGTTCCTCGCCTTCCAGTACCCCCAGGAGTTCGAAGGGGTCTCGGTGCTCAACTTCCTGCGCCAGGCCCTCTCGGCCCGCAAGGGCATCGACCTCTCGGTCCTCGAGTTGCGCCTGGCCATCATGGAGTGGATGGGTCGGCTCGACATGGACCCTTCCTTCGCCGACCGCCACCTCAACGACGGCTTCTCCGGAGGCGAGAAGAAGCGCAACGAGATCCTCCAGATGGCCATCCTCGAACCCGAGATGGCCATCCTCGACGAGACCGACTCGGGCCTCGACATCGACGCCTTGCGGGTGGTGGCCCACGGCGTGCAAGAGGTGCGCGCCGACCGGCCGCACCTCGGCGTGCTGGCCATCACCCACTACCAGCGGCTGCTCGACCACCTCCAACCCGACCGGGTGCACATCATGTCGGCCGGCAGGATCGTCGACAGCGGCGGACGGGAACTGGCCGCCCAGCTCGAGAGCGAGGGGTACGAGGCGTGGCGTTGAGCGGCACCGCCCGACTCGACCCGGCCCGGGTCCGGGCCGACTTCCCGTTGCTGGCCGGCCACTGGGGTCAGGCACCGGCTCGTCTACCTCGACTCGGCAGCCACCTCCCAGAAGCCCCGGGTGGTCCTCGACGCCATGGACCGCTACTACGAGACCACCAACGCCAACGTCCACCGGGGCGTCTACACGCTGGCCGAGCGGGCCACCGAACAGATGGAGGACGCCCGCGCCGGCGCCGCACGCTTCATCGGTGCGGCCCATGCCCGACGAGATCATCTTCACCAAGAACGCCACCGAGGCGCTCAACCTGGTGGCCCAGTCGTGGGGTCGGGCCAACCTGGGCCCGGGCGACGCGGTGCTGCTCACCCACATGGAGCACCACTCCAACATCGTTCCCTGGCAGATCCTGGCCGCCGAACGGGGCTTCGAGATCCGCTGGCTGCCACTCACCCCCGACGGCCACCTCGACCTCGCCGACCTCGACCGACTCCTCGACGGCAGCCAGCCTGCTCGCCGTCACCGCGATGTCCAACGTGCTGGGCACCCTCACCCCTGTCAGGGCCCTGGCCGAGGCCGCCCACGCCGCAGGGGCGCTCGTGCTGGTGGACGGCTGCCAGTCCGTTCCCCACGTCCCGAGCCGACGTGACCGACCTGGGCGTGGACTTCCTGGCCTTCTCGGCCCACAAGATGTGCGGGCCCACCGGCATCGGCGTGCTGTGGGGACGCAGCGAGCTGCTCGATGCGATGCCTCCGTTCCTCGGTGGCGGCGAGATGATCCGCGACGTGCGCCTGGACGGCTTCATCCCCAACGAGCTGCCCTGGAAGTTCGAGGCCGGCACTCCCCCCATCGCCGAAGCCGTGGGGCTGGGCGCCGCCGTCGACTACCTCGAAGGCCTGGGCATGGATGCCGTGCGCCAGCACGAGATCGCGCATCACCACCTACGCCCTCGACACCCTGGTCGAGCGCTTCGGCGACCGCATCACCATCCACGGGCCCCCCGACCCCGAGGCCCGGGGTGGGGTGCTCTCGTTCGCCTTCGCCGACCTGCACCCCCACGACGTCGCCCAGGTGCTCGACCAGCGAGGGCGTGTGCGTGCGGGCCGGCCACCACTGCGCCAAGCCCCTGATGCGGGTACTCGGCGTGCCGGCCACCGCCCGCGCCTCGTTCTACGTGTACAACGACGACCGACGACGTCGACGCTCTGGCCGATGGGCTGCGAGCGCGCGGCGGACTTCTTCGCCCTCTAGGACTGCAGGAGACCGCCATGCCCGACCTCGAAGACCTCTACCGCGAGATCATCCTCGACCACTACCGCAGCCCCCGCAACCGCGGCGAGCTGGAGGTTCCCCCCGCCCATCGCGTCGAAGGCTTCAACCCGCTGTGCGGCGACGAGATCGTGCTCTACCTGGACGTCGACGACCAAGGCATCGTGTCCGACCTCAAGATCGGCGGGCAGGGTTGTTCCATCAGCCAGTCCTCGGCGTCGATGATGTCCACCGCAGTCAAGGGCAAGCCCGTCGACGAGGTGCGCCGGACTGATCCGGGCCTTCAAGGCCATGATGTCGATCCACGAACAGGACCTCGACGGCGACGAAGAGCCCGCCGAGGTCGAAGACCTGGCCGACGTCCACCTCGGTGATCTCGAAGCCTTGCGGGGTGTGGTCAAGTTCCCGGTGCGCATCAAGTGCGCCACGCTGTCGTGGGACACCCTCAGCCAGGGCCTGGACGAGCTGGCCTCCAGCTGACCGCCCTTCACCGCGTCGGGGTGGACCGGTGAGTGTCATCGATGCCCGCGAGTTGACCCCGGGCACGGTCCTGTCAGCCGACGTGTGCATCCTGGGGGCGGGAGCCGCGGGGATCACCGTGACCCGCGACCTCATGGGCCGGGGTCTGGACGTGGTGCTCGTCGAGAGCGGCGGGTTCGAGCCCGACGCCGACACCCAGGCCCTCAACGAGGGCGACATCGTCGGTGCCCCCCTGCTGTCGTACACGACGCCGGTACCCCTCTCCGAGACCCGCCTGCGCTTCTTCGGCGGGACCACCAACCACTGGGCCGGCTACTGCCGTCCCCTGGCACCCGTCGACTTCGAGCGGCGAGACCACTTGGCGGTGTCGGGCTGGCCCTTCGGGCCCGACGAGCTGGCGCCCTGGTACGACGCCGCGGTCGAGGTCCTGCGCCTGAACGGCTCCCGGTTCGACCTGGACTGGGCCCGAGAGACCCTCGGCCCCATCGAACCGCTACTCGACGACGAGGAGCTGGCCACCGCCTTCTTCCAGGTGCACTACCCGTTCAGCTTCGGCGGCACCTACCGCGACACCGTGAGCGACTCCCCCGACGTGAGGCTCCTGCTGTGGGCCAACGCCACCGACCTCGAGGTGGAGGCCGGCAGCGACCGGGTGCAGGCCGCGAACCTGCGCACCCTGGGTGGGGTGGACATGCGGGTCGAGGCGCGGGTCTTCGTGGTGGCCCTGGGCGGCATAGAGACCCCCCGCCTGCTCCTGTCCTCGGATTCGGTGCGCCCCGCGGGCCTGGGCAATAGCCACGACCTGGTGGGACGCCACTTCTCGGACCACCTCCAGGTCATGGCCGGGTTCATGCTGTTGCACCGGAGCCCCGACGAGGTCCAGCTGTTCAACGGCACCGACATCGCCGCCCCCCACCCCGACGAACCCACCAATCAACTGGGTGTCAAGGCGGTGATCAGGGCCACCGACGCCCGCCTGCGTGCCAAGCCGCTGCTGGGCATGGAGGCCCAGATGCTGGTGGCCCCCACAACCCCCGATGCCCCCATCGCCTTGGCTGGTCTTCGCACCGACGACGTGGCCCCCCTACTGGAAGCGCAGGCGGGCCCCGCCCCGACCACCGCCTATGTCCAGGTTCTGGCCGAACAGGAGCTTCAGCCCGACAGCCGGGTCACCCTCACCACCGAGCGCGACGCTGTGGGGATGCGGCGTGTTGCCGTGGATTGGCGCCACTCGTCGCTGGACCGGTCGAGCATCGTGGATCACCTACGGCTTCTGGGTGGCCGGCTCGCCACGGCCGGCACGGGCCGCCTCCAGCTCGCCCCGGGCGGGATCGGTGCGGCCACCGACATCCGCGAGGAGCGCGGCGTTCTGGGCTTCTACACGGTGGATGCCACGGCCATCGACCTGGACGGTTTCCCCATCGGCATCGGCTACCACCACCTGTGCACGGCGCGCATGGCGGCCAGCCCCCGCGAGGGCGTGGTGGATGCTGACTGCCGCCTGCACGAGGCCACCAACGTGTACCTGGCCGGCAGCTCGGTGTTCGCCACCCCGGGGGCGGTCACGCCCACCTACACGATCGTCGCCCTGGCCCTGCGCCTGGGCCACCACCTGCGCACCGACGTGCTCGCCTGACCTCTCGCGGGTCAGGCCGTGCCGTCGGGTCAGGCCGTGCCGTCGGGGAAGGCCGTGGGGAAGCCGTCTTCGAAGGGGTTGCCGTAGGGGCCCACCGCCTCGGGGCAGCGCCGGGGGTCTCGACCGGGCGGGGCTGGTACCCGAAGGCCTGGTAGCCGTCGGCCTCGAGCTGGGTGGCCAGCTCGGGACCTCCCGTCGCCACGATGCGACCCCCGACCATGATGTGCACCGCATCGGGATGGAGCTCGTCGAGGAGCCGCTGGTAGTGCGTGATGGCCAGCACGCCCAGGCCGTCCTCGGCGGTGGCCGCCTCGACCCGCCGGGACACGGCCCGCAGAGCGTCGACGTCGAGACCCGAGTCCAGTTCGTCGAGGATCGCGATGCGGGGCGCCAGCACGGCCAACTGGAGCGTCTCGATGCGCTTCTTCTCCCCTCCCGACAGGTCGACGTTGAGCGAGCGTTCGAGCAGTTCGGGGGGCACACCCAACCGGTCAGCCTCGCGGGCCAGGGTGGGTGCCACCTGTATGGACTCTCGGCCCCCCGCCGTGAAGGCGGCCTCGAAGAGATCCTGGAGGCTGACCCCGGGGACCTCGGTCGGGTACTGCAGCGCGAGGAACAGCCCGGCGCGCGCCCGCTGCCAGGTGGGTAGGGCCAACAGGTCCACGCCGTCGAGGGTCACGGTGCCGCCGGTGACCTGGTAGCCGGGGCGTCCCATGAGCACGTGGGAAAGGGTGGACTTGCCCGTGCCGTTGGGACCCATCACCGCATGGACCTCACCCGAGGCCACGCGCAGGCTGACGCCGTCGAGGATGGCAGTGTCGTCCACCTCGGCCCGCAGGTCGGTGATGACCAGCTCGCTCATCGGCTCTGCTCCTCGGCCAGGTGCACCACTACCTCGTCGCCCTCGATGGCGACGCGGTGCACGGCGACGGGGACGGTGGCGGGCAGGGTCCTGGGTGCCCCGGTCTCCAGCGCGAAGGCGCTGCCGTGCTTGGCGCACTCGACCGTGCACTCGTCGGCGTCGACCTCGCCCTCGGACAAGGACACGTCCTGATGGGTGCACACGTCACCGATGGCGTGCACCCGATCGCCGATGCGCACGACGCACACGGGGGTGCCGTCCACGTCGACCCGCCGGGGGATGCCCTCGGCCAGAGAAGCCATGGTTCCGATCCGCGCACTTCGGGCACCCGGGGCACCGGTGTCGCTCGGCGCGTTCATGGTCGCGCTCCGATGGTGGCGGGCTCGCCGGACCGGGTGGCGGTCGGCAGCGTGCGGTATCGCTCCCACAGGCGGGTGCGCAGGTGGGGCACCGGCGCGGGCACCGGCAGGCGCTCGAGGGCCGCCTCGAAGGTGCCCGCCACGATGAGCCGTTCGGCCTCTTCGGGGGGGATGCCCCGGCTCTCCAGGTAGAAGCGCTGCTCGGCGTCGACGGGTCCCACCGCGGAGGCGTGGGAGCAGCGCACGTCGTTGTTCTCGATCTCGAGGTTGGGCACCGACTCGGCCCAGGCGTGGTCACCCAGCTTGAGGCTGCGGTTGGTCTGGTCGGCGTTGGTCCCCCGCGCCTCGGGGTGGACGTGGATCAGCCCGGTGGTGACTGTGCGGCCGTGGTCACCCACCACGCCGGTGGCCACCAACTCACTGGTGGTGTGGGGTGCCTCGTGCTGGACGAAGGTGCGCTGGTCGATGAGTTGGTCGGCCCCCGCGAAAGCCAGGGACACCAACTCGAGTGACCCGCCCGGGCCGCTGAGTTGGCAGTCGCTGCGCACCACCGCGTACTCGCCGCCCAGTGCCACCACACCGAGTCGCAACGAGGACTGGTCGGCCAGGCGGGCGTGGAGGCCCGCAAGCGACCAGCGCCCGGCGCCCAGTTCCTGCACTCCCAGGTGGGCCAGGCGCGCCGCGGGGCCCACGTCGAGTGCCAGGCGGGGCACCACCAGCGAACGCCCGGCGCCCGAAGCCACCATCTCGACCACGGTCACCTCGGCGTCGGCCCCCACCCGCACCGCCAGCGCGGGGAAGGCCGCGGCTTGCTCGGCGTCGACCCAGTGCAGGACCACGAGGGGGTCGGTGACGATCAGTCCCGGCGGAACCTGTACCTCGACGGGTTCGGGGGCCGCGCTGCGGGCCCAGGCGTCGATGCGGTCTCTGGGCTCGTCGGAGCCCGGCCCACCGGGGGCCGTGCTCCCCGGTCCGACGACCAGTCCCTGGGCGGTCCAGGCGGGGTCCAGGTCGCTCGAGACCAGGGCGCCGTCGACGGTCACCAGCACCCCGGCCGTGCTGCCCACCGCTTCGGTCAAGGCTTCGACCGCCGCGTTGGCGGCCACCGGCCGTGGGCCGCGCGCCGGCGGGGCCGGTGGGTAGGCGTCGAGGTCGAGACGGTCGATCGGCGTGTAGCGCCAAGCCTCGTCCTCGCTGGTCGGGAGGGGCAGCGCGGCGGTGTCGTCGGAGAGCGGCACGGGATTAACACTATCCACGTAGTGCAATTTCCGGCAACGCCGCGCTGGACCAGGTCGGGAACACCGACCTCAGTGGCGGGGCTCGACCCCGAGCTCTACCAGCAGCGCCCTCACCCGGCGGCCGATCTCGTCGCGGATGGGCCGGACAGCCTCCACCGACTGGCCGGCGGGGTCCGCCAGATCCCAGTCCAGGTAGCGCTTACCGGGGAAGATCGGGCAGGCGTCCCCGCAGCCCATGGTGATGACCACGTCGGCCGCCCGCACGATCTCGTCGGTCCAGGGCTTGGGGAACTCGGTGGCGATGTCGATGCCCACCTCGGCCATGGCGGCCACCGCCGACGGGTTCACCTCGGCGCCCGGCTCTGACCCGCCCGACCAGGCGACCGCGTCGTCACCGGCGAGGTGGTTGAACCAGCCCAGCGCCATCTGGGAGCGCCCGGCGTTGTGGACGCAGAGGAACAGCGCCACCGGTTTGCCGGTCTCGGAAACCATGCCCGGCAGCCTCACCACGTCACCCACCGGAGTCAAACCTCTGACCGGGATCGGGCCGAATCGTCACGGCGGCACAGCCGGGCATACACCGGGGGGACACCGGGGGGACACCGACCCTTCATGTGCCTCCGCGCCGTCGCAGCCGCCGGCGCAACCGGCCCAGCCATCCCCCCGAACGTTCTCGTTCCGATTGGACCTCGGCCATGATCCGGGGACCCGCCTCGTTCACGATGTCCTCCGCCGCGTCGAGCAACTCGGCGATCCCTTCACCTTCGGGCTCGTCGGGGGTGCGGGGGGTGACCAGCGTGCCGACCTGCCAGGCGACGTCCACCCGGCGGCGCGTGTAGGAGGGGCACTCCTCCGGGCAGCGCCAGGGGGCCTCGGGCGCCAGGTCGAGGTCGCACTTGCGGACGGTCTCGCCGTTGGGATAGCTGCGGCTCTCGAAGTGCAGGCAGTCCTGGCGCATGGGCATGGGGACATCGTGCCACGATGGGCCCCCGAACCCACACGAACCCAGCCGACCGGCCCCGGGGAGTGCCCGTGACCCACCAGGATCTACCCGACGAGCTGACAGCGCTCCTCGAGCGCGAGGCCATCGCCCGTCTCAAGTACCGCTACCTCCGCTGCCTCGACCAGAAGTGCTGGGACGAGTTGGGTGACTGCCTCACCGAGGATGCCACCGCCTCCTACGGTGGGGGCGCCATCACCCTGTCAGGCCGAGACGAGATCATGGCCTTCCTGCGACGGGCCATGGGAGGTGAGGACCTGCTCTCCTCGCACCGTTGCCACCACCCCGAGATAGACCTGGTGGGCTCCGACGAGGCCACCGGGGTGTGGGCTCTCGAAGATGTCGTCGTCGTGGGCGAGCACGATGTGATCGTGCACGGTGCCGCCTTCTACGAAGACCGCTACCGGCGCCAGGATGACCGGAGCTGGCGCATCGCGCACACCGGGTACCGCCGCACCTACGAGCAGTTGCTACCCCGCTCCTCGGTGCCGGGCATGACCCTCACCGCCAGCTGGTGGGGAACCGACGGACGCTCGACCCTGCCCGCACCCTGAGATCCAACAACCCTGAGCTCCAACAACCCTGAGATCCCACAACCCCGGTCGACACTGGGATCAGGGCACCGGCGGTACTCAAACTATAATAC
>CAVRDY010000009.1:0-458576 GCA_963719935.1 uncultured Actinomycetes bacterium | reverse complement strand
TTTGAATTGCCATTTCGAAACCGGCCTTTTTGCCTCATCTGTACAGATCCCTTCCAGGCACCTATCAGTGATTGCCGTTGGGGGGCAGTTTTACGATCGTCATCCAGAAACTTTCAATGGATTGCACCACAACAATAAATTGTTCCAGGTCGACAGGTTTGGTGATATAGCAGTTGGCATGCAAATCGTAGGTTTTTACAATATCCGCTTCCGCTTTGGAAGTGGTCAGGATCACCACCGGGATCCTGCGCAGTCCTGGTTCCTCTTTGATCTTGGCCAGCAGCTCCCGCCCGTCCATCCGGGGCAAATTGAGATCCAATAAGATCAGGTCCGGCTGCACAGCATCACTGAATGCACCTTCTTTGTGAAGAAACTCGAAGGGCTTCCAGGCCATCTTTGGCAACATAAAGGTTATTCCTTACTTTGCCTTCCGTAAGGGCTTCCCTGGTCAGCCGCACATCCCCCGGATTATCTTCCACCAGTAAAATTTCAATCGGTCTTCCATTTGGTTGGATCATCTGCACTCCTAATTAAATTTCTACTTGAAAATCATTAACTTTCACACATCGGCAGAGTGAAATAAAATTTCGAGCCCTGACCGGCTTCTGATTGCACCCAGATCTTGCCGTTATGGCGGTCAATGATCCTTTTAACAGATAGTTAACCCCATCCCAGTCCCGGGATATTCCTCCCGGGTGTGTAAACGCTGAAAGATCATAAAGATCCTCTCCAGGCTTTTTTCCGGGATGCCGATCCCGTTATCTTCCACCATGAACTGGCAATCCCCATTCACTTCTTGGGCTGTGATCTTGATCAATGGAGGTGAATTATGGTTGAATCTAATGGCATTGCTAATCAAATTCTGGAATACCTGGCTGATCTGGACCTGATCCCCTATTACATCTGGCAACTCACCCACCTCAATCCTGGCAGCGCTCTCGATCAACGAGGACGACCAGATTATCCAGGGCTTGCTGGCAGGATTTCTCACTTGAAACTGAACTAAACTCTTCGCCCATCGTAGTCACCCGGGAATAGTCCAGCACACCTTTGATCATATCCTTCATCCCGTCCGCCCCATCCACAGCAAAATTAATAACTCATGGGCGGCATCATCCAACTCCTGGTGATATTTTTTATCCAGCAGCGATAAAAAGCTACTGATCATATGCAGCGGTTCCTGCAGGTCATGGGAGACGGGCATAGGCAAAATTCTGCAGATCCTGGTTGGAACTGTATAAGAGAACGTATCCAGAGTCTCCAGCTCTTCCCTGGCCAGTCGCAGTTCCTTCTCTGTTTGTTTGATCCGCTCAAAGGAAACCACCCGGGCCAGCAGCTCACGATGGGGATGGGGTGGGTTATGTAACCTTCCGGCACCCATTTCCATGCCCTTGGCCTGGTCTTCGGATTTGACCTTGCTGCCAGTGATAAATACCACAAAAGCTTCCTCCAGCTCGGGCTTGTTTTTGATCATCTCGCAAACCGTATAACCATTGGTATCAGGCAGCTGAACATCCAATAAAATGATATCGGGATGAACCCGCAGGGCTTCTGCCAGGCCTTCTTCCCCGGTAGTTGCTTGATAGACATCAAATCCAGCCTGGGTCAGTAATCTTACCTGGCTACCCATGATCTCTGGGATGTCTTCGATAATGAGTACTTTCGTTTTACCTGAAATCGATTTATTCATGATTTCTACTGGACAAAGGATAAGTTGGATTTATTGGTAATGATACCGGAATGTCGTTCCTACACCTACCGGCCTTCGACTCCAAGGCCTCCACCATGGGCAGTGATGATATTCTTGGCGATCGCCAACCCCAATCCGGTGCTTTTATCCCCTTCCGGGCTGACCCACGCTGGTCTTCTGGTAGAGATCGAAGATATTCTCCTGTCCGTGACCGGGAAATCCCTGGGCCATGATCCACAACCTGAATAATCAACAATCCATTTTCCTGGAAACTGCGAGACGGTTACCCGGCTCCCGGTGGGTGAGAATTTGAGGCATTCGAAATCAAAAGTCTGTGCAAGGACCCTGACTAAATTTGGTCTCATCCAAATGATAGGTGAAATCCTCTGGCAGGGAGCAATCCAAAACAAGAACAATGTCTTTCTTGCGGGCCAAAATCGAATTCTGGGCAACATTTTCCTCCAGTATATTTTTCTATAAGGGATGGATTGAGTTCCAGGACCATTCTGCCCTGTGAGATGGTGCTTATATCCAGGAGGTCTTCGATAAGGGCAAGCATGTATGGAAAAGCACAAATATGCGGTCTTTGTACTGGGCGTCAAGGCCAATCCCGTTATCGCTGACCGACATCTGCCACAAGCCGTTCTTCTTTTCGGCACCGAGATGAACACCCGGCGCTTGACCATCCTTGCGGAATTTAATGGCATTGCCAATCAAATTCTGATACAGCTGCTTCATCTGGGTTTCATCTGCAGCAACCACCGGCAGTTCATCATGGGTGATAATCGCACCTGTATCTTCGATCAAGCCCAGCAGGGTAGTATGCACCTCACCGACAACAGTATTCAGATCCGTATTCTGGAAATCTCCCCCGTGGGTCCCAACCCTCGAAAAAGCCAGCAGATCGTTGATCAGCTGTTTCATGCGGGTGGCACCATCTACTGCAAAGGCCATAAATTCCTTGGCTTCAGCTGATAACTCGTCGCCAAATCGGCGATCCAAAAGCTGAAGGTAGCTGGCCACCATACGCAGAGGCTCCTGCAGGTCATGGGATGCCACATATGCGAATTGTTCCAGGTCCTCATTGGAGCGTTTCAAATCCAGGGCTTTTTCTGCCAGGGCTTGCTCGGCAGCTACCCGCTCACTGATATCCACACCGGTGCCAACCAGCATCATTTCACCATCGATCACTGCCCGCAGACCGGTCAGGAAATAAGGTCTCTGAGTCCCGGTTTTAGAGGTGAAGTTGGCCATTACGGAGGCAGCACCTTGAGTAAAGACCTCTCCAATGCGCTCCGCCACTAAATCCTGATCTTCTCCACTGAACAAAGCAGTTGGATGCATGGCCTGGATCTCCTCAGCGTTGTATTCTGACACCTCGGCAAAGTTCTTGTTCCAGCGCACAAACCTGCCTTCCGTGTTGAAGACATAAAAGATACCAGGGATGGAGTTAATGATCTGTTCTGAGAATACTTTCTCGTCCTCAATCGCCTGTTGAATCTGTCTTCTGCTCGGTTATATCCATAATCGAGATCAGGACCTTGGTCCAATTATTTTCATAACCAGGTGGAATAGAGACGACGAGATTAGCCCAAATGCGATCCTCTTCCAGGGTCAGGTAGGGGATCTCTGATTCATATCTTCCTGCCCCTGCCGCTAGCTGGGTCAATTGCTTCAGCAGGACGGCATCGCTTTCTGGAAGATAAATCTGATCCAGGTTCCCCAGGAGGTGATCTTTGGATTCTGCCTTAAATGTATCCAAAGATTGCTGGTTTACCCGAACTGGTTTTATCAACTTGCGGCAGTTTTCGAGTTCTTGTGGATTTTCTCGGATGGGCCGGACAGCCTCCACCGACTGGCCGGCGGGGTCCGCCAGATCCCAGTCCAGGTAGCGCTTACCGGGGAAGATCGGGCAGGCGTCCCCGCAGCCCATGGTGATGACCACGTCGGCCGCCCGCACGATCTCGTCGGTCCAGGGCTTGGGGAACTCGGTGGCGATGTCGATGCCCACCTCGGCCATGGCGGCCACCGCCGACGGGTTCACCTCGGCGCCCGGCTCTGACCCGCCCGACCAGGCGACCGCGTCGTCACCGGCGAGGTGGTTGAACCAGCCCAGCGCCATCTGGGAGCGCCCGGCGTTGTGGACGCAGAGGAACAGCGCCACCGGTTTGCCGGTCTCGGAAACCATGCCCGGCAGCCTCACCACGTCACCCACCGGAGTCAAACCTCTGACCGGGATCGGGCCGAATCGTCACGGCGGCACAGCCGGGCATACACCGGGGGGACACCGGGGGGACACCGACCCTTCATGTGCCTCCGCGCCGTCGCAGCCGCCGGCGCAACCGGCCCAGCCATCCCCCCGAACGTTCTCGTTCCGATTGGACCTCGGCCATGATCCGGGGACCCGCCTCGTTCACGATGTCCTCCGCCGCGTCGAGCAACTCGGCGATCCCTTCACCTTCGGGCTCGTCGGGGGTGCGGGGGGTGACCAGCGTGCCGACCTGCCAGGCGACGTCCACCCGGCGGCGCGTGTAGGAGGGGCACTCCTCCGGGCAGCGCCAGGGGGCCTCGGGCGCCAGGTCGAGGTCGCACTTGCGGACGGTCTCGCCGTTGGGATAGCTGCGGCTCTCGAAGTGCAGGCAGTCCTGGCGCATGGGCATGGGGACATCGTGCCACGATGGGCCCCCGAACCCACACGAACCCAGCCGACCGGCCCCGGGGAGTGCCCGTGACCCACCAGGATCTACCCGACGAGCTGACAGCGCTCCTCGAGCGCGAGGCCATCGCCCGTCTCAAGTACCGCTACCTCCGCTGCCTCGACCAGAAGTGCTGGGACGAGTTGGGTGACTGCCTCACCGAGGATGCCACCGCCTCCTACGGTGGGGGCGCCATCACCCTGTCAGGCCGAGACGAGATCATGGCCTTCCTGCGACGGGCCATGGGAGGTGAGGACCTGCTCTCCTCGCACCGTTGCCACCACCCCGAGATAGACCTGGTGGGCTCCGACGAGGCCACCGGGGTGTGGGCTCTCGAAGATGTCGTCGTCGTGGGCGAGCACGATGTGATCGTGCACGGTGCCGCCTTCTACGAAGACCGCTACCGGCGCCAGGATGACCGGAGCTGGCGCATCGCGCACACCGGGTACCGCCGCACCTACGAGCAGTTGCTACCCCGCTCCTCGGTGCCGGGCATGACCCTCACCGCCAGCTGGTGGGGAACCGACGGACGCTCGACCCTGCCCGCACCCTGAGATCCAACAACCCTGAGCTCCAACAACCCTGAGATCCCACAACCCCGGTCGACACTGGGATCAGGAGCGTGGCGGGCGGCGGACCGATCCACCCGGACGAGCCGTGTGGGAGGCCGCCTGTTGCAGACCACGGCGTCCGCCCGACACGCGGCCGCCCACGACGAGGTCGGCGGTCTGGGCAGACTGCTGGCCCTCACCCACCTTTCCTTCGTGGACGACGATGCGGGTCTCACCGATCTGGAACCAGGCACCCGGCGACAGGATCAAGGGCTCGGTCACGGCCTCGCCCCCGGCGATGGTGCCGTTGGAGCTGTCGAGGTCGTACAGGACCAGGCCCTCGTCCATCGGCTCGACCCGGACGTGGCGGCGCGAGGCGGTGGGGTCATCGATCAGGATCCCGGCGCAGTCGCGGCCGATCTCGGTGGGATCGGACACCGTGGTCACCCTGCTGGGGTGACCTGGCTCGTCGATCTGGAGGCGGTAGATGTGGCTCACGACTCCTCCTCAGGCCACCAGGGCCACGACCATGAGCAAGGCGACGACCGCCACCACGGCAACCACCAGGATCAGCTGCCGGTTGGATGCCGAAGCCTCCTTCGCTGGGGCCGGTGGCCGGGCGGGAGACGGAGCTGCGTTCGTAGCCGAAGGCGGCGGGGGGGCTGTTTGCGGAGGCGGGGCAGGAGGCGGGGCAGGACACGCGGGCAGCTGCTCCTGGTTGGCGGCCCCCTCACGCATCCGCTGAAGCTCTTCACGACCCAGCGCCACCGTCTCGGCAGCCCGGCGCTCACCCTGGCTCTGATGTCCCAGCGGGGTCTCTGGCTGATCCTGTTCGGTCATGGCTCTCGCCTCCCTCGCTCGGGATCGACCCCGCGAGTGTAGACCGCCGACGCGCCCGGGACCTCAGCCGACCGAGCCCTCCATCTGCAACTCGATCAGGCGGCTCCACTCCACGGCGTACTCCATGGGCAGGGTCCGCGTCACCGGCTCGATGAAGCCGTTCACGATCATGCCCACGGCCTGTTCCTCGGTCAGTCCGCGGCTGCGCAGGTAGAACAGCTGCTCGTCGGCCACCTTGGACACCGTCGCCTCGTGGCCGATCACTGCGTCGCGGGAGCCCACCTCCATCGAGGGGAACGTGTCCGAGATGCTGTCGGGGTCGAGGATCAGCGCATCGCACTGAACATGGCTCTTGCATCCGTGCGCACCCTCCTCCACGCGGACCAGACCCCGGTAGCTGGTTCTGCCCCCGTCCTTGGATATCGACTTGGAGACGATCTTGGAGGTGGTCTCGGGGGCAGCATGGACCATCTTGGCGCCCGCGTCCTGGTGCTGGCCCGCTCCGGCGTAGGCCACCGACAGCACCTCACCGGAAGCCTTGGGCCCCACCATGTAGACGGCCGGGTACTTCATGGTGAGGCGGGAGCCGATGTTGCCGTCGATCCACTCCATGTGGCCCGCCTCTTCGACCCGGGCCCGCTTGGTCACCAGGTTGAAGACGTTGGGCGACCAGTTCTGGATCGTGGTGTAGGTGACCCGGGCGTGGGGTTTGACGACGATCTCGACCACCGCCGAGTGCAACGAGTCCGACGTGTAGACCGGCGCCGAGCAGCCCTCGATGTAGTGCACCTGGGAGCCCTCGTCGGCGATGATCAGGGTGCGCTCGAACTGGCCCATGTTCTCGGCGTTGATTCGGAAGTACGCCTGGAGGGGCATGGAGACCTCGACCCCGGGTGGCACGTAGATGAAAGAGCCCCCGCTCCACACTGAGGTGTTCAGCGCGGCGAACTTGTTGTCGTTGCGGGGGATGACGGTGCCGAAGTAGGCCTTGACGATCTCGGGATGCTCCCGGAGCGCGGTGTCCATGTCGGTGAAGATCACGCCCTGGGCCTCGAGGTCCTCGCGGTTGCGGTGGTAGACGACCTCGCTCTCGTACTGGGCGGTGACACCGGCCAGGTACTTGCGCTCCGCTTCGGGGATGCCCAGCTTCTCGTAGGTGGCCTTGACCGAGTCCGGCAACTCCTCCCAGGCGTCCACCTGCCCCTCGGTGGGCTTGATGTAGTAGTAGATGTCGTCGAAGAAGACCTGGGAGAGGTCGCCACCCCAGCGGGGCATGGGTCGCTTCTCGAAGTGGCGTAGTGACTTGAGACGCAGGTCGAGCATCCAGCGCGGCTCACCCTTCATCCAGGACATCTCCTGGATGATGTCCTCGTCGAGCCCTCGCTTGGGCTTGAATACGTAGTCCTCCGCGTCGCTCCAGCCCAGCTTGTAGCGGGACAGGTCGACGGCCAGGTCCTGGGTGTCGGTCATGACTGGTGGCCTCCAGGGGTGAGGAATTTCTCCTACGCGGATAGTAACAACTCGACGGGTGGTTTCCACGGCCGGCCCCGGGTGACGCCCTCGACGCCGGCGCTAGGGTTAGAAGATGACGGTGGGTGATCGGCTCAGCCCCGAGGCCGTGGCCCGCCTGGGCGAGTTGGTGGACCACGCCGGGGTGGCCATAGTCGAGTTCGACGTCGACGGCAGCGGCGTGCACGTCAACGACTGGTGGCGCCACCTCACCGGCGTCACCGACCCCGTCCCCATCGACCGGGTCCGCCTGTACGAGCTCACCCACCCCGCCGACCGCGAGGCGATGCTGGCCGCGTGGCGCACAGCGATCGAGAGCGCAGAGCCCTACAACTCCCTCACCCGGCTGCTCCGCCCCGAGGGCAGCTACCGCACCCTCCAGGCCCGAACGCAACCCCTCGTGAGCCCAGACGGCCAGGTCACCGGGTTCGTCACCGCACTCATCGACCTGTCGCGGTCAGTCGCCCTCGATGAGGTGGCGACCAGCGTGCCGGCCGGTGCCCTCAGCTCGCGCCGTGTGGGCCATGTTGTGGTCGGGCTCGACGGGCTCATCAGGGCGGTCAACGAGGGCTTCGCGGGCCTGGTACAGGCCAGCCCTGGAGACATCGAGGCCGCGCCGCTGGTCGACCTGGTGGATCCCCGCGACCGCCAGCGGCTCGTCACCGCCTGGCGGACCCTGGCCGACGGGGGTGACTTCGTCGAGGACGAGGTGCGCTTCCGACGACCCGACGGCACGACGGTGTGGGCCCTGGGAGGCGCCTCGCCCGTGTGGGACGCGGCAGGCGCCCTGATCGGCTACCAGGCGGTTACCTTCGACGTGACCGAGCGCCGGAGGGTCCTGGAGGCGCTGGCCGAGAGCGAGGAACGCCACCGGGTGGTCGTCGACAGCCTGCACGAGGGTGTGCTCATCCTGGATCCCAGCGGCCGCCTCGAGGCCCTCAACCCCAGCGCCTGGTCGATCCTGGGCGTCGAGGAGGTCGACCTGGGTCGCTCGCCCAGCGGTCGGATGGACCGGCTGGCCCGGTTGCGCTTCGTGGACGAGCACCACCAGCCCCTACAGCTCGACCAGCTCCCGACAGCGGAGACCCTGCGCAGCGGCCGGGCCTTCTCCGACATCGTCCTCGGGGTGGAGAGCCCCCAGGGAGTCACCCAGTGGTTGAGCATGGACATCCACCCCTACCAGCGACCCGACGGTCGCTTCGGGGCGGTGGTGTCGCTGCGGGACATCACCGAGCACAAGCAGGCCGTGGACGCCCTACGCGAGAGCGAGGCCCAGTACCGGGCACTGGTCCAGCACGCGCCGATCGGCCAGCTGCTGGCCGACATGGAGGGCAGGGTGCTCCAGTGCAACGAGGCCTACGCCGAGATCATCGGGGTGCCGCCTGCCGATCTGTCGGGTGAGCGGCCGTGGCATCGCATCCACGCTGAAGATCTGCACCCTCTGGGCCAGGGCCTCGAGGCACTGCTGGCCGGCGAGACCGACTCCTTCCAGGCCGAGTACCGGGCGATACGGGCAGACGGGTCGACCCTTTGGGTGCGTGGGCCCATCAGTCTCCTGCGCGACGAGACCGGGCGCCCCTCCCACATCCACGCCTTCGTGGAAGACGTGGACGAGCGCCGGGCCGCCCAGGAGTGGGCCGACAGCCTGGCCCGGATCGTCGAGTCGACCTCCGACATCGTGGGCACCGTCGATCCCCGCTCGAGCCGGCTGCGCTACCTCAACCGTGCCGCCCGGGAGCACCTTGGTCATGCCGGACGGGACCTGGCCGACGTCGACGTCCGCTCGCTGTTCACCGCCGAGGCCGCCCGCCTCTGGGAAGCCGACATCGCGGTGGCCGTGGAGATGGGGCGCACCTGGCAGGGCGAGTTGGACATGCTTCAGGCGGACAGGCAGCTGATACACGTCCTGGTCTCGGTTTCCGCCGACCACGACGACCGGGGAGCGATCCGTCAGATCTCCTTCGTCGGCCGTGACGTCACCGACCAGCGCCGCCACGAACGCGAACTTGCCCACCAGGCCACCCACGACCCACTGACCAACCTCCCGAACCGGTCGCTGCTGCTCCAGCTCATCGACCACGCCCTACATCGCCAGGATCGCACCGTTGGCCTGACCGCACTTCTGTTCCTGGACCTGGACCGCTTCAAGACCGTGAACGACACGCTCGGCCACGAGGTGGGCGATGCCCTGCTGGTGGAGGTCGCCGGAAGGATCCAAGGGGTGCTGCGACCCAGCGACACCGTGGCCCGCCTCGGTGGCGACGAGTTCGTGGTGCTGTGCGAGGAGGTACGCGACGAGCACCAGGCAGTGACTCTCACCCAACGGATGACTTCGGCTCTCGAGTCCCACCCCTTCGACATCGCCGGCAACCGCATCCGGGTCACCGCCAGCGTGGGCATTGCCCTCGGTACCGACCTGCGGGCCCATCCCGAAGCCCTGCTGCGTGACGCCGACGCCGCCATGTACCGCGCCAAGGACCGGGGTCGGGCCCGCCACGAGATCTTCGACGACGACATGCGCCGGCGCACCATCCGGCGCCTCGAGCTGGCCGACGACCTGGAACGGGCCGTCGAGCACAGCGAGATCGCCGTGTACTACCAGCCCATCGTCAACCTGACCACCGGCCGGGTCGAAGGCGTCGAGGCCCTTGCCCGCTGGAACCACCCCACACGGGGCATGCTGCCCCCCTCCGCCTTCATCGCGCTCGCCGAGGAGACGGGGCTCATCGTCGGGCTGGGCCTGTCGGTCCTCAGTCGGGCCTGTGACCAGGCCCGACGCTGGCAGGTCGAGCTGGGCACCCGGGCGCCCAAGGTCCACGTGAACCTCTCTGCTCGCCAACTCAGCTCGTCGAATCTGCCTCGACTCGTCAAGGGCGTGCTGGACCAGTCACTCATCGAGGCCGACCGGCTCTGCCTGGAGGTGACCGAGAGCGTGCTCATGGAGGACGCGCCCAGCTCGGTGACCGTCCTGGAAGAGCTCAAGGCCATCGGCGTTGAGCTAGCCATCGACGACTTCGGGACCGGCTACTCGTCCCTGGCGTACCTGGGCCGGTTCCCCGTCGACGTCTTGAAGGTGGACCGGTCCTTCGTCGAGGGGCTCGACTCCCGACCCGACGGTACCGAGATCGCCGCCGTGGTGCTTTCGCTGGCCCGGAGCCTGGGGCTGAGCTGCGTGGCCGAGGGGGTGGAGACACCCGAGCAGCTTGCCGGACTGCGGGCCCTGGGTTGCGAGACCGCCCAGGGGTTCTTCTTCGCCCGCCCGCTACCCATCCCCGAACTCGACCGGTACCTGACCCGGGTGTATCCGGTCGACGGATCGATCGACCTGCGCAACCCCGACGCCTAGGTGCCGCATCCCCCCAACGCCGACTTGGTGCGCACCACCGCACCGAAACGGTCGATTCCTGCGCACCAAACCCCCCGGACACCCAGCGCCCGGCGCCGACCGCCCCTTTGTGGCGCACCACCGCACCGAAACGGTCGATTCCTGCGCACGAAACCCCGCGGGCCACCCAGCGCCCGCACCCGACCGCCGATCGACGATCAGATCGCGAACCGAGCCCGGGAAGCCGCCCAGCCACCTAGGAGGCGGCCAGGCCCCCCGCCCACGACTGGTAGAGGCGCGTGTAGGCACCGTCCCGCTCGACCAGGTCCTGGTGGGCCCCCAGTTCCACCAGGCGACCCCCTTCCACCACGCCCACCCGGTCCGCCCGCGCGGCGGTGGACAGTCGGTGGGCGATGACCACCACGGTGCGGCCTTCCATCAGCCGGGTGAGGGCCTGCTCGACCACCACCTCGGTGCCCGGGTCGAGGCTCGAGGTGGCCTCGTCGAGCACGAGTACCGCCGGGTCGACCAGCGCGGCCCGGGCCAGGGACACCAGCTGCTTCTCGCCTGCGCTCAGGCGTGCGCCCCGCTCGTGGACCTCGGTGTCCAGGCCCTCGGGCAGCGCCTCGAAGCGGTCCCTGACCCCGAGGGCGTCCAGGGCCCGCTCGACATCGGCGTCAGAGGCATCACCCCGGGCCACCCGCACGTTGTCCCGCACGCTGGCGTTGAACAAGAAGCCCTCCTGGGGGACGACCACGATCCTCTCCCGCAACGACCGGTTCGTGGCATCCCTCAGGTCGACTCCCCCGAAGCGCACACACCCCGCGGTCGGGTCATAGAGGCGGGCGACGAGCTTGGCCAACGTCGACTTGCCGGCTCCGGTGGGACCGACGAGCGCCAGCTTCTCACCGGGGGCGACCCGCAGGTCGACCGCTGAAAGCACCTGGGTCCCGTCGCCGTAGGCGAAGTCGACGCCCTGCACCTCCACCGCGCCCTCGGCCGGCAAGTCGACTGCGCCGGGGCGTTCGGGAAGATCGACGGGCGTGTCCAGCAGGCCGAAGAGCTTGGCCAGACCGGCCCCGGCCGACTGGACCATGTTGAAGAGCTGGCTCAGCTGGTTGATGGGCTCGAACAGGTTCCCCAGGGTCAGCACGAAGAAGGCGACCGTGCCCACGGTGACCACGCCTTCGATGGTCAGCCAACCCCCCACGCCGACCACCAGGGCGGTGGTGCCCAACCCGGCCAACTCGATCACCGGCAGGTACCAGGCCTGCACCCAGACCGAACGCATGTGGGCGTCGTACAGACCGCGGTTGTGACCACGGAACCGGTCGACCTCGACGTCCTCGCGGGCGAAGGCCTGCACGACCCGGACCCCGGCGAAGCCCTCCTGCATCGACGAGAGCGTCCCCGCTATGCGATCGCGCACGCTCAGGTAGGCCCGGTTGGAGTCCCGCTGGAACTTGATGCTGGCAGACCACGACAGGGGGGATGGCCACGGCCACCACAGCCAGGAGCTGCCAGGACACCAAGGCCAACACCACGATCGACACGACCAGGATCAGGGCGCTGACGACGAACATGAGCAGGCCCATCTGGACCAGCTCGGCCAGGCTGTCGATGTCGGAGGTCATGCGCGACACCAGCACCCCCGCCTTCTCACGGTCGTAGAACGGCATCGACAGTCGCAGCAGGTGATCGAACACCCGCCGGCGCAGGTCCCGCAGGAACCCCTCGCCGGCACGGGCCAGGGCCATGATCTGCACCCTGAACACCAGGTAGCCCGCCGCGGCGGCCACGACGTAGCCGGCCACCGCGATGTTCAGGGCGACCGGTGTGGCCCTGGCTGATGCCCTCGTCGATGGCGTAGCGCACGAGGAGCGGGCCGGCCAAGATGGTCAGGGTCCACAGCACGGCCATGGACAGGGCCAGGGTCAGGTCGCGACGGTAGGGACCCAGCTCGCGCCCGGCCCGCCGCAGCAACGACCTGGCCTGGGCCCGGGTGAGCTGGTCGGCTTCGTCGACCGCATGGCCACCCCACATCTCAGACGACCCCCTCGGAGGCGGCCTCGTCCCCGGCGGCGGGCGTCTCGGCGGCAGCCAGCACCTGGCGATAACGGGGCTCGCTGTCGAGCAGCGCGTCGTGTGTGCCCTCGGCCACCACCCGACCGCCGTCGAGGAGCAGCACCCGGTCCGCCAGTGCGATGGTGGCCGGCCGGTGGGCGATCACCAGGGTGGTGCGCCCCGCCATCACCTCGCCCAGAGCGGCGCGGATCTCGTGCTCCTTGGTGGGGTCGACCGCGGTGGTGGCGTCGTCGAGGATGAGCACCCGCGGGATCGGCCAGGATGGCCCGGGCGATGGCGATGCGCTGGCGCTGGCCGCCCGACAACGAGAACCCTCGCTCGCCCAGCTCGGTGTCGTAGCCGTCGGGAAGCGAAGTCGACGAACTCGTCCACCCCGGCCAGGCGGGCGGCCCGTGTGACCTGTTCGACCGGTGCGGCGGGGTCGGCGAATGCGATGTTGGCGGCCACGCTGTCGGCGAACAGGAACGTCTCCTCGAAGACGATCCCCACGGCGCGGCGCAGCTCGGTGAGGGGCACCTGGCGCACGTCCACGCCGTCGATGCTGACCGCTCCCCCGGTCGACGTCGTAGAAGCGGGGCAGCAGGCGGGCCACGGTGGTCTTTCCGCAGCCGGTGGCTCCCACCAGGGCCACGGCCTCGCCGGCGGGCGATCTCGAGGTCGACGTCGTCCAGCACCGGCGGGGCCCGACGGCGCGTAGGCGAAGGACACTCCACGGAAGCGGACCCGACCCCGCCGGGGCGGAGCGACGGCAGCGGCTGGGGATGGCGGGGATCGGCGATGTCGGGCGCGGTCGCCGAGGATCTCGGCGACCCGCTCTGCCGAGGCGGCCGCCCGCTGGGACTGGGCGATGATCATGCCCAGCATCCGCAGCGGCCAGATCAGCAGTGCCACGTAGACGTTGAAGGCCACCAGGTCGCCCAAGGTGAGCGTCCCGTCGATGACCTGGTGGCCGCCGTAGGCCAGCACCAGGATCAGCCCCACGTTGGGCAACAGCTCCATCGGCGGGAAGTAGCGCGAGCGCACCCGGCGCGGCACGCATCGAGGCGTCGTAGACGTCGTCGGCCTCGACGGCCAACCGGCGCGGCCTGGAAGTCCTCGGCCCCGAAGCCCTTCACCACCCGGATGCCCGAGACGGTCTCCTCCACGACCGCTGGCCAGCTGGGCCGACTCGGCCTGGATGGCCATCACTTCGGGATGCAGGCGTGTGGAGAACCGCTTGCCGGCTACGTTGAGCAGGGGAAGCGACGCCCAGGGCCAGCAGGGTCAGGAACGGGTCGATGCGGACCAGGATCACGGTCACGGCCAGCACCGTCACCGCGTTGGAGATGGTGAGCGGGATGAGAACCACGAAGTTCTGGATCTGCTGGAGATCGGTGTTGGCCCGGCTCATCAGCTCGCCGGTCTGGGTCCGGTCGTGGAAGGCGAAGTGCAGGCGCTGGATGTGGGCGAACATCCGGTCCCGCAACTGGGCTTCGGCCCAGCGCGACTCGCGGAACGCCCACCACCGGCGAAGACCGGTGAAGGTCGCAGCCACCACCGCTGTGACGGCGATGGCGGCCGCCCACGCCAGCACGGCATCCTGGTCGCGTGCCTCGATGCCGTTGTCGATGGCAAGTCCCACCAGCCGCGGCGCCGCCACCTTGGCTGCCGTCCAGCACAGGCCCACCGCCACCCCGATGGTGATCCCCCACCACTGGCGGCGCAGCGTTCCCCCAATCAGTCCCCACCCCGGGGATGCACCGTCGCTGATGGCAGCCCCCTACGCCAGCAGCGCGGGCGCCAGCTCGCGCCACACCGGCCGAGGATCGTCGGTGATCGCCGGCATCACCACCTGGACGGCCACATGGTCGGCGCCGGCATCGAGGTGGGCCATCACCCGATCGCGCACCGAATCGACGTCACCCCAGGCGACGATGGAGTCGACCAGGCGGTCGCTGCCCCCGTCGGCTAGGTCGTCGTCACCGAATCCGAGGCGACGCCAGTTGCCCGCGTAGTTGGGTAGACCCAGGTAGAGGGACAGGTGGGCACGTGCCGCGGCCCGCGCCGAGGAAGGATCGCTGTCGAGGACCACGGCCTGTTCAGGACACAACAACTTGCCGGCACCCAGAACCTCGCGGGCCTCGGCGGTGTGCTCGGGGGTGGCGTTGTAGGGGTGGGCGCCGTCGGCAGCCCGCGCGGCCAGGGCCAGCATCCGCGGGCCCAAGGCAGCCAACACACGCCGGCCAGGCTGGCTCGGCTGGGGTACCAGCACCAGGGCTTCGTCCATGGCCTGGAGGTAGGCGGCCATCGCCGCCCGTGGCCGGGCGTAGGTCTGGTGGTGGACCCCTTCGACCATCGGCTGGTGGCTCACGCCGAGGCCGAGCACGAAACGCCCGGGGTAGGCCTCGTCCAGGGTGGCGCGCGCCGCGGCGGTCGCCGGGGCCGTCCGGGCCCAAATGCTGGCGATCCCGGTGGCCACCGCCAGCCGGGAGGTTCCCGCCAGCAACAACCCGGCGTTGGTCATGGCCTCGCGGGTGAAGGTCTCGGGAAGCCACACCGCGCCGTAGCCCATCTCCTCGAGCTCGCGGGCCGCCTCCTGCGCGGCGACGGCGGGCAACTGGTCGAGGTAGAAGGTCCAGATTCCGACACGCCCCAGGTCCATGGGCGCACCGTAGCGGGCCTCGCGTACGGCGGGCATAGCGATACCGGCGCCGCGCCCAGGGCGAGTCCATCGCGGCGCCGAGAGCGGTACCATCGCTGCCGTGCAGACCAGCGCTTCCCCCGGTCTTGCGGGGTCCCCGACCCTCACCGGGCCGCTGGCGGTGGGAGCGGCCGCGCTGGGGGCGTGCGCCCTGCTGGCAGTGCGCGACCCCAACCAGACCGGCTCCTACGGGCTGTGCCCGTTCAAAGCGGTTACCGGCCTGGACTGCCCGGGCTGTGGCCTGCTGCGCGGAACCGCCGCGCTGCTGCACGGCGACCCGATCCGGGCTCTCGACCACAACGTGTTCCTACCCGTCGTGCTGGTGGTGCTGGCGGTGGCCTACGGGCGCTGGCTGTGGAGTGCCCTGGGCCGCCATCTCGCACCCCGACCCCTGCCTCTCTCCGCGGTCTGGGTGGCGTCGGCCGCGGTGATGCTGTTCTGGGTGGCACGCCTGGTGGCCGGCCCCGGCTCCTGGCTGGCTTCGGGCGCCACCTGAGCGGCCCGACCACCGAATCCGCGGATCGCTCGCTCAGGTCATGCTCGCTCAGGCCTGCTCGCTCAGGTCATGGGACGCAGAGCGGTGCGGTAGTGGCGGGCGCGCTCGACGTAGATGGCCACCAGGTCGTCGAACTGGCCGGGAGTGACGCGGTCCGGCCGCAGCGTGGCGGGCACGCCGAGGGCCATCGCCCCGGAGGGGACCTCGAAGCCGTTGGGTACCACCGCGTTGGATCCGACCAGTGAATGTGAGCGCACCACGGCCTCGTGGAGCACCACCGAGGCGTTGCCCACCAGTGCGTGGTCCTCGACGACACAACCCTCCAGGTGGACCATGTGGCCGATCACGCAGTCTGCGCCGATGACGGTGTCGAGGGTGGTGGTGGCGTGCACCACCGTGTTGTCCTGCACCGAGGTGCGCGGCCCCACCCGGATGGCGCCGTCGTCACCCCGCAGCACGGCACCGGGCCACACGCTGGCCTCTTCTCCCAGCTCGACCCGGCCGATCACCACGGCGTCGGGGTGGACGTAGGCCAGAGGATGGATTCGGGGGGTCAGGTCCCCCAGGGAGTAGATGGGCACGGAGCCGGAGTCTTGCACCCGGCCCGCCATTGCGGCGGGTCAGGCACACAGCCCGCCGCTATGGCGGGTCAGGCACACAGCCCGCCATTGCGGCGGGTCAGGCACACAGCCCGCCGCTATGGCGGGTCATACACTCGGCCTGCCATGGCCTATGCCTTCAACCCGCGGCTGTGGCTGGTGGTGGTCGTCCTGTTCACCCTGGCCCTGGCCCTGCGCCTGTGGCGCCAGTGGCGTGACCGCTGGCGTGCCGCCCGGGCGGCGCGACGCGCTCAGGGCACGAAGCGGCCGTAGCCGCCGCGGAAGAAGACCAGCGGCCCGCCCTCGTGTCCCACACCCAGGTCATGGACCCGGCCGACGACGACGTCGTGGTCGCCTTCGGTCACCACGTCGACCACCTGGCAGTCCAACCAGGCCAGCACGCCGTCCAGACGGGGAGATCCGCTCGCCGTGGGCGTCCAGCCCATCCCGGCGAACTTGTCGGTGCCAGAGGACGCGAACACCCGGCACACGTCTTCCTGGTCGTCGCCCAACACGTTGACGCAGAAGCTCCCCGCGGCGCGTATCCGGGGCCAGCTCGTCGAGGTGCGCGCTGCGCAGAACAGGACCAGCGGCGGGTCGAGGGAGACCGAGGTTAAGGACCCGACGGCCAGACCCACGGGGACACCCTCGTCGACCGCGGTGATCACCGTGACCCCGGTGGGGAGATGCCCCAGCACCTGGCGGAACCGCGCCGCTTCGATCCCTGTGCCGGCCATCAGATTGTGCCGGCCATCACTCGAAGGCGATGGTCAGGCCCTCGTGGGCGGCCACGACCTCGCCTATGACGCCGCCGGCGCGCGTGTCGCGCGCCTCGTCGAGGATCCGGTCGATCTTGGCGTCGTGGTGTTCGGGGTCGTGGTGGAACAGTGCGAGCTGGCGTACGCCGGCTTCGCGACCGACGTGCAGCGCGTAGTCGATCGAGCAGTGACCCCAATGGGCCTTCAGCGACCACTCCTCGGCGGTGTACTGGGCGTCGTGGATCAACAGGTCGACTCCGTCACAGAGGTCGAGCACCGACTCGGCCACCTCCATGGAGCCGTCGAGGGGCTGCTGGTGGTCGGGCAGGTAGGCCACGGACACCCCGCCCACCTCGATCCGGAAGCCCAGGGTGGGCCCGATGTGGGGGATGAAGCGTGACTTGACCTTGGCGTCGCCGATGGCCCGGTCCTCCTCGGAGAGGTCGTGGAAGCGGATCTCGCCGGCCATCGCCTCCAGGCTCACGGGGAAGTAGGGGGGGCGCATGAAGTGCCCGAAGTGCTCGAGCGCGGTGAGCCCTTCGGCGGCGGGGGCGTAGATGTCCAGGGTGGCACCGGGCCGGTTCACCGGGACGAAGAACGGCAGGCCCTGGACGTGGTCCCAGTGCATGTGGGTGACCAGGACGTGACCGTGGAAGGAACCGTTGGTGGGGAGCTGCTCACCCCAGAAGCGCAGGCCCGTGCCCAGGTCGAGGCCCAGCGGTTCGTGGCCGGGGACCTCGATGCCCACGCACGAGGTGTTGCCCCCGTAGCGGTGGTTCGCGTCGGACGGGCAGGGGGTCGAACCCCGTACGCCGTAGAAGGTCACGTTGACCAACTGCTCATCCCCCAAGACGCACGCCGCCCCTCCCGCCACGGCCCCCGGATGTTTGGTTCCTCCGAGAGTAGTTACGACATGTTCACGCGCGCGTTGGATGTGACATCTTTCTCAGCCGAACCGCTGCACCACCTCTTCGGCGAAACGCTCGATGCCCGCCCGCTGGTGGTCGAGGTCGTCGGTATCGCCGGGGTAGTAGTACCAGGGGCACACCATGGCGTCGGTCACGCCGATGGCCTCGAGGCGACGGAAGCCGTCGTAGTCGAACACGTCGGAGCAGATGGCCTTGATCTCGAAGGGAACGTTGGCCCGGCCCAACTCGGCGCGCAGCACGGCGAGGCGCTGGATCACCTCGGCCAGTTCGGCCTCGGTGTTGAGCACCGAGATCCACCCGTCGCCCAGCCTCGCGGCCCGGCGCAGACCCGGCTCGGAGAGCCCGCCCACGTAGATGGGCACCGGTTCGCTCGGAACGGGGCGCACCATGAGCCGGCCGAAGTCGTAGTGGCGGCCGTGGTAGTCGACGAACTCACCGGTGCCCACCAGGCGGAGGATCTCGATGGCCTCGTCGGTGCGTGCGCCCCGGGTGCGCATCTCCTGGCCCAACCAGGCGAACTCCTCGGGGATCCAGCTCAACCCGACCCCCAGGCCCAGGCGGTTTCCCGACAGCACGGCCACCGAGGTGACCGTCTTGGCCACCAGCAGCGGCTCGCGGACGGCCAGCTTCAACACGTTGGTGTAGAAGCGGAGACGGGTGGTGACCGCGGCCATGGCCGGTATGGCCACCAGGGGATCCAGGAACGGGGTCTCGGGCGGCCAGAAGCGCGACCCGTCGGGGGTGTAGGGGTAGCCGGCGGAGACCTCCTCGGGGAAGAACACCGACTCGGGTACGGCGACCGCTCCGTACCCTGCCTCTTCGCATGCCCGGGCCAGGGGCACGAAGTGGTCGGCGCCGATCATGGGCAACGCCACGCTGAACTCCATGCTCATACCTCCGAGCCGTCGGTCTAGGAGCGCCGCACCTGGTTCCAGGGAAGTTGGCGGCTCTCGTCGTTCTCTCGGGGCAGCCCGAGCACCCGCTCGGCCGCCATGTTCTTCTGCATCTCGTCGGTGCCCCCGCCCACCCGGATGCCCGGCGCGATGAGGAACAGGTTGCGCCAGCGGCTCTCTTCGGTGACCGATGCGGGGCCGAGCAACGAGAAGGCGGCCTCGGCGGCCTCGGTGAGGGTGCGGACCATGGCCAGCTTGACGATCGATCCCTCCGCGGAGGGGATCTCGCCGGCGGACAGCTTGGAGAGGATCCGCATGTTCAACAGCTCGAGGCAGCGGTCCGCGGTGTACACCCGGGCCAGCAGGTCGCGCTCGGTGGGCGCTGAGAGGCCCGTGGGAGCGGGCGAGGGCCAGCAGGTCCTCCATGTGGAACACGCCGAGGGACCCGCCCAGGGTCATGCGCTCGTGCAGGAGGGTGGTGGTCACCACCTTCCACCCCTCCCCGACCTCGCCCAGGCGGTTGGCGTCGGGGATGCGCACCCCGTCCAGGAACACCTCGTTGAAGTGCGTGTCGCCGTTCATCTGGCGCAGCGGGCGCACCGTCACCCCGGGACTGGCCATGTCGACCAGGAAGAACGTGAGCCCCTGATGTTTGGGAACCGTCGGGTCGGTGCGGGCCACCAGGATCCCCCACTGGGCGAAGTGGGCACCCGAGGACCACACCTTCTGGCCGTTCACCACCCAGGTGTCACCGTCCCGTTCGGCCCGGGTGGCCAGGGTGGCCAGATCGGAGCCGGCTCCGGGTTCGCTGAAGAGCTGGCACCACAGCTCGTCACCGCTCAAGATCTTGGCCAGGTGCCGGGCCTGCTGGTCGTGGCTGCCGTGACCGATGATGGCGGGCCCGGCCATGCCGATGCCCACGATTCCCACGGGTGCGGGCACCTTGGCCCGCAGGCACTCCTGGTTCCAGATGATCTGCTCGACGGGGCCCAGGCCCCGCCCGCCGTACTCGGTCGGCCAGGTGATGGCCACCCAGCCCTCGTCGAAGAGCAGGCGCTGCCAGGCCTTGAGTGTCGCCAGCCTGGTCTCCCAGGGTGTTTCCTCGCTGGGGTCGAGGTCGGGAGGGGCCTGGTGGGCGTGGCGGTCCAGGAAGGCGCGGGCCGTGGCCCGGAATGCAGCTTCTTCGGGTGAGTCGGACAGGTCCACTGATGACCTCTCTGGCCTTCAGGCCACCGTGCCCCCGTCGACGACGAGCACGCTGCCGGTGGTGGAGCGCATGTCGTCGGAGGAGAGGAAGGCGATGGCGTTGGCGATCTCGTCGGGTTCGAGCAACTGGCCGGTGAGGGGGATGATACGGGCCCTCAACTGGGGGTCGACGTCGTCGGGTAGCACGAAGCTGCCCATGATCGGGGTGAGCACCCCGCCCGGGCATACCGCGTTGACCCGGACGCCCCGGGCGGCGTACTCGCAGGCCAGGGTGCGGGTCAGCGCGACGACCCCGCCCTTGGAGGCGCTGTAGGCGGCCCCGAAGGCGTTGCCCCGCAGCGCGGCGATGGAGGCGACGTTGACGATGGCACCCCGGCGCTCCACGAGGTGGGGCAGGGCCTCGCGACACATGAAGAACGTACCGGTGAGGTTCACCCCCACGATCCGGTCCCATGCCGCGGTGGTCTCCTCGTCGCTGGGACAGAAGTGCCCGATGCCCGCCACGTTGGCCAGCACGTCCAGGGCGCCCCAGGCCCGCACCACGGCGGCCACGCTGCGCTGCGCGGTCTCTTCGAGACCCACGTCGCCCGGTAGGCAGAGCGCGGTGCCACCGTCGGCTTCGATGGTGGCCACGGTGGCCGCCAGGGCGTCTTCGGCGACGTCGACGCAGGCCACCCGTAGCCCGTCGCGAGCGAAGCGCAGGGCGGTGGCCCGCCCGATGCCCGAGGCCGCACCGGTGACCAGGACCACCCTGTCGGTCTGCGGTGCTGGCCCACCGCCCGTGTCGCCTGCCGGCATGTCGCACTCCCGATGTCCAAGACTGAAACGCGTTCTAGTTCCGACTCTAGCAGGGCCACGCTAGGGTCCGCGCCGGTGATCACCCCGTGAAAGAGACCCGTTGGGTCAGCGACTTCTCCGAGGCCTGGGCCCGCGAGTACCCCGAGGCGGAGAACACCGAGGACCTGCTGCTCATCAGCCGCCTGGCCCGCCTCAGCGTGCTCATCGAGGCGTTCCAGACCGACACCCTGGCGCCCCTCGAGTTGATGCCCAGCGACTACGAGATCCTGGCGGCGTTGCGGCGAACGGGTCCTCCCTACGAGCTGGCCCCCACCGAGCTGACCACCGCCCTCGAGCGTTCGTCGGGCGGGATGACCAAGATGCTCAAGCGCCTCGAGGCCCTCGAGCTGGTGAGCCGGGTCCCCGACCCCGATGACGGCCGCAGCCTTCTGGTGCGCCTGACCGAGGCGGGCATGGAGGTGGAGGAGCGTGCCTTCGAGGCCTTCCTGGCCCGGACCCGCTCGCTGCTCCGCCCCACTCCTGCCCGCGAACTGCGGGCCATCAACGATGCCGTCGAGCACCTCGTCCGGATCATCGAGGCGGGAATCGAAGTGGGCATCGATGCCGGTATCGAGGCGGGCAGCACGGCGGGCAGCACGGCGGGCAGCACGGCGGGCAGCGAGGCAGGCAAAGCCCGCTGACCGGTCGGCGTGACCAGGGTCTCTGACGCGAAAGCTTGCCAGAAAGAGATATTGGAGTAGGCTGCGCCCGTCACCTCGCGAACGGCGAAAGGCAGCTCGATGGCCCAGGAAGAGATCTTCGACGTCGTCATCATCGGCGCCGGTCACAACGGCACCTCCACCGCCGCCTACCTGGCCAAGTCCGGGTTGAGCGTGTGCGTGCTCGAGGAGCGCCCCGAAGGCGGTGGCGGCCAGGAGACCGCCGAACCTCTGGCAGGCGTGCGCATCCAACCCCACGCCATCGCCAACTACGGCGGGTCGGCGCCGGGCTGGGAGCAGCTCGAGTTGTGGAAGTACGGGTTCCGCATGGACTGGGACCCTCGCGCCGAGGTCGAGCTGGACACCGACCGCTACATCTTCACCCGCGACGGCCTCTCCCAGGTCACCGAGGCCGACAAGATGGGCTGGGCCAAGATCTGCCTGATGCTGTCGGGACTCGACGCATTCAGAGACCTGATGCGGGCCACCTTCTGGTGCCCTCCCCACCCGCCCGACGTCGAGCTCGACGAGTACACGATCCCCTTCATGCAGGTCTACAAGAAGTACGAGCCCGAGCTGTGGACCCGCGAGCTGCTCGAGATGACCATGTTCGACCTCATGGACGAGTACCTCGACACCGAGCCCTTCAAGGTGTCCCAGGCCTACATCGCTCTCAGCTCGGGCGCCCACGGCCACATGGAGGGCGTGGCCATCCCCGCCCTGTGCTCGGTGGCCACCGTCATGCCCCCCGCCATCGCCAAGCCGGTGGCGGCCCGGGGCAACATGCACGGCTACTACCACGCCCTGCACCGCTGCGCCACGGCCCACGGCGCGGTGTTCCGCACCTGCTGCCCGGTCGAGGAGATCCTCATCTCCAACGAGCGGGCCGTGGGTGTGCGCCTGCGTGACGACTCCACCTGGGGCACCAAGGTGATCAAGGCCCGCAAGGCCGTCATCTCCGCAGCCCACATCAAGCACACGTTCTTGAACATGATCGGGCCCCGCCACCTCGACGCCGGGTTCCTCCAGAGCATCAAGGACCTCTCCCTCAAGGGCGGCAGCCTCTACATGTCGCACTACCTGACCCGCGAAGAGTTCCGCTACCGCGAGAAGTACCGCCTGCCGGCCCCCAAGGACGCCTTCACGGGGGCCTTCTTCAACATGGAGTCCCGCGAGATCTACTTCAAGAACGTCGAGAACGTGCTGGGCCGCCAGGAGAACCTCACCCTGTCGCCCGACGAGGCCATGTGGGGCATGGTGGCCGCCTCGCTGTACGACCCCACCAACCCCCAGTGCACCCGGCCCGGCCAGCACATCAACGGCCCGCTGTGGATGATGGTCCCCACGCCCGAGTACAACGTCGACGGCCTCGACGCCATGGACCGCGAGAACGAGAAGCAGCGCTGGAACGAGTTCATGCGGGCCAGCCTGGGTTGCATCGTCGAGAACCTCGACGACGACAACCTCATCCGCATCATCTCCGACACCCCCTACGAGCAGGAGATGCGCAACACGGGCATGCTGGGCGGCTCCTGGTACGGCATCCGCTGCGACCGCGACCAGTGGTGGAACGAACGGCCCCTGCCCGAGCTCTCCCGCTACCGGGTGCCCGGCATCGACGGGCTCTACCTGGCCCACCAGTCATCTGCCCACCCCGGCGGGCTGTGCCTGATGGCCGTGGCCTACAACCTGATGCACATCCTCATCGAGGACGAGGTCGCCGACCCCGGTGACTGGTGGTACGCCTCGCCCTGGTACCTGCCCACCGAAGGCAAGCGCTCCGCCGCGACCTGAGCCCAGCACGAGAGCCCAGGCTTCTCCAGCACACATCTCCCCCACCCGTCCCGCCCGCTTCGATGCGGGCACCCCGAAGGAAGGACAGCACCATGGCCGCAGAACTGGTCGGGCGCCCCCATCCCCAGAGCTTCTTCTCCGAGTTCCCCATCGAGAGCGAGTGGGACGTCATCGTCATCGGTGCGGGCCCCAACGGGCTCATCACCGCCGCCTACCTGGCCAAAGCGGGCCTCAAGGTCGCCCTGGTGGAGCGCCGCTACGAGATCGGCGGTGGGCTGGCCACCGAGGAGATCCTCTTCCCCGGCTACTACTCGAACATCCACGCCGTCTACCACATGATGGTCGACTTCATGCCGGTGCTGCGCGACTTCGACCTGCGCCGCCACGGCACGGTGTGGATCAAGCCCAACCTCCAGACGGCCATGACCTTCGAGGACGGCCGCACCCTCCAGCTCACCCGGATGCTGGAAGACACCGTCGACTCGTTCCACAAGTTCTCGACCGACGACGCGGTGGCCTTCGGGCGGGTCATGCGCACCTGGCGCAAGGTGGCCCGAGAGATCATCGCGCCTTCCACCTACCTGCCCCCCATGCCCCCCCTCGACCTGACCGAGGCCATGGAGCGCACCGACGTCGGCCAGGAGCTGCTCGAGCTGAGCGAGCAGAGCCCCTATGAGATCATCACCGACCGCTTCGAGGACGACCGCATCCGCGCCCTGCTCCTCTACACCACATGCATGTGGGGCCTCGACCCCCACGAGAGCGGCGTGGGCTTCTTCGTGCCCCTGCTGCTCGACCGGGGCATGAACAAGGCCTACTGCCAGGGAGGCTCCCACAAGCTGGCATCGGCACTGGCCCGCGAGTTCATCCGGGCCGGGGGCACGATCCTGGACTCGTCCCAGGTCAACCAGATCACCACCCACGACGGGGCCGTCACCGGCGTCGAGCTGTGGGAGGGCCGCACCCTGAAGGCTCCAGTGGTGGTGTCCAGCCTCGACCCCGAGACCACCTTCTTCGACCTGGTCGGCCCCGAGAACCTGCCCGGCCACCTGAAGGAGGACGTGGCCGGCTGGGAGCTCGACAAGTGGAGCTACACGACCGTCCACGTCGCCACCCACGACGCCCCCGACTACGCCACCCGCGACAAGACGGTGGGTGAGAGCTTCATGACCATCGTGGGCATCGAGAGCACTGACCAGCTCCTGGCCCACTGGGAGGCCGTCACCTCGGGCCGCATCGACCCCGACGCCTTCGGGGGCCACACCACCTGCCAGACCGTCTTCGACCCCCACCTCAGCAGGGTGCCGGGCAAGTCGGTGTCGTTCTTCCAGATGCACGCGCCCTACGACCTGGAGGGCGGCTGGGAAGAGCGAGGCCCCGAGATCGAAGAGGCCATGCTGGCCAAGTGGCGGCGCGTCGCCCCCAACATGGGCGGCGACAACATCATCATGACCGCCCGCGAGACCCCCGAGGACATCGAGATCCGCCTGCCCAACATGCGGCGGGGCTCGATCAAGCACGGCGACTACAACCCCATCCAGCTCGGCTGCTTCCGTCCCAACCAGGACTGCTCGGGAACCGACACCCCGATCGAGGGGCTGTACGTGAACGGGGCCTCCACCTTCCCCGGTGGTCTGGTCATCGGTGGACCGGGCTACCTGGCCGCCAACAAGGTGGCCGACGACATGGGCGTCGAGCGCTGGTGGAGTCCCACGCCCGAGATGGAGAAGTACCAGCAGACCTACTTCGATTGACGGCACCCGCCGAACCCGCTGAGCTGCCCTCCTGTGAGCGAGCCCACAGCTCTGGCCGAGGTCGTGCGCACCGCCGAGCGGTGGCGGGCCGCGGGACGGCGTGCCGTGCTGGCCCGGGTGGTGGCCACCCACGGATCCGCCCCCCGACCGCCGGGGACGACCATGGCGGTGGCCGACGACGGCGAGGTGGCCGGCTCCCTCACCGGCGGCTGCGTGGAAGCCGCCGTCGTGCAGGCCACCGGCGCGGTGCTGGCCGGAGGTGAGCCCGTGGTGGCCCCCTTCGCCTACGGCGACGAGTTGGCCCTGGAGGCGGGGTTGAGCTGTGGGGGTGAGGTCCAGGTGCTGGTGACCGCCGACCTTCCACCCTCTTCCCTGGTCGGTGCCCTGGAGGCGGGCGAGGCCGTGGCCGCCGTGACCCGGATCGGCGGGGGTGGGCCGGCCGCCCTGGTGGTGCACCCCGACGGCTCGTCGGAAGGTTCGCTCGGCGACGCCGACCTGGACGCCCGGGTCCGGGCCGAGGTCACCGAAGCGTTGGGGGCCGGCGACAGCGCCCGCAGTGGTCTGCGCCACTACCCCTCCCCCACCGGCGGGGATGACACCACCGCCTTCGTGGAGGTGCACCTGCCCCCACCGGTTCTGGTGGTGGTGGGAGCCGTCGACGCCATCGCCGTGGCGCTGGTGCGCCTGGCCGCCACGGTCGGCTACCGGACCGTCGTGTGCGACCCGAGAGCCACCTTCGCCACCGCTGCCCGGTTCCCCGACGCAGACGAGGTGGTCACCGCTCACCCCGGGCAACTGCTGGCCGGGATGCGACCGGCGCTGGGCCCCAACGACGCGGTCTGCGTGCTCACCCACCGCATGCCCTTCGACGTGCCCGCCGTGCAGGCCGCGCTGGCCACCGGGGTCGGCTACCTGGGGGCCCTGGGCAGCCGGGCCACCGCCGCCACCCGCGCCGCCGAGCTGACCCGCGCCGGGGTGTCCGAGGATGACCTGGCCCGCCTGCACGCCCCCATCGGGCTGGACCTGGGGGCCCGCACCCCCACCGAGATCGCCCTGGCCATCCTGGCCGAGATGGTGGCGGCCCGGCGAGGCGGAACCGGCACCCACCTGCACGCCGGTACGGGAAGCCTGCACGCCGGGAGCGGGTCGTGACCGTGGCCGCCGTGGTGCTGGCCGCCGGGGCCGGCACCCGCTTCGCCGGCAACAAGCTGCGGGCCCCGTTCCGGGGTCGCGCACTGGCGTGCTGGGCCCTGGAAGCGGCCCATGGAGCGGGCCTCGACGAGACCCTGGTCGTCACCGGTGCCGACGACCTGGCCGACCTCGTGCCCGCCGGGGTGAGGGTGCTGGCCAACCCCCGCTGGGTCGAGGGTCTGGCCACTTCCCTGGCGGTGGGGATCGCCGCCGCCAGCGAGCGGGGACACGACGCCGTGGTGGTGGGCCTGGCCGACCAGCCCCTCGTGGGAGAGGCGGCCTGGCAGGCGGTGGCGCAAGCCGGCTCGCCCATCGGCGTCGCCGACTTCGCCGGCCGGCGCTGCCCGCCCGTGCGCCTCGACCGCTCGGTGTGGGCGCTGTTGCCCACCACCGGCGACGAGGGCGCCCGGGCACTCATGGCCTGCCGGCCCGACCTGGTGGGTGCGGTACCGTGCCCCGGCGACCCCGTCGACATCGACACCCAGGAAGACCTGGCCCGATGGAGCTGACCTGATGGAGCTGACCTGATGGAGCTGACCCGATGGAGCTGACCCGATGGACCTGACCCGATGGAGCTGACCCGATGGAGCTGACCAACGAGTTCGAGGTGCCCGTGGCACTGGCCGAGGCGTGGGAGCTGCTGACCGACCTCGAGCGGATCGCCCCCTGCCTGCCCGGCGCCACCCTCACCGGCGTCGAGGGCGACGAGCACCAGGGAACGGTGAAGGTCAAGGTGGGGCCCATCACCGCCCAGTACAGGGGCACCGCCCGCATCGTCGACCGGGACGACGCCACCCACACCGCGCTGCTCGAGGCCACCGGGCGCGACACCAAGGGCCAGGGCACCGCTTCGGCGGCCATCCGGGCCGAGCTGGCCCCCGCCGGCGAGCACGCCACCCACGTGAGCCTGCGCACCGACCTGTCCATCTCGGGCAAGGTGGCCCAGTTCGGTGGCCGCGCCCTGGGTGAGGTGAGCACCAAGTTGCTCGGCGAGTTCGTCGCCAACCTCGAGCGCGACGTGCTGTCGGGGCTCGACGCCACGAGCCCGGGCGGCGCCACTGCGGGCGACATGTCCCCGGGCGACACGTCCCCGGGCGGCGCGCCCACCGGCACATCCGACGAGTCGTCCGCCGCCACGACACCCGGCGCAACCGCACCCGCCCGCCCCGCCCCGCGCGAGGCCGAGCCCATCGACCTGCTGGCCACCGCCGGTGCCCCCATCGGCAAGCGCCTGGTGCCCGTCGTGGTGGTGCTGGGGCTGGCCGTCGCCGCCATCTGCCTACTGCGGCGTCGTCGCCGCTGACCGGAAGGAACACCATGCACGACCTCGACGTCGCCGTGATCGGCGGTGGCATCAACGGCCTCACCACCGCCGCCTATCTGGCCAAGGCCGGGCTTTCGGTCGGCGTGTTCGAGGCCCGCGGACAGTGCGGGGCGCACTGCGACACCCTCGAGTTGGGCCTGCCCGGCTTCCTGCACAACCTCCACGCCGTGTGGCTGGTGCCGGCCATGAGCCCGGCCATGGCCGACCTCGACCTGGAGGGCTTCGGCCTGGAGCTGCGGGGCACCGACGTGCTGTTCGCCAAGAGCTTCGACTCGGGGACCAACATCGTGCAGGCCCTCGACCCGGCGATCACCACAGCCAGCCTCGCCGCCGCGTCGGCCCACGACGCCGCCGTGCAGGACCGGATCGCCAACTGGTTCGCCGGGCACCTCGACGAGACCCTCGACCTCAGCCGGAACCTTCTCTTCGGGGCCCCCACCGCAGCGATGCTCGATGGCCTGGCCGCCTTCGACGACGCCCTGGCCCGCCACCTGGGCCTGGGGGTCAGCGGCGACGACGTGATGCGCATGACCGGCCTGGAGGTGCTCGGCCTGCTCTTCGAGTCAGAAGAGGTGCGCACCACCCCCGCCGCCCTCGGCGAGTTCACCGGCCAGTGGCCCAGCCAGCGCCGTCTCGGTCCCCTGGCGCTCAGCCTGTCGGGCCTCCAGCCCATGGCGGTGCACACCGCCCGGGGCGGATCCCACGCCCTCACCCACGCCCTGCTGCGCTGCCTGGTGGCCCACGGCGGCCAGGTGTGGGGCACCTGTCCGGTCGAGCGGATCCTGGTCGAGGACGGGCGGGCCTGCGGGATCCGCCTCAGCGACGACGCGGTGCTGGCGGGCGAGGAGATCCGGGCCAAGGTGGTGGTGTCCAACCTGACGCTGACGCCCACGTTCCTGGATCTGGTGGGCACCGAGGTGATCGGTGCCGAGCGGGCCCGCCAGGTGCGCCGTTTCAGCTACGACGACCCCCAGCTCCTGGCGATCATGTACGCGCTGGAGGGCGACCCCGAGTTCGCCTCGGCCCGCCACGATCCTTCCATCCAGCGTTCCTGGGTGGGCTACATGGGCGGTGACTCGCTCGCCGAGATGGGCCAGGCCTTCGCCGACCTGGGTCGGGGAATCATCCCCGACGACCCGATGGGCGGCTGGTTCATCCCCACCCGGGCCGACCCCACCCAGGCGCCCGAGGGGTGCCACACCGCCTACGTGTGGACCAGCGTCCCTCCCTGCCCTCGTAGCTGGCGGGGCCAGCGCCTGGAGGGCTGGGACGCCTGGGCGACGCTGGCCGAGCCGCTGGCCGACGCCGTCACCGACCGCTTCGAGGCCCACGCCCCCGGCCTCGCGCGACCTGATCCTGGAACGCCACGTGATGACCCCGGTGCACCAGGAGATGAACAACCCCTCGGCCATCCGGGGCAACATGATCGGCGGGAGCGCCATCCCCGAGCAGTACGCGGAGAACCGGCCCCTGCCCGGCATCGTCTCGGGGGGCGTGTCCCGCTCGTTCATCCCCCAGCTGTACCTGTCCAACTCGATCCACCCCTACGGCGCCACGCATCTGGCCTCGGGGTACCTGGCGGCGGTGGAGGTGGCCGAGGATCTCGGCTGCCGTGACGTCGAGTGGTGGCGGTCCCAACCCCTGGACTGGTTCCTCGAGCACCTGGCCTCGATCCCCCTCGACCTGGGCGTCGACCCCCGCTGGCAGCCGTGAGCGCCTGCCTGGACGTCGATTCCATGCTGGCCGAGGCGCGCCAGGTGGCGGGCCTGGACGACTTCGGCACCGGTGACATCGGTACCGGGCTGGCGCTCCTGGCCGAGACCTACCGCACCAACGGCTTCGACGAGGGGGGTCTGCGCCGCCAGCACGGACGCCTGGTGGGCCGTCTGGCCGAACGGTTGCGCATCGAGGACGCCCTGGCCCGCCACCCCGAGATCCGCTCGGTGGACATCGGCGCCCCCGTCTACTTGACGGGCCTTCCCCGCACGGGCACCTCGGCGCTGTTGAACCTGCTGGCCACCGACCCCGCCATGCGACCCATGGCCCTGTGGGAGGGCATGCACCCCTCCCCCCTGCCGGGCAAGCCTCCCAAGGACGAGGACCCCCGCTATGTGGCCATGCGCGACGCCATCGCCGCCATGTACGAGCACCATCCCGGCTTCGAGGCCATCCATCACACCACCGCCGACACGCCCGAGGAGTGCGTGCACCTGTTGAACCACACCTTCGCCGATGTCCAGTACGGCATCGAGGTGCTCATGGAGCCCTACGCGTCGTGGTTCCGCGCTCAGGACCACCGGCCCGCCTACCGCTACTACGCCGACCTGTTGCGCATGTTGCAGTGGCAGCGCCCCGGCGAGCGGTTGTTGTTGAAGTCACCGGCGCACCTGTGGGCCCTGGACATCCTGGCCGAGCTGTTCCCCGACTGCGCCCTGGTGATCACCCACCGCGACCCCGTGGAGTGCGTCGGGTCCTACGCCTCGATGATGGAGTCGCTCATGGCGGGGCGCTCCGTCGACCGCCACGCCCTGGGCGAGGCCACCCTGGCATACCTGGTGGCCAAGACGGCCCACGCCCGGGCCAGCCGGGCCGCCCTGGATCCCGCCCGGGTCCTCGACGTGGCCTACACCGACCTGGTGGCCGACCCGGTGGCCACGGTGGGCGCCATCTACGACCACTTCGGCCTGCCCCGCTCCGCTGGGCTGGACGCCACCTGGGCCGCGCACGTGGCCGCCCACCCCCAAGGGGAGCACGGTACCCACGACTACCGCCTGGACGACTACGGCCTCGACCCCGACGGGATCCGGGCCCGCTTCGATGAGGCGGGCGTCGCGTAGGCAAGCTCGGCGCAACACGGTCGCTGCTGTTCGTGGGGAGGCTGTCCGCGGGGGTGGACGAGAGTCAGCGGACGCGGGCCCGGATCTAGCTCACCCGACCCTGGCTCGGCGTCGACTTGATCCTTTTCCTCATCGTTGTACCGACGCGTGGTCGGGTTCCCAGGTGACTTCTCTCGTGGCATGACTCCATCCTCGTTTCCAAGCTCTGGAGCCTCCGGGATACCCAGGGTGGTCCAATGAGGCTGCGCGTCGCCGCACGCGTATCAGGGCGGGCGGCACTGGTGATCGCGTCGGTTGTCATGTCGACGAGCGGCGTTCCCCGGCCCAGGTTGGCACGGGCGCCGAAGACGGCAGCGGAGCCACGGCCTCATTCCAGGACCGAGTCCGGATGCACCGACATGGTGGTCACTGCCACTAGAAGATGCTAGCGTGTACCCATGAGTGCTCGATTGGAGCATCTTTGTCGCCAGCGATCAGCACGAGGCAGAGCGATTGTCGTGCTTCTCCTCGCCACCGCGTTGCTGATTGGCGTTGTTGGCCCTTCGTCAGCATCGGAGAACGTCAGCAGCAAGTGGAACTGGTGGGCCGTCGGTGATCTCCGCGCCTGCGGCAAGGGTTCAACCCATGACCCGGCGACCTCGGTTGCCTCTGGTCGCGGCTTCTCGTGGGTGTCAGACGGGTCGAACTGCGACGCGACACCGGTCAGTGCTACCTCCGAGGTTCAAAACGAACTCGGCTATCTCAACGGTGCCACGTGGGTCGATTGCGACTGGGCCGAGGACGACTGGGCATCAACCGTCGTCCGGATAACCGAGACAGCGAACGGGCCATGCCCGAGTGGCAAGACCTACTACACCATGTCGACGTTCGGTACCTGCATCATCGGGGATTGCTACAACTCCGCGACGTGCAACAACGACCCGCCCGGCGGCACATGCGGTGACAAGAACTTCTTCCCGCTTACCAGCCCTGGCCACTCATGGTGAGACCGGTGGATCACCGCGAGGAGTGTCCAATGAGCGAAGCGCAAGCTCGCAGTATCCAACGACCGGTCTTGTGGGTTGCCCTGCTCGCGGCGACGGCGTTGGTGATGGCGTTGGTGGTCATGTCGACGCGCGGCGCCTCCCCGGTCCAGGTTGGTACGAGCGCCGATGACGAGAGCGAAGCCACGACCGCCACGACCGAGTTGGTCAGCCTTGAACCACGCTCGCCAATGCCTGCCCCATCGATTGAGGGTCACCCTCAGGAGGAACTGCTCCGAGACGACCCGGATGCGAGGGAGTTGCGGGAGGCGATGGACCGCACCTACGAGACGGGTTGGCAAGCCGTTCAGCTCAGCCCCGATGAGATCGGATGGGTACCCACCGAACACTGGATGCACAAGCGCGCTGGTACCGTTGTCGAGGTGGCCAACTCTGAGGGCGAGAAGATCGGCTACTACATCGTGGGGATCGGCTACGCGGACACTGCCAGGTATGAGGCTCCTGGCTTCGATTGGCGTGAGCTCGCTGACGACCACCACGATGCTGGCCGAGCGGCAGAGAAGATCGCTGACGTTCAGCAACAGGGCGGTCTGAGCGAGGTCAACACTCTCGACGAGCCGCGCCTCGTGGGAAGAGGCTGACCGCGCCTCCCCAGGTTTCTCCTCGGACTGCCGGGACGGCTGGGCTCAGGCCCGGCGCAAGAGCAGCCCGTCGGCGGGACCACCCGCCCCCGAGGCCACCAACACCACCTCGGCGCCGGGCACCTGGTTGACCGCCGTGCCCCGGATCTGGCGCACCGCCTCGATCACGTTGGCCCCGTAGGCGAACCCCTCACCCAGGAACCCGCCGTTGGTGTTGAGCGCCAACCGGCCCCCGACCCGCAGCGCGTCACCACCCGCACAGAACCCGGCCCCCTCACCGGGACCACAGAACCCCAACGCCTCCAACTGCAAGGGCACGTACGGCGCGAACCGGTCGTCGAGCTGGGCCACACCGATGTCGTCGGGTCCCATGCCGGCCACCCGGAACAACTCGGCGGCCATGCACTCCATCTCGGGCAGACCCCACAGCCGCTCACGGCCATAGGACGAGTACCACTCGCCCTCGGTGGCACTTCCCTGGGCGGCCGCGGCCACCACCACCGGAGGCTGGGCCAGGTCACGGGCCCGCTCGGTCGTGGTGAGCACCACCGCGATGGCGCCGTACCTTGGCGGCTCTCGTCGAGATCCTCGAACGTATCCCCGGGCCGTTGCGTCGCTCGCTCACCTGGGACCAGGGACGCGAGATGGCCCGCCACCACGACCTGGCCGCCATGTGTGGCATCGACGTGTTCTTCGTGGAACCTCACCGAGTTCGCTACGCGAATGCCACACCCACTCGGCGACCGCGGCCACAGCGACGGGCACCCGGGGCGAAGCCTCGTGCTGGGGGACCGTGTGATCCAGACCCGCAGGCAACTCAGAAGTGCCCGCCCGGTCCGCCTTCACGTCCAGGACCTCCATGTCAGTCGGGTCGCCTTCGTTCTCCCAGCGGTCCCCTCCCTCCTCAGACATCGTGTAGTAGACGGTCACATCAGGGACCGAAGCCGACGAATGCACGAAAGTGACCGCGCAATACGACCACGAACCGGAGTCCACCTCACGCCACTCCGACGGATACGTCGGATCGCAGCCGTCCATGTACTCGCTGGGATCGTCGATCGATTCGTGCCAAGGCTCCCGCCCCGAAGGCGGCGGACCCCCAGGGCTCGCCCACTCGTGACCCACGACAAGCGCAGTTGTCCCGGAAGAACTGGCCGACACAGGCCGATCCGACCGCCACGGGTAGAAACCTGACAACTGCTCACTGGGTCCTGATCTGCACCCTGGTTTCGTCGGAATACCCGCACTCCCTGGGAAAGCCACCCTCCGGGCTGTATTGCGCTGGTGCCGTAATGGTGGCTGACACCTCCCCACGAACGACAGCGCCGTCACGAGGCTCCGTAGAGAGGCGAATGGTGTACTCGTCCTGATCACGACGCAACTGCTGCTCAATACCTATTTCCACTTGATCACTATCGAACTCTCTACGCGGAGCGATCAACACCTCGCCGTCCAGGAACAACCTATCCCCTACCCCCAAGTACAGATCATAGAACTTGATTGACAGGTATGCGCCGCAGGATATCCCACCAGTGATTTCGATTCTCAGCGTCTGCTCACCTCGATCGTTCATCTCCAACGGGATCCGGTTCGATTCCACCCGAAGCCGCAGCGGCGGGTCGACCAAGAGAAGCAACACGCCGCCCACCAGGCCGATCGCCACCAGGACAGCCACCAGCAGGCGCCTACGCCAACGCCGTGACTCTCTCACTCCGTCGTGCAAATCGGGGGGTCGAGACACACCCAGTCCAACCTTCCTTCCTCGTCGATCGACTGTCGGCGGGATCAACCGGTCGGTGCAACGGACCCGGCATGATGCCGGGGTCAGCCCATAGCCCCGACCGGTTGAGGTTCCATCATGCCAGGCGATGCACTGTCTCTGTCCGAACGTGTTCAGATCGAGATGGGGGTGGGGTTGGAGCAGTCGGCCAGAACGATCGCTGCCAGGATGGGGCGACCGCCCTCGACGGTCACACGTGAGCTCGAACGCAACGGTGGACGCGACGCCTACAGCGCAGCAGCCGCCGATCCGCGGGCAGCCAACCAGCGGCGCCGGCCACGTCTGACGTGCTTCCAGCGGGACCCGGTCCTCGCCGACCACGTCGAGGCTCGGCTGGCAGCGAAGGACTCGCCGATGACGATCTCCAAGGAGTTGGCTCGGGGTGTGTTCCCCGAGGTGGAGGCGTCGGTCTCCCACGAGACGATCTACAACGGGATCTACGCGCACGGCAAGGCCGGGTTGGTCAAGGGCCTGCACCGGCACCTGCATCGGAGTCGCCGATGCCGAACCCGTCGACGTCCCCCAGGGGACGCGGTGGCAAAGGACGGTCCGTTGGGGTCGTTCAACCTGATCTTCGAGCGGCCACCCGAAGCTGATGACCGCAGCGAGGTCGGACATCTCGAAGGCGACCTGATCATCGGGTCGTTCAACCGGTCGGCGATCGTGACCGTGTTCGACCGGCTGAGCCGCCTCGTTTGGCTCGCTGACCTGCCCGAAGGCCACGGTGCCGACCCCACCTTGGCGGCTCTCGTAGAGATCCTCGAACGTATCCCCGGGCCGTTGCGTCGCTCGCTCACCTGGGACCAGGGACGCGAGATGGCCCGCCACCACGACCTGGCCGCCATGTGTGGCATCAACGTGTTCTTCGCGGAACCTCACAGTCCCTGGCAGCGGCCCACCAACGAGAACGGCAACGGTCTGCTGCGCCGCTACGTCGGCAAAGGCACCAACCTCAACGTGTACACGCCTGCCGATCTCCGAGCGATCGAGGACCGGCTCAACACGATGCCGCGACGCAGCCTGGGTTGGGCGACCGCGGCTGAGGTGTACGCCGCCAACTCCGGTGGTCTCATCAGCGTACGCTGACAACACACAGGTCATCAGCAGATGCTGATGGCCTAGGATCGGGCGATGTCCGAGCGTCACCGCCACGTCGCCCTCGCGCGCGTTGTCGAGCACACCGCAACTCTCGACGAGACCGAACGTGCCCGCCAACGAGAGATCGCACGCGCCTTGCACCACCGCGCCACCTGGGTCCAAGTCGCCGACGCGCTCGGCGTCACCGCACAGTCCGCCCACCGCCGCTACCGCTGGCTCCGCTACGACCCCCACACCGGCCAAGCCTGGCTCGAGCCACCCCTCCCCACCACCTGACCGCTACCCTCTCACCGTTGCACCGACCGACTGAACTGGCCGACCGTCAGCGAAAGCCGTGTTGACCCACACGATCGTGGCGTGCGGGCACTGCCAGTCGAGATACACGTTTCGCTGCCAGCCGTTGGTCTCGTTCAGGTTGAACACCTGGGGTTCACCGTCACGAACACACACCCGGCCATCGCCGTCATAGGGATGCAGGATGATCCGACCGACCCGAGTAGACCCATGCGACCCGTGGACCGCTCCGTACTGGCTGACAGTGAGCAGCCCTTGCTCTCGCGCGGTCACATCGAAGAAGGACGCACCACCCGGCCCGATCGTGACGTGGGTGTCTCCCTCCCCGAAGTAGCGATGGAACGGCCCGTTCATGTCGATGAACCGGTCCCCGCTCACGCTCACATACCCTGGCCCCGCGTTGCCCATCCAGCGTTGAGCACGGTCCCAGAGCGGCATCGGCCGACCCTCGGCCTGGTTCGAGCGAAACTGGCCTAGCCGGTCACGCCAGTGGTGGGTGTGAGAGCTGGTGAACGCGTACTCGGGGGGGTTGACCGCCGACTGGTTCGACAACAGGTACACGGCCACCCAGAAATCGGCGATCACCGTCGCGTAGTTCACACCGGGCCGCCCGTCGATAGCCACTTTGACCGCGTCGGCCGCGGACTCGCCGCTGACGAAGCTCCTCTCGATCTCGTGGAAGATCTCGTGGCCGAACTGGTCATCGAGATAGAGGCCGAACAACGCACTCCCATACGCGCGAGCGAGCCCGTCGCTGCTCTCACCGCACTCTCCCGCCAACTGGCTCAAGAGGTTCGGGCGGCACGCCTCGACGAGCGGAGCCTCGGGCTCCGCCAAGAAGTACGCCACACGGAGATCCCACGCCCTCGTGTCGTGGGCATTCGGTTGGTCTTCGACGATGAGAGCCGCCAACGTGTGGGACCGCCACTCCTGGTACCAAGGCCAGGCATGCTGCTCGTGACGGTTCGAACACGGCCCCTTCAGCTGGTCCCACTGGGCAGGAGAATCCTTGCACGGGGCCGAATCGGAACGGAGTTGCGATTTCACGCCGTGGGCTACCTCGTGGGTCACGACCAGGGGAAGGCCATGGGAGTCACTGGAGATGGACTCCCTCACCTTCAGCTCCGGGTCTCCTCCCGTGTACGCGACTGCCCAGTCCGCGCCGAGCAAGATCCAGGCCGTATCGGGGTCTTCACCACCAGGCCTCCGATACTCCGATTTGCCATCAGGAGCCAAGAACACCTTGTAGTCAGCGGCTTCTGGGGGCAGCGCCCAGCCGCGGTCGGCGAGTTCGCTACGCGAATGCCAGACTCATCGCGATCAGCGCGTGATGGGTTGTCTGGTCTGGTTGGGATGTGAGGGTAGTCGCGGGGTGGGGTCGGGGGTGGTGGCCTGGGCATTCGGCGAGGATGCGGGTGGCGTGGTTGATGGGGTCGCGAAACCCGTAGGCCTTGCGTTCGAGGGTTTCGATGCGGGTGTTGAGGCCTTCGGCGACGTTGGTGGTCCAGCGGCCGTGGCGGTGGTAGTTCTGCCATTGGTCGGCCCAGTTGGTCAGGGAGCGGACGCCTTCGGCGAAGCCGGTGTTGAGGCGGAGCATGGCGTCGGCGAGCTCGTCGACGGCGTCGAGGGCGGCGTCGAGGGTGTCTGCTTCGAAGACGCGGTGGAATCGCTGGGTGAGCTCCCAGGCGGCGGCGAGGTGGGGGTGGGTGTCGAAGAGGGCGACGAGCTCGCGGTGTTGGTCGGCGCTGAGCCGGTCGGCGCGTGTGGCGAGCGTGTAGCGGGCGGCGAACACCTGGCGGTCCCAGCCGTGGTGGCCCTCGCGTCGTTGCGCGGCGCGGCGGGCGGCGGTGAGGACCTTCATGGCGTTGCGGACCACATGGAAGCGGTCCACGACATGGGCTGCCCGGGGCAGGAGTCGGGCGATCGGTTCCCTCCAGCACACCGCCATGTCGGTGACGACGACCTCGACGCCAGCACGCCAGCGGCGCGGCTGGGAAGCGAGCCACCTTTCGAGGGTGGCGCCCGAACGGCCCTCGATCACGGTGATCACACAGCCCCGCTCGCCGTCGGAGACGATCGTGGAGAACGGCCCGTGGCCTTTCACGAGACGCTTCTCGTCGATGCACAGCACCCGCACCGCCCGGCGGGCCCGACGCCGTTGAAGGTGAGCGACCTGTTCGGTGATGACCTCCATCACCTGCCACCACGACAGGCCGTGCCGGCGGCGCACCGCGTTGACCGTCGAGGCGACCACCTCGGTGAGGATCGCCCGCCGGAACCGGGCGGTGAGCCGGCCACGGAACCCGTCGTAGGACTCGGTGGTGGTCGCCCCGCACGCCCGGCACCGGACCCGCCGCTTGTGCCACACCAGCGTCGTGGGACGACCCAGCACCGGCAGGTCCCGCACCTTGACCTTCGTGGTCTGATGCACCCGGCGGGTACGGGCACCGCACCGCCCGCAACGCAGCACGCTCGCCGCGACAACGACCGCTATCACCAACCGCTCCGGAAGGTCCTCGACTACCTCGAGCACCCGGATCCCGGGCAAGTGCAACCGCACACGCATACTGTCAACCGCGGCCATGGGGAACCTCCGTTGGTACTGGGTGGCTTTGAACACCAACCAGTCCAGACGGCCCCATGGCCGCTACGCGCGGACCCTCACACCGGGGTCCCCATCACGCGCTCCCGCGAAGAGGGGAATGCCACACCCACTCGGCGACCGCGGCCACAGCCACCGGCACCCGGGGCGAAGCCTCGTGCTGGGGGACCGTGTGATCCAGACCCGCAGGCAACTCAGAAGTGCCCGCCCGGTCCGCCTTCACGTCCAGGACCTCCATGTCAGTCGGGTCGCCTTCGTTCTCCCAGCGGTCCCCTCCCTCCTCAGACATCGTGTAGTAGACGGTCACGTCAGGGACCGAAGCCGACGAATGCACGGAAGTGACCGCGCAATACGACCACGAACCGGCGTCCACCTCACGCCACTCCGTCGGATACCTCGGATCGCAGCCGTCCATGTACTCGCTGGGATCGTCGATCGATTCGTGCCAAGGCTCCCGCCCCGAAGGTGGTGGACCCCCAGGGCTCGCCCCGGGTGGTTCAGGGGCCGGTCAGCTGACCGACCCGCTCACATGCAGCCGGAGCAGGCTATACCGGGGGAAGGGACCAACTGGCGCATTAGCAAGATAGGAATCGTCGGTCACGGTCAGTGACACTTCCCCGGCAACCGTCGTATCAAGGTCACCTTGCACCGACAGTACCAGTGCCTGCTGCACCCTCGCGTAGCTCGAGTCGTCTGCGAAAATCGAATATGTCTCACCGAAGTCCAACTCATCGGGGCGCTCGACAAGCTCTACTCCCTCGGGCAACACCAGATCGTGGTAATGCCAATCCAAAGCGCAGGGCAAGCAGTGACCTATCAGGACAGAGCCCTCTTCGGGGCCCAGGAACAGATCAGCTACCAGGCGTACTTCGCGCTGGTCAGGGCCGAAGGTGACTTTCACCCGGTTCGACTCGATCGACGACGGAAGGGGTGCCCTGGTCACGCCCCCCAACCACCACGCCAACACCACCACGAGCAACGACGCGACCACCACACGCCCCCACCCCCGCCTGCGCCGAGCCCTCCGAGCCACCCTCTAGTACGTCCTCGCGTTGCTCGGCGCCGCGTTGGTTGCCGTGAGATGCCCGGGTGTTCGCACGCGACTACCCCTTTGCTTCTTCGGGAACGTGGTGTGGGGGTGGCTGACCTCGTCAGCCAGACTCCCCGGTACCTCGAAGTTCACTGCACTTCTATGCACAGGTCACCATGGCTTCCCGCAGTCCTATTATAACGTCCTATTCCAACACACGTCGACTCTCTCGTCATGGCAGTTCCACTCCAACTTCCCCTCCTCGACAATGCTGCCGACCTGTCGAGTGATGTCGGTGTTCACCCACACCACAGTTGCCTTGGGACACGCCGGGTCCAGTTCGACACTGCGCTCCCACCCGTTCGTCGAGTTCAGGTTGAACACCTGCACGACGCCGTCACGAACGCAAACCCGACCACCTCCCCCGGCAGGGTGAACGATGATTCGACCGACTCGATGCGGTATCTCTCCCAGGCTGTGGAAATCGTTGAAAGCCCCCCACTGGCGAACCAACAACGTCCCTTCGACAAGCTCGCCGCCTGCGATCTGGACATCCACGAAGGCCGCGCCGCCAGGCTGCAGTTCTATCCCGGACTCGTAGTCGTACTCGAACCACCCATCGCTGTCGTCGATGTCAACCCAATCCTCCAAGAGACTCAGGGAGATGACGTGATCATCACCCCAACGAGCGGCACGGTCCCAGTCCGTGAACATTCGACCTGATTGTTCGTTAGGGTCCCCGATTGATTTAGTCGCGCGGTGTAGGTTGGCGGGGTGGAGTTGTCGAGAGGCGGGTCTGCGTGAGATGTGGGACATGGTCGGTCCGTTGCTGGATGAGCGACAACGGCGGTTGGTGGCTGGGGGGTTGGCCCAGGCGTGTGGTCGGGGCGGGGTGACAGGTGTGGCTCGGGCGACGGGGATGTCGCGCTCGACGGTGAACACTGGATCGCGCGAGGTCGCGTCGGGGGAGCCGTTGGCGGGTCGGGTTCGCCGTCCGGGGGCGGGGCGGCCGTCGGTGTTGTCGAAGGACCCGACGGTGCTCACCGATCTGGATGATCTGGTGGAGCCCGAAGCCAAGGGCGACCCGATGTGCCCGCTGCGGTGGACGACCAAGTCGTTGCAGAAGCTGTCCGACGCGCTCGCCGAGGCGGGGCATGAGATCTCGACTGCGACGGTGGCTGAGTTGTTGCGGTACATGGACTACCGGCTCCAGCGGCCTTCCAAGCAGGTCGAGGGCAAACAGCACCCGGATCGTGATGGCCAGTTCCGCTACATCGCCCGAGTGGTCAGCGAGTTCTGCGACGCCGGCCAACCGGCGGTGTCGGTCGACACGAAGAAGAAGGAGCTGGTCGGGAACCACATCAACGGTGGTGTCGAGTACGCCCCCTCGGGTGAACCGGTGCGCGTCGAAGTCCATGACTTCCCCGATCCCGAGGTGGGCAAGGCGATCCCCTACGGGGTGTATGACCTCGCCGCGAACAACGCGTGGGTGTCGGTCGGCGACGATCACGACACCGCGGAGTTCGCGGTCGCGACGATCGGCCGGTGGTGGCGCACCATGGGTGCGCCCACCTACCCCGACGCCACCCGACTGTGCATCACCGCGGACGCCGGCGGCTCCAACGGCTACCGCAGCCGACTGTTCAAACGCGAGCTCGCCCTCCTCGCCGCCGAGACCGGGATCGACATCACCGTGTTGCACTTCCCGCCCGGGACCTCGAAGTGGAACAAGATCGAACATCGACTGTTCTCCCAGATCACCATGAACTGGCGAGGCCGACCACTGCTCTCCCACGAGGTCGTCGTGCAACTCATCGCCGCAACGACCACCCGCACCGGACTCACCGTCAGAGCCGGACTCGATCAGAACTACTACCCGACCGGCATCAAGATCACCGACAACGAGCTCAAAGCCCTCCCCATCCACCCCCACGACTGGCACGGCCAATGGAACTACACCATAACGGCCAACTAATTCTCTCGTGGCCCCTTATCGTCGTTCCGTCTTAGTTCGGTCCGCCACTCATCTGCGTGCACGCTCCTGAAGTTGTACTCGGGTGCGACTACCTGGTCCTGATTAGACAACAAGTAGGCTGCCACCCAGAAGTCAGCGATCACAGTCCGCGGGTTGCCACCCACCGCAACGATCGCATCCTCCATTGCGTCCGCCACCGACTCGTTGTCACGGAAATGGGCTTCGATCTCATGGAGGATCTCGTCGCCGAACTGGTCCACGAGGTACAAGCCGAACAGCGCGCTGCCGTAGGCACGCTCTAGGCCAACTCGCGACTCATCGCATTGAGCGAGCCACCCCGCGATGAGGCGCGGTCGGCAGCGATCCATGAGGAAATGGCCCGGATCGTCGAGGAAACGGGCTACCACCAGTTGGAACCCTTGTTCGCTGTCGTGGCCGTTTGGCTCGTCCTCGACGATCCCCAAGGCAAGGGTCTGGGCTCGCCACTCCGAGTACCAGGGCGCCGAGTTGCGGTCGTTGTCGATGCACCCGTCGAACACGCCGCCAAAGGGCCAACCCCCGAAGATGGTGCACGGTTCGCCGCTACGGCCTGGAGAGACGACCCCGTGGGCCACCTCGTGAGAGACCTGGATGGGCAACCGATGTCGATCAGCACCTGAGTCGAAGTCCGTCGCCATGTCGGTACCCAACTCGATCCACTCTGCGTGGTCCGGATCCGAACCCAGGTGGAGGCTCGAGCCACCGGGCACAAGAACCACGTTGTACTCGCCGACAACGGGATCCTCAGAGACCCACCCCAGGCCATACAGTTCGCTACGGGAACGCCACACCCATTCGGCGACCGCAGCCACGGCCACGGGAACACGAGGGAGGGCTTCGTGTTGGGGGACCGTGTGATCCAGACCCGCAGGCAACTCAGAGGTGCCCGCCCGGTCCGCCTTCACGTCCTGGAATGGACTTGTGCCACCTCTCATGCCGCCGTTCTCGGACAGCGTGTAGTAGACGATCACGTCGGGGACACCTTCGGTCACCGAGACGAACCTGACCTCACACCACACCCCGTGAGCCTTCTCGACTGCACGCCACTCCGTCGGGTACGTGGGATCACAGCCGTCCATGTACTCGTCGGGAGTATCCACATCGCTACGCCAAGGTTCACTTCCCGACGGTGGCGGACCCCCCGGATCACCCCCCACATCAGGGAAGTCCGAAAAGAGGGCGAGAAGCTCGGACTGGGTCGTGGCCGCCAGGTCCTCCCACACGTCGCCCACCAGAGTGTTCAAAACGAGACCAGCGTCCACCAAGGGGTCGAGCATCGAGGGGGCGGACAAGTAGCGGGGATCGGTGATGGAGTCGGGCGCCAACACGGCCCCAGCAACCCCCCGAGCATAAGAGTCGACGTCGAGATCCCCCGCCGCGAAGTCCGACACCATCCGCGACACCGCCGACGCGTCGTTGGCGACCACCACCCCCACCGTCTCGGAACGCACCACACCATCGACGACCAACTCGACCCGGACCACATGGTCACCCTCGACCAACCCCACCGTGTCCACCGTGGCCGCCCACACCCCGTCAGGTTCAGGATCGACCCCCGCCAACGGCCCGCCATCATCGACCACCACACTCATCGCGGTCCCAACACCCGACGGACGCCACCACGCCTCCACCGCCACCCCACCGAACAACAAGCGACCCTCACCCAACCCCGACACCGCCAGATTGTCGACCACCACCCACACCACCGAACTCGACACCACCCCCGACCCGACCACCGCGTCGGCCCGCAACCCGTGCACACCCTCAGACACACCCACCGTGTCCCAAGACCACACCCACCCATCGGCCCCGTCGGTGTCAACCGCGACCACCTCGCCGTCCAACACGAAGTTCACTTCCGACACCCCCGCTGAGGCCACCTCCACCTCGACATCGGCAACACCGAACACCATCGACGACGGCGCCGGAGACACGAACGCCACCTCATCCACCGACACACCCGCCTCGGCACCCACCAACGACCACACCCCGGCCGTGTCCACGCCCCACGCCTCGATCCGATACGTCCGCCCCGGCACCAACTCCTCACCCGGACCCGGTTCATACACCGACACCCCACCCGACGCAGTCACCGACCCCGCCGGATACCCCAAGATCTCGTTGGTGTCCGCATCAGAGATCACGAACACCACCAGACCGTCATCACCGTCAGGATCCCGGTAACGCGCCGACAACGTCGGGGACCGATCATCGACCCGGCCCGCCGGGCTCAACTGACTCGGCGCGTACGGCCCACCCACCACACCCGGATCGGACCACACCACACTCAGATGCGGCGGCAAGGTTGTGTCACCCGACGCGAACTTCTTCCAGTTCGCCGGATCCAACGGCGCGTCGGCCCGCAACGACAACCCGTGGTTCTCGACCTCCCCACCCACCCAGGACCGCACCAGATCAGTGACACCCCACGCCACCCACTCACCATCCTCACAACCCCCAGCACCCAACCCCGAATACGCCGTCGCCGCCGGCACCGGATCCACCGGCGGCTTGGACCCCCACGTCAAGTTCAACCCCTCCCAAGACCCCGTCACCGCATGCAGATGAGTCGCCGTGTCCTCACACGTCGTCCCATCCATCTGCCACGCCAAGAACTCCGCGCCATGCACCACCTTGCCCGCCAACCCCGACGTATCCACATGCACATACGGATAGTTGTGGAACCCACCCAACGACCCCGAATACCACCAACCCAACGACGAACGATCCGAGCTCACATACGGCGTCACATACGTATCGTCATCACCGGCCTCCACCGCCACCAACGTGGGATCGACCACCACCGGCCACACCCGACCCTCCTCATCCAACCACGCCGAATCCAACACGACCCGCAACGCCGACCCACCCGCCCCGTCACCCACCACCTCATAGGACACACCCTCAGAGAACACCTCGTCCTCGGCGACACCAACCGACTCGAACCGGGCGTCGACCATCCAACCCTTCGGGATCTGAGCCACCAACCCACCATCATCGATCGACCGGAACCACACATGACCCCACACCGGGTCCACCTCAGCGACCACCCCCTCCAACGACAACGGGAACACGAACTCCCGAGGAGCGTCCGGCGACCCCAACACGATCGACTCCTTCACCCCCGAAGCCAACAGATCGAACACCACATCAGTGTCCTCCCACACCCCCCGATAAGCCACCTCCGAACCCGCCACGGCCGGCACCCCAACCCGGCCCGACCCCGCCCCGAACCCCACCGACCTGCCCCCACCGAACTCGACCCGCCCCCACAACGAACCACCCGCCCCCACACCACCACCAGAACCCCCCGACTGCCCACCCGAACCGGCACCCACCCCCAACCTGGTCACCACCGGCGCCGCCGCTGTCTCCACCACCCCACCAGCCCCAACCACCCCAGACACATCCACATCAACCCAACCACCCGTCGCGTCGTCCACCACATGCAACGGCTCAGCCGACACCTCCGTCACAAACACGCCCTCCACCCCAGTAGAAAACGTCTTCGACGACTCCGTACGCTGCCCCACCACCTCGACCACCGGCTCAGCACCCTCAGCAGCCAACACCTCCTCCACCACCCCACGCTCCCGCAACGGAGGCCGCCCCCACCCACCACCATCGCCGCCCCACACCCCACCATCATCACCAGCAGGATCAGCAGCAGCAGCAGCAGCAGGATCACTCACCCCCGGTGACGCACCCAGACCCCCCCCACAGACAAAGGCAACACCGCACACACCAACCCCAACACCACCCACACACGAACCCGAACCATCACCAACGACCCCCTTCACATGCCCACTGATCGACGCGGACCATACAGCAACCACCACCAGCCCGCAACGACCTACTTCCCCTCGGCGTTCCCCCTGATGTTGGTGCCCTCCCCGGACTGCCGGGACGGCTGCGCTCAGGCCCGGCGCAAGAGCAGCCCGTCGGCGGGACCACCCGCCCCCGAGGCCACCAACACCACCTCGGCGCCGGGCACCTGGTTCACCGCCGTGCCCCGGATCTGGCGCACCGCCTCGATCACGTTGGCCCCGTAGGCGAACCCCTCACCCAGGAACCCGCCGTTGGTGTTGAGCGCCAACCGGCCCCCGACCCGCAGCGCGTCACCACCCGCACAGAACCCGGCCCCCTCACCGGGACCACAGAACCCCAACGCCTCCAACTGCAAGGGCACGTACGGCGCGAACCGGTCGTCGAGCTGGGCCACACCGATGTCGTCTGGCCCCATGCCGGCCACCCGGAACAACTCGGCGGCCATGCACTCCATCTCGGGCAGACCCCACAACCGCTCACGGCCATAGGACGAGTACCACTCACCCTCGGTGGCACTTCCCTGGGCGGCCGCGGCCACCACCACCGGAGGCTGGGCCAGGTCACGGGCCCGCTCGGTCGTGGTGAGCACCACGGCGATGGCGCCGTCGGTCTCGGGGGCGACATCGGCCCGCCGCAGCGGGTCGACGACCATCGGCGACGCCAGGTAGTCCTCGATGGTGATCGGCGCATCGCAGAACGTGGCGTGGGGGTTGGTGGCCGCGTGCTCGCTGCACACCACCGGCACCCAACCCACCTGGTCGGGCCTGGCTCCGGTGTCGCTGTAGTAGCGGCGCAAACCCATGGCCGCCTGGCCGGCCTGGTCGACCAGGCCGAAGGGGGCGTGGAAGTCGTAGCGGATCATGTCCAGCGAGTTGTCCTTGGTCTCGCGCGCCGCCCGGAAGTCCGAACCCGAACGCCGGCCCGACCCGTTGTTCGCCGACCGGTAGTAGACGACGTGACGCACGATCCCCGCGGCCAGCGCGGTGACGGCGTTGAGCACCGGCACCGTGCCCCAGTACGACTCGCTCAGGTAGCCCGCGCAGTCGACCCCCAGGGCCTTCTGCAGGTACATGGGGTCGATGCCGTCGACCACGTCCTTGGTGAACCCGTCGATGTCGGCCAGCTCCAGGCCGGCGTCGTCCACCGCGGCCTTGATGACCTCGCAGGCCATCGAGTACTCGGTGCGGCCCGAGTCGGGCACGAAGTCGGTGGTGGCCACCCCGACGATGGCGGTGACGTCTCTGATGCTGTCCATGACCACAGCCCCCTAGCTGGTCCGCTGCTTGAACTTGTAGAGCGTGAGGCCATCGTCGATGTCCTCGAAGACCACCTCCACGGGGATCCCGATGCGAACCTCGTCGGGTTCGAGGTCGACCACGTTGGAGACCAGGCGGACACCTTCTTCCAGCTCGACCAGCACCACCGAGTAGGGCACCTTCATGGCCGGGTAGGCCATGCGGTCGGTGGTGAAGTTGACATAGGAGTAGATCTCGCCCCGGCCCGAGGCCCGCACCCACTCCAAGGTGTCCATGGCGTGGCACTGGGGGCACATCGGGCGCGGCGGTTGCAGGTAGCGCTCGCAGGCCGAGCAGCGCTGGAGCACCAGCTCGTGACGGTCGACGGCCTCCCAGAAGGGTCGGTTGTCGTCGTCACGGCACGCCTTGAGGATGGGGATGCCAGCCACGTACTCCATCACGTCACCTCCCGAGGATCATCCCGCTGGTGGGCAGCCCGGGACCGGCGGTCACCAGGGAGAGCTCCACGTCGTCGACCTGGCTGGTCGAGGTGCCCCGGATCTGGCGGACCGCCTCGATGATCAGGTTGTAGCCGTGGATGTAGGCCTCCGAGAGCAGTCCCCCGGAGGTGTTGAGCGGCAGCTTGCCGCCGGGCCGGATGTTGTCGCCGCCCCGGCAGAACGCCGCCCCTTGACCCCGCTCGCAGATGCCCAGCTCTTCGAGTTGGATCATGCCGCCCAGACTGAACGGGTCGTAGAGCTGGGCGACGTCGATGTCGTCGGGCCCACAGCCCGCCTGGCGGTAGAGCTCCTGGGCGACGTACCAGGTGTCGGGCAGGCCCGAGATGACCTTGCGGTTGTAGAAGGTCTGGATCTCGCAGTCGTTGGCCGCAGCCTGGGCTGCCGCCTTGATCACCGCCGGGGGGTGGGGCAGGTCACGGGCCCGTTCGGTGCTGGTCACCACCACCGCGGCTGCGCCGTCGGTGTCGACACAGCAGTCGAACAGGCGCAGGGGTTCGACGATCATCGGCGAGTTGAGGTAGTCGTCGTGGGTCATGGGCACGTCGTGGAAGATGGCGGCCGGGTTGCGCCGGGCCGCTTCGCGCAGCACCACCGCGTACCAGCCGATGTCGTCGGGGTCGACGTCGTACTCGTGCATCCAGCGCCGGGCGTACATGGACGCCCACGACAGGGGGGTGAGAAGGCCGAAGGGGAAGGTGTAGCCGTAGTGCAGGGTGGGGGCTTCGCTCAGGTAGGTGGCGTAGCCGTCACCGCGGCCGTAGCGGTGCCCGGAGGCCTCGTTCAGCGAGCGGTAGCACACCACGTGGCGGGCCACGCCGGTGGACACCGCGGCCGCGGCATGCATGATGTTGGCGCAGGACGCCCCGCCCCCATAGGAGATGGCCGAGGAGAAGCGCAGGTTCGGGATGCCCAGCGCCGACACCAGCACGGGCATCGAGGTGCGCTCGAGGGTGAAGACCTCCAGGCCGTCGACGTCGGCCATGGTCAGCCCGGCGTCGGCCACCGCCGCCTTGATGGCCTCACAGGCCATGTCCAGCTCGTCACGCCCCGAGTTGCGCGAGTAGTCGGTCTGGCCGACACCGACGATGGCAGTGCGGTCCTTGAAGGTGTTGGCCTCAAGTGGCGGCCGGCGATCCGACCGGTACGTGCGTTCCAGGTATTCCTGCACGGGCTCCTCCCAAACTGACCGGTGGCGGTCGGGTGCCTCAGGCAGCCCGCTCGAAGGTGAACAGGGTGAAGTCGTCCTCGACGTCCTCGTAGGTGACCCGCACCGGCATCCCGACCGCGAGGTCGGATGCGGGGATCCCCACCACGGTGGACACCAGCCGGGGTCCTTCGTCGAGTTCGACCAGGACCACGGTGTGGCCGTCGGGAAAGGCGGGGTGCGGGGAGGTGGCGTAGGTGACCCAGCTGGCGATGGTGCCCGTGCCCGCCACCGGCACCCATTCGGATTCGGCGGACAGGCAGCCCGGGCACATGGGGCGGGGTGGGACCAGCCAGCGCTGGCAACCCGCACAGCGTTGGAGGCACAGCCGGTGCTCGGCCACGGCGTCCCAGAAGGGACCCGAGCTGCGGTACAGCACCCCCCAGCGTGCCGGGTGCGGGGCGGACACCCCCTGATCTTCAGCCACGGCCACCTCCTCGGCTCGGTCGACACCCAGACTCTACAAACCGGCGGACTCCCTCACCAAATGGTAGTAATCTGTGACCAGTTGTCTAGTCGGCCGAGGAGGGCGCGGGTGGTGTTGCGAGTCGAGACGGTGATGGCGGCACCCCGCAGCGACCAGTTCGCCGGCGGCTCCGGCGACGACGGCGGGCCCGGGGGCATCGCGGCTCTGGCCGCCGCCGCCCGGCGGGCCGAGGCCCTCGGCTTCGACGGCCTGACCGTCCCAGAAGCCGGCCACGATCCCTTCCTGCCCCTGGCCATCGCCGCCGAGCACACCCGGCGGGTGGCGCTGGGCACCAACGTGGCCATCGCCTTCCCCCGAAGCCCCCTGGTCACCGCCCAGCTGGCCTGGGACCTCCAGCACCTCTCGGGCGGGCGCTTCCGCCTGGGGTTGGGCACCCAGGTGCGGGGCCACGTCCAACGCCGCTACGCCGCCACCTGGACACGGCCTCCCGGGCCCCGCCTGCGCGAGTACGTGGCATGCGTGCAGGCCATGTTCGCCGCCTTCCAGTCCGGCGAGCGACCCCGCTTCGAAGGCGACGAGTACCAGTTCACGTTGATGAACCCGGTGTTCAACCCCGGACCCATCGAACACCCCCACGTGCCCATCCACCTGGCCGCGGTGAACCCCTACATGGCCCGCCTGGCCGGCGAGCTGTGCGACGGCCTGCGCCTGCACCCCATCGCCACCTTCCGCTACACCCGCGAGGTCGTCGCGCCCGCGCTGGCCGAAGGAGCCGCGGCGGGAGGCCGCGACCTCGACGCGCTCGACCTGATCGGCGCCCCGTTCCTGGCGGTGGGCGACACCGACGAGGAACTGGAGGAGGCCCGCACCGCGGTACGCCAGCACGTGGCCTTCTACGCCTCCACCCGCACCTACCACGCCGTGCTCGACCACCACGGCTGGACCGACATCGGCCTCGAGCTGCACGAGCTGTCCAAGGCCGGCCGGTGGGCCGAGATGGCGGCCCGCATCACCGACGACATGCTCGAGGAGTGGGCGGTGGTGGCCACCAGCGACCAGCTCGCCGACCGCCTGGCCGAGCGCTGTGGCGGCCTGTTCTCCACGGTCCTGTTGGACCTCCCCCCGGCCCTGGCGGCCGACGACGACTGGGTGGCCGCCACCGTGGCCGCCCTCCACGAGCGAGGAGCACCATGACCGAGAGCGCCGAGTACCTCTTCGAGGTCGACGAGGGGGTGGGGATCATCACCCTCAACCGGCCCGAACGCCTCAACGCCATCAACTGGGACCTGGCCCACGCCCTGGTCGACCTGCTGCGCGACCTGCGCCAGCGAGACGAGGTGCGGGTTCTGGTGCTCACCGGGGCGGGCCGAGGGTTCTGCTCGGGGGGGACGCCGAGTGGTTGAGCGGCGCGGATGACCGGGGGCTGCCCGGGCTGTCCGAGGTACCCCTGGAGCGCTACCAGCGCAAGACCCCCGCCGGTCCCGTGGCCGAGCTCACCAAGACGATCATCGAGGTGGACAAGCCTGTCATCGCCGCCCTGCACGGCCCGGTCATGGGCGCCGGGCTGTCCTTCGCCCTGGCCTGTGACCGTCGCTTCGCGGACCCCACCACCCGGATGTGCGCGGCGATGGTGCGCCTGGGCTTCGCTCCCGACACCGGGATCACCTGGCTGCTGCCTCGTATCACCCGGCTGTCGACCGCGCTGATGATGGTGGAGACCGGCCGCATCCTCGAATCCGACGAGTGCCTGGCCGAGGGCCTGATCGACGAGCTGGTGGACGAGGGCGGCGACCTGGCCGCGGCGCTGGCCTACGCCAAAGAGCTGGCCCAGGGGCCGAGTGTGGCCGTGGACCTGGCCCGGCGCTTCGTGTACAAGGCGCTCACCTCTACCCTCGACGAGATGCTCGACTACGAGGCCGTGGCCGCCACCATGAGCGCCCACACCGCCGATGCCCGCGAGGGCACCAGCGCCTTCGTGGAGAAGCGCCGGCCCGAGTTCCGGGGCCACTGAAGCCTCCGGGGAACCCCGGGCGGTTCACCCACCTGGTGGTAAGCGTGGTTGGAGGCTCAGGTGGGTGGGCGGAGCCGGGTCAGGAGGCGGCGGAGCGCGGGGGAGCTGGGCGAGGTCTTTGGCGCGTCCGGCGGCCGTCTTGGAGTGGATGATGTCGGCGAGATCGGCGATGGCGACGCCGGGGTGGTTGCCGATGGGTCGGATGACCGCTGCGGGTGCGAGGCTGTCGTAGCCGGTAGTGCCGTCGGGGTTGAAGGAGATGTCGAGGGGTCCGTGGCGGGTGATGAGGCACACGACGTCTTGGGCAAAGGTGCGGCGGTCGAGGGGGACGGCGATGCCGTCGGGTCGCCGGGGACCCGCAGGCGGGCATCGAGGTCGATGAGCGCGGCAGCGAGTCGGTCGAGGTTGGCAGGGTTGCGGGCGGGGGTGATATCGGCGTCGCTCGTGCGGGGCAGGTCTGATCCCCACATGGCGGCGGCGAGTCCGCCGATGACCACGTAGCGGACCTCGTGGTCGTCGAGCACGGTGAACATTGCGGCCGCGTCTTGGTCGGCGAGGGGTGGGGCGACCGGTTCGGGGCGGGTCCGCTTCTGGTGTTGCGCGTCGCGGGCCGCTTCGGCTCTGGCGGCGGCCTCAGCGATTCGATGGGTCGCGCAGGGTCGGCCAGGTTCGCTGACCCGTCGGCGGCAGCGGCCACCGGTGTCGAGTGGCCACCCGCAGGTCGGTTCGCTCATTCCAGCTCGGCCTGCCATCGGCGGGCTCGGCGACGACTCTGGTCGAGTTGGCGGCGTCGGCGTCGGCGCTCCCCGGCAGGTAGTGATGCTTCCCACTCTGCGACGGTGTCGTCGTGGGGGTCATGGGGCTCGAGCCGGGCTCGTAGATCGAACCCCGCGGCGGTGAGGAGCCGGTAGAGGGTCGGCACGGTCGGTTGGCGGGTGCCGGCTTCGTAGGCAGCGATCGCGGACTGCACCGTCCCGACCCGTTCAGCCAGCTGAACTTGGGTCAAGCCGGCACGGGTACGGGCGTCGAGGATCAACGCCCCTGCGACCGCTCGAACACATCGTCGTCCACCCGCCGATGATATCTCGCATCGCATATGAAGCGGCAGCGGATCCTCGACTGGCAGGCTAGCGGCGAGCTCGGCGATGAGGTGGTCGATGCTGATCCCCTCGGCGGGTGGCTTCGCCGGGCAGCACCGACATGGGGGCTGGAAGGCCGTCAGCTGGTGATGTGGAGGATGGCGCGCTCACGCGCTCGATCGTGGCTGCAGAGGCACGCCCGGTCCGGTCGAGGAGACGATCCACCGGGATGGAGCGAACCAGGTCGACGGCGAACACCAACCCATCAGACTCGACCCGCCACGGGAAAAGCACCTCTCCCTCCACCCGGTGCACCTCAGGGGCCACGAGGACCCGGTGGCTGAAACGGGTGAACTGTCCCGCCGAGGCGACGAGCACCGTTCGGCGGGCCTCGTCGTTGAGGTCGCCGGGTGGATGTCACCAGCGTCCATCAGTCGATGCCGTCGAACACCCGGTCGAGCTCGGACTCGCGTGCGTCGAGAAGGGCTCGCTCGGTAGCCGAGCGTGTACCCCTCCACTCCGCCGCCCGCTGCGCCTCGGCCCAGAACCCCGCCACGTCGAAGGCATCGAGCGCGGCGATGATGGTCGCTTCGTAGGTTTCTCCGCCGTAAGCACGGATCCGATCGCGCGTCTCGGTGCTCACCTTGATCGTCGTCGACCCCATACCGGCAGGATACCCACGTCACATGAGGTGAGGGGCTGGGGTGGCACCAGCGCATCAGCGGTCCGGACGGGCGTTCCGGCGCTACTGGGTCTTGTACATCTTGTTGAGGCAGTGCTGCACCTCGCGGGCCACCTCGATGCCCGACAGTGCCGCCTGATGGGTGCCCATGCCGGCGGCGCCGGCGTCGGCACCGGCGAGGAACAGGCCCCGGATCGAGGTCTGCGACCGATCGGCTTCATGGAACCGCACTGGCCGACGATCTGGGCCAGGCCGACGCACTCGCCGCCCTGGCCGGGCAGCACCGAGTCGCGGGTGAGGTTCGAGATGTCGCGGGGCCCGTTGTACTCCTTGCGCTCGGTGGCCTCCCAGATCTCCGGGAGCAGCTCCTGCATCTGGCGGTCCATGCAGCGCCACAGACCCTCGATCTCCTCGGCCTCGGGGTTCGGCGAGCAGACCGTTCCCGACACCAGCACCTGCTTGCCGGGCGGCGCCGCGTTCTCGTCGTAGAAGGAGTGGTTGCACATGAACAGGATGACCTCGTCGGGCTCCTCGCCTTCCTTCTGCTTGCGGAACCGCTCCGTGTCGAGCCAGCTGTCGTCGGACCACACCACGTACATCGCGGTGTCCATCACCGGTTTGGTCGAGGAAGTACCGCACGCTCGTGAACGACCAGCCGGGCACCAGCGCCTTCACGTAGTTCACGTAGCTCTCGTCGAAGTACTTCTCACCCACCAGCTTGAGCACCGTCGGCTGGATGCCCGCCGAGCTGCACCACCACCGGGGCCGTGAAGTTGCCCTTGGCCGGTCTCCACGCCCGTGACCGCACCGTCCTCACACGATCCGCTCCACCCTGGCGCCGGTGATGATCGTGCCGCCGTTGCGCTCGAACTCGCGGGCCATGACCTTGGTGAGCATGCCGAAGCCGCCCTTGTACTGGCCGCCGCCGCCCTGCAACATGATCTGCTTCATGATCAGGATCTGCTCCGAGGCGGCCACCAGGTCGAGCGGTTCGGCCAGCGACGCGTTGGCGTGGAAGCCCATGTAGTTGTAGAGCGGCGTCGGGCATGTCGCGCTCGGCTCAGCCACTCCTTCATCGTGATGTTGTCGAGCCGCAGCGATGTCCGCGTCGTGACATCGTGGCCATCTCGGTCATGATGACCATGGTCTTCTCCTGCTCCTCCTCGGTGGCCTCCCACAGCGCGAAGAAGGGCGTCGGGATCGGCCATCGCCTGCTTCTGCTTGACCGTCTTGTACTTGTCCCACTGCCGCGGCGGTAGCAGAGGGTGATGATGTCGCGTGGGTCGTCGGGCTCGAGGGCGGGCTCGAACTCGTCGTACACGCCGAGCTCCTCGAAGATCGTCCTCGAAGGCCGAGCCCCGCATCGGCACCTGGCCGTGGGGGAACAGGTCATAGGCCCACCCGTCCTTCGTCGATGCTCATCATCTTGCCGCCGAGCATTGGTGTTCTTCTCGACCACCAGCGTGCGCACTGCCACGCTTCTGGAGCAGCGTGGCACAGGACAGGCCCCCCGGTCCGCTGCCGATGACGATTGCCTCGTATTCGGACATCTTCATGGCCCCCTCGTGTTGTCGGTCGGGTTCTTGTTCGGTCGGTCTTGGCTTGTCAGGTACTGGCTCGGTCAGTTGCTGGTGCGATCAGCGCTTCAGGACCACGGCGGTCCCGTTGCCTCCCAGGCCCAGGGTCTGGGCGAGCCCGACCGAGGCATCAGGAACCTGGCGGGCGCCGGCCTGGCCCCGCAGCTGCCAGGTCAACTCGCACACCTGGAACACGCCCATGGCGGTGGTGGCCTCGCCGAAGCACAGGAACCCACCGCTGGGGTTGATGGGCATGCGTCCGGTGGGCAGGGTCTCGCCTGCCTCCAGGAGGTGCTCGGCCTCGCCGGGCTGGCACAGCCCCCAGTCCTCGGGGAAGGCCAGCTCGTAGTAGACGGTGTTGTCCTGGAGCTCGACCAAATCGAGCTCGGTGGGCTCGACCCCTGCCTGGGCCAGGGCCTTGGCCACCGCCGGGCGGCCTCGCTGTGGTGGGCGGGACCGTCGGGCACGATGCCCGCCAACCCTCGCGGGAGACCGTCGTCGAAGCGGGCCGTGGCCACCGCCGAGCCGGCGATCCACACGGGGTCGGTGGTGAGCTGGCGGGCCCGTTCGGCCGAGCAGATCACCGCGGCGGCCGCCCCGTCGCTGACCGGGCAGATCTCATAGAGCCGCAACGGGTCGCTGACCAGCGCGGAGCCCAGGACGTCTTCCAGGGTGAACTCCTGGCGGAACCGGGCGTTGTCGTTGTGCTTGGCGATCTCGTGGGCCTTGACCGCCACCTTGGCCAGCTGGGTCCTCGGTGGTGCCCAGCTCGGCCATGCGCCGGCGGCCAGCAGGGCCCAGAACGCGGGGCCGGGCATACCAACGCAGCGCTGGCGCAGGTACTCGGGGTCGGTCTCTTCCTCCACACCCGAGGTCTGGATGAAGCCCTTGGGCATCTTCTCGCCGCCGACCACCAGCACCATGTCGTAGAGCCCACCGGCCACCATCGAGTGCCCCACGTTGAAGGCGTTCCCCCCAGCGGCGCAGCCCGCGGACATGTTGAACACGGGGATGCCCGTAGAGCCCATGTCCTCGACGATGTCGTTGCCGTTGAGCCCCCAACCCTTGCCTCCCGAGAACCGCGAGCTGGCGGCGGCAACCGCCTCGATGTCGCGCCAGGCCACGCCGGCGTCGGCCAGAGCGGCCTGCACGGCGGTGCGACACAGGTCGGTGACGGACCGGTCGGCGAACTTGCCCCAGGGGTGCATGCCCACCCCCACGACGGCGACGTCTCTCATGGCACCAGCCTTTGGCTCTGGAACATCCAGCTCACCGGAGCCGTCCCGTCCTCTTCGTGGTACAGGGTGCCCAACACCAACTCGACGAAATCGCCCACGGCCAGGCTGGCCGGGTCGTCGGTGGCCATGCGGCCCACCACCCGCAAGCCGTCGTCGAGGTCGACCACCCCCAGGGCGTAGGGCTGGTAGGGCTCGTCGTAGCGGGCCGGCGGGGGCGGCGGGTAGTTCTGCACCGAATAGCTCCACAGCACCCCGGTGGGACCGAAGGCGGCGTCGGCCATGGCATCGGTGGCCCCGCAGTCGGGGTGGTGGCACCGCTCGGCCCGGGGGAAGTAGGGCGTGGCACAGGCCCCGCAGCGCGAACCCAAGAGGCGCACACCGTCGCCGTCGGAACGGAACAGACCCTCGATGACCGGAACTTCCGCAGCGTCCATCACGCGCCTCCTTCCAGGGCCCGCACCGCTCGGACCAACTCGGGGAGCACCTCGAGGCAGTCGCCGACCACCCCGAAGCGGGCGTGGTGGAAGATGGCGGCGTCCGGATCGGTGTTGATGGCAACGATCGTCTTGGCCGCCGTGCAACCCACCATGTGCTGGGTGGCCCCCGAGATGCCCGCGGCCACGTACAGGCCGGGCCGGGTGACCTTGCCGGTGAGGCCCACCTGGTGGGACGAGTCGATCCACCCCACGTCGACCAGCGGGCGGGACACGCCCACCATGCCGCCCAGGGCGTCGGCCAGCTCGGCCACCAGCTTCAGGTTGTCCTCGCTGCCCAGGCCCCGGCCCCCGGCCACGATCACCTCGGCGTCCTCCAGGCGGGGTCCTTCGGAGCGGGCGGGTTCGACCACCCGCACCCGTTCCACGGTGCCGGTGCCCTCGGCGGGGAAGCCGGCCACCTCGGGAGCGGTGGGAGTGGCCGCCGGCTGGGCCTCGACGGCTCCGGCCAGTAGTCCCAGCACGGCGGTGGTGCCCGCCGCCACCTGGTACACGGCCCGGGTGTCGCCTCCGTAGGCGGCAGTGGTGACGGCCAACCCGCCGGCCTCGTTCTCGGGGGCGTCACCGGCCGTGGTGCCGGCCTCGACGCCGGTCGTGTTCATCACCACCGCGGCACCCAGGCGGGCGGCCAGCCGGGCGGCGACGAGGCGGGACCCGAAGGTCTGGGGGACGATCCACACCGACGCGGGCCGGGCCTGGGCGTGGGCCACCAGGGCGGACACCAGGGCGTCGGGCCGGTCGTCACCGAGGGGTTCGGAGCCCGCCGTGCCGTCGTCGAGGTGGTCGATTCCCGCCACGGCGTGGGCGCCGGCCAGGGGGACCACGGTGTCGTCGAGGGCTCCGGCCACCACCCAACGCAGCTCGGTGCCCGACGCTTCGGCCACCCGCCGGCCCAGGGTGAGCGCACCCGCCCACTCGTCTCGGGGATCTCCCCGGCCGCTGGGCCAGGTGCACACCACCACCGGTGCGGTCATGGACGGCTCCCTCCTCGCAGGACCTTCTCTTCCACCAGGCGGGCCACCAGCGCCTCGGCCTGCTCGGCGGGGCCGGCGCCTTCGATCAGCTCGCAGTCTCCGTGGATCTCGGGGACGTACTGGCGGACCAGCACCGCCCGGGCCGCCAGGTCTGTGGCGTCGACGCCCAGGTCGCCGGCGGCCACCAGGGTGGGCGCGACCTTTCGGGCCGCCATCTTCTGGGGCATCGTCGGGTAGCGGGGTTCGCCCAGCTCGCTGGAGATCGTGACCACCGCGGGGGCGTCCACCTCGACCACCTCGTCACCGTCGGGGGTGACCCGCACCACCCGCAGGGTGGCACCCGCCGATGGGCCGGCGTCGGACGGGGCGCCGGAGACGACCTCGACGGAGCGGGCCACGGTCACCGCGGGCATGTCCAGGGCTTCGGCCATCAGCACCGGCACCACTCCCTGGTCGTCGTCGGAGGCCTGGCGGCCGCACAGGATCAACTCGGCCCCTCCCCCGCCGCGGATGTGGGCGGCCAGAAGGGTGGCCACGGCGTGGCTGTCCAGTTCGGCTTCGCCGGGGTCGAGCGCGGCCACCTCGTCGGCTCCGAGGGCTTTGGCGTGGCGCAGCATGGCCGTGAGGTCACCGCCGCCGACCGAGACCACCGAGATGGTGACCTCCACCCCCGCGTCACGCAGGCGCAGAGCGGCTTCGATGGCCTGCTCGTCGTAGCCGTTCATCAGCCGGGGGATGGTGGTCTGGGTGAGGGTGCGGCCGTCGTCGCCGATGACCAGCCCGCCCGCCACGGCGTAGGCGCCGACCGCGTCGGGGTCGGCCACCTCCTTGACGCAGACCACGATGCGCATCTCTATCGACCTCCGGCGGACCGGCTTGCTACCAGTTGGTGAGGATTCTTATCCACTTGGTGAGGATTCCTGAGCGCATGGTAGGACCCGGCCGCGACCGGCTCAAACCCGAGCACCCAGACCTGCGGAGGCCCGACCAAGGGGATGTGCCGTTTTCGGGGAGGTTTGTCGCTTCCACGAACAACAGACCTCCCCGAAAAAGCCCGAGGCCGGGGCCTGCGGCGCTGCAGCCACCCAGGCCAGAGCCAGGCCAGCCACCCAGGCCGGCGCTAGGCCAGCGCCGCCACGGTGTCCTCGACCGCAGAGATCGCCCACTCGATGTCCTCGTCGCTGTGTGCGGTGGAAACGAAGAACTTCTCGTGCGCCTTCAACACCCCCTGCTGGAAGAGCAGCCCGGCCCAGCGCGCCGACAATGCGGGGTCGGCGAGCATCGCGGTGCGATGGTCGACGACGTCGCCGTCGACGAACAACGCCTCGAAGGCGGGCGGCTCACCGCACACCTGCACCGGGATCCCCGCCCGCGCGCAGGCCGTGGCGATCGCTTCCATCAGACGTCGGCCCCGTGCGAACAACCGGTCGTAGGTGCCTTCCATCCGCAGCTCCTCCAGCACCGCCAGGGCGGCCGCGCAGGAGACGGGGTTTCCGCTGAAGGTTCCGGTCATGGCCACATATCCGCCGGTGAGGCGCTTGATCCCCTCGGCGTGGGCCATGATCTCGGCCGCACCGCAGACGGCACCGATGGGGTGGCCAGCCGAGATGGTCTTGCCCAGCGCGCACAGATCGGGCGTCACGCCGTAGTAGGCCTGGGCCCCGCCGTAGGCGAGGCGGAACCCGGTGACCACCTCGTCGAATACCAGCAGGACCCCACAGCGCGACGTCACCTCCCGCAGGGACTCCAGGAAGCCGGGCACGGGCGGGATGGTCCGCTGCATCGGCTCGACGATGACCGCAGCGAGGTCCGCGGCATGCTCCTCGATCAGGGCGGCCGCCCGGGCCGAGTCGTTGAACGGCGCCACCAGCACCTCGTCACGCACCGAGGTGGGGATGCCTTCTGAGTTGGGGACCGGCGTGGGGAACGGCACAAGATCGGTCGTCCACTGGTTGCTCATCGAGACGTGGTCGCCCTGCCCGTGGTAGCCGCCCTCGAACTTGAGCACCTTGTCGCGCCCCGTCACGGCCCGAGCGAGGCGCAGGGCGAAGAAGGTGGCGTCCGAACCGGTCGAGCAGAAGGCCACACGATCGGCACAGGGCACCGCCCGCACCAACTCCTCGGCCAGCACGACGGCTGGCTCGTTGACCAACAGGTAGCTGCTCCCCTGCCCGACCTGGTGGCGCACCGCCTCGACGACTCCCGGGTGGGCGTGCCCGACGAACATCGCCCCCGAGCCGAGAAGGTGATCCAGGTAGCAGTTGCCGCTCAGGTCATAGAGCCTCGAGCCCTCACCATGGCTCACCACCATGGCCGTCTCCAGGGACATGGTGGACGTGAGCGCCACTGCGGGCAGCAGGTCGACGGCCCGCCCCAGCAGGTGCTGTTCACGTTCACTGCGGGGGCTCCGCCCGTGTTCACCGCCGGAGCTCGGCCCGTGTTCACTGCGGGGGCTCCGCCCGTGTTCACTGCTGGGGCTCCGCACGTGTTCACCGTCGGGGCTCGGTCTGGTGTCGCTCACCCCGCTACCTCTCCCAGCCCGAAGCGTTGGCGGTAGGTGGCGAAGCGTTCGGAGATCTCGGCGCCGGAGATACCCGCGGGATCACGGTCGTAGTGATGGTCGCCGTGCTCGCCTCGCGGATGGGAGGCCTGCCAGTCCAACAGGCGTCGCTCACCCTGGCTGCTCAGCGGCTGGTCGAAATGGTCGTAGATGCGCTTGACCGATCCGATCGGATCGCGGTGGAACTCTGAGAAGTGGAGATCGAAGAACTGACCGGGCGGGCAACGGTCACGCGCCGCCATGCCCGCCTCGGCAGCCCCGGCCCAGCTCTCGGTCATCTCCCGGGCGATGGCGGCGACGTCGACCCGGTGCTCGTGCAGCGCCCGGATGCGGGCCACGAAGCTGGTCATCGAGGCGATGACCTCACCGGGGTCACGGTGCGTCTGCACGATGCAGGCATCGGGATACTGCTCCAGCAACGCCGGGAGCTGGCGCAGGTGCACCGGGTACTTGAGCAACCAGCGCCGGGTGGGGTCGTTGACCCCGATCATGCCCACCAGGAGGCGATGGCGACGGTAGGTGTGGGGATGGGGCGTGGAGTGGTACCAGGCGGTGTAGGTGGGCAGGGTCGCGGCCGCTTCGAAGCGATCGTCGGTGAACTCGAGCGCCATCAGGTGGCGGCACTCCTCGGGCCAGTCGGCACGCATCTCGTGCACCGCCATGAGCGAAGGGGCGTGCTCGAAGAGCATCTCGAGCTCCCCGCTGGCCCGGCGCAGGTCGGGGTGGTCGGCCCACTCCTCGCGCGGGGGTCGGGGTTGGGGCTCGGCGGCCAGCCAGTACTCCAGCACCTGGAGGTCGGGGTCCTGGCCCATCAGGTAGTGCAGCGCGGTGCTGCCCGTGCGGACCAGACCGGTGATGACGATGGGGCGGCGGATCGGCACCGCCAGCGGGTCGACGCCGGCATCGGCCAGGAGACCCAGACGTTCCTCCACACGCAGGCGGGTGGCCAGGGCGGCGACGATCTCGGCCTCGAAGATCATCCGTCCCGTCGGGTTCAGGTCGGCGTCACGGTCGAGGGACTCGAGCAGGCGGAGCAGGCCGGTGCGGTAGTTGGGGTCACCGAAGTCGTCCAGGCCCGCCGCCTCCCGGGCCTGTGCGTGCAGGTCATCCTCGAGCGCCAGGAAGCTCTCGGGCGTTCGCGCCACCGACCTACACTAGCCAACTGGTGTGATTCCGCTACCAGATGGTGAGGAGAGGCGATGGGCTGGACCGAGTGGCAGCAGGCCGAGGGCGAGGGCTTCGACTTCGCCGAGATCCGCTACGAGCGAAAGCACCACGACGAGCTCGGCGGAGGTATCGCCCGGATCACCATCGACAAGCCCGACGAGTACAACACCATGACCCTGGCCACCGTGGACGAGATGTTCCGGGCCTTCTACGACGCCAACCACGACACGTCCCTGGGCGCCATCGTTGTGGCCGGGGCGGGGCGCAACTTCGGCGTCGGCGGCAACGTCGACTGGGAACGGTGGGGCCTGCGGGAGGCCTTCTACCACCGCTACCCCCACAACCGGCTCATCCGACTCTCCCGCAAGCCCGTCATCGCCGCGGTGCAGGGATACTGCCTGGGCGGCCACAACCACATGGCGTACTGCTGCGACTTCACCATCGCCGCCGACGACGCCCGCTTCGGCCAGGCCGGCCCCAAGGTGTCCAGCCCCGCGGACGGGTTCTTCGTTCCCTACCTGACCAAGGTGGTGGGAGCCAAGAAGGCCCGTGAGATGTGGATGATGTGCCGCCGCTACACCGCCGAGCAGGCCCTGGAGATGGGGCTGGTCAACCAGGTCGTGCCCCGCGACGAACTGGACGCCGCGGTGGACGCCTGGTGCGAGGAGCTGCTGGCGGTGAGCCCCGGATGCCTGGAGATCCTCAAGGCCGCGTTCGACCAGGAGATGGACGGCTACACCGACATGGGCGTCATCTCCAGCCAGTACTACCCGGACTGGTTCGACATGCCCGAGGGCAGGGAGGGCGGCAACGCCTTCGTGGACAAGCGCCCACCCCGGTTCTGGGAGCTGCGCCGGCGCGACGCCGAGACCCGCTCCGAGCTGCTGGCGACCTACGAACGCGGCCTCGACGAGCCCGAGCCCTGACGCCGGCCGCAGCGCCAGCCTCAGGCCGCAGCGCCGGCCCGGTCCTCAGCCCTCGAAGGCCTTGTCGGCTTCGGCTGCGGCGTGACGGCCGGCCAGGTGGCCGTAGGTGATGCCCAACCCGATGGTGGCCCCCGGACCCCAGTAGCCCTGACCTGCCGGTGAGGCCACGCAGTTGCCGGCTCCGTACAGGCCCGGGATCGGAACCCCGTCGTAGTCGAGCACCTGGGCGCGGGTGTTGATGACCGGCCCGCCGTTGGTGTCGAGGATCCCCGCGGCGACGATGATGCAGTGGTACGGGCCCTCCTCGGCGAAGGGGGCCATGGTGGGGTTCGGCGATCCGGGGCGGTTGGGCCCGTTCCAGGCCCTCCCGATGGGGGCCTGGCCCCGCCCGAAGTCCTCATCGACACCGGTGCGTGCGAAGCCTCCGAAGCGTTCGACGGTGGCGGCCAGGTTGGCCCGGAACGACCCGTCGAGGCGCAGCCCGCCGATGTGTTCGCCCATGCGCACCAACTCGGCGTCGATGGCGTCGGCCAGGTCGTCCCAGGTCTGACCGGTGATCACGAAGCCGGCGTCCTCGCCGGGGCGGGGCATGGGCTGGCGCATCCCCTCCCAGGCCTCGGAGGTGGCCACGGTGTCGTCGTAGATCATGAACAGCACCAGGTTGGGGTACTCGCGGCGGGACGGGTCGTAGACGTGGTGGGCCTTGGTGCGGTCGTGGTAGGGCATCTTCTCGTCGACCACCCGGTTCCCGTAGCGGTTGACGTGGATCATGGCGTCACCCCAGGGCAACCACACGCTGGGCGGCGTGGGTGACCGCAGCGCGGCCTCCAGGGGCACCTGCTTGCCCCATGCCGAGTGCATGTTGCCCAACTGGGCGCCCACCGACGCCCCCAGGCGAACGAAGTCGCCCTGGGCGCCCAGGGTGGCGCAGGTCCCGAAGATCCGTCCGGGCAGGTAGCGGCGGATCAGCTCGGGGTTGTGGGCGAAGCCACCGGAGGCGAACACCACCGCCTTGCGGGCCCGGGCCAGTTCGGTGATGTGGCCGTAGCGCAGCTCGAGGCCGACCACCTCGCCGTCGTCGTTGCGCAGGATGCCCGCGGCCTGGCGGTTGAGCACCACCTGCACCCCGTGACGCTCGGCCCCCAGGCTGAGCTGTTCGACCATGCCGGGGGTGCCGGGGCGGGGGAACAGGTGGCGTCCGGTGGCCAGGCGCTCCTCGGGCAGCTCGGCGCCGTAGTCGGGGAACCCGGCCAGCAGGTTGCCCGAGGGCATCGCCATGGGGTTGTCCAGATCGGGGGCACGGGTGTCGGCCATGAGGTCGAACACCTCGGCGTCGGTTAGGTAGTCGATGGCCGCGGCCCCCTCGTCGTAGAAGGCGGCCAGCAGGTCATAGGCGTCCTGGGGCAGGCCCAGGGTGGCGTGGTCGCGCTGGTAGTACTGGGGGAAGGACAGGCGCGCCATGTAGGCCAGTGCGTCTTCACGTGGGTCTTCCTTGCCCTGGTCGCGCAGCGACCGGTTGTTGGGGATCCACGCGGTGCCCCCCGAGGCGCCGGTTGTGCCGCCGATGTGATCGTTGCGTTCGACGATGATCACCGAGGCTCCCTCCACCGCGGCGGTGATGGCCGCGGCGAAGCCCGCACCCCCGGTGCCCACCACCAGGACGTCGGCGTCGAAGTCGAAGAGGTCGTCTGCCACGGCAGCCTCCTGTCAGCTCGGCGGGCTGTCGCCCGCGGGTCGGGTTTCGGATCGGGACTCGGTGCCCCAGAGGGCGTCGGTACCACAGATGGCTTCGATGGCTTCGGTGTCGTAGCCCAACTCGGCCAGGACCTCGGCGGTGTGCTGGCCGAGGGTAGGCGGTGCGGACCGCACCTGGGCGGGGGTGCCGCCGAAGTGGATGGGCACCCCGGTGACCTGCACGGCTCCCAGGGTGGCGTGGTCGGTGGTGACGATCATGTCGTTGTGGCTCACCTGGGCGTCGGCCACCACCTGGGCGACACCGTTGATGGGGGCGGTCAGCACGTCGGCGGCCACCAGGCGTGCCACCAGCTCGTCACGGTCGAAGGCGCGGCAGCGGGCGTCCATCACCTCGTCCAGCTCGTCCTGGTGGGCCATGCGGGCGGGGATGTCGACGAAGCGGGGGTCGGTGTCCCAGTCGGCATCCAGGGCCTGGCAGAGCTTGGTGAAGAAGCGCTCCGAGGGACAGGTGATCACCACCTGGTGCCCGTCGCGGGTGCCATAGATCCCCGACGGCGCGAAGTACAGGCTGCGGTTGCCGGTGCGGGGGGTCTCCTCGCCGGTCACCAGGTAGCTGCCCAGGCCGGCGGCCTGGGCGTGGATGAGGGCGTCCAACAGTGAGATGTCGATGCGCTGGCCCTGGCCGTCGGCGGCGCGGGTGTGGACCGCAGTCAGCGCAGCGGTGGTGACCAGCACCGAGGTGAGTGTGTCGATGAGAGGGACCGTGACCCGCACCGGCGGGGCCCCCGGCTCGCCGGTGAGGGCCAGCAGACCGCCGTAGCCCTGGATCAGGAAGTCGATTCCGGGCCGCCCGGCGTAGGGACCGTCGACGCCGAAGGCGGTGATGCCCACCCAGATGATGTCGGGCCGGTGGGTGCGCACCGAGTCGTAGTCGAGGCCCATGGCCGACAGCGTGGGCTCACGCACGTTGGTGATCACGATGTCGGCGGTGGCCACCAGGCGACCGAAGGCCTCGCGCCCCTCGGGTCGTTGCAGGTCGAGCACCATCCCCCGCTTGGAGCGGTTCAGGCTGAGGAAGGCGGAGCGCTCGGCGCCCCGGGCCGGGCCCAGGTGGCGGCTCTCGTCACCCCGGGGTGGCTCGACCTTGATCACGTCCGCGCCCAGGTCACCCAGCAGCGTGGCCGCGTAGGGGCCGGCCATCATCGTGGAGATCTCCAGGACCCGCAGGCCCGCCAGAGGGCCCGCGCCGATCATGGGATGGCGCCGGCGGCCTTGAGCTCGCCGATCTCGTCCCAGCTGCACCCGAAGGTCTCAACCAGACCCAACTCGGTGTCCTGGCCCAGTTCGGGTCCGAGGCGCTCGACCTTGCCGGGGGTGCGGCTCAAGGTGACGGGCAGCCCCCGGAACTCGACCTCTCCCCCGGCCTCCCCGCAGAACAGGCGCACGAAGTAGTCGTTGGCCCAGGCCTGCTCGTCGCCGGCCACATGGGAGAAGTCGTTGACGGCCGCGACCGCAAGGCCCGCCGACCGCAGAGCGGCCACCCACTGCTCGGCTTCGCCGGCGGCGAAGGCGGCGTCGAGCGCCTCGATGAGCGGGCGCCGGTGGGTGTGGCGGCCCTCGGCGGTGGCGTAGCGGGCGTCGGCGGCCAGATCCGACCAACCGGCGGCTGCGCACAACGCCTGCCAGGCGTCGTCGGTGTCGGGCGCGCACAGCACCAACCAGCGGTCGCTGGCGGGGAAGCGGTTCCACAGCGGGTTGGGGGCCTCGGTGCGGGACCGCTGGTCGGCGTAGGCAGAATCGTGGGTGGCCAGGTAGCGCTGCAGGGTGGGGGCCGCCAGGAACAGCTGGGATCCCAACAGCGAGGCGTCGATGTGCTGGCCGGTGCCGGTGAGCCGGCGCCGGTGCAGGGCCACCATGATGCCCAGGGCCGACATGAGCCCCCCGAATGCGTCGCCCGAGCCCAGGCCCAGGTAGATGGGGGGCTGGCCGGGTTCACCCAGACGGGTCATGATCCCGGTGAGCGCCTGGACGGTCATGTCGAAGGCCGGCTTGTTGGTACCCCGGTGGCCGTAGCCCGAGTTGGTGGCGTAGACGAGGCGGGGGTTGATGCCCGACAGGGTGGCGTGGTCGAGGCCCAGGGGTTCGAGGTTGGCCATGGACTGGTTCCACAGGAACACGTCGGCCTGGGCCACCAGGCGGTACATGAGCTCGCGGCCGGCGTCGGCCTTGAGGTCTACGGCCATGCTGCGCTTGTTGCGGTTGGTGACCAGGAAGTACTGGTTCCAGTCGGCCACGGGCACCGCGTTGATGCTGCGCACCCCCCGGGCCGGATCGCCGTAGCCGGGCCGCTCGATGTGGATGACCTCGGCACCGAAGTCGGCCAGGTGCTGCGAGCACACCGGGCCCTGGAACCACACCGTGCAGTCCAGCACCCGGATCCCCTCCAGGGGCCGCCGATCGGCGCCCACTGGCGCTGGGTCGGCCTCGGTGGCGGTGGCCACGGCGGGACTGGCAGGCACCGTGGCGGGGGCGGCACCGGCAGGCGTGAGCTCAGGCGCGTGACGGGTGCCGATCACCCCGGCGGCTTCCAACTCGGAGATCTCGTCGTCGCTGCGTCCCAGCAGCCCGGCCAGGATCTCGGCGCTGTGCTGGCCCACACCGGGGGCCATGCGGGTCATGCGGGCGGGGGTGTCGGAGAGATGGATGGGGAACCCCAGGCTCTGGTAGGTGCCGTAGCTGGCGTGCTCGAGGCTGAGGACGTAGCGGTTCAGGGCGGCCTGGGGGTAGTTGGCGACGAAGTCGTACTTCTCGATGACATCGGCAGAGAACTGGCCCTCGTCGAAGCGTTGGCGCCAGTGGGCGCCGGGCTGGGCGGCGAAGCCCGCTTCGAGGAGCGCCATCAGCTCGAGGCGCCCCTCGCCGCAACGCTTGTCGTGGGTGTCGAAGCGCGGGTCGTCGGTGTCGATGCCCATGAGAGCCGACAGCGCCGGCCACCACCGGTCGGTGTCGGGCATGGTCAGGGTGATCCAGCGCCCATCGGAGGTGGGGTAGGCCAGCCCGGCTCCGCTCATCGGGTTGGCCGACTCCAGACGCGAGATCGGTTGGCAGAGTCGCTCGTCTCGCATGGCCAGGTAGGCGTCGAGCTGGAGGGAGGCGCCGTAGAGGTTGCCGGCGAACAGCGAGGCGTCCACGACCTGCCCCTGACCGCTGGCGGCCCGTTCGTGGACGGCCACCACCGCGCCGAAGGCGAGCATCACCGCGGTGTACATCTGACCGGCGCCGGCATAGACGGGTGGTTCGCCCGGCTGGGGGAGGATGGGCATGACGCCGGTGCGGGCCGCGGCCAACTCGTCGAGGGCGGGCAGGTCGCGGTCGGGTCCGCGGGGACCGAAGCCCGAGCCCCGCACCACCACCAGGCCGGGGTGGCCGGCCACCAGGGTTTCGGGGTCGAGGCCCCGGGCGGCCAGTTCGGCGTGGGGCAGGTCGGTCCAGAACACGTCCGCGGCGGCCACCAACTCACCCAGCAGCTCGGCTCCGCGGGTCTCGGTCAGGTCGAGGCCGACGGCCACCTTGTTGCGGTCGACCAGCTCGGCGTCCGCGTCGAAGGCCTCGCGTGGGTGCAGGCCGTCGCGGTCGGCGTCGGGAGCGGGCCGGGAGAGGTCGTCGACGCGCACCACCCGGGCCCCGAAGTCGCCGAGCAGGGCGGCACCCAGCGCGGACCAGGACTCGGTGGTGAGCTCGACGACGGTGACATCCTCGAGTGCACTCGTCATCACGGCCGGATGCTACCAGTTGGTGAGGATTCCCGAAAGAGAGTAGGATTATTTCGACAATCGGTGAAGTCGCGGCGGTTGGTGGGCCACCTACCGCCCGGACAGGGAGTGGCGAGGAGTGGCGATGAGCCCAGGCGACGAGCTGGTCGACGTGGTGCGCGACCTGGTCGACCGCGAGGCGATCCGCGACCTGGCCTGCCGCTACGCCCACTACGTGTGGCAACACGACGTGGCCGCCATCGGTGACCTGTTCACCGAGGACGGTCGCATGGACACCCCCGACCTGCCCCCCCTCGAAGGGCGCCAGGCCATCCTCGACGCCTACACCGAGATCTTCGCCAGCAGCGAGCTGTACCCCTACGTGCACAACCACGCCATCGACCTCGACGGCGACACGGCCACCGGCACCGTGTACCTCGACCTGCGAACCACCATGGACGGCCGGCCCGTGATCGGTGGCGGCTACTACCGCGACCGCTACCGCCGAGACGAAGGCCGCTGGCGCTTCACCCACCGCGACCTCACGATGACCTCGTGGATCGCCCTGCGCCCCAAGCGCCCCGACGGCGACCCCGGATCCAGCCAGGAGGCATGACCATGGCCCAGCTCAGCGTCGGAACCCGGCTCCGCTCCGCGGTGTGCGAGACCGAGGTGATGGTGGTGGCCGCGCCCGCCGCCGAGGTCGAGCTCACCTGCGGTGGGGCACCCATGATCGGCATGGACGAAGAGCCCTCCGGCGGAGAGATCGACCCGGCCGCGGCCGAAGGCACCCTGATGGGCAAGCGCTACACCAACGATGCCGGTGACCTCGAGATCCTGTGCACCAAGCCCGGCGCCGGGTCCCTTTGGGCGGGCGGCGAGGTGCTGGTCCCCAAGGACGCCAAGGCACTCCCCTCCTCGGACTGATCGGCCGGGGCCCCGCCGTGAACCTGATGATGCTGTTGGAGATGGCGGCCTCGGGCCTGGGTGACCGCCGGGCGCTGACCTGCGGCGACCAGCACCTGTCCTACACCGAGCTGTTCGACGCCGCGGGCCGGGCCGCCGCCGAACTGCAGGCCTCGGGGGCCTCGACCGCGGCGATCCTCGACGTGAACAGCCCGGCGGTGCCCATCTCCCTGTTCGCCAGCGCCTGGGCCGGTCTCCCCTTCTCGCCGCTCAACTACCGCCTCACCGACGACGAGCTCGACGCCCTGGTGGCCCGGCTGGCCCCCACCTTCCTGGTCTGCGAACCGGGCCGGGCCGAGCACATGAGCACACTGGCCGACACCACCGTGTCGCGGCGCGAGACGTTCCTGGCGCAGGCCACGAGTCCGGCAGCTTCGGGGCAGGTTGCCCCGCCGTGGTCGATGGACCCCGAGGACGTCGCCATCTTGTTGTTCACCAGCGGCACCACCGGGGCCCCCAAAGCCGCCGTGCTGCGGCACCGCCACCTCGTCTCCTACGTGCTGGGTTCGGTCGAGTTCGCGGGGGCGGCCGAGACCGACGCCGCCCTGGTGAGCGTGCCGCCCTACCACATCGCCGGGATGGCCTCGATCACCAGCTCGGTCTACGCCGGGCGGCGCATCGTGCAGCTCGAGAGCTTCTCGCCCGAGGGCTGGATAGACGTGGCCCGGGCCGAGCAGATCACCCACGCCATGGTCGTGCCCACCATGCTGGTGCGCATCGTCGACGCCCTGGACCGCCAGGGCCGGGTCGACCTGCCCCACCTGAGGGCCGTCTCCTACGGCGGCAGCCGGATGCCCCAGACCGTGATCGAACGGGCCATGGAGCTGCTGCCCCACGTCGACTTCACCAACGCCTACGGGCTGACCGAGACCAGCTCGACGGTGACGGTGCTCACCCCCGACGATCACCGCACCGCCGCGGCCAGCGACGACCCGGCTGTGCGGCGCCGGCTGGCGTCGCTGGGCCGGCCGCTGCCCAGCGTGACACTCGAGATCCGAGACGACGACGGGGTCGCCGTCGGGCCCGGTGAGTGGGGCGAGATCCACGTGCGGGGCGAGCAGGTCTCGGGCGAGTACCTCGATCAGGGCAGCCGCCTCGAGGGCGACGGTTGGTTCCCCACCCGTGACCGGGGCTGCCTGGACGACGAGGGCTACCTGTTCCTCGAGGGTCGCATCGACGACATCATCGTGCGGGGCGGCGAGAACATCTCCCCCGGCGAGGTCGAAGACGTCCTGCTGGCCCACGAGTCGGTGGCCGACTGCGCGGTGGTGGGGGTCCCCGACGAGCAGTGGGGCGAGGCCGTCGCCGCGGTGGTGGTCCCCACCGAAGGTCACGAGATCGACGCCGACGCGCTCCGGGCCTGGGTGACCGAGCACCTGCGCTCGTCGCGGGCACCGGCACGGGTCGAGGTGCGCGACGAGTTGCCCTACAACGAGACGGGCAAGCTCCTGCGCCGCCAGGTGCGCCTCGACCTGCAGTCCTGATCCGCTCCGGCCGACGAGACCGGCTAGCGGCAGAGGATGTCGACGCGGGTGGACTCGAAGGCCTCGAGAACCTCGTCCACGCAGTCCTCGGGCACTTCGGAGGTGACCAGGGCGTCGCGGAGGTGCTGCATGGTCCGGTCGAAGTGGGTGTCACCCAGGCCGTCGTCGACCAGGCGCTGGTGGACGGCCCGCAGGCGCATGGGGTCGTAGTCGGAGGCCTCGAGCATGCGACCCAGGAAGTCGAACTGCTTGTGCGTCCACACCTCGGCGTCGACTCCCTCGAGGAACGGCGCCAGCGTGTCGTCGGCCAGCATGCGATCGTGCAGGGCTTCGATGGCGTCGATGACCGCCGATGCGCCGCCCATGCGCTCCAACAGTGTCGTCATGGCTCCTCCTCGGGTTCAGATCAGGTCACAGCCGGCGCGGCCGGCGCCCGGCTCAGGTTTCTCCCGCCGGGAACAGGTTGCCTTCCTCGCACCACACGCAGTCCTGGATGTAGGTGTCGGGTGCCAGGGTGAGCTGGCCCAGCAGGTACCAGCGCCAGGGCGGATCGCCCTCCTCCACGTACTCGCCGGTCAGGGTGCCGGCGAAGTCCTGGCGGCCGGCGAAGTGGGTGCCGGGCACGGCGTGGCCGCCGTCGCACTCGGCCCGGCGGCCGGCCAGGGCAGGGTCGAAGCCCCGGGTGGCATGACCTGCCGGCTCAGCCGGGATCGCCCACCACCCCGTCGAAGGTGTCGAGGGCCTCCTCGACCATGTCGAAGAGGATCTGCTTGGCGGGCTTCATGGAGGTGACGAAGCCGACCCCCTGGCCCACGGCCTCGGTCATCAGATCGCCCCGGCGGTTGTCGTTGGCGCCCTGGATGTAGTCGGAACTGAGCAGCATCTGGTAGGGCGCGGGCAGCACCGGGGGGGCTTCGGGCTTGGACCACTCGGTGGTCCACGGGCAGGTGAAGACCCGCATGGTCATGCCCGAGATGGAGGTGGAGTAGGTGGTGTCCTCGACGGAAGCCTCGAGGATCCGCTCCTTGATGATCATGTCGACGTCGGACTCGCGCGAGGCCAGCCACAGCGTGCCCGTCCACACACCCGAGGCACCCAGGCACAGGGCGGCGGCCAGGTGGCGGCCGGTGGTGACCCCGCCGGCGGCGATGACGGGGGTGTCGCCGGCCATGGCGGCCACCTCGGCCACGATGGAGAAGGTGCCCACGGCGCCGGTGTGGCCCGCCGCGTCGTAGCCCTGGGCGATGATGGCGTCGACGCCGGCTTCGAGCTGGCGTTTGGCCTGGCGGGCCTTGCCGACGAGACCGAACACCTTGATGCCCCGCTCGTGGGCGGCGTCGAGCATGAAGGCCGGGCTGCCCAGGCCCGAGGCGATCACGGGCACCCGCTCGTCCAGCAGCACCTCGAGCTGGGCCCGGGCCAGCTCCTGGTTGAGGCCGCCCCACTGGTGCAGGTCGACCGAGCCCTTGGGGTCGGGCACGTCGTAGCGGGCCTTGATGTCGTCGGCGAAGGCCCGGTGGGTGTCGGGGATCTGGGCCATGAGCTCGTCGAGAGTGCCCGAGGGGGGCACCGAGGCGGGCAGCACCAGGTCGATGCCGAAGGGCTTGCCGTCGACTCGGTCACGGATCCAGCCCACGTCGGCGGCGATGTCCTCGGGGGTGTGCATGGCCTCGCCCAGCACGGCGAAGCCGCCGGCGTTGATGACCGCCACCGCCACGTCCTTGCAGTGGGTGAAGGCGATCACCGGGTACTCGATGCCCAGCATGTCGCACAGCTTGGTGTGCAGCGGGTCTCCTGCCATCGGTGGTCCTCCGATCTGACCTGATATGACCTGATCCATGCAGCCCGCAACGGGCGCCTGGACCCAGGTTAGACCGTCTGCGCCGGATGGTGAAAGTTTCCTACCAAACGGTGAGGAAGTCAGGCGCGACTGTACGGGGCGTGCGGTCGGCGGGGTCAGGAGAGGCCGAACAGCTGGGCGTAGAGGGCCCGGGTGGCCGCTGGGTCCAGGCCGGCTCCGAGGAAGACGTCGTCCACCAGCAGTTCCCAGTGCAGGTGGATGGAGCGGGGGTTCTCGATGCCGGTGGCAGCGGCATCGGTGCCGCTGTCGCCGATGGTGCCGATCCGGGTGCCTGCGCTGACCCGCAGGCCGGGGCGAAGCGCGGGATCGATCTCGTCGAGGTGGGCCGACACCGACACCACGTGACCGGCACCGGGGACGACCCCGTGGTCGATCACCACGAAGCGCCCGTACAGCATGGCCAGGATCCACGGCGGGGTGCGACCGAGGGACTGGGCCTCGGCCAGCAGGGCGGACCGCTCGGCGGGTTCGGGTTCGACCCACCCGTGGTTGGCCAGCACGACTACCCCGTCCCGGGCGGCCACGGCGTCGTGGCCGCGCTCCTCGCACACGAAGTCCAGACCCTGGTGGACGCCGCCCCGGTAGCCGCGGGGGGCGTTGGGCAGCGAGACCGGCTCGTCGAGTGGTCGCCCACAGCCGCTGGGCATACCCATCGGCGCCAGCGCGGCGGCGATCGCCGCCCAACGGGTGGGATCGACGGGCTCCGCTGTCTCCAGCACCACCCCGGGCAGATCGTCGGCCTCTGCCGGAGCGGTCGTGGAGGCCGCGATCGTCGTCGGGCTGGTCGTCGTGGGGCCAGCCGTCGTGACCGGGTCGGCTGCGACGACCGTCGACGGAGGCCCCGACGCACCCTCGGTGGTTGGGTTGCCGGTGGCCGTGTCACCGGTCGCGGGACGGCCGGTCATGGGACCGCTGGTCGTGGCATCAGCGGTGGCGACCGAACCATCACGTTGCGCCAGCACCACGACAGCACCCAGGGCCAGGGCCAGGACCGCCAGCACGACACCGACCAGGACCCGGGGCCGTCGCAACGCCAGGAGCTTCACCCGCGCCACGGTAGGAGACGCAAAGGCCAACCGGGTGGAGGCAGCGGGACGGGCCAGCAGGCTGCCGCCCTTCCTGGGACCTCTACCTCAGGGAGGTGTCACCGTCCCAGGATCAGCGACACATCGAGATCGCCTGCGTTCTCGCCCACATCGAAGCGATCCGCCGTGCGGTAGGACCCGTCTTCGGGATGGCGATGGCGGACGAGCTCCCCCACCTGAGGGCGTGGATCGATGAGCCACACCTCGGGCACGCCCGCCGTGGCGTATGCGACGAGCTTGGGCCCCCGATCGTGTGCCTGGGTGGTCACGCTCACCTCGACGACGAGCTTCACCGCGCCTGCGGGGACGGCGTCGTCAGGATCGAGCGCGGCGGTGCCGTCGACGACGTAGATGTCGGGCTCGACCAGAGAGCGGGCTCGACCAGAGAGAAGGAGCCAAGACGCACACTGCCCGAGAAGAGCGTCAGGTCGTCGGCGAACGCCACGTCCACCTGACGGAACACGGCGGCTGCATTACCTGCATGGCGGCTCAACTCCGGGGTCACGTCGTAGACCACTCCCTCGACGAGCTCGGTGGATTCCCAACCGAGGTCACGAACGATGCGGACGTACTCGTCGACGGTCATGCGATGGATCGCAGTGGCGACAGTCACGGGGCTCACCTCGTTCGAACCGATGTGCTCGGGGAAGCGCGGGTCATCGTCCCACCAGATCCTGCGCGGCACAACCTCCGTTCACCGCCGCGCCGGTCGGAATGGCGACCTCGTGGCCCCGTCACCGCCACCTGGTGGTAATTTCTGACCAGTCGGTGAGACATCCGGCGATCGGTGTTGACCAGCAGCACCCGCGAAGGCCGGCGAGGAGGCGACATGAGCACCGGTGCGCTCGACGACCTGCGGGTGGTCGAGCTGGGACAGATGGTGTCGGCCCCTTACTGCGCGCAGCTCTTCGGCCACTTCGGGGCCGAGGTCATCACCGTCGAACCCCCCACCGGCGACATCTCCCGGCGCTGGGGTCCCTTCCCCGGCGGCGTGGCCCACCCCGAACGCTCCGGCCTGTACGCCGCGCTGCACACCGACCGCCTGGGCCTCACCCTCGACCTCGACCACCCCGGCGGGCCCTACCTGCTGCGCCGCCTCCTGGCCGATGCCGACATCCTGGTCGAGAACAACGCCCCCGCCGAGATGGACCGTTGGGGCCTCGACTACCCGAGCCTGGCCGCGGTCAACCCCGACCTGGTGGTCATCTCCATCACCCCGTTCGGCCAGACCGGTCCCTACCGCGACTGGCGCGGCTACGACCTGAACGCCTTCCACCTCACGGCCACCTCCAGCCGCTACTGCGGCCGCCCCGGCGAAGCCCCCCTCGAGCACGGCACGTTCTCGGCCGACTACTACGCAGCGGTGGCCGCATCCACCTGGGGCCTGGCCGCCACCATCGGCCGCGACCTGGTGGGCGGTGGCCAGCACCTCGACGTGTCGGTGGCCGAGGTGATCGCCGCCACCTTCGTGGGTTCCCAGACCATCGGCGGCGCCGCCCAGGACGGCCTGTTCGACCGGCGCACCGGGATCGGGATGGGCCGGTCCGCACCCGCGGCCATCCTGCCCTGCCGGGACGGCTACGTGTGGATGCTGGTGCTCGAGACCGGCCAGTGGCGAGGGTTGGTTCGGGCCATGGGAAGCCCCGAATGGGCCCAGCTCGACATGTTCGACGAGCTGACCGTCCGGGGCGAGAACAAGGACCTCATCTACCCCCTCGTCCAGGAATGGACGATGCGCCACGACAAGCTCGAGATCATGGAGATGTGCCAGGCCGAGGGAGCCCCGGTCACAGCCGTGCTCACCATCGAGGAGGTGGTCGAACACCCGCACCTGCGTGAACGTCACCACTTCGTGGAGCTCGACCACTCCACGCTGGGACCCCTGCTGCACCTGGGGGCCCCGTTCCGCCTGCCCGACTGTCCCGGCGGTCCACGACGGGCCGCACCCCGCCTCGGTGAGCACAACGACGAGGTGTGGGTGCAGCGCCTCGGGGTCGACCCCGCCGAGCTGGCCCCCCACCGGCCCCGCCCATGGGACGAGGGCGCGCCGTGACCGGCCGGGCTCCCCTGGAGGGACTGCGGGTGGCCAACTTCGGCTGGGTGTGGGCGGGGCCCGTGGTGGGCCAGACCCTGGCGTTCTGCGGGGCAGAGGTCTACAAGATCGAGTCCCGGGCCCGCATCGACATGGCCCGCACCATCCCGCCCTTCGCCGAGGGGATCCGCGACCACGACCGCAGCCTCTCGCACCACACCGGCTGGGCCGGCAACGGCAGCGTGACCATCAACTTGAAGGAGGCCCACGGGGTGGCGCTGGCCAAGGAGCTGATCGCCCACTGCGACGTGGTGGCCGAGAACTTCGGTCCGGGGGTGATGGCCAAGCTGGGTCTGGGCTACGAGGAGCTGGTGGCGGTCCGACCCGACATCATCATGTTCTCCATGCCCGCGGCCGGGCTCTCAGGACCTCTGTCGGGGCTGCGCACCTACGGGCTGAGCCTGGCCTCCATCACCGGCCTCGACTCGGTCACCGGCTACCGGGGCGGGCCTCCGATCGCCATGGAGAACGCCTTCTCGGATCCCTACAACGGGATCATGGGAGCCCTGTCGATCCTGGTGGCCTACCGTCACCGCCAGCGCACCGGGCGGGGCCAGCACATCGACTGCTCCCAGCAGGAGGCCGTGCTCCAGCTCATGGGCCCCGCATTCATGGACTACGTGCTCAACGGGCGGGTCGCGGGACCCCGCTCGAACCGCCACCCTCTCGACGCCGCCGCACCCCACGGGGTGTTCTCCTGCGCCGGCGACGACCGCTGGATCGCCATCGCGGTGATGACCGACGCGGAATGGGCCGGGCTGGTGGCCGCCACCGGCGGGGCAAACTGGGCCGCCGATCCCCGCTACGCCACCACCGCCGGACGCCTCGAGGGCATCGACGAGCTGCACGAAGCCCTAGCCGCATGGACGGCACCCCAAGACGACCGGGCCCTGGCCAGCCGGCTCCAGGCCCACGGCGTGGCCGCCACCCCGGTGCTCGACGTGGGCGATCTGCTCACCGACCCCCAGTACCGGGCCCGGGACACCTTCATCGAGGTGCACCACCCGGGCGGCTTCGACGAGACCATCTACGGGGCCTACATCAAGGCCAGCGGCTTCGAGCCGCCCATCGAACCCGGACCGGTGCTGGGCCGCGACGACGAGCACGTGTTCCTGGAGCTGATGGGCATGGACCGCGGCCGCTACGACCAGCTGGTGTCCGACCAGGTCATCTTCTGAGGCCGCCGACAATAACTCACATCTCAGGTAAGTTGCCCTCGTGGGGCCGCCGCCGCGTGGGCAAGACGGCCCTGCTCCAACGCTTCGGCGCCGAGCGCACCACGGTCTTCCACACCGGTGCCGGCCGGGGCGAACGGGACGAGCTGAGCCTGCTCTCCCGCCGGGTCGCAGCGGTGGCCGGCGCCGGGTTGCGCGATCTGGACACCCGGCCCTACGCGGACTGGGACGACGCCCTCGATGACCTGGCCACCCGAGCCGCCGACCACCCGCTGCTGCTCGTTCTGGACGAGTTCCCCGAACTCGTCGGGTCCTCTCCCCCACTTCCCGGGATACTGCGCGCCTTCCTCGACCGGTCAGAGGGGCACACCCAACTCCGGCTCCTCCTCTGCGGTTCGGCGGTGCGTCACATGCAGGCACTACAGGAGGAGCGCCAGCCCCTCTACGGCCGCTTCGATCTGTCCCTGCCCGTCTACCCTTTCGAGCCGCACGAGGCCGCGCTCATGTTGCCGGGCCTGAGCGGAGCCGACCGAGCCCTGGTCTACGGTGTGGTCGGCGGGATGCCGCTCTACCTGTCCTGGTGGGACCAGGCCGCGCCGATCAACGCCAACCTGGCTCGTCTGGTGTGCGAACCCGGGGCCCGGCTGCTGACCGAGGGCGACCTCGTGCTGCGCACCGACGTCGACCGCGGCGACCTCGCCCACCGCGCCCTGTACGCGATCGCCAACGGACGAACCCAGTACAACCAGATCAAGGAGTCGGTCCGGGCCGAACCCGCCCGTACCCTCGATCGGCTCATCGAGCTGCGCCTCGTCGAGCGGCGCCAGCCCGTCGGTGGGTCCACCCACACGAAGCGACGCTCCTACCGCGTCAGCGATCCGTTCATCGCCTTTCACCTCGGGATCGTCGACCCCTACCGCTCCGAGATCGACAGAGGCCTGGGGTCGGGTGTGGTGCGAGTCCTCCGAGCGGCGCTGGATGATCACATGGGCGGCGTGTTCGAGGAGGCTTTCCGCCAACACCTCCGCCTTCTCGCCGCACGCGACGAGCTCCCCGTCGAGGGTCCGATCGTCGCCCTCGGGCCGTGGTGGGACCGAGCCGGTCAACACGAGATCGACGCCGTCGCACTGGCCGGGCGCTCGCGCGCCCTGTGCTGGTCGGAGAGGCGAAGTGGTCCCGCTCCGTGGACGCCACCCGGATCGGCCGTGCGCTCGGACGCAAGGCACGAGAGGGCCTGGGGGCCGAGCCGTCGTCGCTGTGCATGGCGATGGCGGCCCGGGTGGCGGTCACGAACCTGCCGCCCGGAGGGCTCTCGTTCACCGCAGCCGATCTGTTCGCTGCTAGCGGCCCTTGAAGTCGGGCTTGCGCTTCTCGGCGAAAGCGCGGGGGCCTTCCTTGGCATCCTCTGAGGCGAACACCCGGGCGGCCAGCGCCTTTTCCAGCACGAACCCCGACTCGAGGCCCAGGGCCCGCACGGCGATCTCCTTGGAGGTGTGCACCGCCAGAGGTCCGTTGCGGCAGATCCTCTCGGCCAGCTCGAAGGCGGCGTCCATCAGCTCGGCCGCGGGCACCACCCGGTTGACCAGCCCGACCTCATAGGCGCGGTGGGCGTCGATGGGATCGCCGGTCAGCAACAGCTCCATGGCCACCGCCCAGGGGATCTGGCGGGGAACGCGTATGTGCGAGCCGCCCGCGGGCACCAGACCCCAGCGGACCTCGCCGAGACCGAAGGTGGCGTGCTCGGCCGCCACCCGCAGATCGGTGCCCGCCATCATCTCCATGCCACCGGCGATGCAGTGGCCGTTGATGGCGGCGATGATCGGCTTGAACACGTCGGAGAACTGGCGCTTGGTGTGGTCCTCGTAGCCCAGCTGGTCACCCGAGGTGAGCAGGGGGATGGCGTCCTTGAGGTCCATGCCGGTGCAGAAGGCCCGGTCGCCGGCGGCGGTCAGGATGGCCACCCACAGGTCGGGGTCGTCGTTGAAGTCGGCCACGGCCCGGTCGAGGGCGCCGAGCATCTCCTTGGTCAGGGAGTTCATGGCCTCGGGCCGGTCGATGGTGATGACCGCCACCCGGTCGCTCTTCTCGTAGCGGATCGTGGGCGGCAGCTCCAGGGACTCGATGGGCACGGCGTGGGTGACCCGGGATCGGCCACCGGCCCGGCGGAACTTGGGCAGGGTCACCTTGGCGGTGACGGCGTCGAAGACCACCTCGACGGGCATCCCGATCTCGAGGTCGTCGGGTTCGACGTCGACGATCTGGGTGAGCAGGCGGACCCCCTCTTCCATCTCCACGATGGTGGGCGCGTAGGGGGTGTCGTCGACGAACTCGGGGTGCAGGGCCCGGTCGGCCACCGTCCAGGAGAACACCGTGCCCTTGCCCGAGGAACGCTCCCAGGTCCAGGCCTGGGAGCCGCACTCGGCGCACATCTCGCGGGGCACGTGCCGCCAGGTGCCGCAGTCCGAGCACCGCTGGAAGCGCAGTTCGCCCTTGCGGCAGAAGTCGTAGAACTTCTTGGCGTGGCCCTTGAGCTCGGGGAGGGGCTTGGAGTAGGGAGCCGGGGTCCACCGGGCGATCTCGGCGAGGGTGAGGTCCTCGTAGGAGACCGTGTCGGGCCGGGGTCGGCCCAGCCACTCGTCATAGAAGGTGTCCAGGTCGGGCAGGAAGTCGAAGTCGGGCGGAGTGCCCCGGGGGACGGCCTCCACCTCGAGCTGGCTACCGCACCCAGGGCAGATGTACTCGCGCAGCTGCATCCAGGTGGGGTCGGGCATCTCCCGGCCCACGTAGACCTCGGCCAGGCTGGCCTCGTCCTCACGCACGTTGATGAGCGCCGAGAGCTTCCAGTTGATCCGGTGGTCACCGAACTCGTGACCGCACCGGCACTTCACGACCCGCTTGCCGGTGCGCTTGCCCGTCCCGTTCCCCGAGCCGAGGCCCGCCGAGGAGCTGTCCTCGGTGGTCGGCTTGTCCACGATGAACAGCTGGGGGGTGAGGGGCAACAGGATCGGGTCGTCCCAGGGCACACGGGACTGGAGCACGTCGACGAAGATGTCGAAGCGATCCCGGTCCTTGGCCTCGCGCATCATCTCCTGGACCGCGGCCCAGGCCAGGTTGCCGTCCAGCAACCGCTCGATGTCGGCTCGGTCGAATGCTGCCACCAGATCTCCTCCTAGCGTGCGAGGACGGCGATGCTGCCGTCCCCGAAGTCTCCCCAGCCCGTCACCACTCCCACCTCGGCGCCCGCCACCTGACGTTCGGCTGCTTCGCCCCGCAACTGGCGGACGGCTTCGACGATGTGGCTCATGCCCAGAACGTGGGCTTCGGCCAGCAAACCGCCGTGGGTGTTCACCGGCAGCTTGCCGCCGGGACCGATTCCGATGTCGGTCACGAAGTCGCCGCCCTCGCCTCGGGCGCAGAACCCGGCCTCTTCGATCTGCTGGAGCACCTCGAAGGTGAAGCAGTCGTAGATCATGGCGAAGTCCATGTCTGCGGGCTTGACGCCCGCCTGGCCGAAGGCTTCGGGAGCGGCGATGGTCAACCCGGTGCGGAACAGGTCGCTCCGGTTGGTGATCTCGTCGGCCGGGTAGGGCTGGCCCCGCGCCGCGGACAGCGATGTGGATCGGGGTGCGGCGCAGGTCACGGGCCCGTTCGGTGGTCGTCACGACCACCGCGGCCGCCCCGTCGGTCTCCAGGCAGCAGTCGAGCAGCCGGTACGGGTCCGAGAGCATGCTCGAGTCCATGTAGTCGTCCAGGGTGATGCGCTTGCCCCTGGTCACGGCCTTGGGGTTGAGCTGGGCGTACTCGCGGGCGGCCACCGCGATACGACCCAGGTGTTCATAGGTGGTGCCGAACTCGTGCATGTGCCGGCGGGCGATGATCGCGTACCACTGGGGTGGAGCGGTGAACCCGTAGGGAAGGTAGTAGTCGCGGGCTATGGCCCCACCGGGGATCGAGGCCACATCGTCGGTCACGGTCTGGGCCGCCCGCGACCCCGAGTAGCCGTTCCAGCCGGCGGGAAGCAGCACGTGGCGGGCCGCGCCACGGGTGACCGCGGCCGCCGCGTCCTGGAGGGAGGCGACCGGCGACGCGCCGCCCATGTTGACCGTGGCCGCGAAGCGCAGGTTCTCGCATCCCAGGTTGGCGGCGAACTCCTCGGCCCGACCCAGGTTCGGGAAGGGCATGATGCCGTCGATCTCGGAGGGGCTGAGCCCGGCGTCTCGGATGGCGTTGACACACGCGTCGAGCTGGAGGGCCAGCTGGGTCTTGCCCGACCCGGGACGACGGCAGTAGCGGGTCTCCCCCACCCCGACGATGCAGGCCTGCCACGCTCATGGTGCCTCCGAGTTGAGGGGTACCCGCCTGGTGGGCTCGATGCCGGTCAGGCGGGCCAGGTTGAGTCCGAGGATCCCGGCGCGGATCTCGGGGGTGATCTCGGCGTAGCCCCACTCGTCGCGGAGCTGTTCGGGGATCTGGAGGTTGCGTACCCAGTCCACTACCCGCTTGGTGTCGAGGAAGGGCAGGTCGAGGCCCATCACGATCTTGGTGGGCTCCACCCACTGCAGGGCCGTGCCGATCGCGTGGTAGCCCCGGTAGGGGGACCGCTGGTACCAGCCGACGATGCCTGACAGCGACAGGTACAGGTGCTCGTGCTTGGCGGCCAGGCCGATGAGCTCTTCGGTGTGGGGCCAGCCCATGTGGTAGGCGATGATCTGAAGCTCAGGGAAGTCGATGAGGATCCGGTCGAGGGTGTCGGGGTGCGTGTAGGAGCTGGGCTGGGGGTACACGTAGGACATCCCCGTGTGCACGGTGAGGGGGATGCCCAGCTCGCAGGCCTTCTCGTAGAAGGGCCACATGCCCCGGTCGTCGAGGGGGGCCAGATCCTCGGGCTGGTACACCTTGCACAGCCAGCGCGCCGTACTCGGACACCAGGTGCTCGAGCTCCCGAATGGCGTGGTGCACGCCCCGACGCAGGATGGGCCCCACCATGGCCTCCAGCTCCATGCGTCCCGCATAGGGCGCGATCTGGTCGATCATGAACTGGTTGGTGGACAGCGAGATGGTGCCCCCGGAGATGTCCATCATCCCCTCACGCAGGCAGAAGCACACGTCGACGCCGGCCTCGTCCATGTAGTCGATCAGGGTCTCGGCGATGGGCGGGCGCCGCTTCTGGGTGAGATCCACACCCGACCAGGCCCGCAGAACGCCCTGCACGCTGTACCACCACCGCTTGGTGTTGGGGTAGTAGTTGGAGATCTCGGCGATGGCCGCCGGGTTCATGAAGTGGCACTCGGTGAGGGCCACGAAGTCGTCGTCAGCGGTCACTGCCCGTCCCCTTCTGCTCGGCGGATGAGGCGCCACACCCGCTCGGGCGACGCGGGCACCTCGCAGGCCTGGACCCCGAGAGGGGCCAGGGCGTCGTTGATGGCGCACATCACCGCGGCCGGTGTGGTGTGGATGGCCCCCTCGCCACATCCCTTGGCACCCAGGGGAGTGAAGGGAGAGGGGGTGACCACCTCGGTCTTCTCGATCGCGGGCACCTCGTGGACGGTGGGGATCAGGTAGTCCCCGAAGCTGGCGGTGAGCGGCTGGCCGTCGTCGTCGTAGACGTACTCCTCGTAGAGCGCAGCACCGATGCCCTGGGCCACGCTGCCGTCGGTCTGGCCTTCCACCACCACCGGGTTGAGGCGGGTACCGCAGTCGTCGGCCAGGCAGTAGCGGACGATGTCGACCATCCCCGTGTCGCGGTCGACCTCCACGGCGACCACGTGCACGGCCTGGGCTGCGGTGAGGTAGCTCTTGGCCCGGCCCTCTTCGTCGGCCCGGGTGCGCCCGGGCGCGGTCCACACGTAGGTGGCTTCGGGATTGGGGTCGAGGCCGGGGGGAAGAAGATCGGAGCGGGCCAGCATGGTGCCCGCCAGCTGGGCCAGGGCCATGGTGGCCTGGGGCTTGCCGGCCACGTGCACGTGGCCGTCGCGCCAGGTCACGTCCTCGGGTGCCGAGCCCGTGAGGTGGGCGGCCACCGCTGCCAGCTTGGCCGTCAGGCGTTCGCAGGCGCCCAGCACCGCTCCGGTGATCGCCACCCCGAGGCGGCTTCCGCCGGGGCCGAAGGATGGCGGGGCCGAACGGGTGTCCAGGTAGGTGACCCGCACCGCTTCCATGTCGACGCCGAAGTAGTCGGCCACCAGCTGGGACACCAGCGTGTACTGGCCCTGTCCCTCCACTGGAACCCGACCCGCACGGTGAGGTTCCCGGTGATGTCGACGCTGACCGTGGCCCCCTCGGGCACACCGGTCTGGGGGAGGCCGACGATGGCGTAGGCGTTCCAGTCGAACACCCCGGGCTCCACGGCGCTGGCCACCCCGATGCCCACCAGCCGTCCCTCGGCGCGGGCCTGGGCCTGCCAGGAACGCAGCTCGTCGTAGCCGGCCAGCTCCAGGGCCGAGTCGAGCACCTCGTGGTAGCTGCCCGAGTCGTACTCGTTGCCCGAGGGGATGGTGTAGGGGAAAGCGTCGGCGGGGATGAAGTTGCGGCGGCGAAGCTCGGCGGGGTCGATGTCGAGTTGGCGGGCGGCCATGTCGACGAGTTGCTCGAGCACGAAGAAGTGGGGTGGGGGCCCCATGCCCCGGTAGGGCGAGGCGGGCAGCTTGTTGGTGGCCACCAGGGTCAGGTCGTAACGGGCCGCCTCAATCGTGTACGGACCGGTGAAGGCGGCCAGGGGCTTGGCGGCGCTGATGGCACCGAAGCCCTCGCCGTTGGCCCCCAGGTCGTCGACCAGACCCACGTCGAAGGCGGTCATCCTCCCGTCGGCGTCCAAGGCCAGGGCTGCCTCGTAGTGACGGTCCCAGGCCTGGGACCCACCCGAGGTCAGGTACTCGACCCGGTCTTCGATCCAGCGGACCGGCCGGCCCCCAGCGGCCCGGGAGAGGACGGCCACCACGTCGGTGGCCCGCGACCCGCCCTTGCCGCCGAAGCTGCCGCCGTGGGGGTGGGAGATCACGTTGACCTTGTTGGTGGGAACGCCCAGCACCGCGGCCCGTCCCAGGCCGCCGAAGGCGGGCGACTGGAAGCTGCCACGGATCTCGACCTCGAGGGTGGCGGGATCCCACGAGCAGATGACCCCGAAGGTCTCCATGGGGTTGGCGCCCAGGCGGTGCCAGCGGAAGGATTGGCGCACCACGTGGGCTGCCGAAGCGAACGCCGCGTCGACCTCGCCCCAGGTGAACACCCGCTGCATCATCACGTTGGTGCCCTGCTCCTCGTGCACCAGGGGGGAGTCGTCGGCCATCGCGGCGAAGGGGTCGACCACCGGTTCGAGGGGTTCGTAGTCGACGTCGATGAGCTCGAGGGCGTCCTCGGCCACCGCCCGGCTGACGGCCGCCACCGCAGCCACCGGCTCGCCCACGAAGTGGACCTTGTCGACGGCCAGGCAGTGGGTGCCCCACCCTTCGGGAGCCGAGCGCGCCGGGTTGGTCCAGCGCTGGGCGTCGGCGCCGGTGACCACGGCCACGACCCCGGGCAGAGCTAGCGCGGCGGCGGTGTCCACCGATGTGATGCGGGCGTGGGGCAGGGGGCTGCGCAGGATGGCCCCGTGGAGCATGCCGGCCAGCACCACGTCACCGATGAAGGTGGTGCGGCCCGTCAGCAGCGGGGCATCCTCCTTGCGGGCGACGCGCCGGCCCACCCAGCGCAGCTCGCTGGTGGGGAGATCCCCGGGGAGGGCTGGCATCCTGGGCGTAGCAGGTGTGGTGACGGGGTCGGCGACCATGGATGTCCTAGGCGTGGGCGTCGGCCGAACGCTCGGCGCGCATCTGGGCGGCGGCGGCATGCACCGCCCGTAGGATCCCCTGGTAGCCGGTGCAACGGCACAGCTGGCCACCCAGCACGTCGCGGATCTCGTCCTCGTCGGGATCGGGGTTTCGGGCCAGCAGCTCGTGGACCGCCATCAGGAAGCCGGGGGTGCAGAACCCGCACTGGAGGGCATGCTCGTCGCTGAACGCCTGCTGGATGGGATGGAGGCGACCTTCGGGCCCGGCCAGAGCTTCGACGGTGGTTATCTCGGCCCCGTCGAGCTGGACGGCCAGGGTCAGGCACGACCGGACCGCGCGACCGTCGACCAGCACTGTGCAGGCACCGCAAACGCCGTGCTCGCAACCCACGTGGGTGCCGGTTAGGCCCAGGTGCTCGCGCAGCAGGTCGGCCAGGGACAGGCGGGCCTCGACCTCGGCGTGGTGGACGGTGCCGTTCACGGTGAGGCGCACGCTGTGGGTGGCCGGCGGTGCCGGCTGGTGGTCGCTCACGGCTCACCTCCGGCCCGGTCGACCGCTGCGGCCAGGGCCCGGGTCACCAGCACGCCGGCCAGGTGGCGGCGGTACTCGCTGGTGGCGTGCAGGTCGGCCATCGGCTCGTCGAGGGACTCGGACACCACGGCACCGGCACGGGCCAGGGTGTCGGCGTCGGGGGTGGCACCGGCTAGCAGAGCTTCGGCTTGGGTCATGCGCACCGGGGTGGACCCCACGGCGAAGACCACGATGCGGGCTGTGGCGACACTTCCGGCCGGGTCGAGGTCGACGGTGACGGCGGTGCCAACCATGGCGAAGTCGCCGTGGCGGCGGGCCAGCTCTTCGAAGGCCCAACCCTGGCCGGCGGCCATGGTCGGGAAGCTGACCTCGACCAGCACCTCGCCGGGCTCCATGGCGGTGGTCAGGTAGCCCACGAAGAAGTCGGCCGCGGCGATGGTGCGCTCACCACCGGGGCCCACCACTCGCAACTCGGCGTCGGTGGCGACGGCCACCGCGGGGTACTCGGCGGCCGGATCGGCGTGGGCCATGGACCCGCCCACAGTGCCGCGGTTGCGGATCTGGGGATGCCCGACGTGATGGGTTGCGGCGTGCAGCAGCGGGTGGACGCGCCGCACCACGGGTGACTCTTCCACGGCCCGCTTGGTGGCCATGGCCCCGATGACCAGGCGGTCGCCCTGGTGGTCGATGCCGTCGAGGCCCTCGATGCGTCCCAGGTCGACGAGCAGGTCGGGGCGGGCCAGGCGGAGGTTCATCATGGGCACCAGGCTCTGGCCGCCCGCCAGGACCACGGCCTCGCGGTCGGGATCGGCGAGCAGGGCCAGCGCGTCAGCGAGGTGGGTGGGGGCCGCGTAGTCGACCGGAGCCGGCTTCATGGTCGCCCTTCGGGCTCAGCCTTCCCACGAGGCCACGGTCGCCAGGGTGCGATCCTCGAAGGCGACCTTGTCGGGCAGCGGACGGCCCAGCCACAGCTCGTAGAAGGTGTCCAGGTCGGGGAGGAACTCGAAGTCGGGCGGACATCCGCGCGGAACAGCCTCGACCTCGAGCTGGCTTCCGCATCCGGGGCACACGTACTCGCGCACCTGCACCCAGGTGGGGTCGGGCATCTCGCGGCCCACGTACACCTCGGCGAGGGATTCTTCGGTGTCGCGCACGTGCACCAGAGCCGAGAGCTTCCAGTTGATCCGGTAGTCGCCGAACTCGTGGCCGCACCGGCACTTCACGACCCGCTCGCCACCGCTCTTGGCCACGATGGACAGGGCCGGGGTCAAGGGCAGCAGGATCTGGTCGTCCCAGGGCACCCGGGACTGGAGGATGGACACGAACACGTCGAAACGGTCCGGGTCCTTGGCCTCGCGCATCATCTCCTGGACCGCCGGCCAGGCCAGGGTCCCGTCCATCAGCCGTTCGACGTCGGCTCGGTCGAAGGTCGCCATGTTCGATCCTCCCTAGAACTCGAAGTCTTCGGGCAGGCCCCAGAAGGCCCGCAGTTCGGCCCCATAGTCAGGTGACAGCTCCATCACCGATCGCCACATGGCCAGGACCGCGTCGTCCATGTTCTCCTTGGCCTGCACCCGGTGGCGCTCGGCGGCCCACCACTCCTTGAAGGGCACGGCCCGGCGCTTGCGCTCTTCGCGCACTTCGGCCCGGCGGGCTTCGGTGGCCTTGACGTCCACCGAGAAGCTGCCGTTCTGGCTGACCACCGCCCCGTGGACGGTGGTGGCCACCCGAGAGGTCGTCCAACCCTTGTTGAGGTCGTCCTCGATGGCGGCGGGATCACGTTCGATCGGGTCACCCATGGCCTGCGCGCCGGAGACCGGGTGGATCATCAGGTCGTAGTTCTGGAGCGGCTCGGGCGTGAGGAACGGCGCGTAGGCCGGGCTCTTGATCTCGTCGGCCTCGATGGCGCTCTCCAGGGTGGGGGCGTCCGCGGGGCCACGCTCGTGCACCAGGGGCTTGCCCTCGGCGATGAGCTTCTTGACGTTGGTCTTGTGGGCGTAGCTGGGCGCGTCGGGCACGGTCGGGTAGGCGCCGTACATGCCGTGGTTGGCGATCACCTTGGAGCGCATCCCTGCGTCGCCGCACTGGTACTCGATGCCCGAGGGAGTGTTGTGCACCATCCACACCGCGGTGTGGCCCAGACCACCCCGGAAGCGCCCGTAGCCACCCGAGTCAGGCTCGATGTTCCGGCCCATGTACAGGATCGGGTAGTAGAGCTCGGTGACCTCGGCGTTGCCGAAGTCGGCGTTGGGGGTGTAGATGCACCAGGCGCTGTTCTCACCGTCGGTGAAGCCCCGAGCCGGCGAACCGTTCGAGGCCTGCTCGAGGGTGAGCCCGGCCAGGAAGTAGCCGAGCTGGGTGATGCCGGCGAACTCCGCGGTCATGGTGGTGGCCGCCCCTGCGGCCATCTCCTCGATGAAGCCCCGCATGTAGAAGAGGCGCCCGAAGGCCTCGTAGAGGCTGCTCATCCAGATGACGGCGGGGGCCCAGGCCACGCCCGAGGAGACGGTGGGGTCGACTTCGAAGGGGTTGGCCCACGAGCCCGGCGGTGGCGTCTTCGACCTCCCAGGCGGCGGTGGGCCCGGAGTTGAACATGTCGAAGCCCACCACGTGGGAGTAGCCGTTCAACAGGCCGGACTTGAGGGCGGTGGGGTGGATGTTCTCGCCGAAGGGCACGGTGCCGCTGGCGCCGCGCAGCGAGAAGCGCACGTTGCCGTCGGCGTTGATCTCGACCTCCATGGGCAGGGCCATGAGGCAGTCGACGTCCTGCTTGCTCAGGATGACGTGCTTGCCCTTCATGGCCAGGTCCTTGAACTGGGACTTGCGCATGCGGCCCGGCACGGCCTGGGTACGGACACGGCCCACCGCGTAGCGGCGGCTGTCCTCGACGAACTCGTGGATGGCGTCGCTGAAGAAGTCGACGCCGTACTTGTCGATCACCTCCATGAGGCGCTCGCGGATGGTGACGCAGCCCGCCACCCGGCCCCGGGCGTCGCCCAGCACGAAGTCGGGCGTGCGGGTGCGGGAGCGGATGCGCTTCTCGTACCAGGGGTAGAAGGCGTCCTTCTCGCCGACCTTCTCCATGGAGATGCACAAGCCGTCGCGAGAAGGTGTCGGGGTTCAGGAATCCGACCGAACCCGGGGTCACCGAGCCGCAGTCCGATCACGTGGGTGACGGCGCTGGCCCAGGCCACGAGCTTGCCGTCGTAGAAGATCGGCATGGCCATGTCGAAGTCGGGACCGTGGATCCCGCCGTAGTGCGGGTCGTTGTTCTCGAAGATGTCGCCGTCGTGGAAGCCGGGGAGATCCTCGTAGCCCATCTGGATGAGGCTGCGGATCATGTCGGCCAGCAGGCCCGGGTGGGCGGTGATGCCCCGCGAGACGCAGACGGCTTCACCGGTGGGCAGGTGCAGCGCCCACAGGGCGTCGCCCCCTTCCACGGCGATGGGTGAGGACGAGACCTTGCAGCCCACCTCCCAGGCCACGTTGCACAGGTTCGACAGGATGTGCCAGAGCGCCTCGTAGCCGCCCGGGTCTTCTTCCTTGCGCTTGAGGCGGTCGAGGCCGAAGAGGTGGCCTGTCTTGGCGAGGGCCTTGTCGTGCTTGTTGATCTGTTCGGAGAGTGCGGTGACAGCCATGATCAACCCTTCCTCTCGAGCCAGTAGATGTCGTGCTCGTCGATGCGCATGTGCCATTCCTTGGGCACGAACAGGGTGGTGTTGGATGCTTCGATGACTGCGAGGCCGTCGATCTCGTTGCCGGGACGCAGGTCTTCCATGCGCCAGATGTCGGCGTCATGCCACTTGCCCTTGCGGAACACGGGGCGGGTGCCCTTGTGGGCTTGCTTGGAGGGCTTCTTGCCGGCCATCTCGTGGGTGCGCAGCCGTGGTTTGACGGTATCGACCTTGGCCACGATGCACACCTCGGTGACCTGGATGGGCACGTACTCGGACTTGGCCACCAACGTGTAGAGCTTGGTGTAGCGGTCCTCGAAGGCCTCGACGAGGCGGCGCACGTCCTCGGCGTTGTCGATGCTGTCGACGGGCGAGTCGACCTCGATGTCGTCGAGCTGGCCCAGGTACTTCATGTAGACCACCCGCTCGGTGGTGATCTGGTCGGGCCGGAATCCCTCGGCGGTGAGCTCGTCCATCAGCTCCTGCTCGAGCGCCTTCCAGGCCGCGGTGAGTGGCTGGAGGTAGGCCACCTTGACGGCATCGTCGGCCTGGGGCTCGATCATGGAGGCCACGCTCGGTGGCGGCGGAAGGAGTAGTCCATGCAGGCCCCGCCCCAGGCGGAGAAGGCGCCGGCGTGGGGCACGGTGACCACGGCCTTCCAGGGCAGGTCGGAGGCGTATCCCAGCAGGTGCAGGGGGCCGCCGCCGCCGTATCCCAGGAGCACGTAGTCGCGGATGTCGTGGCCGACCATGACGCTGCGCACCAGGTGCTCACGCATCATCACGTTGAGCAGCTCCATGCAGGTCTCGGCCGCCACGTAGACGTCCTGGCCCAGGGGATCGGCGATCTTCTCCTTGAACAGGTCGTAGGAGACCTGCTTGTTCACCTTGACCTTGCCGCCCAGGTAGTTGTCCTCGTTGAGGATGCCGAGCAGCAGGTTGGCGTCGTTGATGGTGGGGGTGGTGTTGCCGGCCTCCATGAAGGTGGGCCCGGGGGTGCCACCAGCGGAGTCGGGACCCAGCTTGAGGCGCCCGGTCTGGGGGTCGAGGCGGATGTAGGTGCCCGTGCCGGCGCCGATGGAGATGATCCCCAACATGGGCACGTTGACGTACATGTCCTGGAAGCCCGGCTCACGGTCGATGGGCAGCACGCCGGCGGTGATGGCCCCGGCGTCGAAGGAGGTGCCGCCCACGTCGGAGCAGACGATGTTCTCTTCGCCGATGACGCTGGACAGGTACTTGGCGCCCATGAGGCCACCCACCGGGCCCGACATGGCGCACTCGAACAGGCGCGGGTAGCGGATGTTGGCGATGCCGCCGTAGCCCAGCACGGTCTTGAGGCTGTGCGCGTACTCGAGGCCCTTCAGCTTCTCTTCGATGCGCAGCAACTGGCGCCGGGCGGGGCTGGAGGCGTAGGCCTGGATGACCGTGGCATTGGCCCGGGACACCTCACGGGCGGTGGGGGCCACCTCGCAGGACAGCTCGAGGGGAACCTCGCGACCCACCTCGTGCCATGACCCGCTTGGCGATCTGGCCGGCCCGCTCCTCGTGCATGCGGGTTGGTGTAGGAGTGGAGGAACACGACGGCCAGGGCCTCGCACTCCTCGTCGACGAGCAGCTCGCGCACACCCTGCTCGACCTCGTGCTCGTACATGGGGATGACCGGGGCACCGAACATGTCGATGCGCTCGGTGACGCCGCGGGCCTGGCTGCGGGGCACGAGCGGGGTGCGGTGCTTGCGGTACTGCATGTGGGTGATCTCACTCCACTGCGCACCGATGAAGGTCTGCGAGCCGCGACCCTGGGCGATGATGTCCTCGAAGCCCCGGGTCACCAAGAGCCCGGTCTTCAGGCCGCTCATGTTGATGACGGTGTTGAGCATCGAGGTGCCGGTGTAGATGGCGGTCTCGATGTCACGGCCGAAGGTACGGCCTTCCTTCTTGGGATCGATGCCGAGGTACTCGAGGGCCTCCTCGAGCGACTCCATGTAGCCGATGCTCTCGTCGTGAGGCGAGGTGGGGGCCTTGCCGATGACGCTGCGGCCCTCCTCGTCCACGATGATCACGTCGGTCATCGTCCCGCCCGCATCGCAGGCCACGAAGTACTTACCCATGGTGGACCTTGCCCTTCTGTGTGCCCCTCGGGAGGTGTGCCCCTCGTGGAGGTGTTCCCCCCGGGTGAGGTGCCCCTCTTGGTGCTTCGGTGACGGTCTCCCGGATCCTACTCACAAACGGAAGTCCTCACCAAGTGGTAGCAAAGTATAACCAAGAGGCGAGGGGCGTGCCCGGGCGACGGGAGGCGCCACCGGCACCGGCCCCCCGGCGGTGTCGAGCACCCATGCACTTCCTGGGTCCTCGGATGGACCCCCGGATGGCTCCCCGGATGGCTCCCCGGATGGCTCCCCGGCTGGTCCCCGGGTCGCTCGGCGCGCCGCGGGTGTGGGGGCCTGGCGGCGCGGGCAACCGGCCAGGGTGGAGGACACGACGCGGCGCAGAGCCACATCGACCAGCCCGCCCCGACCCGCGGTCCACAGGGCCAGGGCCGCGAGCGCGGCGTGGAGGCCGGTGAGCGGGTCGGCGATGGCGTCCCCGCAGAACACGGTGCCCGCGCCGATGCCGGTGGCCACCAGGCCCGCGGCTGCCGCAGCGTCGTCACCGAAGGCCACCCGGTTGGCCCACGGTCCGCTCCGCCCGTAGCCGGTGATCGACACCCACACCACCCCCGGGGACCGGGCCCGGATGGCCGCGGGTCCCAGCCCGAGGGGGTCGAGAGCCCGGGGCCGCGAGGACTCGACGACGATGTCGGCCCGGCTCAGCAGCCGGGCCAGCCGCTCCCGGTCGGCCGGCTCGTGGAGGTCGACCAGAAGGCTGGCGTGCCCGTGGTGCAGGAGATCGAAGAACGCCGGTGGCCCGCGGCGCGCACCGTCGGGACGGGTGGGGGTCTCGACCTTGACCACCTCGAAGCCGGCCAGGCCCAGCAGGTGGGCGCACAGGGGACCGGCCCACATGGCCGACAGGTCCACCACCAGGCCGGGGGTCCGGATGTGGGGCCGAGCCTCGCGGTGGGCTGCGCCGTTCCGGTGGGTGAGGTCGGTGAGGTCGGTGAGCACCCACGGTGGTGGAGCAAAGCCATGACCGTCATGGCGGCCCTGGTCATCGTCGGCGACCTCACCGGGTTGGGGGACGAGGGTCACCGCCATGCCCAGCAACCCGGCCCGCTCCACCAGCTGTGCCGCCGGGGCCCGGGCACAGGCGGCGGCCACCGCCTCCCAGGTCCGTTCGCTCGCCGGACCGTCGTCGTGACCGTCGCGATGCCAGTCGCCGTGCGCGTCGTGTTCTGAACCCAGCCACGCCGGGAGGAGGGTGAGGTCGTCGGAGCGGGCCAGGTTCACCGCCACCACGGCGTCGGCCGCGTCCAACAACCGGCAGGAACCGCCCGCAGAGGTGGATCCCTGCCGGGCCAGGCCCGCCAACGCGGCCCGCTCCCCCAGGAGCAGCGCCCCGTCGAGCGCGACGGTGTCCAGATTGGGATGGGTGGCGGTGAGAGCTTCTGTGGCCAGGGCTGCGGCGCGCGCCGCGGTGGCCGGGAAGCCCGGCGCCACCAGGGGTGGGCCGCCGGGTTCGCCGGTGAGGGCCATGGCGCCGCTGGCCGCCCAATCCACGGCCGGGTCTTCGGCGCCGGCCACCATCACCTGGTCGCCCAGCTTCAGACCGTCGAGGTCACGACGGGCTCGGCAGGTGACACCCAGATCTGCCAGGAGCCGGACCGCGTGTGCCACCGCTGGACGTGTCCCTCCCCACACCAGCTCCCGGCCCTCCAGGGGAGCCGGCTGATCCCTCCTGGGGGTGGGGGGTCGGGGCACCGGGGCACCATACGCGGCGCCGCGGTGGGCGTGCCCCCGCCCGGGGTCACGCTCTGGGCGCGACCCCCGTCTACGGTTCTGCCATGACCGAGATCCACGGGACCTGCGCCCCGGGCTACGAGGTGGTCCGCGACGCCTTCGCGGCCAACTTCGCCGAGGGCGACCTGGGTGCGAGCTGCGCGGTCATCCACCGCGACGAGATGACCGTCGACCTGTGGGGAGGCCACCGCGACGTGGCAGAGACCCTGCCCTGGGAGCAGGACACGATCGTCAACGTGTGGTCGACCACCAAGATGATGACGGCCCTGTGCGTGCTAATGCTGCACGACCGCGGTGCGCTCTCCGTCGACGATCCCGTGGCCCTCCACTGGCCCGAGTTCGGCCAAGCCGGCAAGGATGGCAACGCCGGCGCAGCCGGCGGAGCCGGCACAGGCAGCACAGGCGCTGTGCTGGTGCGGCATCTCCTGAGCCACACCGCCGGCCTCCCCGGCTTCGACCCTCCGATCGACGCCGAGACGATGTACGACTGGGACGCCTGCTGCCGGCTCCTCGCCGCTCAGGAGCCCTGGTGGGAACCGGGCACCGCCTCGGGCTACCACGCGTCGACCCAGGGATGGTTGCTGGGCGAGTTGGTGCGACGCGTCGACGGGCGGACCTTGGGCAACTTCTTCCGCGAGGAGGTGGCCGAACCCCTCGGAGCCGACTTCCACATCGGTCTTCCCGACGCCGAGTTCGCCCGGGTGGCCGAGGTAGCCACCGACGAGGTCGGTCACTACGCCGACGGGGAGGGCATTGCCGGGCGTCAGCGGCGCAGCGAGCCCGAGCACTCACAGTTCGTCAACACCGACCGGTGGCGCCGGGCCGAATTCCCCGCCTCCAACGGCCACGGCAACGCCCGCTCGGTCGTGTCGGTCGTGTCGTCGCTGGCCTCGGGTGGCGAGGCCAGGGGCGTTCGCCTCCTCGGTTCGGACACCATCGAACGGATCTTCGAGGTGCAGGCCCACGGCAAGGACCTCGTCCTCGGTACCGAGACCAAGTTCGGCATCGGCTACGGCCTGAACTGCCCCGGCATGCCCATCGGCGTCAACGACCGCACCCTGTTCTGGGCGGGCTGGGGCGGTTCGATGGCGGTGGTGGATCTCGAGAACCAGCTGACGGTTGCCTACGTCATGAACCGGATGCGAGACATCGCCGCCGGCGACTTGCGGGCCGCCCGGGTCGTCTTCGCCGCTCACCACGCTGCCAGGACTGCTACCCAAGCCGACCTCCCGACGTGAGCTACCGGCAGACCGGCGTCGTGGCCGGCACCGCGGTGGCCGAGCCGGGCAACGGCCTGGCGCGGGCGGCCCCCTGATCCGGCCGGTGTCGGGGGCCGGACCTACTCTGGGCTCGATGCACGTTCGCCCCTATGCGGACCTGGCGGTCGCGTTCGCGATCGCCCTACGCGGCCGAAGACCTGGTCGCCGGCGCCCAGGTGCCGCTGGTGGTGGTGGACACCACGGGCTGCGACGTCGATGCCGGCGTGCTGGCCGACCTGGCCGCGCTGCCGGTGGTGACCGTGGCGGTGAGCGACGACCCCCGGACGAGTACGGGGGCGGGCATGGCTTCCTTCGACGTCCTGCTGGCCGCCGGGCTGCCGCCCGATGGCGGACCAGACAAGGGACCCGACAGCGGACCCGACAGCGGTCGCGATGGAACGGGCACAGCCGGTGGTTGGGTGCAGCACCCGGAGGGACTCGCCGCCGCGCTCGACCAGCTCGAGGCCCGGGTGGCGGCCTCCCCCCAGGCGTCGGTGGTGCTGGTCCAACTGCTGCGCCTGTCGGCCCGGCTCGGGGTCGAAGACGCCCTGGTCGCCGAGTCGCTGGCCTACTCGACCCTCCAGGCCGGACCCGAGTTCGCCCGCTGGTTGGACACCAGACCCGCTCCCCCCCCACCCGACCTGGGCGGGGAGCCACCCCTGGTGCTCGAACGGCACGGCGACGAGGTGCAGATCCGCTTCGACCGGCCCGCTGTGCACAACGCCTTCGGTCTGGGCGTGCGCGACGCCCTGGTGGAGGCCCTCGGTCTGGTCGCCGCCGACGACACGATCACCGCAGTGCGCATCTCGGGCCACGGTCCGTCGTTCTGCAGTGGCGGTGACCTGCGCGAGTTCGGGTTGCTGACCGACCCCACCAGCGCCCACCTGGTTCGTACCGGTCGCAGCGCTGCCCGGTGGATGCACCGGGTCGCGGAGCGGGTCCAGGTCGACCTGCACGGCGCCTGCATCGGCGCCGGCATCGAACTGGCCGCCTTCGCCCACCGCGTCGAGGCCGACCCCGGCACCACCATCGCCCTCCCCGAGGTGGGCATGGGCCTGGTCCCCGGAGCGGGAGGAACCGTCAGCCTGCCCCGCCGCATCGGACTCCCCCGCAGCGCCTACCTGTGCCTGAGCGGCCGGACCATCGACGCCCCTACCGCACACGCCTGGGGACTCATCGACGGGGTCATCGACTCGCCGTAGACCGGTCCGCTATCGGATTGATGCGACTCACCCGTCGAGGTGGACCGGGTGGCCGCGGACCAGGGTCGCCCGCACCGCAACTGCCGCCAGGTCACAGCGGGCCCGGTGCCAGGGCCGGTCCAGGAGGCACAGGTCAGCGACCTCGCCGGGCACGACCCGCCGAGCCGGGCCCCCGGGATCGTCGGCGGTACCGGCGAACAGGGCCAGGGCCTGCTCGGCCGAGACTCGCTCCGCCGGTCCCAGCACCGTTCCGGTGGCGTCACGCCTGGCCACCGCGGCGGCCATCGACGCCCACGGATCCAGTCCCCCCACCGGGGCATCCGAGCCGGCCGCCACCGCCACCCCCGCCTCCAGCAGAGAAGCCACCCGGTAGAGGTTGTCGTGGTCGCCCGGGTCGACCTCGGCGCGGTAGTGCGCCCCCCGTTCGGCCACGAAGTGGGGTTGGGTGACCACACACACCCCCAGGCGCGCCAGGGTGGCCACCAACTCGTCGGGCACCACGCTGGCGTGCTCGACGCGGTCTCCGGCAGTCGGGCCCGCCTCGGTGAGGACCGCGGTGGCCACCACCGTGCCCATCCGGCTGGCCGCGTGCAGGGCCACCGGGCGGCCCGCGGCGTGGGCGGCCACGACCCGGGCCACCAATTCGTCGAAGGGTGGGGGTTCGGGGTCGGTGACCACCAACTTGACCGGTCCCGCCGCCACCCCCTCGGGGAAGCTCACCTCGGCGTCGGCGGTCATGGCCCACAGCGACTGGACCACCTCGCCGTCGCGGCTGGCCCGGGCCAGGGCGGCCAGCTCGGTCGGGCCGTTGTGCGCGGTGGCGTCGGTGATCCCGCACACGCCCCGGGCGGCCAACTCGGCGCTCACCTCCGCCAGTGACGGCATCTCGGCGCCCAGGCGCTGCGCCAGCCAGGCGTCACGCCCACCGAGCCGGCCGTCGGGATGGTCGGCCTCGAGGCCCAGCGACGCCAACGCGGCGCTGTTGAGCACCCACAGAGCACCGCTGCGGTGCTGGAGTCGCACCGGCCGGTCGGCGACCGCCGCGTCGAGGTCGGCGCGGTCGGGCCAGCCGCTCACCGAGTCGTCCCAGCCCACCGCCCTGATCCACCCCTCTGGGCCACGGGCCCGGCCCGCCTCGGCCCGGCCCGCCTCGGCCAGGCGGGCGGCCAGGGTGCGCGGCGAAGACACCTCGGGCGCCCCGCACCACAAAGAGGCCCGATGGGCGGCGGTTGCGAAAAGGTGCAGATGGTGGTCGTGCAGACCGGCGGTCAGCGCTCCTCCCGCACCGTCGATGCGCACCCCCGCGCCGGCGACGGCGCCCACCTTCTGGCGGGGACCTACGCGGAGGATGCGGCCGCCGCCGGTCACCACCGCCTGGCCGGGTCGGCCGGCCACCTCGACGTCGTCGATGAGGATCCGGGGTGCCACGCCGTTCAGTTCAGCGCAACCCCACTGTGGCTGCCACCGAACCAGCCGGCCGCGACCACGTGTGCGGCAGGGACAGCCCCTGCGGGCTGCCCGGTGTGGGCTCGATGCTCAGTCACCATCGGCGCCGGACGAGGGCAACATCCACCGGTCGGAGCGCGTTGGCGCGCATGATGCCCGCGGTCGGTGTTCGGGTGGAAGGGTGTGTGCATGAAGCATGCAGTTCACGACCGCGAGGGCCGATTCTCGTCAGTGCGGGTGGCCTTCTCGCCTGCGGCGTTCGCAGTGGCGATGGTGGCCGTGGCGGCTGTGTGGTGGGCGTCCTCCGACGAGGAAATGGCCACATCAACTGCCGACACGCCCGCAGCCTCATCCTGCAGCATCTCCCCCTTTGAAACATTCGGCGTGCCGCCGAGCCTCTATCAGTGGTTCGAGCTTCAGGATCCGGTATTCTTTTCCGACGGGGAAGCTACATCCGCCCTGCAGGCCGAGCTCGAGGAGGTCCGACCCTGGCTCGACGAAGCGGCGATCGAACAGGTCCCGAATGGCATGTCTCGGATTGTGCACCGGGGGGCAGCAGCGTTCTCGCCGACGAACACCGTGCAGGTATTCCCTGAGACGGTTGCTGTGGGTGACGATGTCGTTGAGGCCTACGAGTTGGCAAATGAGCGCGGCCCGGGCTCACTAGTGGTGGCGGTCACCGTCGTCGACGGGCTCGGGGCCACAGGCATCGCTGACTCCTTCTACCGCACTGGCGACCTTCTTTGGCCACTCTCGCGGTGCCCGGACAATGGCGTCCTTGGACAGAGTGAACTGGCTGACTCAGGGGTCCTGACCAAGGGTGCGATCCCAGTTCAGGAACTACTTGAAGCGATCGCAGCCCCGCTGCCTTATGCTGTGCGGTGACGCGGAATCAGTGGTCAGGCAAGTCAGTCGCACTCCTTCACAGCTATACAGAGAGGAGGAGCATGATGAAACAAGAGCCTGAAACGACGGAGACGGAGAGCAAGGAACGGCCGAGGAGGACGATCGGCCTGGCCGGTTTGGTCGGGTTGAGTGTGATCATGGGTGTCGGCTCGTTCTCCGTCGCTGCCGCGACCAGGGATCAGGACGCACGGCCGCCCGCAACGACGATCCTCCCGCAGCCGCCTCCTGTCGAGTCGATCCCATACGACTTCGACGGGCACCCCCAGGAGGGCTACTACGAGAGCGAAGAAGCCGAGGGCTTCCGGCTTCAACTGGAGAGTGGATGGAAGCCCGTCGGAACCGGGCAGGACTCCGACGTCACCGGCTGGGTGCCCACGGCGTTCTTCTACGGCGACGAGACCCCCCGCTCCGGCGAGGCGGTCGAGGTAGTCGACGACGAGATGAACCACATCGGCTATCTCGTCCTCGGGCTCGGCTTCGTCCCGAAGGACACCTTCGATGCTCCCGACTTCGACTGGCGGGCCTTCGCCTACGAGAAGTTCCCCGAGCATGTGGCGGCCGACCGGATCGCTGACATCGAGTACCGCGGCGGCATCAAGCCGGTCGAGCGGATCTCTGACCTCACCGGATAGCCGGTCCCGAGTCCGACCGCAGTCGAGTCCCCGAGAGGTGCAGTACGCGCGCCTTTTCGGTCAGCGCAACTCCGATGACCTGGTCGCCAAGCTGCTCCGATTCCATTCATCACCGACTACGACGACACTGCAAAGCCGTTCAGATGGACCTGCGCCGCCGACCCTCTCGTCGCATGACCCCAGCACGCGACTCACTTCCACGCGCCGGCACTAGGTCCCGTTGTGGCCGATCACCCGGGCGTAGCACGGCTCGCTGGCCGAGGGGTTGAACAGATCGGCGTCCTGGAAGACCCCGATGTCGAGCCACCATTCGCCGGAAATCGGCGTCGTCTCCGTGTACCCGAGCCCAGCCTGCGTGTAGCACGCGCCGCCCCCCTGCGGGACCGCTGACGTCACCCACATCCTCGGACCAAGCGAGGAGGTTCCGGTGGGAATCGCGAGGAATCGCCAGCAGACTGAATTGCAGCCGACACCGCTCGACCAGGCATAGGAGTACACGTGGTCGTTCGACGCTGCGTGCGCGCCATGTGGCGCAGCGATCGTCAGCGCGAGCACTGCGAGCAGCACTGCTCCTCGACGAGGAAATCTCTGCATCCCCGCTCCCTACTCTTCGAACTCGACGCCGACCAGCTCGGCGACGACCGTGAACTCCGAACCGGGATCAACCTCGAATAGAGCTCGATACCGCCATGCGTCACCTTCGGCAACGAAACCCTGCTCTACGAGGCGCGGGAAGGCCAGCTCGGCCGCCGCTGGTGTGCGCTCAACCGTGAGAGAAACACCGACATTCGAGTCGCTTCCGCCTGGAGCCCCATCCTCGCCGAGGTAGCCGGCTGGGATTGGAGCCGAGACCCATTCAACCTCCGATCGGCCATCTGATCGGATCACGGGCCGCTCCTCGAGCTGCTCCACGGCCGCATCGCCTCCCTGCAACAACTCGGCAGTGTTGGGCGCAAGCACTTCAGGCGGCGCTTGAGCGCCGGGGTTGAGGACCGCTCCGTCAGCATCGTTGTAACTCGCCACCGGCTCATCGCTGGGAGCTGACTCACCCGCAAGGGCCACCGCCGCGACGAGCGCGACCAGAGCAAAGACTGCGAGCAGGACCAACGTCGGGCGCCAGCGGAACCGCCGTGGCACATCGGAGCGCGCTTCCAGCAAGGTTGCGCCAGAACTCATGCTTTCAGAGTAGAGATCTCGACATCAACGGTCAACGGTCCTCGCCACCGCTCATGGTCGGGCCCGCCGACAAGAAGCGGGAGAAGGTTGTACTTTGACGGCGTCAGGGCGCGGGGAAGGGCAGTCCATGAACGCTCGGTCTCGGCTTCGTCCCGAAGGACACCTTCGATGCTCCCGACTTCGACTGGCGGGCATTCGCCCACGAGAAGTTCCCCGAGCATGTGGCGACCGACCGGATCGCTGACATCGAGTACCGCGGCGGCATCAAGCCGGTCGAGCGGATCTCTGACTACACCGGATAGCCGGTCCCGAGTCCGACGACAGTCGAGTCCCCGAGAGGTGCAGTACGCGCGCCTCTTCGGTCAGCGCAGCCCCAAGGTGGCCGCCACCGTCTCGCGGTGTTGGGGGGCCGAACCCAGCTCGACCTCGAGGGCCTTGGCCCGCCGGAAGTAGAGCTGGAGGTCGTAGTCCATGTCCACGCCGATGCCGCCGTGCACCTGCTGGGCCCCGAAGGCCACCCGCTGGCAGGCCTCGGCGGCCCAGGCCTTGGCCACGGCCACCTCACGGGTCGCTCCTGCATCTTCTGTCAGCGCCCACAGTGCCCGGTAGGCCACCAGGCGGGTGCCCTCCAGATCCATGAGCATGTCGGCCAGGCGGTGCTGCACCGACTGGAAGGATCCCAGCGGCTTTCCGAACTGCACCCGGCTGCGGGTGTAGTCCGCGGCCATCTCCAGGGCTCGCCCCATCACCCCCACGACCTCCGCGCAGCGCAGCGCGGTGGCCCGCAGGCGGGCCGGGGGAACCAGCGCGGCGCTGTCGCCGACCACGTCGCCTTTCACCCCGTCGAGGCGGAGCTCGAAGAGCCGGTCGTTGGACATCGTGGCCAACCGGGTGACCTCCAGGCCCGGCTGGTCGGCATCGGTGCGGACGACCACCGGCCCCGCTGCCACCACCAGCACCTCGGCGTCGGCCACGTCGTAGGCCACCGGAACGACACCCGAGAGTCGGGCCCGGGCCCCGTCGAGGGTGGCGGTCACCGCGTCGTCCTCGACGTCGACGAGGGCGGTGCCGATCCGGGTGCGGCCGGCGGCCACGGCCTCGGCCAGGTCGTCGTCGAGGCGGCCGGCGTCGGCCAGGGTCATGGCCCCCAGGGCCACCGTGGACAGCAGCGGGCTGGGGCACACCGCCCGGCCCAGCTCCTCGAACACGACCCCGAGGTCGACCAGGTCGCCTCCACCGCCGGGCAGGGCCAGACCCACCCAGCCCATCTCGGCCATCGAAGCCCACAGCTCCGCCGACCATCCGGCCGGGTCGGCCTCCAGGCGCCGCACCTCGGCGGCCGGGCAGCGGGCTTCCAGGAAGGCACGGGCCACGGACCGCAGCTCGTCCTGGTCTTCGGACAGGGTCAGCTCCACGGGACCTCCCCGGGTGGTGGTGGGGTGGCGGGGCTCATGGGCGGGGCATCCCCAGGCCCACCATGGCCACGATGTTGCGGTGGACCTCGTTGGCCCCGCCGCCGAAGGTCAACAACACGTCCTGCATGAACCAGCGGGCCACCAGGCCCCGGCTGGGCACGTCGGCGCCGGCCACCAGCGCCCCGCTGCGACCCATGACCCTCAGGCAGGTGCCGAAGGCCCGCTGGTGCAGCTCGGTGCCGAAAATCTTGTTCATGGAGGCGTCGTGATAGGGCACGGTGCCCGCGGCCAGCATCGAGGCCGTCCGCAGGTTCAACAGGGTGAGCACGTCCAACTCGACGGCGATGCCGGCCAGGGCGTCACGCACCCAGGGCTCCTGGCTGACCCGGCGCCCGCCCCGGGTGTGCTCGTTGGCCCATTCGACCGTCTCGGCGAGTGCCGCGCTCGACGGGCGAGGCGGTGGCCAGTGCCAGGCGCTCGTAGTTGAGTTGGGTGGTGATGTAGCTCCACCCCTGGTTCAACTCGCCCACCAGGGCGTCGGCGGGGACGCGCACCTGGTCGTAGAAGGTGGTGTTGGTGCGGAACCCGCCCATCACCTCCTGGGGGGTGATGGTGATCCCCGGCGAGCGGGCGTCGACGATGAACACCGAGATGCCCTTGTGCTTGGGTGCGTCGGGGTCGGTTCGGGCCGCCAGCCAGATGTAGTCGGCCATGTGGGCCCCGGAGGTGAAGACCTTCTGGCCGTCGATCACCCACTCGTCGCCGTCACGGGTGGCCCGGGTGCGCAGCGCAGCCAGGTCCGAGCCCGCCTCGGGTTCGGTGTACCCGATGGCGAAGTCGATGTCGCCGGCCAGGATCCCCGGCAGGTAGCGGGCCTTCTGCTCGTCGGTGCCAACGGCCATGATGGCGGGGGCCACGGTCTGCACCGCGACCACCGGGATGGGGATGCCGCTGCGGCAGATCTCCTCGTAGAAGAGGTACTGCTCGACGGGCCCGTAGCCCTTTCCGCCGTACTCGGTGGGCCAGCCCATGCCCAGCATCCCGTCGGCTCCCATCTGGCGGATGTAGGCCTTCCAGTGCGGACCCCCCCCTTCGGGAGATCCGGCCACCTCCTCGGCCAGCTCGGGGGTAATGTGGTCGGCCAGGTAGGCGCGCACCTCGGCCACCAGGGACCGCTGGGTGTCATCGAGAGCGAAGTCCATGTGCTGCTCCTTTCCGGCTGGGGTCGCCCGGGTCGCCTCGGCTCGGGTCGGCTCAGGCCGGCTCGGCCCGGCGGATGGTGGCGGTGCCCTGGCAGTGCGGCCCGTAGTCGGTGGCCGCCACGAAGGACACCGTGGCGCGGAGGGCGTCGGGATCGGTCTCGGTCACCGTGCCGGTGAGGGTGAGGGTCTGGCCGGGAAAGGCGGGGATCTTGAGACGCAGGTCGATGGCCTCCAGGTCCCACGCGGGTCCGCACCAGTTGGTGACATAGGCGGACATGAGCCCGTTGGTGGTGAGGATGTTCAAGAAGATGTCGGGACTGCCCGCCGCCTCGGCGAAGGCCTTGTCGTGGTGGACGGGGTAGAAGTCCCGCGAGGCGATGGCACCGGCCACCACCAGGGTGGGGTCGACCAGTCGCTCCTCGGTGGGCAGTTCGGCTCCGGGGGCCATCGCCTCCCAGTCCAGGGAGTCGTAGCGCAGGTGGGCTCTCATCCAGTCGGTTCCCATGGTGCTCCTCGATCTCTTGGGGCCGAGCCCCTAGCTGGGGCCCGCACCCGCGGCCGGCGTGGGTTCGGCGGGTTCGGGCTTGTAGCGCATGTAGGTGAAGCTCAAGGTGCCCAGCGCCTGGCCGTCCTGGTCGCTGAAGCGGTACTCGAAGGTCACGAAGTAGGCGGGGCCCAGGCGGGTGCGGTGCTCGGTCTCCGAGACCTCGGCCACCCGCACCACGTAGGTGACGGTGTCGCCCGCCCGGGCCAGGCGCTCGACGTGCATGGACTGCCCCGTGGCCACCACCTCGGTGAAGCCGTGCTCACCGAGGGCCAGGTCGATGGGTGCGATGGGGAGGGGGGCGACGTCACGGGGGGGCCACAACGGCGCCATGGCCCACGCCTGCATCATGGCGCCGGGAGCGACGATGCCGCCGTGACGGGAGTCGGCCGCCCACCCGGGATCGGTGTAGGCCGGGTTGGCGTCGTGCATCACCTCGACCCAGTGGCGGATCATCTGGGGGCACACGGCGTCGACCGCCTCCATCGGGGCGGACTCGTTGCCGATGTGGGGGGCGAGCCGGTCCTCGTACAAGCTGGCCATGGGCTCTCCTGGGGAGTGGGTCGACGGGAACGGGTGCTGCGGACGGGGCTGCTGCGGGGGCTGCTGTCGGGGCGGTGCTCAGCGGGTCTTGAGGCGGGCCTGGCCGATGCCGGTGGCCGCCACCGCCTCCTCGGCGCCCAGGGCACCTCCGATGCCGCCGGGGAAGACCCCGTAGAGGGCCCGCACGGTGTCGGCCAACTCCTCGGGCTCCCACTGGCGGCCGGTACGGGTGCGGGTGTCGGCGATCCGCCAGCCCTCCAGGCGGTCGCACCGACCGCCCATCATGTGGAAGACCTGGCCGGTGACCCAGTGGGCGTCGTCGGAAGCGAGCCACACCACGATCGGGCTCACGTTCTCGGCCGACATGGGATCGAAGCCTTCGGGGGCGGGACCGATGAGGTCCTCGCTCATGCGGGTGCGTGCCGCGGGGGCCACGGCGTTGACGGTCACCCCGAAGCGGGCCATCTCCATGGCCACGACCTGGGTGAAGGCGGCGATGCCGCCCTTGGCCGCCGCGTAGTTGGCCTGGCCGGGGTTGCCGAACAGGCCGGTCTGGGAGGTGGTCCAGACGATCCGGCCGCCCCGACCCGCCCGGCTTTGGCCTCGGCGCCACCAGGCACAGGCGTGGCGGGTGGGGGCGAAGGTTCCCTTCAGGTGCACCTCGATGACCGCGTCCCATTCTTCCTCGGTCATGTTGAAGATCGTGCGGTCCCGCAGGATCCCGGCGTTGTTGACCAGGATGTCGATCCCGCCGTAGATGTCTATGGCCTGGTTGACCAGCTCCTCGGCCTGGGCGAAGGACGAGCACGAGCCGATGTTGGCCACCGCCTCGCCGCCGGCGGCCACGATCTCGTCGACCACCTCCTGGGCGGCCGAGCCGGTGCCGGTGCCGTGCACGTCACCGCCGGGGTCGTTGACCACCACCCGGGCCCCGTTGGTGGCCAGGGCCAGGCAGTGGGACCGGCCCAGGCCCCGCCCCCCGCCGGTCACGATCGCCGTCTTGCCCTCCAGCATCATGGCCAGTCCTCCGAATCGTCGAGATCTCTGTTGCGTGTCGAACGCGACGTTCGCCGCGTTGCTCACCGTCCACCGGTGCCCGGTCCGCTGTCGCTACATTGAGCGACCGGACGGACCAGACTCCCGAACGGTCATGTTTTACTACCACATGGTAGTGTGAATCCTACCAATCGTCCGATACGGAGCGGCAGCCGACGCGGAACGGGCGGCGTGGCGGATCCAAGGGGCGGACAGGAGCACGATGGCCGACAACTCCGACATCCAGGGCCGGCGGGGAGCCATCCTCGACGCCGCAACCGAGCTGTTCGCCAGACGCGGCTTCGGGGGCGTGGCCATCCAGGAGATCGCCGACCTCGCCGGCGTGCACAAGACGACGGTCCTCTACCAGTTCGGTACCAAGGAGGCCCTGCACGAGGCCGTCCTGGATCACGCCCTCCAGCCTGTCATCGCCATGATGAACGAGTTCATGGAAGGCGAGTTCAACCGAGATCAGCTCAACTGGCACTTGGACCAGCTCCAGCGGGTGGCCGCCGAACAGCCCTCACTCCCCCGGCTGATGATGCGCGAGATGCTCGAAGGAGACGAGTACGGCAACGCCTACGTCGACCGGTTCGTGGCCCCCGTGTTCGAACCGGCCAAGCGCCGCCTGCAAGAGGCCCGGGCCGCCGCCGGTGCCCGCATGGCCGAGGTCGACCCGGCCTTCTTCGTCCACGACCTGCACGTGCAGATCATGTCCTACTTCTGCCACGGCCCCCTGCTTCAGCGCCTCATGGGCACCGACCCCTACTCGGTCGACTCGCTCATCGCGCGCCGCAACTACCTGGTCGACCAGATCATGGCCCTCCAGCGCCCCCTCCCCGCGGGCACCGCTCCCTGAGAGCACCCGGGCGTGGGGCGGGCGCCCCAGCGACGCGCTCAGGCCAGGACGTGCTCGTCGACCACCTTGCGGTAGGCGGCCAGGCTGGGGGTGTCGGCCGGCAGCTCGGTGATGGGCCGGCCCACCAGGTCGAACTCGGCGATCACCTCGTCGAAGGGGATCAGCCCGAACAGGTCTATGCCCACATCCTCGGCGCGGCTCTCCAGCACGTCCTCGTTGCCCCGCACCCGGTTGAACACCAGGCCGAAGCGCTCGGTCTCGATGGCCCGGTCCACCTCGACCAGGGCCTTGATGGCTTCCGCGGTCTCGATGCCACGTGAGGTGGGATCGCTCACCACCATCAGGGTCTGGAGCCGCTTGACCACCTGGCGGTTCACCTGCTCGAGGCCGGCCTCGCCGTCGATCAGGATCGTGTCGAAGCCCGCCGAGAGCGTCTTGATGGCGTCCCGCAGCAGGGAGTTGACCGGGCAGTAGCAGCCCATCGTCTCGGTCCGGCCCATGGCCAGCACCGCGTAATCGTCGAACTCGGTGAGCGCCTCGAAGGAGAGGTAGTCCAGCTTGTCGTTGAGCAGCTTGCCCATCGCCTCGCTGTCGGGGTCGACGTTGTCACGCCGCCGCGCCGTCTTGATGATCTCCGCGCACCTGGCCCATGGTTCGGCGGACCTCCACCCCCAGCGCGCTCAACAGACCACACGCCGGGTCCGCGTCGATCAGCAGGATCTTGCCGGATCGGGGGTTCTCGATCAGTGCCCGCGCCATCATGGCGATGGACACCGTCTTGCCGGTGCCGCCCTTGCCGGCGACGGCCACCATCCTCTTGCCCTTGGTCGTCTCGTCCATTTCCGCTCCTGTCCTCTCTGTCGGCGATCGGCCTCAGTTACGCACCGTCGGTGCGGCCACGCGCTCCTCACGTTGACGTTCGAGCCGGTCGGCCAGCACTTCGCGCACGTCGTCGCACACCGGCTTGGACGAGCAGGCGTTGCAGTCCAGGCTGCAATCCACGTCATAGCCCTGCTCGCGCCACACCTCGTAGACGAGCTCGGTTCCCGCGTCCTTGGACCGGGCGGCCAGGTCGCCCAGCGAACGCACCTCTTCTTTGCCCGCGGTGATGAACACGATCTCGGCACTGGTCACCCGCGGCTGGGCCGCCCTGACAAGGTGCAACTGGGCCCGGCCCAGCGTCTCCAGGTCGAAGCCCTTGGCCGCCACCTGGCGGCTGACCCGGCCCCAGATGTGTTCGGAGGTGCTGCGCAGCATGTACCCCTCGATCTCGTCACCTATGTGGTGGCACTGCTGGAGGGCACCGTGATCTGCGGGGTTCAGCGTCGGTCCGGCCACCACCAACGCCTGAGCGAAGGGAAGGCTGGCCCCCTCGGAGTCGGCGATGTCGGGCCCGATGACGGTGATCCGCCCCTCGCACACCAGGGCCGGGGCGTCGGTCCACAGAACCATGGCCACCGAACCGGCCACCGGGTTGCCGAGCTCCACGAAGGTGTCGCTGCGCAGGATGATGCCCTCGTTGGCACCGGGCCCGACGCGGATCCCCAGACCCTCTACCAACGCGGCGGGATCGCCGGGCCAGAGGTGCTCGCGGCGGGGGTGGTCGGCCGCGACGGCGCCCACCAGGTCCCACAGCTCGTCGAGGAAGGCGTCGAAGGCGGCCATGGCCGGGGTGGCGGGTCAGCCCAGTCCCATGCCGGTGAAGAACTCCGACACCTTGTCCTTGACCTCGTCGACGCTGGTGTAGCGGCTGTCGAATAGATCCAGGCCGATGTGCAGGAACGGCACCCCGATCTCGCGGCAGGTCTGGCGTTGGATGTTCACGGTGGCCGCACCGTCCTTGTGGCCCATGTGCCCGGGCCAGATCACGGTGTCGATCGAGTAGTCCTTCACCACACGCCGGATGTCGTTGGAGAAGTTCTCCGCCGTCCCCCGCGCCTGGCGGATCATGGGCGCGTCCAGCAGGTTCCGCTTGGCCAGGTCGTGGAACATGGTTGTCTCGTTGGTCGTGTCGATCAGGGTGTAGGGGTAGTTGCCGAACATGTCCATGACGATGACGGCCCCCCACTCCTCCTCGAGCCAGGGCATGAACTCGTAGATCCAGCCGTAGGGCATGATGTCGAACCAGAAGAGACGGATCTTCTCCTCCCAGCCAGGAGTGTTGGAAGCGCCCTGCCCGGCCTTCACACGGGCCTCGCCCACGTCGTAGAGCTGCTGGAACCAGGCGGTGCAACGGGGGTCGCCGGCCACGAAGCACTGGCTGATGGCGAAGGCCTGCGCCCCTCCGATCTCCCATCCGTGCGGGCAGGGCACCGAGCGGCGGAGCTCGTTGTAGTCCTGCCAGAGGGAATAGGTGCGGTTCGACTCGTCACATATCTCGCGTAGCCGGTCGATGTCGAGGGTGCGGCCCGTGTGCTCCTCGAGGAACTCCACCATGAGGCGCAACTCGTCCGCGAAGTAGGCGACCGATCGCTCGTCGCCGGTGTAGGGCGGGTCACAGCAGTAGAGGGGCACATCACGCCAGACGTCGTCGTGCATCATCATCTGGCTCAGCATCGGCGAGGCGTCACAGGGCGAGAGCAGGCCCAACACGGCGTCGGGTACCGGCATCATTCCGTGCTCGATGTAGTAGGCGGGCAGGCGGACCGCCGTGCACAGGTCGGTGCCGAGACCCATCTCGACCGCGCCTTCGATGTCGTCGGCCAGATGGGGAGCCGAGGAGGCCATGAAGGGGGTCTCCATGATCATGAACCAGGGGAGGCCCATGGCGTGGAAGATCTCGGGGGCGTTGCAGAAGTACCCGCCGATGAAGGGGTCGCCGTTCTCCACGCAGTCGACGACGGCCTGCTTGGCGGCCAGGAGGATGTCGAACATCTTCACGTTCAACTCGCCCTCGGGCCCGGGCATGTACTTCGCGGCGTCGGCCAGGGTTGCGAACCAGTCGCGTTCCTGCTTGTAGCGCTCCACCGAGCGCAGCTTGGCCGCCTTGTCCAGAGCTACTGCCATCAGTCCGTTCCCTTCAAGGTCTCGACGAATGCCTGAACACGTGTCTGGAGTTGCCCGCGCCCGGCCAGGACGTACTCCCGGTCGATCTGGGTGAACGGGACGCCCTCCTTCTTGAGGTCGCCACCGGTCATGAAGTGCTCGACCTGCCAGATGTCGCAGAAGTTCATGCGCTCCCCGATGACCCCGTCGACGTTGAACTCCTGGCACAGCTCACGTACGAAGTCGAGCCGGCGGGGCTGATCGCCGTGCATGCGGGGGCACGACGGGCGATCGTGCACGTAGTAGCTCGCCAGAGCGCGGACGGGATCGGGGTCGTCCTCGTCGACCTGCCGCCACATCAGGCGAGTGCCGTAACAGGTGGCGTCGGTGACGACCAGGGCGCCCTGACCTTCGATGACCTCGATGAAGGCGGGGTTGTCCAGTTCGCTACCGGTCAGCAGCACCCGGGCCTTGTGGTCGCCGGGGCCCTCCACCCCACGAACCGCCTCGAGTATCTCCTCGACCATCGGCTTGTACCGGGCCCGGGGCAGAGCGGTGCCCGCCACCATGATCCGTAGCGCTTCTGCCCCGGTGAGCGGGGGCCGGTCGGCCTTGCGCAACTCGTAGAGCTCGCGTTGGAGGGCCCGCACCTCGTTGTGGAGCTTCACCGCCTCGCGGATGCCCTCGGTGGTGATCTCCACCTCGAAGTGCTCCTCGATCTTGGTCTTGAAGATCTCGATCTCTTCGCGGTACCACTCGACCTGGCGTTCCCCGGTCTTGCGGGGAAGGCTCAGGATGTGGATGAAGTCGGGTTCGTCCAGCTGGTCGATCCAGTTGTCGTACACCCTGCGGATGTGATCACAGCTGTTGATCACCACCAGGCCGTCGAGGAACTCGAACTCGCCTTCGAGGGCCTGGTTGAAGCAGTTGCGGGGGAAGCTGCAGTTGACCGGCGTGAAGCAGGCGTCGGCCATCTCGGTGCTGGTCGAACCCGTCCCCCGCATGCGGAAGGGCACCATCCCCGCGGCGGTGATGATCTCTTCGGGCACCGTCGAGCAGAAGTGGCCGATGACCCGGCCGCCCTCGTCCTTCCATTCCTCGATCTCGTCGTTCAACAGGCTGTCGGCGATGCGGGCGCAGTCCTGGTATGCGACCGAATCCTCCAGTGGGCTCGTAGCCATCGGCTTCTCCGTTTCGCGGGGTCTCGGACCCCTGATGGGGTCGGTCAGGACTGGCGGGCCGCCAGCTTCTCGCCGGCGAAGATGGCCGCGCCCAGCGCTCCGGCCAGTTGAGGGTCACCGGGAAGGTGCTTGATGTCGGTCTTGAGGACCTTGCCCAGAGCGGCGGCCAGACCGTCGTTCTTCGAGCAGCCGCCGGTCAGTGCCACCTCGGGCACCAAGCCCACCCGTCGCACCATGCTGGACACCCGCTTGGCCACCGACACGTTGATGCCGGCGATGATGTTGTTCATGTCCTCGCCCTCGTTGACCAGGGTCACCACCTCGGACTCGGCGAAGACGGTGCACTGGTGGGTGATCTTGGCCGGCTTGTCACCCTGGTTCTCCAGGGCCGACAGCCCCTCCAACCCGCAGCACAACGCCCGGGCGATGCTCTCGAAGAACCGCCCCGTGCCCGCCGCGCAGCGGTCGTTCATGGCGAACTCCAGGACCTTGCCCTCGGGCGAGATCGAGATGACCTTGCAGTCCTGGCCACCGATGTCGACCACCGTGCGCAGAGACGGTTCCATGAAGTGCGCTCCCCGGCCGTGGCATGCGATCTCGGAGAGGTTCTCGGAGGCGTAGGCGATCTTGAGTCGCCCGTAGCCGGTGGTGACCACGTTCTCGAGACCGTCCCGGGAGTCGAGACCGGCCTCGGCCAGGGCCTTCTCCATGACAGCGTCGGCCGTCTTCACGGGATTGCCCTGGGATGTGAGGATGCCGCTGCCGATCAGCTCGCCGTCACGCATGATGACTGCCTTGCCGGCCGCGGATCCGATGTCCAGTCCCGCCACGGTTGCCATGGTCTCTCCTGTCCTCCTCGATCGCTTGGTCTGAGGGCCCTCAGTCCGCTTCCCCGCCGCCGACGGCGTCGAGGCCCAGGTACTCGCCGACCACCTTGGCCCCCAGGTAGCCCGGGCCTCCGATGATCATGCCCCCCGCGTAGTTGGAGGCCCCGCAGGTGAACAGCCCCGGGATGGGTGTGGTGACCTGGGAGCACATGTCGTTGGGCCGGTTGTATCCCATCTGGAGGTTCGTGTAGGACCCGTGCTTGATCGAACCCCGCCGCATCGTGTGCAACTTGGCCTCGATGTGGGTGGGCGGGTAGTCGCGGCGCAACACGATGCGGCCCATGTCGGCATGGGCCTCGAGAAGGCCCAGGCACTCGTCGCCGAAGGCCTGTGTGTTCCCCTCCCAGTCGTCGTCGTAGTTCACCACCGACTCTGCCCGCACCAGCTCGTGGCCCTCGGGAGCCATCGAGCGGTCGTGACGGCTGGGCACCGTCACGTGCACCCACTCGCCTCCTCCCGCCGTGCCTGCGTCCACCCGTTCGAGGTGGGCGTGCAGGTCGTCCTCGGTCTCCAACCCCAGGAAGGTGATCATGGCGTCACCAACCCGCGGTTCGGGGTGGCGGTAGGTGAAGGACCCTTCGATTCCCAGGTGCTGACCGAAGAGGGTGCGCTCTTCCCACTCCCAGCCCTCGACGGACCGGCGCAGGTCGTCGGGCAGGTTGTCGGCACCCACCAGATCGAGGAAGTTCTGTTCGGGGTTGAGGGTGGTCGCCACGGCCCGCGCCGAGAAACGGTGGCCGTCGGCCACCTCCACCTCCACCCGCCCATCGCCCTCGTCGGGGCGGATGCCCACCACCTCGGACTCGTCGAGGACCTCGCCCCCGTGGGACACGAACACCCGGTACAGGGCCGAGGACAGGCGGTGCGAGCCCCCCTTGACAAGCGCCGCATCCACCATGCGGCACAGGTAGACGGGATAGAGGTACCCGAGCGGATCCTCGAGGTGGAAGCCCCACATGGCCGAGAACGAGAGCAGGGCCATGCGCACCCTCGGGTCGGTGAACCCGTAGTGGTCGATGACCTCGATGGGGCTCAACTCGGAGATCTCGTTCAGCTCCTCACCCACCTCGCTCTCGCCGATCTCGAGGATCTGATCGACGACGGGGAGGGGCAGGCGGTACGTGAGGGGGATGATGTAGTCGTCGAGCATGGGCTGGAAGGCCGTCCACATGTTGCGGAAGCACTCGGCATCCTGCTCGCTGACCGTGGCGATCGACGCCACCGTCTCGTCCAGGTCCTTGGTGAAGAACAGGGCCTTGCCGTCGGCGAAGGGGAAGGCGCAGGCCACGTGGGGTCGCACATAGCGGAGGCCGTAGTCGGAGAGGGCCAGGTCGCGGTACGCCGGCATGACGTCGCTCATCATGTGGTAGACGGCGTGCAGGTTGAGCCTGAATCCGAAGTACTCGTTGGTGTTGAGCCCTCCACCGGTCTCGTGGCGCCGCTCGATCAACAGCACCCGGGCTCCGGCCTTGGCCAGATAGGCGCCGCAGATCAGACCGTTGGGCCCTCCGCCCACGACGACGGCGTCGTAGGTGTCGGCCCTGGTCACAGTCGTTGTGCTCATCGGTGCGGGTTCACGCCGGGAGGTCCTCGAGCACCATGGCGGCCACGTTGAAGCCCGAGTCGACGGCCTGGTGGGTGCCACAGCCGTACCCGCCGGCGTCGGTGCCCACGATGTAGAGGCCGGGCAGCGGGGTGCGGGCGTCGGGCTTGGACCGCCCGCACTGGCCGATCACCTGGCTGATACCGATGCACTCGCCACCCTGACCGGGCACCACCGCGTCGCGGGTCAGGTTCGAGACGTGCAGGGCGGTGTAGGGCTCGCGGCGGATGATGTGGTCGGTGATGGCCGGCCAGATGGTGGCTATGGCCTCTTCTGCCCGCCGGATGGCCTCGTCGTTGAGCGGTGAGTGCGGATCGGGTGAGCCGAGGATGCCCACGAGCACGATCTGGTGGCCCTCGGGCGCCAGGGAGTCGTCGTAGGCGGTGGTAACCGCGGCGAACACCAGGGGGATGTCGGGCCACTGGCCGAGCTGCACGGCCTCGTAGCGCTCGGTGTCCCACCAGCTCTGGTTGGAGAAGGCCAGGATCATGCCGGTCTCCAGCACCGGCTCGTCCAGGAAGTAGCGGACCCCCACCATGCCCAGGCCGGGCTCGAGGGACTCGATGCGCTTGACGTACTCCTCGTCGAAGTCGGCCCCGGCCGCCAGGCGCAGGATCGTGGGTTGGATCCCGGCGTTGGAGATCACCACCGGAGCCCGGAACTCACCGGCAGAGGTGGCCACGCCGACGGCCCGGCCGTCTTCGATCAGGACCTGCTCGACGCGGGTGTTGGGCAGGAAGGTGCCGCCGTTGTTCTCTATGTAGTGGGCGGCGGCCTCGGCCACCCGGCCGTAGCCGCCCACGTGGTAGCGGCCACCGCCGCCCAGGAACAGCTGGCGCAGGGTGCGCACCCCTTCGGACACGGGGATGCGGTCGATGGGGGCCACGAAGACCAGGTTCAAGATGGCGCCCATGTAGGCGATGACGGGGTCGGGCACGCCGAATCCCTGCATCCAGGGCAGCATCCCCACCTCGTCGTGATCGTCCAGCTCGTCGTCGGAGAGGGCGAAGATCTGGCCCACCATGGCCATCATCTTCTCGACGCCATCGGCGTCCACTCCGAAGGTCTCCTCCAGGCGGTCGACGGCCAGCGGATCCTCGGCCTGCTTGGAGGGGCCTATGTAGCTGCTCCACTGGCCTGCCTCGTTGCGGTACTTGAGCTCGACGGCGTGGTCGCCCTCGGGGACGATCAGAGGAGCCTCCTCAGCGATGCCCAACTCGGCCACAAGTTCGTGGAAGCGCGAGTCGTCGGCGGGCAGGCTGAGCACCGGCCACATCTCATACGCGTAGCCCTTGCGGCGCACGGTCTGGGCCTTGCCCCCGGCCTGGTTGGCCTTGTCGAGCAGCATCACCCGCCGGCCGGCCTTGGCGCACAGGGCGCCGGCGGTTACCCCGCCGTAGCCGGCGCCCACCACGATCACGTCGTAGTCCTGCTTGTCGGTGCCCATGGTTCAGTCCTTGCCGTCGGGGAAGTAGGTGGCCAGGTAGCGCTGCACGCCACCGGGGAGCTCGAAGGGGAACTTCACGTCGCTGTCCTCGCACACGACCTGGGCGGCGATGTAGCCGGGACCGCCGATGACCATCCCTCCGGGGAACATCGAGGCGCCCCCCAACCAGAGGCCCCTGATGGGTGTGCGGCTCGAGGAGCACTCGACGTTGGGACGGTTGAAGCCCATCTGGAGCGGGTTGTAGTCGCCGTGCTTGATCGACCCGCGCTTCATGCAGGGGATGCGCTGCTGGATGGTCTGGGGTGTCTCGACCACGCAGTCCACGACGCTGTCGGCGAATCCCGCGTAGTGGGTGTCGAGCAGGCCGGTGACCTCGCGGATCACCTCGTCGGTGCGCCCGTCCCAGTCCCAGTCGAAGGGAGCGGGCATCTGGAAGAAGCAGACGTGCTCGCCGTCGACCTGGCTGAGGGTGGGATCGAAGGCGGTCTCCACCGTGAAGTGCCCGGCGAACTTGGGGATGTCGCCACCTTCGACGGCCCCCAGGAACGACACCACGTCGTCGGTGTCCTCGAATCCCAGGATCGTGTTGAAGGGGTCGGGCATGCCGATCATCCCGTTGTCGGGGTTGGGCTTCCATTCGGGCTTGCCCTTGGTGGCGTAGAACACGCTGAGCAGGGACCACTTGTCCCAGGCCCACTGCTCGGCGGACTCGCGCACGTCGGTGGGGACCACCTCGGCGGGCAGCAGGTGCAGGAAGGTGCTCTGGGGGTCGAGGGTGGAGACCACGCCGGTGCGGGTGTGGATCTTGCGGCCGTCGTCGAGGATCACGCCGACCGCCGTGTCGTTCTCGGTCATGATCTCGACCACCGATGCGTTGTCCAGGATCAGCCCACCCTGGCGCAGGATCACCCGGGCCAGGCTGGAGGCCAGGCGGTGAGAGCCGCCGTGGACGAATGCCTTCTGGGTGCCCCGGTCGATCATGAGGGGCACCATGAAGCCCACGCCGCTCTCTACGGGCGAGAGCCCCCATTGGCAGGCCGAGTACACCAGCGTGGCCTGGATGGAGTCGCGCAGGCCGTAGCTCGACAGCAGCTCCAGAGGGCTCATCTCGGAGATCTCGAGCATGTCCTGGCCCACCGCGGTGCGCTGGAGGGCGGTGGTCAGGTCGAGGGGGGCGTCGGGGGGAACGTAGGTGGCGGGCGCCAGGATCTCGTCGACGATGGTGCGGAACCGGGTCGCCATCCGGCCGAAGGTGTCGGCCTGGTCGAATCCGAAGCGGGCCAGCGAGTCGCGGGAGTCCTCGAAGGACCGGCACAGGTAGACGTAGTCGTCGCCGAACACGCCGCCGATCTGGCCGAAGGGCTTGTGGTAGCGCAACCCGTGCTCACCGAGCCCGAAGTCGTCGATGGGCGGCAGGTAGTCGACCATGTAGTGGTACGACGCGTGGGTGTTGGCGTAGTGGCCGGGGAAGAGGATCTCTTCGGTGGCCAGACCCCCGCCGATCTCGAAGCGCCGTTCCACCACCGTCACCCGCAGGCCGGCGGCGGTGAGGTAGGCGGCGGCCAGCAGCCCGTTGGGACCTGCACCGATCACCACGACGTCGGTCTCGGTCTCGTCGGGGAACTCGCTGGGAAGACCCAGGTCGGCGGTCAACTCGGGGGGCGGTATGTGGCGGGTGTAGCGGGGATCGATCACGGGACGTCTTCCTCGTTCGGTCGTCGGTCGGGGCTCAGCTCGTGGCGCGTCCGCGCGCTCCTTCGGAGTCGGTGATGTGCCACTTGGACGGGTACCACCACTCGGGCGTGCTGGCCTCGATCTCGGGGTAGTCCTCCTTGAGGATGTGCATGAGGTTGTAGGGCACCGCCGAGAGGCACAGGCCGCCCGGGTAGGAAGTCTGGTGGCACAGGTAGAGGTTGGCGATGGGGGTGCGGTAGCGGGCCAACTCGGGCAGGGGCTTGCGGGCCCACCACTCGTCTTCTGACTCGCGCATGCCCATCCAGTTGCCGCCCACGAAGCCCATGTTGCGCATCTCGGAGTCATAGGGGGTGTTGACGATGCACTTGATGTACTTGTCTTCGGTCATGTTCGGCGCGTAGTGGCGGAGGACCTCCTTGGTGCCCTCGAGGATCTCCTCCTTGGCGTCGTTCACGGCCAGGGGCCCGTCGCGGTGGTCTTCGGGTGCGGGGACCTGGAGGTTGACGGTGATGACGCCGCCCTCACCGCCGGCACGGCGGCGGGTGGGGTCGTGGGGGGCGTGGGCGATGTACCAGGCGATGTAGTGGTCGAGGTCGGTGGGGTGCATCCGGTACGTGTGCACGTCCCGCATGAGCTCCATCAGCGCCTCGGTGGTGCAGTGCAGGGCCATCCCCGACGGGTAGTCCATGCCCTCGTAGTGCTGGGGCGCGTCGGTGTACTCGGGGAGCTCCTTGACGATGTAGTTGGCGACGAAGAGGCTCCCGCCCTTGAGGCTGAGGTCGTCGATACGCTGGCGGAAGCTGGTGGTGAGGTGGGCCGGGGATACCAGCTTGGGCAGGGACTTGACGTGGGTGTTGTTGATCACCCCCATCCGCGCCCAGACGGTCTTCTCCTCCAGCAGCGACTCGTCGGCCACGCGCACGCCCTTGGCCACCCCGTCGTGGACGATGACCTCCGACACGGGGCTGTTCACGTAGATCTTCGCTCCATGGGCCAGCGAGCAACGGGCCAGGGCATGGGCCAGGGCGTGCATGCCACCCACCGGGCTGCAACCCGAGAAGAACTGCATCTGCATCAGGGCGAAGCCCGGCAGGGCCATGCCCTTCCAGTAGGGGTGGGGACCGTTGCCCCAGGAGCCCAGCAGCAGACCGGCCCGGAACGGGTCGGGCATCGCCAGGGCGTCCATCATCTCGTTGAGCGACATGTCGAGCAGCGCGTCGTCGTACATGGGAAGGCACTCGCGCAGCACCCGGGCGACTGGGAGCTCGGTGCGGGGGACCTCCCAGCTCTCGTCGTAGGGCGGGGTCCAGAAGATGGACCGGAAGAAGTCGACCATGTTGGGTCGCAGCGCCTCGAGGAACTCCAGGTACATCTTGGCGGTGTCGCGGTCGATGCCCAGCAGCTCGACGTAGACCTCGGGGTCACGGGCCTGGGCCTCGTGGAAGATGTTGCCCGAGAAGAAGGCACGGTGGTCGTGGGTGATGCAGCCACCGAAGTTGGGGATGAACGACATCCGGAAGCCGTAGGAGGCCAGGTCGAGCTGTTCGAGGGCCGGCCCGGCGGCGCCGTAGAAGTACACGGCGTGGGGGTCGATCGAATAGCCGGGGATGGGTTCGGCGTTGTCGGCGCCGCCGCCCAGCTCGGGGCGGGCCTCGAGCAGGCACACCGAATAGCCCCACTTGGACAGGTAGGCGGCGATGCCCAACCCGTTGGGACCGCCACCGATGACGACGAAGTCGTACTCGTTGCGGCGACCCAGCACCTCTCCGGTGGCGGCGTCGACGGCGCGGGGTGGGCTCTTCGTGGTCATCGGGCCATCCCTTCGGCTATCGCGAGGTCCGCAGTCAGCCCGGTATGGCCGCCGGCTGTGCTCTCGGACTCGGAAGTCTCGGACTCGGAAGTCTCGGACTCGGAAGTCTCGGACTCGGAAGTCTCGGACTCGGAAGTCTCGGACTCGGAAGTCTCGGACTCGGAAGTCTCGGACTTGAGGTCTGTGTCATCTCCCGCCGACCCGTTGTCGGCGGGTGGCTCGGCGTCGGAGTCCGGCTTGGTCTCTGCGGGGTCCGCCTCGGCGCTCGGCTTCGCCGCAGCCGACTTGGTGGCGGGGGACGAGGGCCTGGCGAAGCTGACGCTGCGCCCGGAGGGGCTGCTGGTCGCAGGGCTGGCCCTGCCGCCAGACGGGCCGCCGGAAGAGCCGCCATCCGAGCCGTTGCCCGACGCCTTGGTGGGAGTTGCCGCCGAGAACGGCGAAGCAGCCCTCTCAGATGCCTTGTCGGCCGAGGCGGGTGCCTTGGCTGTGCTCCCGGTGGCTGTGCTCCCGGTGGCTGTGCTCCCGGTGGCTGTGCTCCCGGTGGCTCGGGATCCGGGGGTTCTGCGGGTCCTATCGCCACCCTTGCCGGCGCCACCCTTGCTGGTGCCACCCTTGCTGGTGCCACCCTTGCTGGTGCCACCCTTGCTGGTGCCACCCTTGTCGGCGCCCTTGCCGGCACCGTCCTCAGTGGACCAGTGGGCCTCCTTCTTGCGTTTGAACGCTGCCCGCACCAGGAAGCCCAGCGTCTCCTTCGTCAACGCGACCTTCGTGAGACCAGGAAGGTCGTCCTCGCACATGCGGATGGTGAAGTCCCAGTGCACAGGCTCGCGAATGGTGCCCTCGATGACGACCTCGTTGCCCTCGCGCTTGACCGTGTACTCACGGAAGTCCATGACGAGCTCTTTGCGGCCGAGTCCCCGTGATCTGAGCCTCATCGCACTCCTCCACTGCTCAGGTGCCCGGCGCGGTCGTGCCCGGCATGCAAGGCCCGGCCCCAGCCCCGGCCCGCCGAAACTGTAACACGTTATACTTTCCGCCCGCGTCACCGTTCAAGGGACGTGTGTCACACCCGAAGAGGCCTGTGCCACACCTTGGCTCACGGCACCGCGCGCCCCAGAGCCGCTCCCCGGTGCCACGCGCTCGCGGCGCCGCGCGCCGGCTACCCCTAACCTGCGGCCATGGACGAGCAACACGTTCGCGTCGGCGACCTCGACGTTGCCTACCTCGAAACCGGCCCACCCGACGGCCCGCTTGCTTTGTGCCTCCACGGCTTCCCCGACAGTGCCCGGACCTGGCGCCACCTGCTGCCCCGGCTGGCCGACGCCGGGTTCCACGCCGTGGCCCCCTGGTTGCGGGGTTACGCGCCCACCGGACTGGGCCCCGACGGAGCCCACGAGGTGGGAGCGGTGGCCGCCGACGCCGTCGCCCTGGCCGAGACCCTGTCCGGCGACGGCGACGGCGATGGCGAGGCGGTGCTGATCGGCCACGACTGGGGGGCGCTGGCCACCTACGCCGCGGCGGGCGGTGCCCCCCACCGCTGGCGGCGGGTGGTGGTGATGAGCATCCCGCCGGCCAGCCTGGCCATGGCCGCCATGTTCGACTACGACAACCTCAAAGAGCGCCAGTGGTACCAGTTCTTCTTCTGCAACCCCCTGGCCGACATGGTGCTGCCCACTGACGACTTCTCCTTCGTGGAACGACTCTGGGCCGATTGGTCGCCGGGCTACGACGCCGCCGAGGACCTTCCCGCCGCCAAGACCGCGCTGGCGGGCGAGGGGCGGGTGGCCGCCGCGCTGGCCTACTACCGCACCACGCTGGGCGGTGCCCCCACCAACCCCGCCTACGCCGCCTACCAGGCCGCCGCGCTCACTCCACCGACCATCCCCACCCTGTACCTGCACGGCCGCGACGACGGCTGCATGGCCTGCCCCGACATGGACGCCGCCGCCGGCGCCTTCACCGCCCCGGGCTCCCGGGCGCTGGCGGTGGCCGACGCCGGCCACTTCTTGCACCTGGAACAACCCGAGGTGGTCAACGCCGAGATCCTGACGTTCCTGACCTCGACTGCGTCGGCGACGCCAGGATCGTGACCCGAATCGGGTCGATCTCACGGCTGAAGTACGCCCTGGTGCCCGTCGCGGTGCTGGTCGGGGTGGCGGTCGCCAACCTGGGGGTCGGTGCCGCTCCGGCAGGAGAGAACCGGCGGGCCTGTGACTTCCTTCCCGTCGGCGTCAACGGCGCGGTGATCGACGTGTTGTCCCTGGATGACGGCGCTTCCTGTCGTGCCGACCTCCTCGTGGGTGAGCGCGACGGGCTACCCCCGGATCAGACCAGCTTCGTCGGGGTGTTCCAGATCGACATCTTCCCCGCCGAAGGCAACGCGTCCAGCTACGACAACCTGGCCCTGGCCGGGGCGGACTCGGGCACGGGCCACATCGGCGCGTTCCGGGAGGAGCCGATGGGGCTGGGGCCGACCGTGGACTACCTCTCGGTCTTCTGCCGGGGGGACTACATCGCGTCGGTGGGGCACCAGACGATGGAGCCCGATGCGTTCCCCGAGGACACGGCACTCACCCGGTCGATCACCCAGGCCATGGCCTCCGACATCGACCACAAACTCGTCGATGACGGCCAATCGGGGTGCGCCTTCGAGAACACCGCTGTCCCGGCGCGCCCGGGAGCGAACAGATCAGATGGCGGCGGTGGCGGTGTCCCCTGGCCCCCGATCGTCATCGGTGCCGGCGCGGCTGCCGCGGCCGCCACCGCTGTAGCGACGCGCCGTCGTCCTGCGAGCAGCGCTTCACCGGCCCAACCTTCCCCATGCACTCAGCTGGGTGCCGAGCTCGAGGTGTTGCAGGGTCGCTACACCCAGCTACAACAACTGGTGGCCCACCGCAACAACCGCTTGGCCCGAGTCGTCGAGGCCCGCAGGCTCGTCGAGACCGCTCGAGCCCAGATCGCAGAGCTCGAGGCCGCCCTGGGTGTCCCCAACGTCGGTGGGACCTCCTCTGACCTGCACACCGGGATCTCGGTCAGTACCGGCGTGGGTGCCCTCCGGGCAGAGAGCGCCCGACAGATGGCAGAGCGAGCGGCTGAACGGGCCGCCCTCGACGGCCGGTTGCAGCGGCTGTTCGGCGGTGCAGCAGGTGCAGCTCCCGTGGTCGACGACGCGGCGGCCGTTGCCGCCGCCGGGCGAGCCCACGGCCTGGGGGCCGCCAGCACCGTCACCGGCATCCTCGGAGCGATCGCCGGCTCGGCCGGCCTCTACAACGAGCTGACCCGACACGAACAGCTCGCCGAGCTCGGCCGAAAGCAGGTACAGGTGGACGCCCTGTACCAGAGCATCGGCCGTGAGGTGGCCGAGCTCGAGGAGCAGACCGCCCAGGTGACCGAGCTGCACGATCGCCTCGTGGGTGAGCTCAACACCTGGCAGCAGGCCAGCATCAGCGCGGGGTGCCCGGGACCTCAGCTCGACTTCGACCAGATCGAGAGCCTCGGCTCTCTGCGCACCCTGGTCCCGGGCGATCCCCACGGCCCTGTGCATGCCGCGGTGCCGCTTCCGACCCGACCCGCACGCACCCCGTCCCAATCCGACCTGTGGGACTACGACTGCGGGGGTCTCACCGCCGAGATCGCCGCGTACCATGCCGAACTCGACGCCTCGGCAGCCGAGGACCAGCGTCTGGTCGACGAACTGCGGGAGTGGTCCAGCCGCCGTGCCGCCCTCGACGTGGTGGCCGCAGAACTGATCGAGGGCTGGGCCGAGGTGGAACGGGAGTTCGCCCGCCTCCAGTCGTGGTGGGAGTCAGCCCAGGCCACTGGCCAGGCCGCCAACTGGGGAGGTGTCGTGGCGGGGTTCGCGGCCATGCCCTATCTCGCCATCGGACTGGGAGTCGTGAGCCTCGCCGCCTCACTGGCTTCGTCACAGGTGTCCCCAGCCGACGCCATGCGCGTCCTGCGAGCTCGCAGGCAGGCCGCCTTCGGGCGGGTCCGGCGTGACCGCCGCCAGGCTCGACGCCCAACGCTCCCGGACCAATCTCATGCTCGGCCAGATACGCAGACCACTCGAGTCCCGCTATGGCGAGATCCAGGCCAAGAGGCAGCGCTGTGCCCTCCAGCCCGGGCCTCGGGGGTACGTGCCGGTGAGCTACCCCGAAGCGCGCTGGCCGCGGTTCTGGTCCGAGACCAGTGGCGGTTACCGAAAGACGATGGACCCGGCGCGGCGCGACGTCCTGCTGGAAGGTCCGCTGGGAGGCACACCGGCTCAGCGGGGCAACCGCCTGGAGCGGCTGTTGCTGGAGATGGAGCGGTGGTGACCCCTCGAGAAGGAACCCAGGCCACAGCGACAACTGGACAGGAACACAGGACTGCCCAGGACTGCACAGACACAGGAGATGTGTGATGACCCTTGACGCGCCAAATCTGAGCGGCCTCGACGGCATGACGATCGGACCGGCAACGGTCCGGATCCGCGACGGGGCCCCGCTGATCGAGGTGCTGGGCCGCGAAGCCACGGTGGCCTTCGACGTGGAGCTCGTTCGTTGCGCGATCGCGGCTCAGGCTCACCGGCCCGCCGACCAGGACCCCGCCGAGTTCGACCGGCGGTTGGTCCAGGCGCTGGCCCTCGTCGAACGCGGTCAGTCGGGATTGTTGAAACTCGTACATGCTCCCGCCCATCCGGCGGTCTACTGCTACGTGTGGATCGGTGTGGAGTCCAGCCTTCCCGACCTGCTGGCCGCGGCGCGCCACTGTGTGGCTCTCAGCTACGCGGTGGAGGATCTCGCCAGGCAAGTGGCGGGTTCCCTGGCTGTCGATGTCCAGTTGAGGAACGCCACCGAGGGACTCGTCGAAGGATCCGCCACACACCACCCGTAGAGGCAGTGCTTGACAAGCTCTTGGAATCGGGGAGGATTGGACCGGGCAGGGAGGTAGCGATGGCACGGGACGAGTTGGAGTCAGCCGCCGAGTTCACCAGGGTCTTCCGCGAGGAACACCGCCTCGTGCGCGACGGCCTTCTCGATCTTCTGGATACCTTCACCGAACGCGACGGCGAGAAGGCCGGTGCCCTCCTCGAACGCATCGCCGGGCTGGCTGGGCCCCACTTCCGCTACGAAGAAGGGGCCATGTACCCCTCGCTGGTGCAGATCTTCGGCGCCGACTACATGAGCTCGATGATGGACGGCCACGACGGGTTCATCGCCTCGTTCCGCCGCCTGGTGGAGCTGGCCGGGGCCGATCTGGGCGATGCCGAGGTGGATGAGGCCCGCGAGTTGATCCGTGCCGCGCTTCCCCACGTGAGCGACTGCGACGGGCTGTCCATCATGGTGGAGCGCCTCGCCGAAGCCGAGGTCAGCGCCATCCTCACCTGCCGAGCCGACTCGCTGGCTGCTGGCCTCGACCTGCTCACCTGGGACAGCACCATCCGCCGACGCCCCGAGCTGGTCGAGGGCGGCTGACCGCGCATCACCGCGCTGCCGACCGTTCCGCCCCGGGCCACCCACGCCGGTCGACAGCAAAGGGCTAGCCTCGGCGCCAGGGGTTGTTGCCCCGGAGGGAGAGAGCGACCATGCGCCGGGCAATCCACTACCTGGTCACCGCAATTGCAGTCGTGGCATTGGCCGCCACGGGGTGCAGCGACGACGACTCGACGTCGGACTCCGACGACACCTCGGCAGCGACCGAGCCCACCGACACCGACACCGACACCGGAGACGACCCGGTCGGCGACACCGACACCGGAGACGACCCGGTCGGCGACACCGACACCGGCGGCGACCCGGGCGGCGACCCCGACGAGCTGAGCACCGCAGGCCTCGTCGACTACCTCGAGACCAACTACTCCGACGAGGGCTTCGCCGGAGAGGTCTCGCTGCTGAGCACGGGAGACAGTGGGGTACTGGTGGGAACCCAGACGTCGTTCTTCGAGCCGGACGAAGCCGTTGCGTTCTGCGAGGCGGCCGCCGAGTTCATCTACGGGCCGGCCGGTGCCTCGCCGCACACCTCGATCCTCCTGGAGTCGACCAGCGGTACGACCGTCGCCGAGCGTGCCTCTGCCGACAGCGACTGCGTCGCCGGCTGACCTCTCCGCTTCTTGCGCCTTCAGCTCTGGGGGTCGGCCCAGACGGCGTCGCTGTCGTAGGGGCGCTGGCGGCCGGCGAAGTGCTCGCGCTTCCACACCATCAGCTTGCGGCGGAAGTAGCAGACCTCCTCGCCCCGCTGGTTGATGCCCTTGGTCTCAACGCTCACGATCCCCCGCTTGCCGTCGGAGGTCTCCTTCTTGTCCAACACCCGGGTCTCGGCGTAGATGGTGTCGCCGTGGAAGGTGGGCTTGGCATGACGCAGGGTCTCGACCTCCAGGTTGGCGATGGCCGCGCCGCTCACGTCGGGCACGCTCATACCCAGCACCAGCGAGTACACCAGGTTGCCCACCACCAGGTTGCGCCCCACCGGTGACTCGTGCTCGGCGAACCAGTCGTTGGTGTGCGTGGGGTGGTGGTTCATGGTGATCATGCAGAACAGGTGGTCGTCGTACTCGGTGATGGTCTTGCCCGGCCAGTGGCGGTAGATGTCGCCGACCTCGAAGTCCTCGAAGTGGCGGCCGAAGGGGCGCTCGTGCACTGTCACCGGTTGCTCTCCTCGTTCGGGAACGGTCCCCGGCATGCTAGGGCGCCGCAGGCCAGGTGATCCCCACCAGGTCGGCCAGGGCCTCGTTGGGCCGGCGGTAGCGCTCGGCCAACCAGGCCCGATCCTCAGGATCCATGGAGGTACCCTCGCCCCGGTTCTGCCACACCGGGCGGGGTACCACGACCTCGAGGTCGAGGAATCGGCACACCTCAGCGAAGGTTTCGGCCTGGTGCTCGTACCAGTCCTCGGACCGCAACACCAGCACCTGCTCACGGGGGAAGAACCCGAACCACCGGGTGAGCTGGTCCGCGTAGCAGCCCCGTTCGAAGAGGGCGAAGCGCCCCAGGGGCCGGACCCAGTGGTCGTGGGGGCGTCGAGGAGCCCGCATCGTGGCAGCCCCCGCCTCGACGGCCTCGCGGAACGACCCGATGTGCCCATCGCCGTTGCGAAGCAGCATCTGGTAGTGCGACCAGGCCCGAGCCACCGGTTCGCGGAGCAGCACCACGGCCCGCACATCGGGCAGCACGGTGGCCACCCGGGCAGCGGCTTCGGGGTGGAAGAGGTAGGCCGGGGTGGCTTCGCCGGTGACCGCCCGAACCCCGTGATGCCGAGCCCGAACCGCCAGCGCTCCGCGGCGGGGGAAGTAGGCGCGATATACGAGGTCGGGCCAGGGACGGTCGTGGTCGAAGTGGTGGAGCTCTTTGATCGGTGGCGCCAGCACCTGGGGGTGGCGTGCCAGCGCGGCGAACAGCGAGGACGTACCACCCCGCTGCACCCCGACCACCAGGAAGTCGGGATGGGCCCGCAGCGCGGCCGTGGGCAGGCGGGGGACCGCCACCCGCAGCCGGGCAGCCAGGCGGGCCGGGATCACTCCGTCGTGGGCTCGGTGGTGATCTCGGCGATGGCGTCGGCCACGGCCAGGACCCGGCGGGCGTTGTCGACGTGGAGGTTCTCGATCATGCGGCCGTCGACGGTGACGACGCCCCGGCCCTCGGCCTCGGCCTCCTCGAAGGCGGCGATGATCTCCGCGGCGTCGCTCGACCTCGGCCTCGCCGGGGGCGAAGATGCGGTTGCACGGCTCGAGCTGGCTCGGGTGGATCAGGGTCTTGCCGTCGAAGCCCATCTGGCGCGCCCTGGAGGCACTCGGCCTCGAAGCCGTCGTCGTCCTTGATGTCGTTGTAGACGCCGTCGAGGATGACCTTGCCGGTGGCCCGGGCGGCCAGCAGGCACAGGCCCAGCCCGGTCGAGCAGCGGCTGGCGGCCGGGGACGTGCTCGGCGTGGAGCTCCTTGGCGAGGTCGTTGGTGCCCATCACCAGCACGGTGAGGCGCTCGGAGGCCGAGGCGATCTCCTCGGCGTGCAGCATGGCGACCGGGCGTCTCGACCATGGCCCAGATCTTGGTGTGGTCGGGGGCCCCGCCGGCCTCGAGCGCCGCCTCGATGGCGTGCACGTCGGCGGCCGAGTTCACCTTGGGCACGACGACGGCGTCGGGGCCGGCCTGGGCGACCGCGGCGATGTCGTCGGCGTGCCACTCGGTGTCGAGGCCGTTGACCCGGATCGTCAGCTCCTTGGTGCCGTACTCGCCGCGACGGCCGCGGCGGCGCACGACCCGGTCGCGGGCCTCGGCCTTGGCGTCGGGGGCGACGGCGTCCTCGAGGTCGAGGATGAGGGCGTCGGCGGCGAGGCCCTTGGCCTTCTCGAGCGCCCGCTCGTTGGCGCCGGGCATGTAGAGCACGGAGCGGCGGGGGAGCGGAGTCGGCTGGTCGCTCATGTCAGGGCCTCCGATCCGGTGGTCAGAGCCCGTAGGCCTCGGCCAGCTCGGGGTCGCGTGCGGCACAGCGGCGTCGGCCAGGTCGACCATCACCTGGCACTGCTTGACCGTGGCGTCGTCCTGCATCTTGCCGTCGATCATCACCGCGCCGGTGCCGTCGCCCATCTCCTCGATGACGTGCGTGGCCCAGGCGACGTCCGCGGGGTCGGGCGAGAACACCTTCTTGGCGATGTCGATCTGCACCGGGTGCAGGCTCCAGGCGCCGACGCAGCCGAGCAGGAAGGCGTTGCGGAACTGGTCCTCGCAGGCCGACGGTGTCCTTGATGTCGCCGAACGGCCCGTAGTACGGCGAGGATGCCGTTGGCCGGCGCAGGCGTCGACCATGCGGGCGATCGTGTAGTGCCACAGGTCCTGCTGGTAGGTGGCCCGGGTCGCCGTCGATGTCGTCGGCGTTCGGGATCCTGGCGCACCAGGTAGCCGGGGTGGCCGCCGCCGACCCGGGTGGTCTTCATGCGGCGGTCGGCGGCCAGGTCGGCCGGGCCGAGCGACAGGCCCTGCATGCGGGGGCTGGCGGCGCAGATCTCCTCGACGTTGGCCACGCCCCGGGCGGTCTCGAAGAGGGCGTGCACCAGGATCGGGCGCTCGAGCCCGGCCGTGGCCTCGAGCTGGGCGAGCAGCCGGTCGACGTAGTGGATGTCCTCGGCGCCCTCGACCTTGGGGATCATGATCACGTCGAGCTTGTCGCCGATCTCGGTGACCAGCGTGATCAGGTCGTCGAGCACCCAGGGCGAGTCGAGGCTGTTGACCCGGGTCCACAGCTGGGTGTCGCCGAAGTCGATGGCCTTGGCCGATCGTCGACCAGGCCCTGCGCGGGCCGCCTCCTTGTTGTCGGCCTTGATGGCGTCCTCGAGGTTGCCGAGCAGGACGTCGACCTTGGCGGCGATGTCGGGCACCTTGGCCACCATCTTCTCGTTGCTCGGGTCGAAGAAGTGGATCATCCGCGACGGCCGGAACGGGATCTCGCGCAGCGGGTCGGGGGCGCCGACGGCGAGCGGCCGGAAGAAGTCCTTGGGGTTGCGCATCGAGGGTCAACTCTACGGGTCGGCTACTGGCAGTGGCCAGGTACACCACCGCCGGGCTGGCAGACTCGTGGGCGTGGACGACTTCGTCGTTGCCCGCAACCCCGACGACGAGTCGACGCTCGCCGTACCTGATCCGGCTGCCCCTCGCCGAGACGGCGTCGTCCTCAAGGTCCGCGACACCTGGCCGCGGACGGCGAAGGTCTACTGCCACCCGTCGACGGACTGGCCCGCCGATCCCGAGGTCGTCGAGCGGGTCCCGGTGCGGTCGTGCGTCCGACGGGGAGCGGCCATCGACCTGGTGCTCGACCGGGGTCGTGAGAACCGCTCGCAGTTCGTGTTCACCCGGGCCCGGGGGCGCGAGGTCATCTTCTGGCAGAGCGCCCGCACCGCCCGCCAGGCCCGCCCGAACGTCTCGGTCCCCACGCAGCGGGCGTCGGGTCAGGTGCTCGACATCCTCGTCGACAGCCACGAGCGGTACCCGTGGAAGTTCACCGCCCAGCAGGCCACCACCCGCCGCCAGGGGCCCTGCCGCCGGCGACTACGCGGTCGAGGTCGACGGGCACGATCGTGGCCGCCGTCGAGCGCAAGAGCCTCCCCGACCTGGTCGTCGACGATGACCGGGGGCAAGCTCCGCTACCTGCTCGCCGCGCTCGCCGAGCTGCCCCGCGCCGCGCTCGTGGTCGAGGACCGCTACTCGGCGGTGTTCAAGCTCACCCACACCCGGCCCAGCCGTCGTCGCCGAGGGTCTCGCCGAGGCCCAGGTGCGGTTCCCCGATGTCCCGATCGTGTTCTGCGAGACCCGGCCGCTCGCCCAGGAGTGGACCTACCGCTTCCTCGGGGCGGCCCTGGCCCACGTCCTCGAGAGCGACAGCGGCGCCCGACGCGCGGGCTCCCTGCCTGCGGCCCTTCCCCTGCCCGCCCCTACTCCCCAGCCCCGCCAGGTCAGGGCCTGGGCGCGGGCCAACGGGTTCCAGGTCTCGGACAGAGGCCGGATTCCCTCCGAGGTGGTGGCCGCCTTCGAGGCTGCCAACGCCGAGTAGCGGCTGCGCGGCGGTTCAGCCGGCGCCCAAGGAAACAGCGCGGCGGTTCAGCCGGCGCCCAAGGAAACAGCGCGGCGGCTCAGTTGGCGCCGTCGGCCACACGGCGGCGGTCGTGCCAACCGTTGTGGGTCGACGCGCTCACTGCGCAGTCGATGCAGTAGGGCTGCTTGCCCTCGCCGAAGGCGTAGACCAGGCAGTCCTCGCAGTACTCCTGGCCGCAGGTACGGCAGGTGCCGGCCGCAGGCAGGTCGGCATGGGTGTGGCAGTGCAGCATCGTCTCCTCGCCCGGCTACCGGCCCTCGGCGGGTCCAGTGGCCTCAAAGCGACTGTACGGGGTACATGAGGCGCGGATGAATGGGCCTTCTGCACCGAATCATGAACCGCTCAAGGCCAGATGGGGCCGGGTATGGGCCGAATGGCCGATCCTTCTGGGGCATTCGACCCAGGCACGCGACCCGGTAGGCGAGGTGGCCGGCCAGCAGGTCACGCCGGGCACGATCGCCGCTCCCCGGCTGGGAGGGGCCCGAGGGACGGCGAGTACGCTCGACCACCATGACGACCCCTGACCTCTCCGCCGCCGCGTCGCTCTCGACGTCGCCGACGGCGCCGTCCGCGCCGCTCTGACCCACCTGGCAGCCACCGGTGACGTCGACCGCGACCAGGTGGTGGCTTACGACCTGGCCCACGCCGCGGCCGCCATCGCCATCGGCCGCAACCTGATCGACTACGGCGGCCGCGGCGACACCGAAGCGGCCATGGCGTGCGCCTTCACGGCCGACACCGTCCACGACGTGGCCACCAAGGCCTTCGGGCGCGAAGAAGCCTGGGGTCTGACCGCAGGCGCCCTCGACGCCACCCGGGCCTTCTGTTCCGCCTACCGCGACCCGGCATTCCTGGCCGAGGTGGCCGACGCCGGCGCCGGGCCCCGCCACCTCGACGACGACTTCGAGATGGTCCAGGACACCTTCCGCCGCTTCGCGGAGGACAAGATCGCCCCGGTGGCCGAGGAGATCCACCGCCACAACGGTGACATCCCCGAGGAGATCATCACGGGCCTCGCCGAGTTGGGCACTTTCGGGCTGTCGATCCCCGAGGCCTACGGCGGCTTCGCCTCGGGGGGCGAGGGGGACTACCTCGCCATGTGCGTGGCCACCGAGGAGCTGGCCCGGGCGTCGCTGGGAGCGGGCGGATCTCTGATCACCCGGCCCGAGATCCTGGCCCGCGCCCTGGAGGCGGGCGGCACCGAGGAGCAGAAACAGACCTGGCTGCCGCGACTGGCATCGGGGGAGATCATGAACGCGGTGGCCGTCACCGAGCCGGACTACGGCTCCGACGTCGCCGGCATCAAGGTCACCGCCACCCCGACCGAAGGCGGCTGGATTCTCAACGGCGTCAAGACCTGGTGCACCTTCGCAGCCCGAGCCGACGTGCTCAGCCTGCTGGCCCGAACCGACCCCGACCGCAGCCGCGCCCACCGCGGCCTGTCGCTGTTCATCGTCCCCAAAGCCCGCGGCGAGGGCGAAGGCTTCGTGCTGACCCAGGAGGCCACCGACGGGGCTCCCGGCGGCGGGCGGATGGAGGCGCGACCGATCGACACGATCGGATACCGGGGCATGCACTCCTACGAGGTGGCCCTGGACTCGTGGTTCGTACCGGCCGCCAACCTCATCGGCATGGACGACGGGCTGGGTCGCGGCTTCTACTACCAGATGGCCGGCTTCGAGAACGGCCGGCTCCAGACCGCGGCCCGCGCCGTGGGGGTGATGCAGGCCGCATACGAGGAAGCGGCCCGCTACGCCGGTGACCGTGTGGTCTTCGGCGAACCCATCGGCGCCTTCCAGCTCACCCGGGCCAAGCTGGCCCGCATGGCCACCATCACCCAAGCCAGCCGCCAGTTCATGTATGAGGTGGGTCGTCTAATGGCCAAGGGCGAGGGTCAGATCGAGGCCTCCATGATCAAGGCCTACGTCTGCAAGGCCGCCGAGTGGGTCAGTCGCGAAGCGATGCAGATCCACGGAGGGATGGGCTACGCCGAGGAATACGCCGTGAGTCGCCTCTGGGTGGATGCCCGCGTCCTGTCGATCTTCGAAGGAGCCGACGAGACGCTGTGCCTGAAGGTGATCGCCCGGCGCCTGGTGGCCGAGGCGAAGAGCTGATCACCCTCGGGGTGCGACCTGGTCGTCCCAGCTGATGCCCACCAGGTCGGCCAGGCGACGGTTGGGCTCGTCGTAGAAGTCACCGACCGCCTCGGCGACCGCGTCGACGGGTCCGCCGCCATCGCGGGCCTCGTCGTTCCGCCTGTCACCTGCGCCGCCTGCCGGGGCGGGATTGCTGTGAGGGAAGGGCACCCCGGCAAGGGCGGGACCCAAGCCCAGGAACTCCTCGATGGCCGGGGCGAGGTGGGCCGGGTCGGTCGCCAGCTCCTCGAAACGCAGGACCAGGATGCGATTCCGGTCCACCACCTCGAACCAACGCTCGAGCTGGTCGGCGTATAGGCCGCGAGCGAGATAGGAGCGGCGCAGGAAGTCGTCGCGACCGCCCGGGCCCGGGTCGAACCCCCAGCCCCACTTCTCGAGGCGTTGGCGTTCGGCCACCAGGGCGGCAGGCAGGTCGTCCTGCTGCCAGCCGTTTCGCACGGCCATGGCGTGATGGGAGCGGAGGCGGGCCAGCGGTTCACGGAGCACGACCAGGAACCGGGTGGATTCCGGCAGCTCGGCGGCCATGCGCGGGGGCGCCCAGGGCGTGTACAGGTACTCGGGGGTGCTCTCGCCGGTAATCCACCCCCGGCGCCGGAGCGGACGTCGAGCACGGACAGCGAGCGGGAAGCCGCTGCGGTACTCGTCGAGGGGCCGCTGTCTCGCAGCGTTGAAGTGGTGGAGCTCTTTGATCCAGGGAGCAGCGGCGTCGGGGTGGCGGATCAGCCAGTCGAACAGCGACGAGGTGCCCGCCTTCTGGGCACCCAGGATCACGAAGTCGGGCAGCACCCTCCAGCGGCGTGTCGCCCGGCGCCACCGCCACTGGGAACGGGCCACCCGGCCCGACCACCCGGGCTGGCGGAGACGGCCCCGACGCGTGAACTCCATGCGTCGGCCCGCCGGCGGTCGGACCATCAGTAGGCTCCGCCCAGCTTGGAGTGGTTCCAGCTCACCACCCGCTCAGGCACGACCTCGACCACCACCCGCTTGCGGGCCAGACCGAGGGCGATGGCCCGGGCGTCGGCTTCGTCTTCCACCCCGTAGTAGCGCTGCGCCACCTGGAGACCGACCGCGACCAGCAGGTCGGGGTCTTCGCTGATGCTGGCCCGGCCAACGATCTCGACGCCGCGCAGCTCGTCGTAGCTGTGGCCGGCCTCGACCAGGCAGGTGAGACGCGGGTCGCGGCGCAGGTTGCGCACCTTCTGGGACTTGGCGAAGGTCACGAAGGCCACGTGGTCACCCACGAACCCGTACCACATGGCCACCAGGTGGATGGCTCCGTCGGGGCCGTGGGTGGCCACGTTGAGGACGTGACGACCATCGAGGAATGCGGTCATCTCCTCGTCGGACATGCGGATCAGTTCTCGGCGGCTGGACATGGTTCTCCTCGTCAGGCTCCGCTCATGGTGAGCGCAGCAACTCGGGGACTACAGGACAGTCTGTGCGACCCAGCGCGACGGTGACCGCCTCGGGGCCGAGTGGCCCCGCCACCCTGTCCACCAGGGCGAGTGGGACGGGCTCCTCGTCGCGTTCCCAGGGGTCGAGCCCACGCGCCGTTAGGGGTTCGATGGCGTCCCACACGCGCGAGGGCACCAGACGGCCCAGACCCGCGCACAACCACACGGGTGCACCGACCTGGCGGGCGGCGGCGGCGGCCACCAGGGATCCGGCGACCCCGAGGAACGCGCCGGGTCCCACCACCGAGGCCTCCAGGACCACAAGGTCGGCTGCACCCACCGCCGCTCCCAACCCGGTCACCGGAACCTCGCAGGCGTCACCGTCGGCGGCCAGCAGCCTGCGCACCAGCCCGGTGCCCTCTCCCAGCACGTCCACGACCAGTGCAGAGACATCACCTCGGCGCACGAGAGCCTCGGCCACCAACTCGGGCCATCCCAGCACACACACCGTGGCCCCCTCGGGCAGGGCGTGGGCCAGCTCGCGGGCGGTCGGGTCGGTGTCGAGGTCGTCGGCCACCGCCCACGCCTCGGCCATGGGATCGGCGGCACACAGCACACGCGAGCACAACCACCACAGGGGTCCGCTGGACGGCTGACGGGCCAACACCCGACGGCACGCGGTCACCAGCCCATGAGGGTCGTCACGGAAGTAGCCCAGCGCCCCCGCCGCCTCCTGCACCAGAGGAACCTGTTCGGCGCCCGAGCTGCGGGCGACGAAACGCAGGCGCTCGATGGGGTGCATCATCGGCAGGCTAACGGCGCCGGCCAGATCTCCCGGGAGGCCGGCCGGCACGCCCAGGTGTCGGGCAGGATCAGGCGCCGGGTTTGAAGACCATCAGTACCAGGACCACCACGAAGGACAGGTGCAGGAGGCCTCCGTACATGGCGGCCTTCTTGCCCCGCTCCTGGAGCTCTAGGACCTGGGGGGGAGGCCCGCCGGCTGCCGCCGCACCACCGGACTTCGGTGGGGGACCCATGTTGACCAGCTCCTCCTGCAACTTGAGCATGGCCCGGAGGTTGGGCTGGTGCAGGCCCAGTGACAACCCGAGCGCCGCCAGGTAGAACAGGAACGTCAAGGAGATCCACAGGTCGGAGAACTCGTAGACGGCTGGGTCGGGGCCGGCTGCGAAGACCACCAGCAACAGGCCGGTGGCCCCGACGGCGTAGATGAACGGCTCGGTCAGGATGCGGCCCCCCTGAGCGGCCATCTGGGAGACGTAGTAGCTCACCTTGGGGTCGCCCAGACCCTGGGACTTGGCACCCAGGAACGGCCACACGAAGGTGGACCCGAAACCCACGATCGCTGTGAGTATGTGCAACCACAGCACGATGTCGTAGACGAAGTCTCCCCGGAAGAGCGCGATCACCATCAGAACACCTTCCTCTCAGCCCCCTGTGGGACGCGGCACTGTACCGCGGACTCCATCGCGGGCTGGGGGATCCGTATCGACGATTGCGGAGGGGCACGACCCGCTTGATAGCTTCTCGGCCGTGGCAGTCGAGGTGGCCGGCGATGTGAAACTCCACCCTCTCACCGGCGAAGCGGGTTCGCTGAGCGAATGGACGACGACCTTTCACCTGGCGTTGATGGTGGTCGACCCGTTCACCTTCGAGAGCGCCTGGGTGCTCGAGCAGGCCGGGCAGCTCCTGCGCCACTTCGCCGAGGCAGACTGCCGGACGGCGTGGCTGGTCACGGGCAGCGCAGCCAACGCCCGCCAGTTCCTGGGGCCGTGGGCCACCGAGATGCTCACCTTCGCCGACCCAGACCGCAGCGTCGTGCGCGCCCTCGACCTCGACCGCCTACCTGCCTTCGTGCACCTGGACATGGACCAGGCACTGGCCGCCTGCGCCCAGGGATGGGATCGGGCTACCTGGCAGGAGGTGGCTGACGAACTGGCACGCTCCATGAGCTGGACTTCGCCCAACGTGGCCCGCCTCGGGGGCCCCGCCCCCTACCCGGGTTCCCCGGCTGCCGGCTGACCCCCGCCGCGCGCCAGGCGTTCCAGATCCACCAGGCGGTCGAAGGTGGCCTCGTCCACCAGGCCCTCCCCCACCGCCAACTCCCGCAGGCCGAGACCGGTGCTGCGCATGCGGTGGACCAGTTCGGCCACCTGTTCGTAGCCCAACACCGGGTTGAGCGCCGTGGCCACCGCCGGTGAGGACTCGGCGTAGCGGCGGCAGCGGTCGGCGTCCGCCTCTATCCCCGCGACACAGCGGTCGGCGAACAACCGGGTCGAGGAGGTCAGCAGCGTGATCGACGACAACAGGTTGCGCCCCACCAGAGGCTGGTAGGTGTTGAGCTGGAACCAACCCTGACTTCCGGCGAAGGCGACCGCGGCGTCGTTGCCGATCACCTGGGCGCCCACCTGGGTGACCACCTCGGCCAGTACCGGGTTGACCTTGCCCGGCATGATCGACGAGCCCGGTTGCAGATCGGGGAGGATCAGCTCGGCGAGTCCGGTGGCCGGCCCGCTGGCCAGCCAGCGCACGTCGTCGGCCACCTTCACCAGGGCCACCGCCGCCGACCGCAGGTGCCCCGACAGCTCCACCAGGTCGTCGAGGGAGCCCTGGGCTGCCATCCGGTTGGGAGCCACCCGCAGCGGGGCGGCAGTGCGACGGGCCAGAGCGGCCACGACCCGGCGCCCGAAGGTGGGAGGGGCGTTGATGCCCGTGCCCACTGCGGTTCCTCCGAGCGGGAGACGGCCTACTCGGGGCAGGCACCCCTCGATGCGTTCAATGGAGTCGGCCACCTGGGATGCCCAGGCCTCGAACTCCTGACCCAGGGTGATGGGTGTGGCATCCATCAGATGGGTGCGACCCGCCTTGACCACCTCGTCGAAGGCCCGGCCGCGCCGGCGCAGCACCCGGCGCAGGCGCGCCAGGGAGGGAACCAACTCGTCGCGGACCGCCAGGAGGGCCGCCAGGCGCACGGCGCTGGGGAAGACGTCGTTGGAGGACTGGCTGGCGTTGACGTGGTCGTTGGGGTGAACCGCCCGCTCGGTTCGTCTCGAGGCCAGGGTGGCGATCACCTCGTTGGCGTTCATGTTGGTGGAGGTGCCCGAACCGGTCTGGAAGACATCGACGGGGAAGTGGTCGTCCCAGCGGCCCGCCGCCACCTCGTCAGCAGCCTCGGCGATGGCACGGCCCAACGCCCCGTCCACCGCCGGCACCTCGGCCGAGGAGGCGTTGACGCGGGCCGCTTCGGCCTTGATGGCCCCGAGCGCACCGATGACCCTGCGGTCGACGGTCTCTCCGGAGACGGGGAAGTTCTCGACGGCCCGTTGGGTCTGGGCCCCCCACAGCGCCGCGGCCGGTACCGACACCGAACCCATGGCATCGTGCTCCTGGCGGGTGGGCTCGGACTCGCTTGGCGGCATGTGAGGACGGTACCGCCCTACGATGCCCGCAACCATGGACGCAGCCGAGTTCCACGCCGCGGGCATCTACGACCCGGCCGACGCCACCGCCGGTGACCGTCTGGCCCTGCTCAAGTACCTGGACCGGGTGGGGGTCTCCCTCGAGGAGATGGTCCGCGCCGCCGCCACCGGTGAGCTGTTGGACCTGGCGGGCCACAAACGCCTGGCTCCCGGCAACCTGGCGCTCGACGACCTGGTGGGCCAGACCGGTCTGGACCGTGAGCTCATCGAGCGGGCCTGGCGCTGGGCGGGCCTGCCCGCCACGCGAGCTAGAGGAGGCCCGCTTCTCGGATCGGGACGTCGTGGCGCTGCTCTCGGTGGCCACCATCGCCGACCTGACCGACGAGGAGACGGCACTGGCCACGCTACGGGTGTTCGGGACGGCGTTCAGCCGCATCGCCGACACGCTGGCGGTGGACTACCTCGCTCGCATCGAGGCTTCCCACGCCAGGCAGAGCAGCGGGGAGAGCAGCGAACAGGCCGGTGAGCTGGCCCGGGCTCGGGCCAACACCCATGCCATAGCCGCGCTGGGCTCGGCCGCCGACGGAATCAACGGGCTCTTCTCGCACCACCTGCGCTGGGCCCTGCGTCGCATGCGAGCCTCCTACACGGGTGTAGGTGGGTTCCAGACGGCGGACCTGGCCGTGGGCTTCGTCGACCTCGTCGGCTACACAGCTCTGTCCCAGCGACTGTCGGTTGAGGAACTGGCCGAGCTGGTGAGCGAGTTCGAGACCACAGCCCAAGAGGCCGTGCTGGCCCGGGACGGGCGGCTGGTCAAGCTGATCGGCGACGCCGTTATGTTCGCCGCTGTGGACGCCGAACCCGCGGTCGACATAGCTCTGCGCCTGCTCGAGGCCTTCTCGGCGCGAGCCGAACAGATCGCCCCGCGAGGCGGCATCGCGGTGGGCGAGGTACTCACCCGCGGTGGCGACTACTACGGCCCGGTGGTCAACCTGGCCAGTCGGATAGCCGACCTGGCAGTGCCCAGCGAGATCCTGGTCACCAACGACGTCTACCTGCGGGTCGAGTTCGCCGGGGCCGACCTGACCAAGACCCTCGGCCCGGGCCGCTCGGGTACCTACGCCTTCGAGGGTGCCGGCCGCCGAACCCTCAAGGGATTCGACGAGCCCGTGAAGCTCTACTCCGCCACCAGGCGCGCCGGCTGAGCACAGCCCGCAGGGCCCGGGGAGTACAGCCCGCAGGGCCCGGGGAGTACAGCCCGCAGGGCCCGGGGAGTACAGCCCGCAGGCGCCGGCTGATACAGCCCGCAGGGCCCGGGGACAACCGCTCCTCAGGCCAGCAGGCCCAGGTCGTCGTAGCGACCGGCCAGGACCTCCTCGGTGGGTCCACCCAACCAGGCCAGACCGAGCTGGTAGAGGGAACGGGTGTCGACGCCGATACGCAGGTCACCGTCCACCAGGTCGCCCAGATCGGCATCACCCACCACGGCGCCCTTCACCCCAGGGCCTGCCACGAAGAGGGTCCCGCCCGTTCCGTGGTCGGTGCCCGACGAGGCGTTGTCCTGCACGCGGCGACCGAACTCGGACGTGGTGATCACCAGCACGTCCTCTGCCCGGCCCTGGGCCTCCATCAGCTCGAAGAAGTTGGTGATCCCCCCGGCCACGTCATCCAGGAGCCGTGCGTGGGGTTCGGCCTGGCCCTGGTGGGTGTCGAAGCCCGACCGTCCCACGACCACCACCTCTGTGCCGACCTCGAGATCGATGATGGCCGCAGCGGTCTCCAGCAGCCGCGTCGCCGTCGGGGGACCGCCCTCACCGAGCCCGGCCCCTCCCCCGCCCTCGCCGGTGGCGGCCGCCAGCAGCTCTATGGCCTCGGCGGTGGCCGGCAACGCCTGCTGGGACGCGGCCAACCAGGGATCGCCGGCCAACGGCTGGGCGGAGGTCAGGAACGCAGCAGTGAGTTGATCGGCGTCGACCCCGGCGGGGGCCATGAGACGGAACCGGTCCGGGTTGTGCACGAAGGTCGCCTGGGGCCGCTCTCCGACCAGTGCAGGGGAGGCGTCACCCAGAGATATGGCCCGTAGGGGGTTGGTCCCCGCTCCGGTGGCGTCGAGCCAGCGGCCCAACCAACCCGTGGCCGACGGCTCGCCGGGAGTGGCCGACCACCACGTGTCCATCGAAGCGAAGTGCGAGCGGGTCTGCCCCTCGAGTCCGATGCCCTGGACGATGCCCAGGTTCCCCTTCTCCCACCAGGGCGCCAGCGGGCCCAGCGACGGATGCAAGGCGAAGCGGTCGTTTCCGACCAGGTGCACCAGGTCGGCGTCGGGGATCGCCACCCGGGGGCGCATGTCGAGGTAGCGGCCGTCGCCGAGGGGGACGACCGTGTTGAGGGCGTCGTTGCCTCCACCCTGTTGAACCACCACCAGCACCCGGCCCGAAGGTCGGGGGGCTGTGGTCGGTGGCACGGTCACCGGTGGCACCGTGGTGGACCCGGGGAACCGGGTTGCTTCCTCGGCCTGGTCACGTACCAGGGCCGCCCACACACCCGCGCCCGCGACGAGCCCGCCGGTGACACCACCGGCAACTCCCAGGAAGCGACGGCGGGACAGGTTCGGGGCGTTGGGGTTGTCAGCCATGGCGATCTCCTATGCCTGGATCATCTCGGGGCAGGCCAGTGCCAGGGTCAGGGGAGCAACGCCGGGGGCACCGCCGGCACCGCCGGCCTCGGCCAGTGCATCGAGGGTCGGGGCGCCGAAGCCTCCGGGGCGACCCAGGACATCTGCCAAACGCTCCCAGTCGCCGGTCACCGCCGCTTCCAGCGCCGCACCCTCGGGTGCGGCCAGCGTCGCCAACACTCCCGCTGCGTTCCAGCGGGCCAGGGTGGCCGACGACGACAGCCAGGCGCTGTCACCCGGCCAACCCGACACGTTGGGAGGCCGCATGGGCACCTGGCCCATGACCTCCAGCGCGAGCCCCAGACCCCGGCCCGGGCCGCCGCCGTCCGGGGCGACGACAGCCTCCAGGTCGATCTCCAGCGCGCGTGCCGCTCCCAGCATCCAGGGAACGGGCCGCAGGATCGCCGGACCGCCCCTCCCTTCGGCGCCGGCCTCCAATACGGCCCGCAGAAGGGGCCTGATCACCAGCCCGGCGTCCAGGAAGGTGGAGGCGAGCTCGCCGACCAGCGCGTCGTCGAGACCCGCGCCCAGCACAGCCTCGCCGAGGCTGCGGGCGATGTGAGGAGCGCAGGCCTCGTGGGCGACGACCGCGTCTACCACCGTGTCCACGTCGTGGACGCCATCGACCCCGAGGAAGCTGCGGGCGGTGTCGTCGTGCCGGGCGGCCACGAGCACCGCTGCACCGGTGTCGGGGTTCACCCGCCAGCCCGTGAGGGCGGCTGCCGCCTGCTGGATGTCGTGCTCGGTGTAGTTGCCGATCCCCAGCGCGAACAGCTCCATCAGCTCGCGGCCGTAGTTCTCGTTGGGTGCACCGGCGACGCTGCCCGCTCCGTCCAGGTAGATGAGCATGGCGGGATCGACGGTGGTGGCCGCCAGCAGGCCCGGGAGGTCGCCCAGACCCAACTCGCCGTAGGTGCGCAGCTGACCCACCATCAGCTCGGGGTGCTCCACGACCTGGAGGCCCGAGACCAGGTGGCCGTGCCAGAACCAGCGCAGCCACTCCTCGGTGGGGCGGGGCGTGGTCGCCATGGCCAGGACCCAGGCCCGGATGGCGGCGATCCGGTCGGCAACCCGGAACTCCTGGAGGCGGTGGTCGTGAAATGTGACCGCGGCCCAGGGGTCGGGATTGGGGGCCAGGCCTGCCTGGTCGCCGTCGACGAGTTCATCTATGACGGCCCCGACCCCTCTGGCCTCCAGGTCGTCGAGTTGGCCGGGGGCCAGACCGAACCCGGCCCGCCGGTACAGCCAGGCGATGGTCTCACGCTCGTCCATGGCACCAGGGTGCACCCCACATGTGAGGAATCCGTGAGCTGGCTGGCCAGCCAGGCGGCGCTGATGTGGTCTGCGACCGGTGTCACGCGGCTAGCGTCGACAGGTCACCCGAGCACGCCAGCCACAGGGGGATCGCCATGGAGCAGCAAGCCGACACCAGGATGGAACGATTCTGGTCGCACCTGGCCGTCCAGATGGGCAAGCACGCCGGCTACGTCGCTCTCGTCGGCCTGCTGTTGACCCTGGTGGCGGGCTACGGGATCACCCGCCTGGAGTTCGCCACGGGCCAGGACAGCTACCTGAACTCCGACGACCAGGTGGCGATCGACAACCTGGCCTACCAGGAGCTCTTCGGTGGCCAGGCCGTCCTGGTGATGTTCAAGGCAGCCGAGGGCCAGACCATCACAGACATCATGAGCCCGACCAACCAGGCCGAGATGGACCGGATCGCCCAGGCCCTCAAGGACCAGCCCGACTGCGACCGCAGCGTGCCCGGCGACGAGGACTGCCTCATAGACGCCGTGGTCACCCCCAAGACGGCCCTGGAGTGGACCGACAACCTCATCGCCCGGACCCCCGAGGGCGAGCCTGCGGTGTCACCCACCGAGAGTGCCGCGGGCCTGGCCCTGCTGCACGCCCTCGAGGACGAGACCGATCCCGAGGGCCAGGCCGCACGCCAGGCCGACTCGCTCACCACTCTCGAACGCCTGAACGCCATCCCCCTCGAAGAGCGCACCTTCGACAACCCCGACTGGATCGACTTCCTGCTCTACGACAACGTCGGCGAGATCCGCAAGGCCCAGGCCCCGGTGTTCACCGACCCGACCCACACCCAGATGGTGGTGCGCCTCACCGGCAACGCCTCCCTTGATCAGGAGGCCGCCGGCGCCACCAAGGTGCGTGAGCTCATCGCCGATGCCGACTTCGAGAACGTCGACTCTGTCACCGTCACCGGTGCGCCCTACCTGCTGAAGGAGATCAACGACTACCTCCAGGGCGGGATGCTGCAACTGGGAGGAATCGCACTGGTCGCCATGGCGCTGATCCTGCTGGTCCTCTTCGACGTGCGCTGGCGGCTCCTGCCTCTGGTGGTCATCGCCTTCGGTGTCACCTGGGCTTTCGGCCTGGCGGGCTACCTGGGCATCCCTCTCACCCTGGTCACCATCGCCGGGCTGCCCATCATGCTGGGCATCGGCATCGACTACGCCATCCAGATGCACTCCCGGGTCGAGGAAGAGGTGGTGATCGACCGCTCGCCCCACCCCATCCAGGAGACGGCCCGACACGTGGCGCCGGCCCTGCTGGTGGTCACCTTCGATGCCGTGTTCGCCTTCCTGGCACTCCGCTTGGCCCAGGTGCCGATGATCCGCGACTTCGGCCTGCTCCTGGCCATCGGGATCGTCGTGATCTGCTTCACCAGCATCGTGCTGCCCTTGGCCGGCCTCGGAGCCCGCGAGTACCGGTCGCGCACCACCGCGGAGGACTACCGGCGCTCGAAGATCTCTGCGTTCACGGTGTGGTTGGGTTCTCTGCCCATCTGGGCCGGGCCCGCGCTGGCACTGGCAAGCTCGGCCATCTTCTTCGTGGGCCTGTCCCTGGAGGACGAGTTGACCCTGCAAACCGACCCCGTCCAGTGGGTCGACCAGGATTCGCGAGGCATCCGCGACTTCCGATACGTGGAGAGCGAGACCGGCTCCGGTTCAGAGCTGGGCTTCTTCATCGTCCAGGATGCCGACCTGGCTCCCGAGGCCCTGCTGTCCCAGGAGAACGTCGACTTCGTGGCCACCTTCGCCGACGAGCTCCTGGAGCGCTACGGCACAGAGGTCCCCGAGGGCAAGATCAGCCCAGAGCTGCTCACGGCCACCAGCCTCATCACCACCGTCGACTACGCCATCGAGGTTCCGGGTGCCAGCGACCTGACCCCGCGGGCCGAGGACGTGGTGGCCGCGTACGAGCTCGCCCCCGAGGACATCAAGGTCTCGACCATCAACGCCGAGGCCGGCGCCATGAACCTGATCTTCCGCTACGGCGACCGTTCCCTGGAAGAGCGGGCCGACGTGGTCAACTCCATCCGCGAGAGCGCCGATCCCCCCGAGGGACTCAACGCCACCCCGTCTGGCCTGGCCGTGATCGGGGTGGGCCTCCTCGAGAACCTCGAGGCCAACCGGATCCTGCTCACCTACCTGGCCCTGGCCTTCGTGGGGGTGTTCCTGGCGGTCCGTCTGCGCAGTGTGGTGCGATCGCTGTTGTCCCTGGTGCCGGTCACGATCGCCGTGGGCCTGTCCTCCATCGTGGCCTTCGCCTTCGACCTCAAGCTCAGCCCGATGACCGCGGTGGGCGGACCGCTCATCGTGGCCGCCTGCACAGAGTTCACGTCGCTCATCCTGTTGCGCTTCGTCGAGGAACGCCGGCGCGGCCTGTGGCCCCGCCAGGCCGTGGATGTGGCCGCGGCACGCACCGGGCGCGCCTTCCTGGTGTCGGCGTTCACCACGTTGGCCGGCGTCCTGGTCATCGCCACATCCAGCCTGCCCCTGCTACGGGACTTCGGCCTGGTGGTGGGCATGAACGTGGCGGTCGCCCTGCTCAGCGCGCTCGACGGTACTGCCTCCCCTGCTGGTGTGGGCCGACCAGCGGGGCTGGGTGTCCCGGGGAATGGTCCCCGAGGAGACCCTCCGGGCCACCACACCGCGCCTGGCCGGCACGCCCGAACCCGACGACGGCCGCGACGACGACCGGGAGGCCTCTCGATCCGGCGCGGCGACCTCCAGGGACTGACCGAGCCGAGCGGCACTCGCCCGTTCCCTGATAGGCCGGGACTCGGGCGAGCGCTCGTATGGGGGCTCAGACCGGGTCGAGCACCACCACGGGGATCTTGCGAGACGTGGCCTGCTGGTAGGCGTCGTAGTCGGGCCACACCTCGACTGCCCGGGCCCACCAGGTGGCCTTCTCGTCGCCGGTGACCTCGCGGGCTCGGAAGTCGCCCACGACGGCCCCGTCCTGGAGTGACACCTCATCGGGTTGGGCCATGAGGTTCAGGTACCAGACCGGGTTCTGGGGTGCGCCCCCCATCGAGGCCACCACGGCGTAGGAGGTGCCGTCGGTGACCCGCATGAGGGGCGTCTTGCGGACCGTGCCGGTGCGCCTGCCGCGGGTCCACAAGATGATGCAGGGCTGGCCCTCCAGTTCGGCGCCCTCGGTTCCCCCACTCTCCTCGAACTGGCGGACCTGCTCGGCCACCGGCTGCCAGGGACTGGGCTCGTACTCACCGTCGAGTGGCAATGTGTGCTCCTGTCACAAGGTCTGCGGGGGCAAGCTACCGCACCGCCCGGGCTCTGACCCGGTGGTGGGGACCCACCAGGTGCACTTCTGTGTGTGCGTGCCCGCGGCCAGGTGGTCATGCGCAGGTGGTCATACGCAGGTGGTCATACGCAGCGCTTCGCCCGTGTCCTCCAGGCTGGCCGACGCCTGGGCGCCCGCCCACTCGTCGAGGGCACCGGCCAGCTCGGCGGTGTCGTCCTCGCTGTCCATCACCAGATCGACTCGCAGGCATGTCCGCGAGCCTTCCCGCCAGGCCACGTACCAGTCGCCTCCCCACCCGTCGGCTGCCTCGCGTGCCTCGCGTCCCGACACGACGTCGTCCAACACGAGCCGCAGCACCAGCTCACCGAAAGCTCCCTGATCGATGATCTCTCCGTCCGCCGGCGGCGGTGCGACGTCCTTCGCTCCCTCGCCGGCCAGGAACGCCTCGGGGTGCAGCGCCTGCTCGGAGGTGGTGGGTGGATCGGCGAAAGCGGCCTCGAAGGCGTCCGAGCCTCCGTTGGCGAGCACCTCGGCGACCAGATCGGGACCCAGCTCGTAGGGGGCCGAGATGAGGTCCACCAGGATGAAGGGGAACGACGAGGGATCGATGTCGGCTTCCAGGGCGAAGGCCATCTCTTCGTCGAGCAGGTCGTCTTGCTCGTCGTCGCTGAGCTGTTCCTCCCAGGCTTCGTCCACGACCGTGGCGCTGCCTTCCACCAGGACCGTGAAACCGAAGCCTGACTCGTCGACGGCTTCGTCCAGGTCGGGACGATCGAGGTCGAACCACTGGTCGTCAAGAGCGTGGGTCAGCTCGTGCACGATGGTCTGGCGTGTGTAGAGGGTGGGTTCGGCGCCCCTGACCACGAGCTCGGACGTCTCGGGGTCATAGAAGCCCAGCACGCCCACGTCGAGCAGGCCCCTGAAGGCCTCGACGACGTCGGTTCCCGGTTCGAGAAGGCCCAACGCCACGAACAGATCGCCGGTGAGGGCGAGGTCCTCCTCGTCCTCGTCCTCGAAGGTGGAGCGCAGCCGCTCCACGAAGGCGTCGTCGTCGAGGGCCTCCACCAGCACCGGCTCCTTGAAGTCCAGACCGCGCTCGGCTTCCACGAAGCGAGCCGCTTCCTCGATGGCATCGTCCAACTCGGTGTTGCCGGTGGGCACCATCGAGACCCCGCCGGTGGGTGCGGGGTCGTCGGTGGGTTCGGGAGCCTCGGTCGGGTCCGGGGCCTCGGTCGGGTCCGGGGCCTCGGTCGGGTCCGGGGCCTCGGTCGGGTCCGGGGCCTCGGTGGGTTCGGGCTGGCCCGCGTCGAGGGCCGGGGAGTCGTCGCTGTCGTCGCCGGCCAGGAAGACCAGGGCCCCGGCGACGAGGCCCACGACTGCGACGATGGCCAGCACGATGACCACCTTGGGGGGCCCGCCGCCCGAGGGTTCGAGCGTCGGCGGCGGTGGAGGAGCTGGCGGAGGACCCGCTGGCCCGCCAGACGGCGCGCCCGGCGGAGGGGACGGCGGAGGGGACGTGGGCCAGTTCGGAGGCTGGGGGGGCTGGGGGGGCACGGGGGGTGTGCTCACGGACGCTCCTTGGCAAGACAGCTTGCGCCAGGATGACACCGGTGGCGAAAGACCGCGAAAAGCACCCCGGTGCAGCGGACGGCGGCCCTCAGGGTTGGGCAGCGACGGGATGGGCGGCAGTCTCGGTCGCGGTGCGGCGGTCCTCGGCCTGGGCGTAGGTCAGCCAGCGGCCGGCCTCGAAGTCGTAGAGCTTGCACCGAGTGGTGTTGGCGAAGAAGTCGCGCACCCGCAGCTTGCGGGTCACCACGACGTCGGGGAAGGCCGCCTGGATGTCTCGACACGCCGCAGGTAGCTCGTAGAAGGGGATGCGCATGTCGACGTGGTGGGCCACGTGGAAGAAGATGCGGTGCAGGAACACGTCCATCCACCAGGGCACCTCCAGAAGGGTCGTGCCCTCCATCTGGCCCCGGAAGCTGTTCCACTCCCGGCGGGGCCACCACCGGATGGCCGGATCGATGTGGTGGGCGTGGACCACCCAGCCGATCGTCCAGATGAAGGCCAGGAAGGGCACCACCAGGACCTTGACCACCATCCAGATCGCCGCGAGCACCGTCCCCTCCTGGGACCAGCCCAGCGCGGCCAGCGCCGAGGCGGCCACCACGACGAAGGCGGCCACGATGGCCCGGTCCCGGCGGATGGCCCGAGCCCACTTCGCCGGGGGCTCGAAGGCGATCATCTTGTTCCACCAGACGTCACGCAGGTAGTAGGGCAGCGAACCCGCCCACGACCATTCGAGGCGGTGGCGAAGCTTCTGCCACCGGGGAAAGGCTTCGTACTCTTCGGGGGTCACGGGGTGCCAGACGAAGTCCATGCCCTGACGGCAGGTGTGCCCGTGATGGATCCGGTTGTGGCCCAGCACCCAACCCTCGTAGACGTGCCAGGAGGGAAGCATCATGACGTGGCCGACCACCGAGTTGAGCCGGCGCGAACCGAACAGGGCCCCGTGGGCCGCGTCGTGACCGAGGATGAACATGCCGCTGATCACCAGGGCCGACAGCACCCACAGGCTGATCACCGCCCACCAGGTGTCGGCCACGACGAGCCCCCACACGAGCACCACGTAGAAGAGGAGGTCGCGGGCTACATAGGCCAGGCCCTTGGCCGTGGGGTTGTGGTAACGCTCGGGTGAGATGGCTTCCAGGACCGGCTTCAGCGACGTCGGCCGCTCGAGACCCTCGGGTCGGGCGGCTACTGGCGTGTCGAGCAGGCTCACGGCTCCTGAGCCTACCTACCAGTAGGTAGAGCAAACAACGTGTGCGTTTCGTCACACCTCCGTAACCCGCCGGGCATTCCCGGGTGCGACACTGGACCCGACCGCTGGCGCCAACGAAGTCGCCCCGACCACCGGAGGTGAACTCGTGCGCATCCACAGCATCCTTCTCCGCAAGGGCTCCTTCGTGGCCACCATCCGGCCCGACGCCACCGCCCTCGACGCCAGCCGGGCGCTGCGAAGCCACAGCGTCGGAGCCCTCGTCGTGAGCGCCGACGGCGCCTCGGTCGAGGGCATCCTCTCCGAACGCGATCTGGCCCGCTCGATCGCCGAGCACGGCCCCGACACCGTCGCCCTGCAGGTGCGCGAGTTGATGACCCGCGAGGTCCGCACCTGCAGCCCCCACGACACCGTGGACGGCCTGGCCGCGGTCATGACCGAACACCGGGTCCGCCACCTCCCCGTGCTCGAAGCCGGGCACCTGGTCGGCATCATCTCCATCGGTGACGTCGTCAAGCACCGGCTCGACGAGTTGGAGCAAGAGGCCAAGACCCTCCACGAGTATCTCGAGACCGGCCACTACGCCTGAGCCTCGACCCCACCTTGGCGCCTGTTCACGGGACAGCGGGTCGAGCGAGTACCTTCCCCGGCCATGGCCGACGAGCACTACGCACCGCTGTTCCAGCTCGGTACCGACACCACCGACTACCGCCTGGTGACAGCCGAGGGACTCGACACCGTCGAGGCGGCGGGACGTCGCTTCCTGCGGGTCGAGAGCAAGGTCCTTACCCGCCTGGCCGAAGAGGCCATGCACGACATCGCGCACTACCTGCGGGCCGACCACCTGGGCGCCCTGCGCCGCATCCTCGACGACCCCGAGGCCTCCGACAACGACCGCTTCGTGGCCCTGGAGCTGTTGAAGAACGCCAACGTGGCCGCCGGCGGCGTCCTACCCATGTGCCAGGACACGGGCACGGCCATCGTCGTGGGCCACCGGGGGATCGACGTGCTCACCGATGGCGACGACGAAGCTGCCCTGGCCGCGGGCATCCTCACCACCTACACACGGGACAACCTGCGCTACTCCCAGATGGCGCCCCTGTCGATGTACGAGGAGCGCAACACCGGCACCAACCTGCCCGCCCAGATCGAGCTCTACGCCGAGGGTGGTGAGCACGCCGACCGCTACGAGCTCCTGTTCATGGCCAAGGGCGGCGGTTCGGCCAACAAGACGTTCCTCTACCAGCAGACCCGCGCCGTGCTGCAACCCGACACCCTGTTGGCCTTCGTCGACGAGAAGATGCGAACCCTCGGCACGGCTGCCTGCCCTCCCTATCACCTGGCCGTGGTGATCGGCGGGCTGTCCGCCGAGCAGACCCTCAAGACCGTCAAGCTGGCCTCGGCCCGCTCCCTGGACGGCCTGCCCACCACCGGCGACAACTCCGGGCGTGCCTTCCGCGACCTCGAGCTCGAAGCCCAGGTCCTGGCTCTGGCCCAGCAGACCGGAATCGGTGCCCAGTTCGGAGGGAAGTACTTCTGCCACGACGTCCGGGTGATCCGCCTCCCCCGCCACGGTGCATCCCTGCCGGTGGGGATCGGTGTGTCGTGCTCGGCGGACCGCCAGGCCCGAGCCACCATCACCGCCGAGGGAGCCTTCCTGGAGCGACTCGAGACCGACCCGGCACGCCACCTACCCGACCTCGACTCATTCGTCCTTCCCGGCGAGGCGGTGCGCATCGACCTGACCAGGCCCATGGACGAGATCCGCGCCGAGCTGTCCCGCCACCCGGTCCGCACCCGCCTCTCGCTGACCGGGCCGATGATCGTGGCCCGCGACATCGCCCACGCCAAGATCAAAGAGCGCCTCGACGCGGGTGAGGAGATGCCGGCCTACCTGCGCGACCACTGCGTCTACTACGCCGGTCCGGCCAAGACGCCCGAAGGCATGGCCTCGGGCTCGTTCGGTCCCACCACCGCGGGGCGGATGGACTCCTATGTCGAGCTGTTCCAGTCACGTGGGGGGTCGATGGTGATGCTCGCCAAGGGCAACCGCTCAGCCCAGGTCACCGGAGCCTGCGCTCGTCACGGCGGCTTCTACCTGGGGTCCATCGGAGGACCCGCAGCCATCCTGGCCCGCGACGCCATCCGTCGCGTCGAGGTGCTCGAGTACGCCGAGCTGGGAATGGAAGCGGTGTGGCGAATCGAGGTGGAGGACTTCCCGGCCTTCGTCGTCGTGGACGACAAGGGAAACGACTTCTTCGCCGATCCGGGGCCCGGCTCACCCTCCACAGGAACCCCCGTCACACTTGGGCGCTGAGGTGGTCTGACCGCCAGTGGACACAGATCTCGCACGGAGGCCCGAGGCGTGGTCACGAACCACTCGTCGGCCCAGTCGTGTCTCCGCAGCTCTCATCGACCGTCTCGCGGGTCACCTCGGCCAGCCGCTCTGATCCGGCGTCGGTGAGATGACCCCAATCGTCGGCCACCAACAGGGCTCGCTCCTGCTCGGGAAGGCCTCGCAGATAGCTGCCCCACGGTACGTAGCCGTCCACGTATCCCGCATCGACCACCCCGGGTAGCACTCCTGCCACCGGATCCAGAGACAGCCAGATCTCAGTGAACAACAAGCACGTCTCGGGGTCGAACGCCTCCGACATGACTCTGGCGTCGTCCAGCACGGCGTCGGCATCGTGATCCGGATAGTGGCAGTCGGTCACGTCCGGTTGAAGGTTGGCCACCATGCAGACATGGTCGTTGGTACCCAAGTGCACGACAACCACATCGGGATCGGTGGCCGCGATGAGCTCGGCCTCGTTCTGGCGGTCTTGGTAGAGATCGTTGTCACGGCCGTCCACGTACACGTACCACGGATCTTCTAGAGCAGCGTGGAGGGTGTCGCTGCTCAGGCGGGTGATGGAGTCTCCCAACACAGCCAGCGCTCCTGCACCGCCGTCGATCGTCTCTTGGCCACGTCGGTAGGTGATGCCCTGCTCAGCATCTTGCTGGTCGGGTCGGCTGGTGCCCTGCTCAGCATCCTGCTCGTCGGGTTGGCTGGCCAGCGGAAGGCCAACCAGTAGCGCAGCCGCCGCCGCGACCAGCAGCAACACGACCCCTGTCACGCGGATTCCAACGCTCTTCATGCACCTGCCTCGTGCCGGCTTCCTAGACCCGCAAGGCTGGCATGTTCTCCCATTCGGTCAGCGTTTGCTCGATCCAGCGACGCAGGTCGCCCTCCGGTTCGCTGGGGCCGAAGAGCCCTGCTGAGACCGCCGCCGACACGTCCACCATCCTCCCGTCGGTGCGTGACGCCAGGTCCAGGCCGTATGCGGCGAGGGGTTCGTCAGTTCGCCGCGGTCTGTCCCGGGATGCACCGAGGGCATCGATGCGCCGGGCCATGGCCGTCGACCACTCCCGTGCGGCGGGGGGCGGGGAAGTCATCGCACCGCTGCGCCACCACCACAGGGCCGAGCCCAGACCCGCCGCCGCTGCGAGCAGTGCCACCGCCAGGGGCCATACGGCGCGGCGCCCCGGATCGTCGCCGTCGGCGGCGGCTCCGGTGTCGCCTCCGCCGGTGATGGCCCCCGCACCCCCCCGTCGGTTCCGGCCCCGGTGCCACCGGGCCCACCGTCACCCGCCAAGGCCTCTCCGCTCGGGTCGCGTGGGTACGAGGGGTCGTCCGTCGGGGGTCACGAGGTTGCCGTCACGCACGTCGCCCCCCACCACCTCAGAGCCTCCGGGCAGGGTGCGGGGATTGGCCCGGGGTGGCCAGAGCTGCCCTCGGGAATCGACCTGGGCCTCCTCGGGAACCGACACGTAATCCCCGGTCTCCCGGTCATAGACGTAGACACCGCCGCCGCCGTCCACGTAGACGTTGCCTCCTGCTCCCGGGTCACCCTGGGTTGCTGCGCCTCCCGACGCACCGCTTCCGCCTGCTGCGGGCGACCCGCCGGCAGCCGATCCACCCGCGTCGGCTCCCGCGGCGCCCGGCTCCTGTGGCGCGGCCTCCCCGTCTTGGTCGTCGAAAGGGCTCAGCGAGGGGGATTCGACTGTCAGTGCCAGCGCCAGGGCCAACACCAGAGCGCCGGCGCCGACCCCGATGACCTGGACCACCGGCACCCGCGCCGGGCCCGGTCTTCTTCCCGCGGTCGGGGTCGGTCTGGTCAAGGCGGTCGCGCGGTCGCGCTGGAGCACCGCGAAAGCTCCCATGGCGGTCGCCAGCCAGACGAGCACCGGTGCGGCGCTCCGGGTCAGCGTGACGCCGTCGTCGCCCACGGCACGAGTCAAGGCCACTACGACCCCGATGCCGGGTAGCAGGACACTGGTCTGGAGGCGGCCCACTCGATGCCAGTCCGCTCCCACCAGTACCAGGGGGATCAACCCGACCACCTGCGGGATGTCCAGGGACTCGCCGGCGCCGATGCCGGCGACCAGCGATGCCGCGGTGAGCACCAGGAAGGAACCCCATCCCAGGGCAAGTCCGCTGGCACGACGGAACCACCCTTCGGTTCCCGGCGCGAAGCTGATCGCCACGCCGGCGACGAACGCAGCCACCAGCGGCGCCAACCAAGGGTGAGACACGTCGGCCAGGTCCAAGAGGACGTGGATGGAGCCCGCTGCGAACAGCACCGAACCGGCCGCCGCCAGCCGGCCCGTGGTTTGCGCCGGGAGGTCCCGATCGGTCACGTCCACCGGTCACCATCGGGGTGTATCCATCGGACGGCGGATCGCCAGGCCGGTGAATCCGGCGGCGACGGGCAGGCGCGGGCCAGGCGACCGGCCAGCTCCTGGCGTGAGCGCACCACGCCGGTGACGGTCATGGGAGCGACCGGCTGGCCTGGCGGCGGAGGCGGGAGAGGGTCCACGTCGTCCACGGGGGGCAGACGCGGGAGGCCCCGCGGCGTCTTCCACGGTCACCAGACGAACCAGCCAACCGCGGCCCACGGCCTCCTCGATCAGGTGCGCGGCCCGGGCCACGGCAGCCTCACCGGCGGGACCGCCCTCCCCGAGATCGAGCACCACCTGGATGGCCACGACGCCTGTGCCGTCAGCCTCTCGGACCATCAAGGCTCCGGTTCGGGCAGTTGCCTTCCAGTGCACCCGGCGGCGGGGGTCGCCGCGCTGGTAGGGGCGGACCCCCCGGAACAGGTCGTGACCCAACGGGGCGGTCTCGGCGAGGCCGTGACGGACGGCGCGGAGCGCGGGCGGATCCCAGGCGTGGGATTCCCCCGCTGGCACCACGACCATGGGGCGGGTCAGCCGGGTCCGGACCCGGCGGTGCACCGGCACCAGGCCCAGGGGCCCGGAAGCCACCAGCTCGACCTGGAAGGCGGTGACCAGTCCGCGGCTGCCCGCAGGCCAGGACACGAGCCCGGGGTCAGGGCCGTCGACGGCGAAGGTGAGCGGAGGGTCGGTCCAGAGGGCCCGCACCACCAGCGGGAAGCGCCCGGCCAGGACCGTCACCTCCACGGGGGAGTTGCGGCCGGCAAGAGCGCTCGGCGGGGCACCGACGACCAGTGTGGGGGCGATCAGGCCCCGCCACGCCGCCAGGGCGTCGAGTCCCACCACGCCTGCCATGGCGGCCCCGAGCAACACCAGGGCAGGACCGCCCACCAACACCCAGAGCACCACGGCGAAGCCGGCGACCGAGAGCCACATGCGACCGGCATCCGATGGGCGGATACGACGCCGGCCCCGCTCGGTCAGGTCGGGGCCGGCCGAGGTCACCTGGGCGTCCCGGTGACCGGCGGTACAGGCACCTGATGCACGAGTTCGGCCACCCGGTGGCGAGCTGCGGAGAGGTGGCCGTCGGCGGCGTCGACGACCCGGTGCGACAGGACCGCGGGCACGACGGCCTGCACGTCGTCGGGGGCCACGTGGTCACGACCCCGAACGACAGCCAGGCCCCGGGCCACCCGCAGCAGCACCAGCGCTGCCCGGGTGCTGAGGGGGGCCACGTCACCCAGCCGGGTGCGGGCAGCATCGACGAGATCGAGGGCGTAGTCGGCCACGACGTCGCTCAGGTGGACCCGCTCCTCGAGGTGGTCGCGCAGGTCGGCCCAGGCTTCGAGGTTGGCGGCGGCGTGCACGCTCCGGAGCGCCCCCTCGCCTCCCTGACCTCGGATCAGCACGCGTTCTGCGTCGCGCCCGGGCAGGCCGAGTGACAGCGACACCGCGAAGCGGTCGCGCTGGCCCGCCACCAGGGGGAACGTGCCGAAGTCGTCCTCGGGGTTCTGGGTGGCCAGCACGAAGAAGGGGCTGGGCAGCGGATGGGTGGAGCCGTCGACGGACACCTGGTGCTCGGCCATGGCCTCCAGCAGCGCCGACTGCGTGCGGGGCGTGGCCCGGTTCAACTCGTCCACCAGGACAACCTGATGGAAGACGGGTCCGGGCTGGAAACGCCAGGTTCGGGAGTCCTCCTCCCACACGCTCACCCCGGTCACATCGGTAGGCAAGAGGTCTGCGGTGCCCTGGATGCGACCGAAGGACCCACCCAACCCGCGAGCCAGGGCCTTGGCCAGCAGGGTCTTGCCCACACCCGGCTGGTCCTCGAAGAGAACGTGACCGCCCGCCAGGAACGCGGCCACGGCGAGGCGGATCACCTCAGGGTGACCGAGGACCACCCCGGAGACCTGGTCGACCAGGGCCGACACCGGCGCGGGCGGGAGCGTCGAACCGACCGGCGGTGGGACGGGAAGGGGATCCCCTGCTGTGGCGGTGGCCATGGCCGGCCAGGCTACCGGAGGTGAGGAGGTGAGGATCTGGTGACCGAGGGCCCTGCACGGCGACGGCTCGATGAGCCACTCTGGTGGCACGGAGCGGGACCCGCCAGCTCCCCGGATCCAGGAGGGTGCATGCCACGCGACCAGTGGAAGTTCGTGACCTCAGACGAGAGCCTGGCCGACGAGGAGCCCAGCGAGGAGTTGGCCATGCACGTCGTCGACCACGATCCGGCGACCCCGGTCGAAGACGTGGGACGAGCCGACGTGACCGCCGACCAACTCGGCACAGACGACGACGGGGAGGTCGCTCCGGCCGTGTACTTCCCAGACGAGGAACCCGACGATCCGCGCGCCGAGGCGGCGCTGGAGGCCGCCGACGAGCAGGGTGACCTGGAGGACCTGCTCGAAGAGCAGCACTACGCCTTCGGCGACGAAGACGAGGGTTGAGCCGGCCCGGGATCGGAGTGACCGGGTTCGGTGTCGTCGGGATCGGGGCCGCGTCGGCTGTAGAGCTGAGCAGGTAGCCGGCTCGTGACCTGGTTGGTGACTGTTTCGGCCATCGCGGCGCTGCGATCCCAGGCGGAGCGGGCCCAGCGGGGAAGCCGCTCGGGGTCGGCCACCCAGGGCCGTCCGGCCAGGATCTCGCCGCGGTCGAACCACACGGCGTTGACGAAGGCACCAAACACCAGCAGCGAGGCGACGCACCAGAGGTAGAAGAGCAGGCCGAGGGCGATGCCCAGGGATCCGTACAGCTCCGAGGAGCTGGCCACGCGCTGGGGTAGGTAGTACTGAGCGACGAGCTGGAGAGCCAGCACGCACCCGGCGAACAGCACCGCCCCGGGCAACAGGTCCCAGGGTGATCGGGTCCGGCGAGGCAGGAAGGCCATGACCAGCACGAGCAGTCCCGCTTCGACCGCGAAGCTCATGCCCGCGCCTCCGACGTGCAGCAGCACACCTTGGCTGCGGACCAGCCCGAGGGTGAAGAGGACGACGGTGGCCGCGCCGATCCCCAGCATCGCCCGGCCGGTGGCCATGACCAGGCGGCGGCGGGGTCGGATCGGTAGCTCCCAGGCTTGCGCGTAGATGTAGTGCAGCGCCCGGATGATGCCCGCTGTGGCCCAGGCCAGACCGAACAGGCCCGCCAGGAGCATGGGCACCCGACCGCCCTTGGCCTGCTCGGACACCGTTTCGGCGAAGTCGGCGCTGCCGCCCGCATGGTCGACCAGGTCAGCCAGCCGGAACCCCTCTGAGGTGTGGTAGCCGAGCAGGGCCACCAGCACCAGGACGAAAGGGAACAACCACAGGAACAGCCGGTAGGTCAGGTGGCCGGCCAGGACCGACCCGTTGAGTCGGCGGAAGCGTCGGGACACCTCCCAGACCAGGTCCAGGGCGGGCATGACCTTGAGGGCTTCTTCGATCTGAGAGGTGATCCGGGCCTGGAGGGCCTGTCCCCGCAGGACGAGCCGGCCCAGGCGGGTGGGGGTGGCCTCGGCCTCCTCCGGGAAGAGTTCACCCGGGGCTGGGTCCGGCCCGGCCGGGTTCATCGGCAGATCGGTCGCCACATCGTCGCCCGAATCGCTGCCAACCATCGGGCTGAAGTGTACGGATGAAGACCGCAGTACCCGGCCGGGCAACCGTCGACCGGCGGAGCCCATCGGGAGGAGCGCGACGGGCGATCACCAGTAGCCGGACATGAGCTCTCGCACCCAGGGTGGCTCCCGCACCGGATCACGGGGTGCGAAGCCACTGAAGTACGGCTTGACGTCGAGCACTGGTGTGCCATCGACGGCGTCGAGGGCTGCGACCTCGATGGTGTGTCCCTCGGCTCGGAGAAGTCGACACACCGTGGCTCCTATCCGGTTGGGTCGGTCCTTCGCCCGCTGAGCGAGGATCCCCACGCGGGGCCAGTCCGACCTCCCTCGGGGATGACGGGCTCCGCGACACACCGACGCCGGGTCGACCCGGTCGAAGAGGAACACGACCTCGAGGTGGGAGAAGTCGACGAGACCCAGCGTCGCCTCGGCCTCGACCTGGGCAGGGTCGAGCACGATGCGGGACCGTGCCGTGTCCCAGCTGTCGTCGCGGACCTCGGACCGACCACCGACGACGTGCCCGATCGGCGTGACGAGGATGCCAGACGGTGCGGGTATGGGAGACGTCGAGGCCATGGGGGCCATCGTGGCAGACGAAGAGAACCGACAGACCCCGCGTCCAGGTGCCCCACGCCGATGCCCGCCGGCGAGAGCGCTTCCCTTGGACATACCCTTGGGCTGTGATGTCGGGGCTGCCGAACCGCCCTCTCGTTCGTCGAACGGTCGAGTCGGACAACGACGCTGCATTCGTCGGATCGCTTCCCGGGCCCATCGCTGTCGATGTCTTCGCTCCATCGGACGATGACATGGATGCCATGGTGGCCGAGCTACGCCGACACGGCCGACGCCTCATCGAGCTGAGCGAGACGATCCTCGTGGGCGATTGCTCTGACTTGATGCAACTACCGGAGCTGATCGGCGGCGAGGGTGCGGTGTGTGTAGACCTCTCTCTCGTCCATGGTGACCTTCCTCAGGTCGAGGCCGCGATTCTCGACTTGGTTTTCGAGCAACGCTGCGACCTGTTCTGCCTCTCACAGCACGTCTACGCCATCGCAGGTCGCACCCGAGGGCCTGGGACTGCCGGTGACCGAGTGCCCAGGCGACCGATCACTCCTCCCCTGCCGGACCGGGCTTCGCTTCCTCTGGCAACGTGAGCTGCCGCGTTCACCATCTCAACTGAGAGCTCTGCCCTGAGGCCTCACACTTCGAACGGCACTGGGTACAAGACGCCAACGGCGAGGCGAATGACCTCAACCATCGGGGGCGACGATGAGGAAGCCGCCGCGGACCTTCTCGGGCACAGAGCTCGCGGAAGTGAACCCAGTTGATGGTCGGACGACCAGCAGCTGGGTTTGCGACCTTCCCTGCAGGAGTCGGGCACCCACGGCGCCGCGGCCACCGGGTGGTTGTCGCCTGGGATGATCTGGTGGTGGGACGAGGGTCGCGTCGGACCGAGGCGCCATACGGGTGTGTGCTCGGGGTAGCTGGAGCTGTGCTCCTGGCGGCAGCTGGCATCGCTGTGCTTGTCGTCGGTGGCGATCCAAGCCTCCGGTCGCAGATTCTCGACTGCGATCTCGAGGCGGTCGCGGAGCGCGTGGAGCCCGAAGATCACTGGAGCGGGACCGACGACGACTTCGCCCGGGCAGTGAGGTGTGGTCCGGAGATGGTGGAGGTACTGCTCGACGCGGGCACTGACGCGAACGCTCGTGATGCCTCGACGGGAGCCTCGGCTCTTCATCTCGCGATCACCTACGAGGACGCGACCACCGTCGAGCTGCTCCTGTCGGCCGGCGCCGATCCCAACACACGCGTCGCGGGAGATCGTCCTGACACCGTGCTCAGTCGCGCCGCGCGGACCGGCCACCCAGAACTCGTCGAGCTGGTGCTCGATGCCGGCGCGGACATCGACGCGGCCTCGACCAACGGAACGACGGCCCTGCACGTCGCCGCCCAGCTCGGGAACCTGGACGCGCTGGAAGTGCTCCTCGATCACGGAGCCGACCTTGAGGCTACGACCGACGACGGGGGGACACCGGTGTTGCGGCCCAGCGCGTGTGGTCACGACGAGGTCGTACGCGCACTGCTGGCCGCAGGGGCAGATCCGGACACTGCCGATGACTCAGGCGACACCGCGCTGCTTCTCGCTGCCCAGGGCGGCCACGCGAACGTCGTGGACGAGTTGGTGGCCGCGGATGTCGACATCGACCATGAATCACCCCGAGAGCACACCTGGCAGTGATCGTCTGTCCGGACGGTCGGAGGCTGGGTTTGCGGCTTTCCGGAGCCGAGGCAGAGCGTATCTTTGGTGTTACGTTCGTCGCCATGGCCGACAAGCCCCGGACCGGCGCCGAGCGATATCTCGCCAAGCACCAGAAGCACCCTGAGCACCGGGCCGCCTACGACGAGGCCCGCCGGCGCGTCGACCAGGTCGACGCCATCGTCCAGGCCCTCGACGATCGCCGGGCTGCGCTCGGGCTCACCAAGGCGGAACTCGCTCGCCGGGCCGATCTCGCCCCCGAGGCGGTCCGCCGGCTGTTCAGCGTCGACTCGCCGAACCCGACGGCCATCACGCTGGCCGCACTAGCCGATGCGCTCGACCTCGACTTGGTGCCCATGCCTCGTCCCGGAAGGGCCTAGGCATCGGGCCGATCCGGTGGCACAATGGTCAACGCCAAGGGCCGAGGGCCTGCGGAAGTGAACCCAGTTGATGGCCGGACGACCAGCAGCTGGGTTTGCGGCTTTTTCAGGGGACCTCGCGGATGGTCGTGATCGCCGGCTCGATCCGTCGACGCCATGCCGCTCCAGCACCGACCAGCCATGCGTAGGCGTCGGGCAACCAGAGCAACGGGTCCTCGGCTGCCTCGAGGTGCTGGTAGGTGAGCACCGGGTCGGGGCGACGGGCCGACCTGATCACCCCATGATCGTCAGCGTCCTGCTCGTGCCGGGTCTCGAGGAAGAGCGTGACCGCTTCGTCGCGATCCTGGAGGTCTTCGATGATCGCTCGGAGGCAGCAGGCGCGGCTCGAGCGGGTTCAGAACGACCGTGCGCCGACCGGCAGACGAACACCGAAGCGTCGACGTCGAATTCGCACAACTGCGTAGCCAGCTCGCGCTGTCGACGGTCGCTCTCGTTGTGGAAGTGGAGCCGGCGCTGGCCGGGGAGCAGGAGATCGCGAGTGAGGCGCCTCAGCGGCCCGAGCTGACCAGGCTCGACGACCAACGAGCACATGACGTATCGGCCGGGACGCACGCTCTCGTCGACGTAGGCGTACAGGCTGCTCACCCGTCGCTCGCCTTGAAGATCTGGCTCGCCACCGTGTTCGCCGCGTCCGAGTCGAGGGTGGGGCTGACGTGGCTGTAGATGTCGAGGGTGATGGCGATAGTCGAGTGGCCGAGGCGGTCCGACACGACCTTGGGATGCACGCCGGCCTTCAACGCAAGGGTCGCCCACGTGTGCCTCAGGTCGTGAGGGCCCCGGATCTGGGTCACGTCGAGCTTGCGCTCCAGCCGGATGAAGTAGCGGGTGAACCAGTCGGGATGCACGGGCTCGCCGTCGGCTCGGCAGAACACGAGGTCGTTGTCGACCCACCCAGCGCCGATGGCCAGGCGTTCCGCGGCCTGCGCCTTGCGGTGCCTGCGCAGCACGTCGATGGTCTCGGGGTCGAGCTCGATCCGCCTCCGTGACCGGGCCGTCTTCGTCGGCCCCACGATGAGCACGTGGTTGCTGGCTGTGATCGTCTGCTTCACCGACAGGTGCCCCGCCCGCAGATCGACATCGGCCCACCGAAGGCCCAGCACCTCACCCCGCCTCATCCCGGTGGTCGCCAGCAACACGAACGCGGCGTACAAGCGATCCTCAGCCACGTCCGTGCGGTAGCCGTCCCAGGTGGTGCGCCGCAGGTTGGGCTTCACCCGCTCGAGCCACCCGGCCAGGTGCTCGCCCAGCGTCTCGGTCGAAGGCTGCACGTAGGCACCGGTCCGCACCTCGTCGAGCACGACCCGCACGGCCTCCTCGGCCTCACGCTTGGTCTTGAAGCCCGACTTCGTGTCAGAGCAACGGAGAGCCGATCCTGCAATCGGAGCCTCACTCCGTACCAGGTCAGGAATGCATCGACCTGCCCGCGACCGATGGGCCGGGCCGTCAGGGGCCTGCGTGGCCCGAACGCCCTCAGCGCAGCGGGGACATGACGGCGTGGTAGTCCGAGCAGGCCTGCGAGAGCAGCGGTCGCCGGCGCGTGCCCGGGGTGAGATTCGAACTCACACGGCCCCGAAGGGCCAGGGGGGTTTAAGGCGTGGCCCGGCCGTGTCGGCTCGTGTCGCCTCGTGCCAGGAAGTGCCGCTGAGCTGGGCTTTCGCGAGGAGCGGTGTCCAGGCCGTATCGCTCCGTAACACCCCGTTCTGCCGCGTTCGTTAGCAATCCGTTAGCAGCACACGCGGTCGGCGCCACCCTGTCGGGTGCGTGTGGACCATCTTCCACGGCTGGGTGGTGGTCCACCAGGAGGGGACCGCGGCGACAGCCCTCGCCGGGCCGAGCAGAATGCGTGGTGTGGTGCGATTCCTCCTGGCGGCCCTGTGCCTGTGCGTCGGCGCGGCGTGCAGCGACGGAGGGCCGGCGAGTTCCGAGGCCGAAGCAACGTCGACAACCGTCCCACAGACGACGGTGACAGTCACGGTGCCATCGCCAGGGACCTTCACCACGTTCCTCGTGGATGAGGGGCTGGCCGCACCGATCGAGGTCGAGGGCGAACCCGAGCGACGATTCGATGATCCGGTCGGCGGGGCGGGAGAGACCGTTCCGTTCTGGATGAACCTCCAGTTCCCCGACGGCTGGGAGAGTCGTGGCCTCACGCTCGCGAGCTGGAGTCCGGCACTCGGGTTCCACGAGCTCATCTCGGCCGATCTCTACCAGGACGGTGTGGGTGGGATCCGAGGCAAGACCGGACCACCGGACTTCGCCTACGAGCTCTGGCTGATCGACGACCTGGGCCAGACGCCGCTGCGGCGACTGTTCGCGGTGGACACCCGGACCGTGCCGGGTGCTCGACCCATGCAGTTCGCGCCGGGATACGAGACTGTGAACGATCTCCTCACGAAACCGCCGCCCTCCGACGGCAACTACCTCATTCCGGCGGACACCCCGTGACGCGCCGAGCGACAGCAACGGTCGCCCTCCTCGTCCTGGTTGCGATCGCACCGGCGTGTTCTGGAGACGACTCAGCCGACCAACCCGACCCGTCGACACCTGGACAACAACCGACCTCCAACGGTGTCGTCACCTTTCCTCCGGTGGACACGGGCGTCCTGCGCTCCTTCACCTACCCAGACGCGGATGTGCCACCGCCTCCTCCCGATTCGGAGCCGGAGGGATCAACGATCTCCTTCGACCTGCTCGACTGCCGTTGGGAGTGGCCCGGCCGGTTTGCCTACGACATCAGCTGGTCCCCGCCGGATGACCTCGAGCTCCCCGCAACCATGCCCCTCTACATCGGTCGTTCGCAGGGCGACCAGGGCAATGGGACCCGGGTCGATGCGGTGCTCGTCGGTCCAGGCGAGTTCACCTTGGTGCTCGATGATGCGGACTGGAACCGCGCCGACGACGACACCGAGAGCTCTGACGGCCAGCAGTGGGGGTCGAGCGCGTCCGACGCGACCAGCGGCATCGGCGACCAGTGTTCGCTCGACGTCACGACTGATCACCCCACAGAGATAGCGCATCCGTATCGCGAGATCCGCCAGGCCGGCGTACGACCGAGCATCGACGCGCCAGACGGAACCGTCGAGCAACTCCTGGGGCTCATCGACCCGAGCGATCCCGACGACCCGCTCCTGGCCGTCGCCGATCTGTTCAACGATTCCGGCTGGCCGGAGGTCGACCGCCTCTGGATCGCGCCGACCCGACAGCTCCTCTCACTCGGCATCTCGCAGGAGGGGAGCTGCGTCAGTGTCGACAGCAGCTACCCGGTCGGAGCCGACTCGACGGTATCCGTGAGCCAGCGCCGGAGCTGTCCCCCATCGCCGCGCGAGAGCAACCATCGGGACCGAGTGGTCGGCCTCACAGACGACGTCTGGGAAGTCCATGTTGTGGGTAAGCCCGATGCCATCGAGGAGCTCATCAGTCAGCTCAGTGTCCTGCCCTTCGCGAACGTGGAGCCGCTCGCACCTACGGCGTTCGACAGTGACGAGTACCTCGACGCGTGGTACGACGACAACCCGGACAACATCGAGGTCGGACGATCGGGCTGGAATGGGGGCAGCGTCTCCGCCTACCTCGTTCACGGCCAGGACGCCACGCGGATCGAGCACAACACGCTGGTCGTGCTGCCTGACGAGCGCCCGACGAGCGCGGTCCCTGGTGCTGGCTCCACCGGGACGGCTTGCATCGATCACTCGACCTGGATGAGCGCCTCGCCCCACCTCGGCGTCATCACGGTCGTGACGAGCGACAAGGTCGCCTCGGCCGCGTACCGCGACGGTGATTGGATCGACATCCCGCTCAGCGAGCCCGTAGACGGGTATCGCTTCGGGTTCGTAGGGGAGCCGCCCCTCCCCACGCAGTCCAACGTGAGCAACCCACCGGAGATGCGATTTCGCGCCGCCGACGGGGCCGAGATCCCCTGCATCCAGTAGCGGATCGTCGTCGGCCCGGGGAGGATCGAACCTTCGACCGAGCGGCTATGAGTCCCTGCGGGCCCGTGTCGGCTCGTGTCGGCAAGTACGCGTATGTGCTGGTCACAGGCAGTTTCGGGGGTTCGTCTCGTGTCGGCCAGTACCCCCGAATCCCGCCCTGTCGTGACCATTCTGTGACCAAACGGTGACCACCAGGCCGGTCGCGCAGACCATCGTTCATCGTTCGAGCAGCTGGCACTCCTACTCGGCGGCAACGGCCTGCTTGACTGTCCACGCAGCAGCGATGTGGATAGCGTCGGCATGGCTGGTGCGGTTGGGGGACTCGACCGCCAGAGCCAGGACGGAGCGCCCGAAATTGTCACGTTGGTTGCTCGCTGGGATCGGGGCGGTACTTGCCGCTGGTGCCGCGGTCTGGCTCTTTGGGGAGCTGACTCGTCCGGCTGAGCCGGAGTTCGTGCCGCTCCCGCGACCCGAGCTGGTCGACGAATCCGTGGCCGCCGTGTCGCTGTCTCGATGCGAGGTTGAAGGAAGCACTGGTCAGGTCGAGGGCACGCTTGAGAACGTGACCTCCGAGCAGCGCTACTTCGAGTACCACGTCACGTTCACCGTCGTTGGCACTGGAGAGACCGTCGAGAGCGCCGGCGACACGATGATTCTCGGGCCAGGGGAATCCGAGGAGATCTGGGATTGGTCGATACGCGAGCTGGCCGGAGAAGTCGAGTGCGACGTGGAGGTCTACTCCAACCCTCTCCTGGACGTGTAGGCACGTTGGCGCCCCGTCGAAACCACGCCAGCTCATCGGCCCGCCCGCTCCGTCGGCGGCCGGGCGCTAGCTGAGCAGCTCCTCCGTGCGGTGAAGAAGGTAGAAGGGCTTCGACGCGATCTCCTTCTGGAGGGCGTCTCGCCCGCGCACGATCTCGGCGCCTGCGCCCGCCATGGCCGTTACGACCGCCATCACCGGCTTGTCGATCGGGAGGTCGCCGAGCGATCCGATGAACAGGCCAGTGACCGCGCCGGCCATCGAACCGCCGCCAATGACCTTGCTAGCGAACTGTCTCGCCAAGCGGCGCTCCTCCACCAACTCCTGGATCTCGAAGAGTGCGGGCGCGGCCTTCGCCACCCAGACCTCGTGGGCAGCCTCATCGAACGCGGAGTCGAAGGCCTCCGGTGTCACATCACATGCGGCAGCGACCAACGCGCCTCGGAATCGTACGAGCGGACCCTTCAGGTCCGCTCGTACGTCGATCACTTCGTCGAGTGTCGCGTTGGGGAAGGTCGGCAAGCGGTCGAGAAAGGCGTTCGCGAGTCCCGCCTGACGGGCCCGCGCTCGCCCGGCCTGGCTCGATTCGATCGCTCCCGCGTCGACGGCGGACTTCACCAGATCGGCGACCTTCGAGTCGAAGAGCGGGTACGACTGGCGATCTGAGAGGACGGAGGCGAGCCTCTGGAGGTACACGTCGGCGAAGTCGTCCCCCGCGTTCAGTTCGTCGTAGAGGGGGTCGAGGCGCACAAGACCGGCCTGCAGAGCAGGCATCAACCGGTCGATCCCCGCCTCGGTCAACTGGGCCTCGAGCGTCGCCTGGAACTGTTCTTGGATCTCGGCGAGCTTCAACGAGGCCAGGGGATCGGCGAGCGCCCCGTCCGCTGCGTCACGCAGGGCCGAGAGTTGTCCGGCGACCGAGCCGAGCCGACCGCCCTCGATGGACTGAGATGCGAGCGCCGCCGAGGCGAAGAATGAGACGAGTTGTTGGGGAGATCCTTGTGCGACGGCGGCAAGTTGGCCGAGCATCGACGCGACAGGGCTGTACAAGACCACTTCGTCGGCGTAGAGGATGGCGGCCTTCACAAGCTGCTCATCCGCTGTCGTCGCCCTGGAAGGGAAAGTGCACAACGCGACCCGCAGTCGCCGCTCGTCCCGCTCGCGTTGGAGGCGACGCTCCTTCTTCTTCTGGCTCGCCTTACCCACGGCGGGCCTCCTCAGCGTGACTGCTCACGGGCCGAGCGTACGAGAGGCCGAGTTCACCTCGGCGACTCTCTGGCGATACGTCTCCCACTCGTGTTGCGCCATGGCCTCCAATCCGGATCCCGCCCGGAGGTAGACCTTCTCGGGTGCGGTCGCCAGCTGCAGCAGGTTGAGGTTCCGGACGCCATTGGCGGGCACTGTCTCGTAGCCGTCGTCCTCGGTGGTCGACAGCGCCAGCACATGCTTGGGACCGAGCGGCATCGTGAGCATGTCGGCGTCGCCGAGCGGCACTTCGAGGATGCCGGCTTGCCCCGTCGTGCTGTTACGGGTGAGAACCGGCATGTCGCTGATCAGGAACTCCGACTCCTCGGCCACGCCGACCCGCAGGCGCTTGTCCTCGAGCCAGTCCTCCGCAACGGCGTACTGCTCAAGAACGAACTCTCGGAAGGCCGCATCGCCGGCCACCTGTTCGACCAACTCGCCCAGCGTCCGCTCGACCATCAGATTGCGGGCTCCTTCGCCGACCGGCTCGAGGCCGGTGTGGTGGCGAAAGAGCGAGTCGAGAACCTCGGGGCGTCGAAGCAGGGCCATGATGTTCTGAACGTGAGCGCTGTCTTCGATCCGCGACAGAGTGCGGTGGAAGATTGCCCGGAACCCCTTGCTCCGCGGACGTGCAGTGCGAAGAGTCGTCGAATCGTCACTACTTGGTCTGGGTGGTCGAACAGGCGGCCGCCCTCGACCGCGTCGAGTGCGGCCGGGGCGAGATCCTCGACACGCTTCCACTCGGCTTCGGTGTCACGCGCGCCCACCCTGATGAAGTGCTCGACCCAGCCTTCGGCGCTGGGCGAGCGGGGACGGTGCCGGCCGTTGGTCAGGTTGAATGCTTGGACCTCGCCGTCGACGGCCCAGCGGTCGAGAAGCACCCGAGAAACCACGTGCTGTTTGCGGGGCTCACCCGCCGTCTTTCCGTCCGGCACCGACATGGCGCCCATGGTCCCAGGACGGTGCTCGAAGTGGAAGGAGATTCCCCGCGTCGTCGTTGCCCGGGCCGACTCTGAGTCGCTTTCGGGCGAACTCTGACCCAGCGAACTCGATCAGGCCATCGCGAGACGCGCCCGCGAATGGTGTCGCCCGCCAGCTAGATGGGGCCACTTTCGGGGGCTTGCGCCAGCTAGCCTCGATAATTCACGCGTCTGAGATGGCATGAGGTAGCCAGGACGCGACAGGTGCCTGTTCTTCGGCTTTTCTTGTAGTTGCGAAACAGCAAGAACGACCGAGAGAAAGGCACCTGACAGGTGGACGGTAACAGCACACGGCGTGTGGTGGTAGAAGACGGCGGCGAGCAGGTCGTCGCCCATGTCGGGTTGCATTCGTTGGGGCAGCTCGCTGATCGCCTTGGGTTGGGCTCGGCGCTGTCGGCGGTGATCCCATGGAAGGGCAACGGGGTGCCGTTGCATGACCGCGGGACGGTGTTCACCCAGATGATGTTGGTGCTCGCCGGGGGCGGCGAGTGCTGCGCGGATGTCGAGCATCTCCGCGCCCAGCCGAGGTTGTTCGGCGAGGTGGCGTCGGACTCGACGGTGTGGCGCACCATGCACCAACTCGACGAGTCGATCCTGGCCGAAGTCCGCGACGCGGTCGCCGAGGTCCGCGGCGGGGTGTGGAAACGCGCCGGGATCGGCGTTGGCCGGGGCCCAGTCGTGTTGGACATCGACGCGTCGCTCGTCGAGATCCACTCGGAGCAGAAGGAAGGAACCGCCGCCAACTACAAGCACGGGTTCGGGTTCCACCCGATGTTCTGCTTCGCGGACGCGACCGGTGAGACGTTGGCGGCGATGCTGCGGCCCGGCAACGCGACCGCGAACGACGCCGGTGACCACCTCACCGTGCTCGATCAGGCGATCGAGCAGTTGCCCGAAGCTGTCGCGGCCGGTCACCGCCGCGGCGATGACAAGAAGTTGGCGAAACGCAAGGTGGTGGTCCGGGCCGACTCGGCCGGGGCGTCACGAGGGTTCATCAAGGGATGCCGGGACCGCAACGTCGGCTTCGCGGTCGTAGCCCGCAAAACCCCCCAGATTCAGGGTGCGATCGCCACGATCGAAGTCGACGACCAGCGGTGGCGACCCGCGATCCGACAGAACGGCAAGCTCCGCAAAGGAGCCGCGGTCGCCGAGATCACCGACCTGTGCGACCTGTCCGAGTATCCCACCGGGACACGAGTGATCGTGCGGCGAGAACCGCGGCACCCCGGCGCGCAGACCTCGCTGTTCCCGTCGCTGGAGTACCGCTACTGGGGCCAACTCACCGACCAGACAGGCACCCCGGTCCAGCTCGACCGGTTCCTCGCGCGCCCACGCCCATGTCGAGGACAACATCAAGCACCTCAAAGCGTCCGGCCTGGAACGGTTCCCGTTCAAGTCGCTCGCCGCCAACCAGGCATGGCTGCAGTTGGTCGCGATGGCATCGGACCTCGTGCGCTGGTTCCAACTGCTGTGCCTCGACGGCAGCCTCGCCAAGGCCGAACCGAAGACGCTGCGCTGGCGGTTCTGGCACACGCCCGCCCGCGTTGTGCGCAAAGCCGGCCGCGACATCGTCCGCATCCTCGACGACTGGCCCGACGCGGCAGCGTTGCTCGCCGCCAACCAACGCATCAACGCGCTCACCTGAAGACGACCGGACCGAGCCCAGCAACACGGACAACCGCTAGCCGTACGCGCCCACACCACCACGATCGACACGCCGCCCACGCCAGCCGCAGCGCGAACCACACGTCGCACCCCGGCCTCCTCGCCGATCCGGGACCCAACCGGGACCCAAGAGGTCAACGACCCGCCTCCTGCTATCGGCGTGAATGATTGGGGCTAGATGGGACCACGGCTGCGCCAGGTAGATAGGACCACTTGTGGGGGTCCACCGGGGTCGGTGCCGTGGCTGGGCCCGCCGAGCAGTTGGCCGTCTGCGCGCGAGCATCAGCCACCGAGGCTGGCACCGACGCCGAATGCTTCCGGTTGGTCCTCGCGGCGTGCCTTCCACCCGGCGAGGAGCTACTGAGCGACTCTGAGCGCGAGCAGTGCTTCCAGGACGCACAAGCGCAGCTCGCGGCGTTGAAGGAGTACCAGGAGAACCCACCGCCCTCGCCGAAGACCTCGTCACGGCTCTCACCACTCGGTGTGTGGCTCACGGTCGCTGGTACGGCCGGCTTCTTCGCTCTCGTCGGTCGGCGTATCTCTCGACGCGTCAATGCCCGGAACAGCGACGCCTTCGAGGCCCAGCTGGGCGAGATCGAGGCAGCCGGGTTCGAGCGATGCGAACCCCCCGAGATCCCAGGCCTGCGCAGCTTGCCGGAGTTCAACACTGTCCGCGCACGCGCCCGTCACAGTGATGACACGACACTCTGGGTGCTTGAGCTCGAGCACGCGAAGGGTGCCGAGAACGAACGGTGGCCAGCCCGAGCGGCCGCCTGGAAGCTGGACATCGGCGATGCGAATGGAGTGATCCGGGCCCGAAGTCGGAAACCAAATGCTGGACCGGGTACACGTCCCGACGACTACCTGAAGCACAACGTCCGCCCGGCAAGCATCGGAGATCTGCTCCTACCGATCGTGGCCGCCGAACTGGTGCGGTACTGGCCAGAGCTCGCCCTGGAGCTCCGTGACGGATGGGCAGTCGTGCTCACGGTTCCCGAACCCTTGGGTGGCGACGAGCCGTTGCAGCTGCTGACGCTCGCCCAGGTTGCCGAGAGCCTCCGCTCTGCTATCCGCGATGCGCCTTCGATGCCCGTCAGCTGATGCGGTCGCGACGACCCGGCGCATGGCCCTCGCGGCCCCGTCAGGTCCCGGAACAGAGCAGCCGGTGGCTGCGATACACAAAGTTGGCCTGTGCGTCGAGGGCTTCGGTGGCACGATGGTCGGCGCCAATGGCACAGAGCCTGCGGAAGTGAACCCAGTTGATGGTCGGACGACCAGCGGCTGGGTCGCGCCCCTCGCCGAGGGCGGTTCAGTCCGAGGAAGTAGTGGCCCGGACCTTCGCGGACGCTCGGAGCCGGCCACGTGAGCGCCAGGCCCTCAAAGGGGCTAGGCAACACGGGGATCCGGTGGCACAATGGTCAACGCCGAGGGCCGAGGGCCCGAGGAAGTGAACCCAGTCCCCGTCCGGACGGTCGGCGGCTGGGTTTGCGGCTTTTTCAGCCCACCTCGCGGATCAGGTCGAGCGCAGGCCTCACCCGAGCGAGCCAGTCGCCGCCCGCACCTACCGGCCAGGCGAAGCAGTCCGGCAGCCAGATCAGCGGATCGTCGCTCGGCGCGATGTGGTGGTACGTGAGAACAGCGCTCTGGTGGCGGGCTCGGTCCATCACCCGGTGATCATCGGCATCCCGACCCTCTCGTCGTTCGATGTAGAGCGTGACGTCGCGATCGAGCGCCTGGAGGTGCTCGACGATCGCAGCCAGGCAGATCGCTCGGGCCCCTCGTTCGGATCGGCCCAGCTCGTGCCGGCACGTGAACACGGCGACGGTGACCTCGAGATCGATGAGAACGGCGAGGAGCTGCTTGCGGCGCTGACGGCTCTCCCGCTGGAAGTGGAGCCGACGCTGGCGTGCGAGCAGCAGGGCCTGCACCTGGCTCCGAAGCTGGCCCGCCGACTTGGGCTCAACGAGCACGACACACATGAGGTACTTGCCCGGGCGGACGCTCTCGTCGACGTAGGCGTACAGGCTGCTCACCCGTCGCTCGCCTTGAAGATCTGGCTCGCCACCGTGTTCGCCGCGTCCGAGTCGAGGGTGGGGCTGACGTGGCTGTAGATGTCGAGGGTGATGGCGATAGTTGAGTGGCCCAGTCGGTCGGAGACGACCTTGGGATGCACGCCCGCCTTGAAAGCGAGCGTCGCCCAGGTGTGGCGGAGGCCGTGGGGTCCCCGGATCTGGGTCACGTCGAGCTTGCGCTCCAGCCGGATGAAGTAGCGGGTGAACCAGTCGGGATGCACGGGCTCGCCGTCGGCTCGGCAGAACACGAGGTCGTTGTCGACCCACCCGGCGCCGATCGCCAGGCGTTCCGCGGCCTGCGCCTTGCGGTGCCTGCGCAGCACGTTGATCGTCTCGGGATCGAGCTCGATCCGTCGCCTCGACCGAGCCGTCTTCGTCGGCCCCACGATGAGCACGTGATTGCTGGCGGTGATCGTCTGCTTCACCGACAGGTGCCCCGCCCGCAGATCGACATCGGCCCACCGAAGGCCCAGCACCTCACCCCGCCTCATCCCGGTGGTCGCCAGCAACACGAACGCGGCGTACAAGCGATCCTCAGCCACGTCCGTGCGGTAGCCGTCCCAGGTGGTGCGCCGCAGGTTGGGCTTCACCAGCTCGAGCCACCCGGCCAGGTACTCGCCCAGCGTCTCGGTCGAAGGCTGCACGTAGGCACCGGTCCGCACCTCGTCGAGCACGACCCGCACGGCCTCCTCGGCCTCACGCTTGGTCTTGAAGCCCGACTTCGTGTCAGAGCAACGGAGAGCCGATCCTGCAATCGGAGCCTCACTCCGTACCAGGTCAGGAATGCATCGACCTGCCCGCGACCGATGGGCCGGGCCGTCAGGGGCCTGCGTGGCCCGAACGCCCTCAGCGCAGCGGGGACATGACGGCGTGGTAGTCCGAGCAGGCCTGCGAGAGCAGCGGTCGCCGGCGCGTGCCCGGGGTGAGATTCGAACTCACACGGCCCCGAAGGGCCAGGGGGGTTTAAGCCCCCCGCGGCTGCCAATTACGCCACCCGGGCCAGTGACTTCACCGTAGTTCCCCCTCCCGCAGGGCTCATGGGCTCCGCGGGGACATCGGCGCCGGGATCAGTGACTGCCAACCCGGCACCCTCCAGGGCACGCCACAAGCCGGTGCGGGCTTCGTCGGCAGAAGGACCCGACAATGCGTTGGCCACCACCACCCCCTCGACCAGATCGGCCAGAACCGCCCCCCAGGGACGATCCCGGTAGCGAACCGCCACGGTGACCCCGCCGTCGACCCGGCGACGGATCGACCGCTCTCCGGGAGTGCGCGGTGGACTGCGGAACGCCGGAGCTACCAGCCGGAGGGAACGCGCCCCCTCGGCCAGGGCGCGGGCGGCCTCGGCGAAACGCAACGAACTGCTCTGCATCACCCCCATCTTCCCCACCCCCTGTGACAGTTATCCGAGACCGTGGAGGTCGACAACTCCCCCGGCGCTACCGTGCGCAGGCGTGCGCGGCGAGGATCCACCCCTGAACCCGGCTCAGGCCGAGACCCTGGCCCGCCTGGGCCGCCCCGGCAAAGAGGCCGAACCCCCCGAGGTGGACCCCGCCCTGGCGGGCCAGCTCCGGGCGCACCTGGACGCCGAGCTAGACCCCCTGCTGGCCGGCATCGACCCCGACCGACCCCTGTTCGTCAGCAAGTACCTGCTGACCCAACTCCACGGCTGCGAGACCCGCTACGTGGGCACCGCCGGCGACGCCTTCACCTGGACCGTCCCCCTGGCCCGGGGCAGCGTCTCCCACAAGGCCATCGAGCTCACCCTCAACTGGCCCGGCGAGCCCGTCCCCGCCGAACTGGTGGACGAGGCCATGGCCCGCCTGGAACAGCAGACCGGCGGGGTGGGTGACTTCCTGCGCACCTGCACCGACGCCGACCGGGCCGAGCTGCGGGGCCAGGCCAACGACCGGGTGGCCAAGTTCGTCGAGTGCTTCCCCCCGCTGCGCTCCAGCTGGCGACCCGTGGTGGAGAGCCGCATCACCACCGACTTGGCAGGCGGGCGGCTCACACTGCAGGGACGGGTAGACCTCACTCTGGGCCAGCCCCTGGGCCACCAGCCCCGCAAGGTGATCATCGACCTGAAGACCGGCGGCTACGGGCTCACCCACCGCGAGGACCTCCGTTTCTACGCACTCGTCGAGACCCTGCGCATCGGTGTCCCACCCCGGCTGGTGGCCAGCTACTACCTCGACGCCGCCCGGGCCGAGACCGAGACCATCACCCCGGGCCACCTCGACGGGGCGGCCCGGCGCGTAGCCGTTGCCGTCGAGCGGCTCCTCACCCTCGAAGCCACCCCCGAGGCCGCGATCACCCGCCCCGGACCAGCCTGCCGCTGGTGCAGCCTCATCGAAGGCTGCGAGCCCGGACGGGCCTTCCTGGACGACCGCGACGACCCCGAACGCTGGGACGACGACACCTGACCGGCTGACCCCGGTCCGGCGATGCGTCCCACCCGGAGCAACTGCTCCCGGAGGGGCGAGGCAAGCTGCCGTGGCGGCACCACCACCGGGCTCGGTACCATCCCGCGATGGCCGAGACCGCCGGAACCCCCACCGGGCCCGGCACCGCCGACGCACGCGACACCGGTGAACCCCGGGCCACCGGTGAACCCCGGGCCACAGGCGACCTCGGTGAACCGGGCGCCGACGTGGTACCCATCCCCCTGAGCGACCACCTGGAGGGCTCACTGCTCCCCCTCCCCTCCCCCGAGGGGCGCCTACCCGACCACGACCCGAGACGCAGCGACGTGGACGAGTGGGGCCGTTCCGAGCACATGCGTACCCTGGCCCGCCGGCTCTACGCCCCCTTCTACGACCGCTGGTTCCGGGTCAGCTGGGAGGGCCTGGAGAAGATCCCCCATACCGGCGGGGCGCTGCTGGTGGCCAACCACGCCGGGGCGATCCCCTCAGACGCCCCGGCGATCATGCACGGCCTCGAGACCGAGTTGGGCCGCCCCGTCTACGGCCTCGCCGACACCCTCTTCAAGGGCATACCCGTGGTCGGAACCCTCTGGTCCCGCCTCGGTGGCGTGGTGGCCCACCCAGACAACGCCTACCGGCTGCTCCGCGAGCAGCAACGGCTCGTGCTGGTGTTCCCCGAGGGAAGCAAGGGGCCGGGCAAGACCTACGCCCAGCGCTACCGGCTGCGCCGCTTCGGCCGGGGCGGCTTCGTCGAGATCGCCATGCGGGCCGGGGTGCCCATCATCCCCATCGCCGTCGTGGGTGCCGAGGAGTCGATGCCCATCCTGGTCAACATCCCCGCCGCGGCACGCGCCCTGGGCGTGCCCTACCTGCCCATCACCGCCAACATGGTCGCCCTCGGCCCCCTGGCCCTCCTCTACTTCCCGGCCAAGTTCACCCTGCGAGTCCTGGATCCGGTCGTCCTCGACGTCCCCCCCGATCAGGAGCGCTACTCCCGAAGCCGCATCATGGACGAGTCCGAAGCCATCCGTGAGCGCATCCAGAGCGCCCTCTATGACATGCTGCGCGAGCGGCGGTCGGTCTGGTTCGGCTAGGCGACATGGGACGGCGTGTTCTGGTGACCGGGTTGGGCACCTTCTGGGGCGGGCGGGTGGCCCAGGCGCTCGAAGCCGACCCGGACGTCGAGACCATCGTGGGACTCGACACACGCGAACCCACCCTGGAGTTGGAACGCACCGAGTTCGTCCGCTGCGACGAGAACTACTCGATCCTGGCCCGCATCGTGGCCGCCACCCAGGTCGACACCATCGTCCACACGTTCCTGGTCGTCGACTCCACCCAGATGCGGGCCAAGTCGATGCACGAGATCAACGTGATCGGCACCATGAACCTGTTCGCCGCTGCCTCACAGGCCGGATCCTCGGTCCGTGAAGTCGTGGTCGAAGTCGTCGACCTACGTCTACGGATCCACCCGCGAAGACCCGGTCTGGTTCCTCGAGGAGAGCCCCCGCTCCCTACCGGCGCGCACCCTGGTGGAACGCAACCTGGAGGCCGTGGAGGGATACGTCCGTGACTTCGCCGAGGACAACCCCCACGTCAACGTGGCGTTGCTGAGGTTCTGCAACGTCTTGGGCCCCGACCTGGAGACCCCCATCACCCGGGCCCTGGCCCTGCCGGCGGTGCCCTCGGTCTTGGGCTTCGACCCCCGACTGCAGTTCGTCCACGAGGACGACGTGGTACGGGCGATCACCTTCGTGCTCGACCACCACCTCCCCGGCATCTACAACGTCGCCGGCGACGGCCTGCTGCCCTGGTCCGAGGTGGCCCAGATCTGCGGCAAACGCACCTTCCCCCTTCCGCCGGTGGGCACCGGCCTGGTCACCACCCCCCTACGGCGCCTCGGTGTCCCCCTCCCCGTGGAACTGCTCGACCTGTTGCGCTACGGACGCGGCGTCGACAACCGCCGCCTCAAGCGAGCCGGCTTCGCCTACCGGTACACCTCCGCGGGTGCCGTCGAGGCCCACGTGGAGGCCATGCGCCTGCGCACGACCGTGGGTTCGGACAAGCCCACCTACCGCTACGAGCGCGACGTGGAGAACTTCTTCCGGCACTCGCCTGCGGTGGTGCGCCCCGAGAGCACCTGAGGCGGACGACCTCGCTTCAGCCGGACCCCAGGGAGCAAGCCTGCACTACGGTGCGGGCCATGAGCCTCGTCCGCACCGAGATCGCTGACCGGGTCGCCCTCATCACCCTCTGCGACCCCGAGCACCGCAATGCACTGACCCTGCCCATGGCCGACGAGCTGGCCACCGCCATCGAGAACGTCGAACGCCAGGAGGTGGGGGCCATCGTGGTCACCGGGGAACCCCCCGCATTCTGCGCGGGGGCCGACCTCGGCGTCCTCGAACGGGGCGATGGCACCGAACTCGTGCGCATCTACAAGGCCTTCACCCGGCTGTACCAGTGCAACATCCCCTCGATCGCCGCGGTCAACGGCGCCGCGGTGGGGGCCGGCTTCAACCTGGCCCTGTCCGCCGACATGCGCCTCGCATCGACCTCGGCCTTCTTTGACACCGGGTTCCTGAAGCTGGCCGTGCACCCCGGTGGTGGCGCCACCTGGCTGCTCACCCGCCAACTCGGCCTGCAGGCCACCATGGCACTCACCATGTTCGTGGAGTCCCTCGACGGTCCCGAGGCCCAACAACGCGGCCTGGTGTGGAAGTGCCTTCCTGACGACGAGCTCCTGCCCACGGCGATGGAGCTGGCCCAGCGGGCCGCCCGCCATCCGCCCGTGCTCATGCAGAAGCTCAACCACACCATCGGTCGGATGTTCACCATCAGCGAGCACGGTCCCGCCGTGCAGGCAGAGATGGACGAGCAGCTCTGGTCGTTGCGCCAACCCGAGGCCCAGGCCGCCATCCGGGCGCGGCGGGGACAGATCAGCACCCAGGAGATCGCACCTGCTTCCCCCGCCAGCCCCGACCCGGCTGCCAGCGCCACCCCCGGAAGCGAGGAACCACCTCCCAAGCCCGGAGAGCCCGGCTTCAAGCTGTTTGCCGACGACTGATCGGAACGGCCCCAGCCCCCAGCCTCCCAGCAGGGTCAGGGAGGGTCAGGGAGGGTCAGTCCACCCAGGCGTCGAGCAGGCCGGGCCGCCGCTCGGCCCACTCCTCGGAGGTGATGGCGTAGCGCACGTGGTCTTCCCAGGTGCCGTTGATCTCCAGGTACCGCAGAGCCACGCCCTCGTCGCGGATGCCGAGCTTCTCCACGACCCGCCGGCTGGCCCGGTTACGGGGGATGATGGCGATCTGCACCCGGTGCAGGCGCAGCTCGTCGAAGGCGAAGCGGATCGCCAGCACCAGTGCCTCGGGCACGTATCCCTGTCCGGCGTGGGCCTGGTCGATCCAGTAGCCCACGTAGCAGCTCTGGAAGGGGCCCCGCTGGACCGACGAGAGGTTCATCTCGCCTGCGAAGGCCCCCTCGACGAAGACCCCGAACCCGAACCCGGTCGCCAACTGGCGCTCGCGCTGGCGGGCGTTGCATCGCATGGTGAACGCCTCGCCGTCCTCGACGGGATCGGGCTGGCCGGGGAGGCGGGCCGGCTCCCAGCGGGTCAACCACTCGTCGTTGCGCCGGCGCACCTCCTGCCAGGCCGAGAAGTCCGTCGGATGCAAGGGTCGCAGCATCACACGGCGCCCGAACAGCGTGGTGAGCGGTTCACGCCACACGGTCTGGGCCATCAGACCGCCAACTCCTCGTCCAGGGCCCCCAGGAGCGCCTCCACGTTGCGCAAGCGGGCCCCGTGGCCCATGAGGCCGATCCGCCAGACCTTGCCCACCATGGGTCCCAGGCCACCGCCGATCTCGATGCCGTGGTGCTCCACCAGCCTCCGGCGCACGCCGGCCTCGTCCCGTCCGGGGGGCAGGCGCCCATCGGGTACCCGCACGGCGCAGAGTTGAGGAAGGCGGTGCTCGACGTCGGCCACCGGCGCCAGACCCCGTTCCTCCAGACCTGCCACCAGCGCAGCACCGCAGTCGCTGTGACGCGTCCAGGCAGCATCGAGCCCCTCGGCCAGCAGCGCTCCCAGCGCGGCGTGCAACGCCAGCACCATGGTCACCGGTGCCGTGTGGTGGTAGGCGCGGGTAGCTCCCCCGCTCACGTAGCGGGCCAGGAGGTGCAGGTCCAGGTACCAGGACCGGGGGCGGTCGACCAGTCGCTCGAGGGCGCGGGGCCCGACGCTGATGGGAGCCAGACCCGGTGGGGCGCCGAGGCACTTCTGGGTGGCGCTGTAGGCGATGTCCACTCCCCAGCCGTCCACCTCTACGGGGACCCCGCCCAACGAGGTGACGCAGTCGACGAGAACCAGGGCATCGCCGGCACCCGAACCCAGGCAGGCCACGTCGTTGCGCACCCCCGTGCTGGTCTCGGCGTGCACCACGGCGATCACCGAAGGTTCGGGATGCGCGTCGAGCACGGCCTGGGGATCCAGCGGTGAACCCCAGGGTGCCTCCACCCGCACGACCTCGGCGCCACAGCGTGTCGCCACCTCGCACATCCGCTCTCCGAACAGTCCGTTGACACCGACCACCACCACGTCACCGGGGTCCACGACGTTCACGAATGCGGCCTCCATGCCTGCGCTGCCCGTGCCGCTGACCGGGAACGTGAGCGGGTGAGAGCTGTGGAACACGGCCCGGAGACGCTCTGCGGTCTCGTCGAGAACCGCCAGGAAGTCGGGATCGAGGTGGCCCAGCATCGGCCAGGCCAGTGCGGTGGCCACCTCTGGATAGGGGTTGGAGGGACCCGGTCCCAACAGCAGCCGGTCGCCGAGCGGGCGGGGCTCGGCTGCGGGGGGCGGTGACATCGGCGGAATGCTAGGCGCCGTCGGGCCGCCCTGCCCCGCCCTGCCCTGCCCCGCCCCGCCCCGCCCCGATGAGCTCAGCCCGGGTCCAGCAGGCTCCAGGCCAGCCCGTCGAGGATGTCGGCCTCGCTCACCAGGCAACGCTCGAAGCCGAAGAACCGGTAGATGGCCACCAGGATGGCGCAGCCGGCCACGATCACGTCGGCCCGTTCGGGCTCGAGGCCCGGGTTGTGCACCCGTTCGGCCCGCGACTCGGTGGCCAGAGTGCGGAACACGTCTTCGGCCGCCTCTTTGGAGAGGTCGAAGTGGTGGACCCGGTCGCGGTCGTAGGTGGCCAGGCCCTGCTCGACCGCGGCCACCGTGGACACCGTGCCCGCCAGACCCACGAAGCAGGCCGTGTCGAGAGAGGCAGGCAAGGCCCGGGCCACGTCGTCGAGGTGGGCCTCGGTGACCGTCAGGCAGGCCAGCAGTTCCTCGGGGAGAGGAGGGTCGTGTCCCAGGTGGGCCTCGGTGAGCCGCACGCAGCCCACGTCCGCGGACCACGCCCCGTCGCAGCGCTCTGAACCTACGGCGAACTCGGTGGATCCGCCGCCGATGTCGACCACCAGGAAGGGCCCCCGGCCCGGGTCGAGCTCTGCGGTCGCTCCCCGGAACGAGAGCCGGGCCTCGGCGTCGCCGGTGAGCAACTCGGGGGTGACACCCGCAGCGACCTCGGCCGCCGCGAAGAACTCGGCCCGGTTGGTCGCGTCGCGGGCCGCCGATGTGGCTGTCATCCGTATCCGCCCCGGATCCTCCACGCCCAGGCCATCCAGGACGCGGCGGTACTCCTCGAGCACGGCGACTGTCCGTCCGATGCCCTCGGCCGCGAGACGGCCCGTGGACCCCACTCCCTGGCCCAGCCGTGTGATGCGCATCAGGCGCTCGACGGTGATCAGCCCTTCTGGACCGGGCTCGGCCACCAGGAGCCGGGTGGAGTTGGTCCCGCAGTCGATGGCGGCCACGCGCTCACCCACGGCTGGCCCTCTTGGCGACCCCCCGCTCGTCCAGGCGCGCCTGGACCCATTCCCCGACCGGGTCGGGACCGCCGGCGAGGTACCAGGCGTAGTGGGCGTGGAGGCACTTCACGCCCCGGCGGGTCCCCCCGACGCCTCCCGAGGGCCTGGGTCCCGTGTGCTCGGCGGGGATGTCCCCGTCACGTTCGGCGCGGTAGCGGTCGTGAGCCGCCGCCAAGGCCTCTTGGCCCACCGCGGCCTCCGCTGCACGTACCCCACCCTCGGCCTCTACGGTCCCCACGGCCGCCCTCAGCACCGGATCCACCAGCCAGTACAGGGTGGGCATGGGCCTCCCGTCGGCCATGAAAGGATCGTTGCGGATGACCACGGGCACTCCGCCCTCGCCGCGCACGACCACCTCGAAGCAGCCTTCTGGCGGGCGGCCCAGTAGGCGCTCCACGGCGGCCCGGTCCTCGGCCGTCGGCATCACCGACGGCTTCACCGCAGGCGCCGCCGCGCCCTCCGGATCACCAGCACCGCCACCACCCCGACCACAGCCAGCACCAGCGCACGCTTGCCCTTGCCCGAAGGCGACACGGCGACCGCCGGGGTGCCAGCCGGCGCAGCGGCAGCCGGTGAATCAGCAGCCGGTGAATCGGCAGCTGGTACATCGGCAGCTGGTGCATCGACGCCGGGGGTCACGGGGCTCGCGTCCGCCGGGGCGGTGAGCACGGCTTCTTCCAGGTTGGCCACGAATCCCTCGACGAGGCCGGAGGTGGCGTCGGCCAGGGCGTCGCCTCCGAACTGGGCGACCTTGCCGGTGAAGGCCAGGTCGGTCAGCAGGCTCACATGGGTGGCCCCGTCGCGGTCTGCCAGCTCGGCCGTCATCGTGGCCGAGGCCTCACCCTGGCCGGCCACGTCGTGGCCCCGAACCGTCACCACGGCGCGTCGGCGACCGTGGTCGAGGCTGACGACGTGCGCGTTGCCCCGGTAGTTGGCGGTGATGGGCCCCAACTTGATCGTCATGGAGCCTCCGTAGCCGTCGCCGTTGGTGACCTGATCGAGCTCTGTGCCGGGAAGGCAGGTGGCGACCCGGGCCGGGTCTGTGAGCACCGCCCACGCCTGGTCCACCGGGACGGGCACGTCGAACTCGTTGGTCAGCTCCATGGGCGGAGGCCTCCTGGGGGGTCTGGGGGTACGGGGTCCGAGGGTACGGGGTTCGTGTGACCGCACCGTTCAACCGCACCGTACCTCGCCCGGAGGCCAGCGGCTCCGGCGTCGGTTCCAGCCGGCGTGCCCGGTGCACCGGAGTCGCCGTACAGTGCCTCTGTGAGCGACGTCGACCTCGAGCACGCATCCGACTACAGGGTCACCATGTTGATGGCCGACTCCGCCCAGGTCGCCGACCGCAAGCTCTACATCCTGGGCGGGGGGATCACCCTCCTGCCTTCCCGGCCGACCCCCGTGGCCATCGCCCTCATCATCCAGGTTCCATGGGATCGGGCCAACCTCCGCCACAACTGGCGCCTCGAACTGCTCGACGAGGACTTCTCGCCGGTGTTCGCCGGGGAGCGACCGGTCCAGGTGGGCGGTGAGTTCGAGGCGGGCCGACCCGCCGGAATCACCCCGGGCACGGCTCTGGACGTCCCTCTGGCCATCAACTTCGGGGCCATCCCGGTCAAGCCGGGCGGCCGCTACACGTGGCGCCTGTCCATCGACGACAACGCCGAGCCCGAGTGGCGGGTGGCCTTCAGCGTCCGCCAGGCGAGTGCCCCGGCCGCGGGACCAGGTGCACCTCCGCCTCCGAGCTGATTCCCGAGTTGTTGAGTCGGGATTCGGGTTCTAGCCTGGGGGGATGGCAACACCGCTGCTCTCCTTCCCCGACCCGGTCAACGAGAAGGCGGCACGGGTCGTGGCCGGGGTCGTGGCCGCCGCGTCCTGGCTGATCGTGGTCACCGGCTGGCACTGGCTGCTGGTCCCCCTGGCATACGGGTTCTGGGCCCGGGTGCTGACCGGACCGACCCTCAGCCCCCTGGGTCGCTTCGCCGTTCAGGTCGCGGCCCCCCGCCTCGGTGCGCCCAAGGAGGTCCCAGGACCGCCCAAGCGGTTCGCCCAGGGCGTGGGCGCCACCCTCTCGTCGGCCGCTCTCATGGCCTGGCTGGCCGGATCAGGGGGAACGGCCACGGTGCTCGCCGCCATGATCGGTGTAGCCGCCACCTTGGAGGCGGCCCTGGCCTTCTGCCTGGGTTGCACGATGTTCGGGTTGCTCATGAGGATCGGTGTCATCCCCGAGAGGGTGTGCGAGGCCTGCAACGACCTGGCCCGGCGACCCACCCCGGTCGACACGGCCGCCTGACCCAGGCCCACGACCGCAGCGCGGTGATGCCTCTCGGGGCGAAGAGCCAGAAGGACACCGGTGCGCGTTCAGCTGATCTCGAACTGCACGGCGTGGCGCTCGGCCACGATCGGGCGGATCACCTCGGCGATGAAGGCCCGGTGCTGTGGGTGATCCCGGTAGGCGAGATAGGCCGCCACGTCGGCGAAGTCGGCGGTGATGGCGAAGTCTGAGTTGCCGGCTGGGTTGCCGGCTGAGTTGCCGGCTGGGTTGCCGGCGGGGTTGATGGCTGCGTCGTCCCCGTAGCGGTAGTCGACGATCCCGTCGATGGTGGCCCGCAACCCGGCCAGACCCTCACGTACCTCCTCGACCTGGGCCGCGCTGGTACCCGGCTGCCACCTGAACACCACGACATGTCGGATCACCGGAACTCCTCTTCTCGGATCAGGAACACGCGGCTGAGGCCGCCCAGGGAACCAGACGGCGGAACCCGCGCCAGGCGAAGGCTCCCACCACCAGTCCCGCTCCGGCCAGGGCCAGCAACCCGGGCCAGGTCTGGCCCCAGGTGACATCGCCCAACAACCCCTGGCGGGCCAGGGCGAGCACTTCGGTCATCGGGTTGCGTTCGGCCACCTCACGCAGCCAGCCGCTCATCATCTCCACGGGAACCTGGCCCGTGCTGAGGAACATGGCCAACAGGATCCCGACCTGGGCGATGGCCCCGCTGCGCTGGTTCCGGGTCCGGTAGGCGATCCCCAGCCCCCACAACCCGGCCACCAGCGCCACGCCCACCGCTGCCACCACCAGGGTCAGCAGACCAAGGGGGTCGTCGAAGCTCGCTCCACCCACCAGAGCCAAGGGGATGACGATGGCCACGGGCATCAGCGCACGCAGCGCGCTGTAGACCAGAGGACCGGCCACCAGGGTGGTCGGGGCCACGGGAGCCACCAGCAGCCGGTCATAGAACCCTGTCTCGAGGTCACGTCCTGCCCCGAAGGCGGCCCCCATCCCGGCGAAGGCCGCTCCCTGGAGGATGGCGAACGGTGCCATCCAGTCCAGGATCTCGTCGGCAGGGAACACGGGCACCCTGGTGATCGCCGAGAAGGCACCGCTGAAGGACACCGTGAAGAACACCGGCATGACGATGATCGGGATCACCGTGGCCGGAACCCGCACCATGGCCACCAGGTTGCGCCGGGCCAGGACCCACACGACGCTCACGAGGCCACCGCCAGGCGCCGCCGCAGCTGACCCAGGGCCATGTTCACGGTCAGGACCCCGAAGGCCAGAGCCAGGGCCACCGCCCGCCCCGCCGCGGCCGGCGAGAAGCCTTCGATCACCAGGGAGCGGGCCGCGTCGATCAGCCAGGTCAGCGGATTGCCCTCGGCCACGGCCCGGTACCACCCCTCCATGAGCTGGGTCGGGAAGAAGGCAGAGCTGATGAACAGCAGTATGAAGACCAACGGGAACGAGTTCTGCACCGCCTCCTGGCTACCGGTGCGCAGGCCGATGGCCGACGCCCAGGCACCGACGGCCACGGCCAGCAGCACCCCCAGCACCACCAGCACGACCACGGCGGCCGGACCTCCCGCGACCCTGGCCCCGAAGGCCAGGAAGACCCCCACGAACACAAGGGCCTGGAAGCCGCCCAGCACCGCGGCACCCGCCAGGCGACCGAGCAGGATCGACACCCGTGCTCACCGGCGACGCCACCAGACGTTCGAAGAACCCGTCCTGGATGTCGAGGGCCATGTCGGAACCGCCCACGATCCCGCCGAACAGCACACCCTGGATGAGGGTCGCGGGCAGGAGGAACTGGAGGAACGAGTCGACCTCGGGGAAGCCCTCGAGCGCCGTGGCCCCACTGAAGGCAGCCGCGTTCACCGCAGCGATGAGCAGCGGGAAGAAGAAGCCCGGGAACCACACGGCAGGCTGGCGCAACGTACCCACCAGCGAGCGGCGGGCCAGCACCAGGGTCTGCGCGGGCCGCAACCGTGCCAGCAGCCGTCACTGCTCGACGGCGGGAGCGCCCGCGGCGACAGCCTGGTGCTCGGAGCTGCCATCGTCCGCGCCCTCCAGCCGGCGGCCGGTGGCATCGGCGAACACGTCGTCGAGACTGGGGGCGTTCAACTCGATGTGCTCGACGGCCGCGCCGATCTCGTCGAGGGTGCGCACCACCGCGGTCATGGCCTGGGCGCCGCCCTCGAGACCCAGGGCTATCCAGCCCGGCTTGGCGGGCCGCTCGCTGCCGAAACGACGGCAGAGCGCTTCCTTGGCTTCGTGCAGGTGCCCTTCGTCGATGGCCAGCACGAGGGTGGGTGCACCCACCTCGGCCTTGAGGTCAGCGGGCCGCCCGTCCCGCACGATCCGTCCGTGGTCGATGATGGCGATCCGCTCGGCCAGCTGGTCGGCCTCCTCGAGGTACTGGGTCGTCAGGAACACGGTGGTTCCCTCTGCGTTCAGAGCGCGGACCTCGTCCCACAGGCTGCGGCGGCTGGTGGGATCGAGTCCGGTGGTGGGCTCGTCGAGGAACAGCACCCGGGGCTGGTGGATGAGCGACATGGCCAGGTCGAGGCGACGACGCATGCCGCCCGAGTACTCCCCCACCTTGCGGTCGGCCGCCGCGGTGAGCCCGACCCGCTCGAGCAGGTCCCCGGCCCGGCGGCGGCATCTCGTGGCGGGGTATCCCGTGCAGGGTCGCCTGGAGGTCGCAGCAGCTCGTTGCCGGTCATCAGCGGGTCGATGGCCGCGTCCTGGAGGGCCACCCCGATGGAGCGGCGCACCGAGTCCGCCTCACGCACGACGTCGTGTCCGGCCACCCGAGCCGTGCCGTCGGTCGGGCGCAACAGGGTGGTGAGCATCCGCACCATGGTGGACTTGCCCGCGCCGTTGGGTCCGAGGAACCCGAAGATCTCACCCTCGTCGACCACCAGGTCGACCCCGTCCACGGCCCGCAGGGACCCGAACGTGCGCACCAGGCCCTGAGCCTCGACGGGATGGTCCACGGCTCCGCAGGCTACCGGGGCGCAACCGCTACCGGCTGCTCAGGGATCGCCGGACGGGTCCGCCGGGACCGCGTCAGGTTCCGCGTCACCGGGTACCGCCTCAGGTTCCGCGTCGGCCGGTTCCGCGCCTGGCGGCTCCGTGTCGGAGGCCTGGAAGGGCCAGGTGGGGTCGGTGGCCGGGGCGTCGTCGGCCGGACACGATCGTGTAGGCCTCCTCGCCCGGCTTGACGAGGCCGAAGTCACGGCGGGCCAGCAGCTCGACCCGGCGAAGGGTCCTCCAGGTCGGCGAGTTGCAGACGCAACTCCGCGTTGCGGGCTTCGACCTCGTCCAGTTCTTGGCGGAGCAGCTCGGCGTCGTCCTGTTGGGAGAGGTAGGTCCGGGTGGGGAATACGGCCACGAACAGCACTCCGATGAACATCACGGTCACCAGAGCCGAGGCGATCAGGCGGCGGGCCCAGCGGGGGCGCCGCTCGACCGGTGAGCCGAGCGCGGCCGCTCGCTCACCGACCCTCGTCCCGTCCGTGGGCCAGCGCGTCGGCGCCCCGGTAGGCGGCTGCCTCGCCCAGCTCCTCCTCGATGCGCAGGAGCTGGTTGTACTTGGCCACGCGGTCGCTGCGGGCCGGGGCACCGGTCTTGATCTGGCCGCAGTTGGTGGCCACGGCCAGGTCGGCGATCGTGGTGTCCTCGGTCTCGCCCGAGCGGTGGGACATCACCGACCGTGTACGCCGTTGCGGGTGGCCAGCTCGACCGCGTCGAGGGTCTCGGTGAGCGTGCCGATCTGGTTGACCTTGACCAGGATGGAGTTGGCCGTGCCCGCGTCGATGCCCCGTGCCAGGCGCTCGGTGTTGGTGACGAAGAGGTCGTCGCCCACCAGCTGGACCCGGTCCGCCGAGCGATGCGGTGAGGGCCGCCCAGCCGTCCCAGTCCTCCTCGGCCATGCCGTCCTCGATGGAGACGATCGGGTAGCGGTCGCACAGCTCGGCCAGGTACGTCGACCATCTCGTCGCTGGACAGGCGTGCGGCCCTCGCCGGCCAGCACGTAGCGCCCCGTCGCGCGTAGAACTCGGTGGAAGCGGCGTCGAGGGCGATGGCGATGTCGTCGCCGGGCGTGAAACCGGCCTGTCTCGATGGCCTGCCACGAGGAGCTGCGACGGCCTCCTCGTTGGAGCCCAGGTCGGGAGCGAAGCCGCCCTCGTCGCCGATGGCGGTGGACAGGCCGCGCTCGATGCAGCACCGACTTGCAGCGCGTGGTAGGTCTCGACCCCCCAGCGCAGAGCCTCGCCGAACGAGGCCGCGCCCGACGGGCATGATCATGAACTCCTGGAGGTCGACGTTGTTGTCGGCGTGCTCGCCGCCGTTGAGCACGTTCATCATCGGCACGGGCAGCACGTGGGCGTTGGTGCCGCCCACGTAGCGGTAGAGCGGGCATGGCCAGCTCGTCGGCCGCCGCCCGGGCCACGGCCAGCGACACGCCGAGGATGGCGTTGGCGCCGAGGCGTGCCTTGTTGTCGGTGCCGTCGAGGTCGATCAGAAGCCGGTCGATGTCGCGCTGGTCGGCGGCGTCGAGGCCGACCAGGGCGTCGGCGATCTCGTCGTTGACGTGCTCGACGGCGCCGGCGCACGCCCTTGCCGCCGAAGCGCTCGCCGCCGTCGCGCAGCTCGACCGCCTCGAACTGACCGGTGGACGCGCCCGAGGGACCGATGGCCCGACCGTGGGCGCCGGACTCGAGCACGACCTCGACCTCGACGGTCGGGTTGCCCCGGGAGTCGAGGACCTCACGTCCGACGATGTGTTGGATGTAGGTCATGCCTCGCGCCTCAGGATCTGACCAATCACATTCTGACCAATCACATTCTGACCAATCACATTCTGACCAATCACATTCTGACCAATCACATTCTGACCAATCATCCTCTGCTCATTCATGTCTGATCGGTTCTCCTGGTCGGGCACGCCGATGGTGACTGCCGCCGGTCAACGGTACCCAGCATCGGGTCGGTGGCCGTGGATGGCCGACGAGCCTGCCTCGGCCTCGGCAGCATCGGAGTTGCCAGCTTCGGCTTCGGCTTCGGCTTCGGCTTCGGCCTTGGCCTCCTCCCACCAACGGTCGAGCACCTCCTGGCCCGCCGAGGCCAGATCGGTTCCCTCGGCCGCGGCACGGGCTTCCATCGCTCTCACCCGCGCCCCGAACCTCCCGGCAGCACGCCGCAACGCCCCCTCGGGTTCGACCCCCAGCTCGTGGGCCAGGCCCACCGAGGCGAACAGCAGATCGCCCAGCTCGCTCTCGCCCGGGTCCGCCCGGACCTCGCCCAGCTCCTCGGCCACCTTGGCGAAGGCACTGTCCACCGACGGGAAGGGCATTCCCGCACGCGCCGCCCGCTCATGGCTCTTCAGTGCCAACAGCAGCGCGGGCAGCGCCGGGGGGAGCCCGTCCATGGCCGAGCGGCGGCCCTTCTCGGCGCGCTTGATGGCCTCCCAATTGGCCTCGACCGCAACAGGTCCGTCCACCTTCAGGTCGGCGAACACATGGGGATGGCGGGCGACGAGCTTGGCGTGCACCTCGCGGGCCACGTCCGCCAGCGTGAACCGGCCCTCCTCGGCCGCCAGCTCGGCGTGGAACACCACCTGGAACATGAGGTCGCCCAGCTCCTCGGCCAGCGCGGCGTACCCGTCCCCGGTGTCGGGATCCACGCCGTCGATGGCCTCGAGCACCTCGTAGGACTCCTCGATCAGATGGCGCGCCAGCGATCGGTGGGTCTGGTCGCGGTCCCAGGGGCACTCTCGCCGCAAGACGTGCATCAACTCGACCAGCCCGGCCAGCTCTGAGGCCACCGGCGCGGCCAGCTCGGGGATGTACAAGCTGGTGAGGTGGTCCGGCTGGATCTCGCGGTCCAGGTCTTCCCAGGCCACCTGGGTGATCACCTCGTCGACCAAGCCCAGGCGCTGGAGCAGCCACACCCCCGCTTCCGGCCCCTCCTCGACGGCCAGCTTCACCTCCGAGAGGACCAGGCGGCTGTCGCACTGCGCCACCAGCAGCGGTCCCCGCTCGCCGGCGGCCTCCACCGCGAAGCGCTGGCCGTCCACGATCCGCACCCCGCGGGCCAGGGGGTCGACCCCGAGGCGGATCCAGGCGAGATCGGCGAATGACAGGGCGGGGACGACCTCCACACGTACACGGGGATCGTCGCGCAGGAGCTCGACGCTGCGTTCGGCCACGCCCGGGGACCCCGGGACCACGTAGCAGGCCGAGCCCGCATCCGAGGCGGCTTCCACGACCGCCTCGGAGATGCCGGCGTAGACCTCGTCCAGGGTGGCACTGCGGTCATAGATCCCGTCCAGGGTGGTGGCGCCGGCGAGAGGACCTCCCGGCCGGGCCAGAGCCTCCACCGCGGGGTGGCGTGAGGTGCGCACCAGCACAGGCGCTTGTGTCCCTTCCAGGATGCCGAGCGCACCGGCGGTGACCAGCTCGGCTCCGGCGGGACCGACCCCCACCACCGTCACGACGGGCGGGTTCACCCCCGTCACGCGGTGTGGGAGTACCCGGGAGCGCTCACGGCGCGACCAGCGGGTCGAGGACGGGCTCGTCCGCGACGGGCGGATCGAGCGGGCCGGTGGGAGCCGCTACCGCCCAGCGCACCGACCCGGCCTCTTCGGCGGCCTCGACCTCCTCGGCGTCGATGGGAACGCCGAAATCGTCAACGGGGACCCAGCGGCCGAAGCGGGGGTCGACTTCGACGTCGGCCTCGGCAGCCAGATCGGTGAGAAGGGCCAGCACGGCCTCGGCCCGCAGCCCGTCGTTGGCCGCCTCCAGCTCGGCCCGCAGCTGGTTGGCCACGTCGCCCAGCTCCTGGACCTGCTCGTCGTACACCTCGACCACGGTCACCCCGAAGGCGGTGTCCAGGGGGCCCGACCACAGAACCCACCTCCGCGCCGAACACCGCATCGGCGAAGGTCGGGCCGAACTCGCCCAGCTGGAGGCCCGACGCGCAATCCAGGTCGCCTCCGTTGGGCATGCTGGGATCAGGGCTCTCTGCCGCCAGCAGGTCCTCGAAGGTGGCCCCTTCCTGCCATTCGGCGACGATCTGCCCACCGCGTGCCTGCTGGGTCGTGATGTCACCACGCCCGGGGTCCACGATGATCACCCGCAGGCAGCGCAGGCTGTACTGGTCGGCTCGCTCCCCGTAGACCGCCGCCACCTCGTCGTCGGTCACCTCGCGGGCCCCGGTCATCTCGTCGGGCAGGTCGGCGGCCAGGGTCAGGAGCACTTCCTGGCCGCGGAGCTGTAGGTCCTGCACGACCTGGGGAAGGGCCGCGAACTGCTGCTCACCCCGGGCGGGGTCGACGGCGCCGGTGGCGGAGTCGGTACCGAACTGCTGGTAGGTGACGGTGCGGGCCTGCTGGCGCATCTCGTCGGTGACGGTCAGGCCGCGGCGGGTCATCTCCTGGTGCAGCAGCTCGATGGCCACCAGCTGGTCGAGAACCCTCGAGGTGTCAGCGGTGGCCAGGCTGGTGGCCTCCGCTGAGGTACCGGTCAGGGCCCGGGTGACCTCGATGGCCAGGTCGGCTTCGATGTCGGTGCCGTTGACCGATGCCGCCGGTGCCCGCAGCGCCGGGTCGCCCGTGTCGCCACAGGAAGCCGTGGCGAGGGCGACGGCCACTGCCAGCAGCCCGGCACGGAGTCTACGAACACGTGTCACGAGGCAGGCATGCTAGGGCGGGGCTCGGCCCTGGGACCAGGCGGGCCGCGGGGCCGTCTCCCCAGCCGTCCCCCAAGCGCTCGCCGGGCCAGGTGGGGCTAGGTGGGGCCCGCCAGCTAGATGGGGCTAGGTGGGGCTAGGTGGCGTCCTGGGGAGGCACCAGGACCTCCAGCAGACGCACCAGAGCCTCGGCGGGTTCGAGGTCTGCGGCCAGGGGCACCTGCACCTCGCCGGTCTCGTCCTTCCACACCGATCGGGGGAACAGGCGGCGCAGACGCAATGTGGCGCTGGTGGGGAGCACGAGGGGGGCCAGGCGGGCGGTGAAGGGTGAGGCTCCGAAGGCGGGGCCCTTGATCACGGTCACCTCTCTCACACCGGTGCGGGCACACTCGGCGCGTAGCCTGGCCACCGCCAGCAGTGCCTCGGCCTCGGTGGGCGGCGGCCCGAAGCGGTCCTGCCATTCGGCTCGGATGTCGGCCACCTCCTCGGGGGTGGTCACCGCGGCCAGGCGCCGGTAGGCCTCCAGGCGCAGATCCTCTCGGGACACATAGGCGGTGGGCAGGAAGGCGTCGAGAGGCAGATCCAACTTGATCTCGGCCGGTTCGGAGCGGGGTGTGCCCCCCAACTCCGCCACCGCCTCGGTCACCATCTGGCAGTACAGGTCATAGCCGACGGCCGCGATGTGGCCGGACTGGCCCGTGCCCAGGAGGTTCCCGGCCCCGCGGATCTCGAGGTCGCGCATGGCGATCCGGAAGCCCGAGCCCAGTTCGGTGGTCTCACCGATGGTCTTGAGACGCTCGTAGGCCTCTTCGGTCAGGGCCCGGTCCTCGGGGTGGAACAGGTAGGCGTAGGCCCGCTGCCCACTGCGACCCACACGGCCCCGCAGTTGGTGCAGCTGGCCCAGACCCAACAGGTCGGCCCGGTCCACCACCAAGGTGTTGACCGTGGGCATGTCGATGCCCGACTCGATGATCGTGGTGCACACGAGCACGTCGTAGCGGCGTTCCCAGAAGTCCAGCACGACCTGCTCGAGGGAGCCCTCGTCCATCTGGCCGTGGGCGACCGCGATGCGGGCCTCGGGGACCGCCTCGGACAACTCGACGGCCACCCGGTCGATGTCCTGGACCCGGTTGTGCACGAAGAACACCTGCCCCTCCCGCAGAAGCTCGCGGCGCAGAGCCTCGCTGGCGGCCCGTTCGTCGTAGGGACCCACGTAGGTGAGGATGGGCTGACGGTCCGCGGGGGGCGTGTTGATCACGCTCAGGTCACGGATACCGGTGAGGCTCATCTCCAGGGTCCGGGGGATGGGCGTGGCCGTGAGAGTCAACACGTCCACGTCGTGGCGGAGCGCCTTGACCCGCTCCTTGTGCTGCACGCCGAAGCGCTGCTCCTCGTCGACCACGAGGAGGCCCAGCTTGGCGAAGCGCACGTCTGCCGAGAGCAGGCGGTGGGTGCCGATGACCAGGTCTACCTCTCCGTCGGCGATTCCCTCGACGACCTTGCGGGCCTGAGCGTTGGTCAGGAACCTCGACAGCACCTCGACCCGCACCGGGAAAGGGGCCATCCGCTCGGAGAACGTCTGGTGGTGCTGGGCGGCCAGGAGGGTGGTGGGAACCAGCACAGCGACCTGGTAGCCGTCCTGGACTGCCTTGAACGCCGCCCTCACCGCCACCTCGGTCTTGCCGAACCCGACGTCACCGCACACGAGGCGATCCATGGGAACCGGCGCCTCCATGTCGGCCTTGACCTCGGCGATGGCGCGGGCCTGATCGGGGGTCTCCACGAAGGGGAAGGACTCCTCCAGCTCGCGTTGCCAGGGGGTGTCGGCTGCGAAGGCCACCCCCGGGGCCGAGACGCGTCGCTGGTAGAGCACCACCAACTCTTGGGCGACCTCGGCCACTGCGGCGCGTACCTTGGCCTTGGTCCGCGCGAAGTCGGCGCCGCCCATGCGGTGCAACACCGGCGTCTCGCCCCCGCTGTAGCGCCGGATGGTGTCGACCTGGTCGGAGGGCACGTAGAGGCGGTCGCCCCCCTTGTAGGCCAGCAGCAGGTAGTCGCGTTCGGCACCCCCCAGGGATCGGGTCACCATGCCCTCGTAACGGGCGACGCCGTGGACGACGTGTACGACGTGGTCGCCCGGCGACAGGTCCTCGAAGACCCTCTCCACGGCCTCGCGCCGGCGAGGTCGCGCGCGTCGGTGCGCCCGCCGACGGCCCGTCACGTCCGCCTCGGCCAGGACACCCAGGCGGGCGCCACTCAGGATGCAGCCCCGCTCGAGGGGCGCCACGCGGATCACCGCGGCCCGCTCCCCACCGGCGCGCGTGCCCTCGGGGTCGACCACCAGTTCCAGTTCGTGGTCGGCGAACAGCCCGGCGAGCCGGACGCGGAGGCACTGCTGTCGGCCCCCACCACGATCCGGTATCCCTCGGCCAGGAGGCGCCGCACCTGGTTCATGACCGGGGTGGGGTCGCCGGGGGCCACGTCCCAGGCCGAGGTGGACACGACGGTGGTGTCGGGTCCGGCGGGCGTGGCTGTGGTGGTCCAGACCGGAACCTGGGTGTGGGCCAGCAGGCGGTCAAAGGGAAGGTGGAGGCGAGGGAACGGGTTGAGCTCGGCGGTCCCCGGCGCCACGGCCCCCCAGGTGACGGCCAGGGAGCGGGCCAGGTCGTCCTCTTCGGCGAGGATGTCGCCGGCGCGGTCTCGCATCCGCACCGGTTCCACGAGGAGAACCTGGCCGGTGTCGGGAACCACGTCGGTGAGCAGGTGCTCGTCGGTGCAGAGCCACGGCAGCCACGACTCCATCCCCTCGAAGGCGACACCGGTCGGCGAGTCGTTCCCACTGCTCTGCCCCCCACGATTCGCTCTGGACCAGTACCTGGGCCCGGGCCCGGACCTCGGGACGATCGAGGAGCTCGCGGCAGGCGAACGACGCGGCACCGTCGACGTCGGCGGTGCTGCGCTGGTCGGCCACGGAGAACTCGGTGAGGCGTTCCAGGTCGTCGCCCCAGAAGTCGAGGCGCAGCGGAGCGTCGCCGGTGGAGGGGAAGACGTCGACGATCGAACCACGCACGGCCAACTCGCCGCGATGCTCGACCTGGTACTCACGCCGGTAACCCATGCCCACCAGCCGAGCCACCAGCTCGTCGCGGTCGTAGCTCCGACCCCGACGCACGAGCACCGGGGTCGACGTCCTCGACGTGGGGACCCAGGCGCTGGAGGAGGGCCCGGACCGAGGTCACGACCACCGCCGGTGCCACCTCGGGGTTCCGCAGCCGCCACAGCGTCCGCATCCGCCGGCCCATCGTCTCCACGCCCGGGCTGATCCGTTCGAAGGGCAGGGTCTCCCAGGCCGGGAAGGCCTCGACGCGGGCCTCGCCCAGGTAGGCCACCAGGTCACGGGCCAGGCGTTCGGCCTCGGCCGCGGTCGCCACGGCCACCACCAGGGGATGTCGCGACGACACGGTCGCCAGCCCGGCCACCACCAGGGCCCGGGCCGGTTCGGCCACCGCCACCGTGGCATGGCGCCGCCCAGGAGCTCGATCAGCGCCGGTTCGGGGCGCAACAGGGGCGGGAGGTCGACCAGGCTCACGGTGCGATCAACGAGCCTGGTTGACCACGGCCATGGCTGCCTCCAGGCCCTCGGCCAGCACGGTCACGACGGCGTCGGCGGCCTCGACGACCGCCACGGCCAGCGTGTCGACCTCGTCGCGGGCGGGCCGTCGCAGCACGTGGTCGGCACCGCGCTCGGCCGAGGGCGGCTTGCCCACACCGATGCGCAGGCGGGCGAAGTCGGTGCTGTGCAGGTGGTCTCGTATGGAACGCAGCCCGTTGTGACCGGCCAGGCCGCCTCCCAGCTTCAACTTGATGCGCCCGGGGTCCAGGTCGAGCTCGTCGTGCACGACCAGCAGGTGGTCGAGGTCTTCGATGTCGAAGCGGCGGCACAGAGGAGCCACGGCCGAGCCCGAGTCGTTCATGTAGGTCGAGGGCACGGCCAGTGCCAGGCGCCTGTCGCCCACGGTGCCCTCGCCGGACTCTGCGGGAAGGCGCTTCTCGCCCCGGAGGCGGATTCCCTGCTTGCGGGCCACGAGGCGCACGACATCGGCACCGACGTTGTGTCGGGTGCCCTCGTAGCTGCCGCCGGGGTTTCCCAGACCGACCACGAGCAGGTCCGCGCCGGCGTGCCGGACCGATGGGCGGCGGCGCGCCGAGGCCGCCACGGCGGTGGCTCAGCTCTCGGAGGCTTCGCCCGCATCGGACTCTGCGTCCTCGGGTGCGGTAGCGGCCTCTTCTCCCTCTGGGCCTTCCACTTCTTCTTCTTCCTCTTCGGCCATGGCACGGGGGATGAACCCGGTGGCCACGGGCTCGTCGAGGTCGACTTCGGTGGTGACCCCGTCAGGGAGGGCGACGGCTCCGACCTTCACGGGCTCGGCGGCGGTGAGATCGGTGATGTCGACGGTCAGTTCGCTGGGGATGGCCGTGACGCGGGCGCTGACCAGAAGGCGGGTCAGCTGATGCTCCACGATCCCGCCATCGCGGGTGAGCTCGACGGGCTCACCGGTGAGAACCAGGGGCACCTCGACCTCGATCCGCGCATCAGGATCGACCCGGATGAAGTCTACGTGGATCACGTCACGCCGGACGGGGTCGCGCTGGAGGTCCTTGATGATGGCCAGGTCGCGCTCGCCGTCGACCTCGAGGGTCACGAGGGCGTTGCGCCCCGACTCGCTGACCAGGACCTGACGCAGATCGGACCAGGGCACCGACATGGCCACGGGCTCGCGGCCCAGGCCGTAGACGACACCGGGGATTCGGCCCTGGCGGCGCAGGCGGCCCGAGGGCCGGCTACCGCAGTCTCGGCCGGTTTCGGCGGTGAGGGTGATCTCCATCTGGCGCGCTCCTGGGAGGGGTGCGGTCTGGCGGGTGCGACCGGGCAGGTCACACGCCCGGCAACGCAGCCAGCGATCCTACCTCGGTGATCCGGCGGTGACCAAGCGGTCAGGACAGGTTGTGACCGCCGAAGATCTCGCTGACCGACGTGTCCTCGAACACGGCGTCGATGGCGTCGGCGATGATCCGGGCGACCGACAGCACCTCGATCTTGTCGATCTGCTTCTCGGGCGGCAGCGGCAGGGTGTTGGTGATCACGACCCTGCTCGATGCGGCGAGTTCTTCAGGCGGTCGATGGCCGGGCCCGACAGCACGCCGTGGGTGGCAGGCGCGTACACCGCGGTCGCCCCGTGCTCGCAGAGCTGGTCGGCGGCGGCGACGATGGTGCCGGCGGTGTCGATCATGTCGTCGATGAGCACGCAGGTACGGCCGTCGACGTCGCCGACGACGTCCTTGGCCTCGACCGATGTTCTTCTCGCCCTTGATGCGCCGCTTGTGCACGATGGCGAGGTCGGCGTCGAGCTGGTTGGCGTAGCGCTCGGCCACCTTCACCCGGCCGGCGTCGGGCGACACGACGACGAGGTCGTCGCCGAGCCCGGCCATCCAGCTCGACCAGCACGGGCATGGCGGTCAGGTGGTCGACCGGGCCGTCGAAGAAGCCCTGGATCTGGCCCGAGTGCAGGTCGACGCTGACCAGCGCTTGGCCCGCGCCGCCCGGCGAACAGGTTGGCCACCAGCTTGGCGGTGATCGGCTCGCGGCCTTCGGCCTTGCGGTCCTGGCGGCCGTAGCCGTAGAAGGGGCAGACCACCGTGATGCGCTTGGCCGACGCCCGCTGGGCGGCGTCGACCATGATCAGCTGCTCCATGATCGCGTCGTTCACCGAGAACCCGTTCGTGGCAGCAGTGGCTCTGGACGATGAACACGTCGGCGCCGCGGATCGACTCGCCGAAGCGGCAGTGCAGCTCGCCGTTGGCGAACTCGGCGAGGTTGGCCTCGCCGAGCTCGACGCCGAGGCAGTCGGCGATCTCCTGGGCGAGGGCCAGGTTGGCGCGCCCGAGACCAGGTGCAGCTTCTTCTTGGTGATCAGCTCCATGCGGCGCACGCTCCCTGGTCGGCTGCCGAGCCCCTCGCTCGCCGCTGCCGGCAGTGTAGAACGGACCGGTGCGGCGTGCCGGCGGGGACGATCGGTGCCCGGCTCGAGCACGGCGAAGGGACCGACGTGGCCGCCGTCGCCGATCTCGGCGTCGCGGGCCATGGTCTGCTCGACGACGCGTCCTCGCCGACCACGCAGTCGACCAGGCGGGTGTCGGGACCGATCTCGGCGCGGTCGCCCACGGTGCGTGCGCCTTGGAGGATCGTGCCGGGGAACAGGGTGACGTCGGGGCCGAGCCGCACGGTGGTGTCGACGTAGGTGCGGTCGGGGTCGACCATGGTGACCCCTGCGCGCAGCCAGGCTCGTTGGTGCGCGCGGCGCAGCTCGGCCTCGGCGGCGGCGAGCTGGACCCGGTCGTTGACGCCCGCGGCCTCGCCGGGGTCGTCGACCGGTGACCGCGCCGACCGGGTAGCCGGCGTCGTGGAGCACGCCGACCACGTCGGTCAGGTAGTACTCGCCCTGGGCGTTCTCGGGGCTGAGGCGCCGCAGCGCCGGGGCCAGCAGCTGACCGGCGGAAGCAGTAGATCGAGGTGTTGATCTCGTCGATGGCCGGCTCCTCGTCGGTGGCGTCGGCCTTGCTCGACGATGCGGGCGACCCGGTCGTCCTCGCCTCGCACGACCCGGCCGTAGCCGGTGGGGTCGGCGACGGTCGGCGGTGAGCACGGTGGCCGCGCCGTCGTGCCGCGGTGCGGCCTCGACCAGCCGGCGATGGTCGCGGCCCGCAGCAGCGGCGTGTCGCCGGGCAGGACGAGCACGTCGTCCTCGTCGGGCGTCGTCGGGCAGGCCGGTCAGGCCGACGCTGGCGGCGTCGCCGGTGCCGCGCTGGTCGTGCTGCTCCACGAACTCGAGGAGCAGGTCGGGCCCGTCCTCCTGGAGCTTCTTGGTGACCCGCTCGGCGCCGTGGCCCACCACGACCACGACCCGGTCCAGCTCGCAGTCGGCCAGCGAGTCGAGCACGTACAGCAGCATGGCCCGCCCGCACAACAGGTGCAGCGGCTTGGGACGCGCCGACCGCATCCGGGTGCCCTCGCCGGCGGCGAGGACGATGGCGGAGAGGGGGCGTTCAGGCATGCGACGTTTCTAGCGCGCCGCGGGTGGCGGGCGCCGCACCCGGCTCAGGGATCCCACAATGCCGTGTCTGGATGCCGGTGGCTCCACGCCGACCAGGTGGCCTCGACGAAGCTCGGTGGCCCGGTTGCGTCGGGCCCCGCCTCCGTCCCGGCGCTGAGCCCGCCCGCCACCCGCACCACCACCACACCGTGGGAGGTGACGCCTGCTCCTTCTCCGAGGACGCGTTCGACAGCGGTGACGGGGAAGGCCACCGGGCCCGCCGGGCCGACCACCCCGAGGACCATTGCGTCGGCCTCCATGCGGGGATCGACCCGGCCCCGGGGCAGGCGGGCCGTGTCGGCGACCACCCTGGGGTTCGCCGCGGGCACGTACACCCGATCCACGCCGCCGTCGGCTGCCACGACCGTGGTGTTGGGATGGCTGAGGCGCCACCGTCCCCAGGTGGAGACCACCGCGGGGACCGGTTCCAGGGCGTGATCCCGCATCGGACCGGTCAGCGCCTCCCCCCGAGCTGGCCGAAGAGCGATCCCGAGTTGCGGTCCTCGACGGCTCGTCCTCGCCGATGCGTAATCCGGCCAGGACGAGGTCGACGGTGGCCTCCGTCGGCGCAGAGCCCGCAGGCAGCCGGGCCGAGGTTGGAGCCGACGCAGCCCGGCAGGCCGCACACCACGTGGACCGCGAGGGGTTCACCGCCGAGTCTGGTCGTTGATGACCTGGTGCACGACCAGGATCCGCAGGGGGTAGGCGCGGCTCTCCTCACCGATCTCCACCCCCACGACCACCTCCTCGGAGGGGAGCCGGCCGGCACCTGCGACGTCGGTCACCGCCGGCACGTCCAGGCTGGGAACCGACCCGGGGTCGACACCATCCAGGTGAGCCTGCGCCAGTCCAACTCACCTGTCTCGGCCAGGAGCGCCGCCCAGGAAGGGGAGTGGGCCGAGAACAGGGCCCGCTTGGCCTCGGCGTACCCGGGCGGAGCCGGTACCGACCAGGCCGCCAGCAGATCCTGGTAGAAGACCCACGCATCGACTCCCGGGGGAGCCGTGGCACCGGTGAGGACCCCCAACGCCCGCCACAGCTCAGCGCCGACATCGGCGTCGGGGGAGGTGAAGCCGAGCCGGTCACCCAGGATCCACGCCTGGCGGAGGTCTCCCGAGTGGGCCAGGCGGTCCACGACGGGCGCGGGGGCGGGAGTCGAGGGGTCGGCCACCAGAGCCGCCACCGCTGTGGCCACCTCGTCGTCCACCTCCTCGGCCGGGCCGGGAACCGACGCGGGCGCCGGGACCGACAGAGCGGGGTTGCCGGTCGAAGCGACTGCTCCCCCGGGTGAGGTCGTGGTCTGGCCTCCGGACTCGACCGTGGATCCACAGGCGACGAGCAGTAGCGGTAGCGCCAGCGCCACGGCCAGGGCCACGGCCCGCGGCTGCGCTGGTACTGGCTTCGGGCGGGGGCAGGCGCGACACCACGGCCCGGCGAGGATACCGACGGGACCGGCCGCCAGAGGGTCACCCCAGAGGAGGCAGGGCGGTCACCCCAACGGGGGAAGTTGTGCGACAGGGCGCCCGGTAGGGTTGGGCCTGCCCTGGCGGGTAGTTCAATTGGCAGAACGCCGGACTTTGGATCGGAGGCTGCAGGTTCGATCCCTGCCCCGCCAGCCAAGCCTCGAGGAGCCGGGCCGCCCTCGGGCACCTGCCGGCCGATCACATCCCGCAGACCGTCCCAGGGTGGACCCACCAGGCCGGCCGACAGGGTGGCCACGTCGAAGACGACCCGGACCTCTCCCACATCGGCGTGCTCCACCCGCCCCGCGTAGCGGTGCGCCAGCGCCAACATCGCCCGGTTGTCGTGGAGGACCTCTCCCTCGACGGTGGTGATGCCGTTGGCCTCGGCGGCCAGGACCAGGGCGCCCAGGAGCAAGGAACCCAGGCCGCGCCGATGCCAGTCGTCCACGACGGCCACCGCGAACTCTGCCACCTCGGGCCGGTCGGCCAGCCGGATGAACCGGGCCACGCCCAGACCCGGGTGTTCCCCGTCGTCGCCCATGGCGGCCACCGCGAAGTGATCGTGGTAGTCGAGCTCTGTGAAGGCTCGCAGCTGGTCGTCGCTCAGCTGGTGGACGGGCGAGAAGAAGCGGAAGTAGCGCGAGCTGGGCGACAGGCGGGACATCCCGTCCTGGAGAGCGGCCTTGTCGCCGGGGACGACGGGCCGCAGATGTACCACTGTGCCGTCGGGCAACGCGACGTCGACGCTCTGCGGCTGAGCCATGAGGTCGCCCCGGTTCCCCTCAGTGCACGGCCCGGTCGTGGCCCTCCCAGTAAGGGGCACGCAGCTCGCGCTTGAGCACCTTCATGGCGCCCGACAGCGGCAGCGGCTCGGTGCGGATCTCGACCGACTTCGGGCACCTTGTAGCCCGCGATCGAGGCCCGGGCGTGCTCGATGATCTCGTCCTCGGTGGCCTCGGCCCCGGCCTGGGCACGACCACGGCGTGCACCGCCTCGCCCCAGACGCTCGTGGGGGATCCCGATGACCGCGACCTGCGCCACGGCGGGGTGCGAGGCGATCGCGTTCTCGACCTCGACCGAGTACACGTTCTCGCCGCCGGTGACGATCATGTCCTTCACCCGGTCGACGAGGAACAGGTAGCCGTCGTTCGTCGAGGTAGCCGGCGTCACCGGTGTGGTACCAGCCGCCACGGAACACCTCCTCGGTGGCCTCGGGCTTGTTCCAGTACTCGCGTCATGAAGTTGCCGGCGCGGGCGCACACCTCGCCGCTCTCCCCGCGGGTACCGGCCGGCCCTCCTCGTCCTGGATGCTGCAGCGTCACCCCGGGAGCAGGTCGGCCCGCGGAGCGCAGCAGGTCGCCGCCGGACCGGTGCTCGTCGGGTCCCGAGCACGGTGAGGATGGCGCTGGCCTCGGTCATCCCGTAGCCCTGGTAGAGGTCGAGCCTCGGGCAGGTCGGCCTGGACTTCGGGCCAGCAGTGCCTGGGGCATCGGGCGACGCGCCGTAGGTGAGCGTGTCGAGCGATGCGAGGCGCTCGGGCCGGAAGTCGGGGTGCATCGTGAGGAGCCCGATCATCGTCGGCACCATGACGGTCATCGTTCACCTGGTGGGCCTCGATGAGGTCGAGCACGCCCCCGGGGTCGAACGAGGGGATGACCACCGAGGTGCCGCCGGTGGCCGGGATGCCCAGGATCCCGCCCATCGGATGCCGCGTGGAAGAGCGGGGTCTGGTGGAGATAGACGTAGCTGTCGTCGAAGCGCCACAACATCGAGACGTGGTAGAGGTTGAGCATCTCGGCCCGGTGGTCGAGCAGCACGCCCTTGGGAAGCCCGGTGGTGCCACCCGTGTACATGAGCACCACGGGGTCAGCCTCGTCGGGCTCGGCCGGCAGTTCGGGCTCGCCGGCGGCCACCAGATCCTCGTACCGGAGATCGTGGGGCACGTCGCCCTCACCGATGAGCACCACCTTCTCGATTGCGGTCTCGGCGCGCACCGAGTCGATCAGGTCCGCGAACCATCGCGTCGACGAAGCAGACCCGCGTACCCGAGTCGGCCAGGATGTAGGCCAGCTCCTTGGCCGCGAGGCGCAGGTTCAGAGGGTTGATCACGCCCCGTCCGAGGAACGCTGCATGGTAGGCCTCGAGGTAGGAGAGGCTGTTCAGCGCCATCACCGCGAAGCGGTCGTCGGGGGCCAGGCCCAGCTGGTGGTGCAGGGCGTGACCCAGCCGGTTGGTGCGATCCAGGTGCTGGGCATAGGTGTGCCCGTTGTCGCCTTCCAGGAATCCCGACCTTGTCGCCGAAACGCTCCACGGCAGGGAGCAACTGGCGGTGATAGATGAGTTCTTGCATGGTCTCGTCCTCTCGGCTGGGCGGCCCTGTCCGTCGAGTGTAGGGCGGGAGAACGGCGGATTCGCCCGGCGTCGGTCCGCGCCACTATGGTGCCGGCCGCCATGGGTTCGCTCATCAAGAAGCGCCGCAAGCGCATGCGTAAGAAGAAGCACCGCAAGCTGTTGCGGCGTACACGCCACCAGCGGCGCAAGTAGCCACCCGCGTCTTCTCAGCGTTCCCCGGCTGGGGGTTGCCAGCCCGCCGGAGTGGTGTGCACCACCCGGCAGTGCTCCCCCGGGTGGGCGCCGGCCACGAACCAGGTGCTGCCCGATCCCGCCAGTCGCGGACGTTGGCCCGACACCTCGGCCAGGTGTTCACACCACCAGGCAAGGCGGGGCTCGACGGCCAGGGCCGCCGGTTCCAGGTCGTTGCCGTGGTCTCCACGCGGCCCGCCCATCTCGTCCCACGCCCGGTAGACCTCAGGTGTGGGGCAACCGAAGGGGGGCGTCACCAGGGTGAAGACGCGGTCCTCGTAGGGAAGCGGTTGCACCTTCTCACCGATTCCGGTGACTCGGGCTCTTCCCCCGACGAGACAGAAGGGCACGTCGGCACCCAGGACTGTGCTGACTGTGCTGACTGTGCTGACTGTGCTGACTGTGCTGACTGTGCTGACTGTGCTGACTGTGTTGCCTGTGCTCGCTGTGCTCGCTGTGCTGCCGGCGACCGGGCCGGCCTGCGAGTCGGCTCCCGAACCGGCCCAGCGCAGCACCGCGGCCGCGTCACTCGAACCTCCACCCAGGCCCGCACCGGGGGGGATGTTCTCGGTTACCTCCACCCCGGCACGCCTGCCGACCCAGGCCACGCGTGCGCACCACCAGGTCGTCCGCTCCGCCCGGCGGAGGAGAGCCGTCCACCAGACGCACCCCGCTGCCGCCGGCGTCGATGTCGAGGCGGTCGGCCAGGTCGAGGGTGACCATCTCGGCGTCGATCAGGTGGTACCCGTCGGACCGCACCCCGGTGATCCGCAACGACAGGGTCAGCTTCGCCGGCGCCCATACCGCGATGGTTCCGGCCGGCCCCGCGGCCGAGGTCACGGGTGACTCCCGGTCCTGGCTGTCACCTCCGGGACGCTACCGCGCCGGCCAACCGCCCCCAGGCCTCCAGGTCCAGTGACTCCGGGCGTGACGACGCTTCGACACCGGCAACAGAGAAGGTCTGGGCGTCGACGAGGCCGGCCAGCGAACCTCTCAGCATCTTCCGTCGCTGCCCGAACGCGGCACGGACCAGGGAGGCCAGGACCTCGGGGTCCGCGGTGACAGGTGGCTTGGGATGGCGGACCAACTCGACGAGGACCGAGTCAACCCGGGGTGGGGGGAGGAAGACGGTGCGGGGGACCTCACCCACGATGCGAGCACGGGCGTGGTAGGCGACCAGCACCGAGGGGATCCCGTAGGTGCGCGATCCCGGGCCGGCCACCAGCCGCTTCCCCACCTCGGCCTGGACCATCACCAGCATCCGGCGGATACGGGGAACCTCTGAGAGGAGGTCCAGGACCAGTGGCGTGGCCACGTTGTATGGGAGGTTGGCAACCAGCGCCCACTCGGGCGCACCAGCCAACAGGTCCTCCCAGTCGAGGGTGGTGGCGTCCGCGGCCACGACCCGCACCTGCCAGGGGGCGACCACCTCACCGAGGGCCTCCAGCAGGTGTCGGTCCATCTCGACCGCGGTGACCTGGGCGCCGGTCTCGGCCAGGGCCACTGTCAGGGATCCCAGCCCGGCCCCGATCTCGACCACCGCATCCCCGGGCCCCACCCCGGCCAGGCGTGCGATGCGCCGGACGGTGTTGGGGTCGACCACGAAGTGCTGGCCCAACGCACGGCTCGGAGACAACCCGTGGCGGGCCATGATCTCGTGGGCCTGGCGCAGCGTGAGGGTCACCGCTCCCGGGACCCCCGCACTAGGGCAGGCCGAGGCTGGTGGCACAGGCTCCCCACGCCCGGTACGAACCACCGGAGGCGGCCACCACCCGCTCGGCGACCGCGATCTGGGCCTCACGGCTCGCCAGGTGCGGGAGGGGCGCGGCATCCAGGCCGCCGTGGAGCTCCCAGGTGGAGGCCAGGAACTGGAGCCCGCCGTAGTACCCGTTGCCCGTGTCGAGATCCCACCGGCCCCCCGACTCGCAGGCGGCGATGGCATCCCAGATTCCCGAGCCGGTGGAGGACGGAGCGGGCGGTGTTGTCGGCGGCGCCGTCGGGGGCACGGGCGCAGAGGTGGTCGGCGCGGGGACCGCAGGAGCCGGGGGCTGGGTGGCGGGAGCCGGGGGCTGGGTCACCGGAGGCTGGGTCACCGGAGGCGGGGGGGCAGTGGGCTGGGTCACCGGAGGCTGGGTCACCGGGCTGGCTTGCGGGGATTCGACCGCCGCCGCGCTCGCCTCCCGGTCGGCCTGCTGGCGGAGCTGGCGACCCGAGGACAGCCCGGCGATGGCTCGGGATGGAACCGTGCCCGTCGTCACAAGATCGTCGTCGGTGCCCTCGGTGGAGGTGCCGGAGCCAGGGGCAACCCCGAGAGTCGAGGGTCCCCCGGTGGGAACGGTCTCCGCCGGGTGTCCTGGGACACCGGACACGCCGGCGCGAGCCGCGGCAGCCCCGATGAGCAGGGCAAACACGGTGATAGCCACGCGGGCATGCAGGTGCTGGGGCAGCGCTCCGTCCTTTCCCATCGCTGCTGGGCGTGCCGGGGGCGGGAATCGAACCGCGAACCCGGCCGCTTCACGCTAGGGAGGTCGTAACGCTTTCGCAACTTTCGGCCAGGCCGTAGAACCGCTCGGCGGTGGACCACGTGGCCGCCGCCACCTCTGATACCGGACATCCCCTCAGCTCGGCCACCGCAGCCCCGACGTGGACCACCCACGCCGGCCGGTTGCGCTGTCCCCGGTGCGGGACGGGGGCCAGGTAGGGGGAGTCGGTCTCGACGAGGAGGCGGTCAAGGGGGCACGTGGTGGCCGCCGCGTGGAGATCGGTGGCCGAGGGAAAGGTGACGATCCCGCTGAAGGAGAGGAGACAGCCCCGATCGAGGGCCTCGGTAGCCTCAAAGGGGCCTCCCGTGAAGCAGTGGAAGACGGTGCGGGCCGGCACACCTTCGGTGTCGAGGATGGCGAAGGTGTCCTCCCATGCCTCGCGGGAGTGGACGACCAGGGGGAGCCGGCGCCGGTTGGCCAGGGCTACTTGAGCGGCGAACACCTCGCGCTGGACCGCCCGTGGCGACCGGTCGTAGTGGTAGTCGAGGCCGCACTCACCGACGGCCACCACACGGCTGTGGTCCAGCAGTCGCCTCGAGGCCGTCCAGGCCCTGGTCGGCGTCGTGGGGATGCACTCCGGCGGTGGCCCACACCCCGGCGTGGTCCACCGCCAGCTGGGCCATGGTGGTGCTGGAGGCCAGGTCGGTACCCACCGTCACCACGCGGGTGACCCCCTCTGCTCGCGCGCCTCGGCCAGGGATGCCGCGGCCGAGGAGGGTGCGAGATGGCAGTGGTTGTCGATCCGAGTTGCCGCCGGTGTCGGCGCGATCTCCGTCCACGGTTCAGCCCTGGATGCGGGGGAACAGCGGAGCGCCCTTCTGGACCTCGACACCTCCCGGGTAGCCACCCCAGGCGGCCGAGGAGGGAAGTCGCTCATCAGTAGGGGACGCCTTCCAGCCCGAGGCGGCGCCAGAGCTCGGCGCTGGTGCCCGGGACGGCCGGGCGTGGCCAGCAAGGCCACGATGCGCAGCACCTCGAGGGCGTCGCCCAGCACCCGTGTCGACCTCGGGGCCCGGGTCGAGCTTCCACGGCTCGTGGGCCTCGAGGTAGGCGTTGGCCTCGTGGATCAGCCGCCAGGTGGCCTCCAGTGCCCGTGACGGGGCGCATCGGCCTCCCAGTGGCCGGCGGCCTCGGCCACGACCTCGGCCGCCGACGGCGGCCAGGGGGCTGTCGGGGCGGGGCGGGGCCGATCCCGTCGCACTTCTTGGCCACCACGGTGGCCACCCGGGCGAGCCAGGTTGCCCAGGTTGTTGGCCAGGTCGGCGTTGTAGCGGGCCACCATCCCCTCGTAGGAGAAGTCGCCGTCGGGCCCGAAGGGGTGGTCGCGCAGGAAGTGGTAGCGGAAGCCGTCGACACCGAAGCCGCGAAGCCTCTCGGCCCACCAGGTCGGCGGGGGCGATCTGGTTGAGGCCGGTCTTGGACATCTTCTCGCCGCCCACCAGCAGGTAGCCGTGCACGTGTCAGCCGGTGGGGGGGTCCTCGCCGGCGGCCAGCAGCATGGCCGGCCAGTACACGCAGTGGAAGCGCAGGATGTCCTTGGCCAGCAGGTGGTGGCACGGCCGGCCACCAGTCGGCGAAGCGCTCGGGGTCGTCGGCGTAGCCGATGGCGGTGACGTAGTTGATGAGCGCGTCGTACCACACGTAGAAGACGTGCCCGTGGTCCCACGGCACCGGTATCCCCCAGTCCAGCGACGTGCGGCTGATCGAGATGTCCTCCAGCCCTGCCCGGATGAAGCCCAGAGCCTCGTTGCGCTTGGCCGTCGGGCTGCACGGCGTCGGGGTCGGCCTCGTACCAGTCGAGCAGCGGCTGGGTCGAAGGCCGAGAGCCGGAAGAACCAGTTCTCCTCCGCGAGCCACTCCACGGGCCGGCCGTGGATCGGGCAGTTGCCGTCAGGATCAGCTCGTCCTCGGTGTAGTAGGCCTCGCACGCCACGCAGTACCAGCCCTCGTAGGTGCCCTGGTAGATCTCGCCGTTGTCGTAGATCGCCTGGAGGAACGCCTGCACCGCTGGCGTGGTGACGGGCCTCGGTGGTGCGGATGAAGTCGTCGTAGGAGATGTCGAGCAGCTCCCAGGCCTCGCGGAAGCGGGCCGACGGTGACGTCGGCGTGCTCCTGGGGCGTGCGACCCGTGCGTCGGCGGCGGCCCGGGCGACCTTGAGGCCGTGCTCGTCGGTGCCGGTGAGGAAGAACGTGTCGTCGCCGACGCAGGCGGTGCCAGCGGGCCAGGGCGTCGGCGGTGACGGTCGTGTAGGCGTGGCCGATGTGGGGCACGTCGTTGACGTAGTAGATGGGTGTCGTCACGTAGAAGCGGGCCACGGGCCGACAACCTAGTGCGGTGACCTGCCCCCTCCGCAGTGACTTGGAGCGCCCGCGGGCGGGCGGGTGCTCCGAGGTGGGCGGACCGTCGTGCTCAGGAGGTCAACCAGGTCTCGGTGAGGCTCACCGAGCCCCACATGACCACCTGGGCCGGCTCGCCGCCCGGAAGGGTGGGGGTGTCGATGCCCCGGACGTTGTCGTGGGACACGACGAGGAACTGGGTGTGCCAGAGCCAGATCAGAGGTAGCTCCTCGGCCACCTCCTTCCACACCGAGGCCCAGGCCTCGGCCCGGGCGGCCTCGTCGGTGGTGCGGCGGGCCGCGTCCATGGCGTCCTTGAGAGTGGTGCTCTCGTAGCGGGTGAAGGCCAGGCTCAGCCCACCGGGCTCAGTAACATTCGAGGGGTCCCAGAAGTGGTAGTCGCCGTCGGGGTCGGGTGAGTTGAACAGGGCGAACACCGCCGCCTCGTAGTTGCCGGTGACGATGTCGAGGATCAAGGCAGCGGCATCTGGGGCGTTGATCTCCACGGTGATGCCGGCAGCTTCCCACTGCTCGGCGATGGCCTGGCCGACCTCGAGGTCGTCCAGGCCCGACACGACGGTGAGGGTCACGGTGGTGTCGCCACCACGGGCGGCCACCGCCGCCACCAGCTCACGGGCGGCGTCGCGATCGGGCTCGGGCCACCCCGGGTCGGTGTACCAGGGCGAGTCGGCCGGGAAGGGCGCCTCGGCCAGCTCCATCAGACCCTCGTTGAGGGTGTCGTTGAGCAGGCCCCGATCGGTGGCCAGAGCCAGCGCTCGGCGCAGGTCGGGGTCGGCGGTGGCTCCGGTCTGGGTGTTGAGGGCGATGAGCTGCTCGTCGTCGGCACCGGGCGAGTAGGTGACCCACATGCCTTCACCGGGGTCACGGTCCGCGCCGTATTCGACCAGCGAAGAGGCCGATGCGGTGTGCATGACGTCCAGGTCGCCCCCGGCGATGGCGGTCTGGCGGGTGACCGTCTCGGTGACGACGCGGAACTCGACCTCGTTCAGGTAGGGGAGCCGGGTGCCGTCCCCGTCGGTGCGCCAGTAGTCGGGGTTGCGGGTCGCCACGAAGCGGTCTCCGGGGATCCAGCTCTCGTAGACGAACGGACCCGTACCCACCGGGTCGCCGAGCTCTCCTGTGATCATGCCCGGGTGCACCACGAACCCCGGCTGCTGGGCGAGGAGCACCGGGAACGAGGACCAGGGCTCGGTCATGGACACCGTCACCACCAGCGGGCCGGTGGCCTCGATCGAGTCGATCAGTTCGAACGTCGGCCCGATCAGGCCGCTGGCGCGAACCGATTCCAGGTTGGCCACCACCGCATCCGCGTCGAGGGCGGTGCCGTCGTGGAACATCACCCCGTCGCGCAAGGTGATCACCCAGGTCTTGAAGTCGTCGGAGGGCTCGATCTTCTCGGCCAGGTAGGGGTGGGGCACGCCGTCGGCGTCGAAGGCGGCCAGCGGGTCATAGACGGCGCGGGCGATGTTGAGACCACCCGATGTCCACCGGTTGGTTCCCGGTACCCAGCCGTCGGCGTCGGTCGTCAGCCCGTACACGAGCTTTCCGCCAGGGACGGGGGTCTCGTCGGCTGCTCGTTCGCGGTCCTCGCTGCCGCTGGTGCCGCTCCCGGCGCCGTCGTCGTCGCCGCAGGCGCTCAGCGAGGCCAGCGGCACCACCAGGGCCAACAGGAGGGCGGTCCTGGCGCGGGACCTCAGATCTGACTCGAACACCGGGGCTCCTTCCCGACTCCGGGCTGGTCCGCGGACCAGCCCGGAGCATCATCGGACGCTTCCGTGCTTCGTCGGCGGAGCCCGGCCACAAGTGAGTTCGCGCCGGCGACTTGGGTCATGTGGCCCACGCGGGCAACCGAGGAAACGGGGGCGGGGATCCGCGTTGTTGTCCCACCCTCTGGGGATGATGGAGGAATGGACCTCACTGCACTCCTTCCCCTGCTCGCAGTTGCCGGTGCCGGGCTGTCGACCGCGGCGCTCGCCTCCTGGCTCGTGGCCCGCCGCGTCGACCGGGCAGCTGCCGAACAGAAGGTCGCGGTCGCAGCAGCCGCAGCCGAGGAGCGTGAAGCCACCCTCGCCGCACTGGGCCAGGCCCTGGCCGAGCGCGAGGGTGCCGTCAGCCAGGCTGTCGACGCGGTCCTGGCCGTGGCGGGAGACAAGCTCGACGGCCACCTCCGGCAGGGACGCGCGAGCTCGAGGTGCGGGGCAACACGATCGAAAGCGCGTCGGCGAACTGCGTCGCGAGCTGGGCCAGGTGAGTGAGCTGGTGGCGAACCTGCGAGCCGAGCGCGCCCAGCAGCACGGCGAGCTGGTCGCCGGCCTGGCCGAGCACGCACGGCATTCCGCCGCTCTGGCCAGCACCACCCAACAGCTACGAGAGGCCCTGGCCAGCCCCAAGGCCCGGGGCCAGTGGGGCGAGCGCATGGCCGACGACGTCCTGCGCCTCGCCGGGCTGCGCGAAGGGTTGAACTACCGCAAGCAGAAGGCCCTGGCGGGCGGAACCGTCCCCGACGTCACCTTCTTCATGCCTCGCGGACTGCTGTTGCACATGGACGTCAAGTTCCCCATCGACAACTACCTGAGGTTCCTCGGGGCGGGTTCCGACGCCGAGGCTGCGACGGCACGCACAGCCTTCGTGCGAGACGTGCGCAACCGTGTCAAGGAGATCACCACCCGCGACTACATCGACCCCCAGGCCACCGTCGACTGCGTCCTGTTGTTCATCCCCAACGAGGCCGTCTACGCCTTCGTCCATGAGCACGACCCCGAACTGGCCGACCTGGCGCTGGGACAGAAGGTCGTGCTCTGCTCGCCTTCACGCTCTTCGCCGTGCTCGGAGTGGTCCGCCAGGCCATGGACAACTTCCTGCTGGAGCGGGCCAGCGACGAGATCCTCACCTGTCTCACGGGCATGAGCCACGAGTGGGGGCGCTTCACCGACCAGCTCGACAAGATGGGACGTGCCATCGAGAGCGTCCACAAGAACTTCGAAGCCCTAAACGGCACCCGGCGGCGGGCCGTCGAGAAGCGCCTGGACGAGGTCGAGGGCATTCGTCAACGCCGGGGCCTGCCCGAGTTGGGCGACGAGATCGGCGAGGCACGCCTGATCCGCCAGGTCAGCACCGGCTAGTCCGGCTGATCCGCCTGATCTGCCTGATCCTGCCCGGGCCGGTCTCCCTTGAGCGACACCGCTTCCTCGTAGGCCCTGCGCCGCCCCACCCCCAACTCGGTCGCCACGCGGCGGCGGCATCACGCACCGAACTCCCCGCATCCAACTCGCAGGCCAGCGCGGTCCGCAGCTCTTCTTGTGTGGGTGGCGGAGACGGGGCGGCACCGCCGAGCACCAACACCAGCTCACCCCGTTCGTGACCGTCCTCGACCCATGCACCCGCGTCACCCAGCGCGCCACGCCATACCTCTTCGAAGCGCTTGGTGAGCTCACGGACGATGGCCAGGCGACGCTCGGGCCCGAATGCAGCCACCATGTCGGCGATGGTGCGGCGCACACGGTGGGGGGCCTCGAACACGACCGTGGTTCGTTCCTCGCCGGCCAGCGCCGCCAGGCGGGCCGCGCGTTCGGAACCTCGCCGGGGCAGGAAGCCCTCGACGCACCACCGGTCGGTGGGCAGTCCGCTGACCACCAGCGCCGCCACCGCCGCCGACGGCCCGGGTACCACGGTCACGTCGTGACCTCCGGCCAGCGCCGCTTCCACCAGGCGGGCACCCGGATCCGAGATGCCGGGCATGCCCGCGTCACTGACCACCGCCACCCGGGCCCCGCGACCCAGCGCGACGGCCACCTTCTGGGCGGCTCGGGCCTCGGCGTGCTCGTGCATCACCACCAGCGGGGGCGCCTCGACGCCTGCGTGGGCCAGCAACCTGCCTGTCCGGCGGGTGTCCTCACAGGCGATGAGGTCGGCTGCAGCCAGTTCCCGGGTAGCCCGGGGCCCGAGGTCGGCCAGGTTGCCGATGGGCGTGGCGACCAGGACCAGGGTTCCCCGAGCCGACGAGGACGGCGCATCGGTCCCATCTGAGACACCGGGAGTCGCGCCGCTCACGACCCGGTCACCTCGCCCTTGATGTACAGCTGGTCTCCCGCACGCAGCCCCCAGTCGGCGAAGGCCCCGGCCGGGGCCTCCAGTACACAGCGCGCCGCAGGTCGCGGGAGGGTCAGCCGGTTGCGGGCCAGGGTCAGGGTGTCGAGCACCCTGAGGTCGGCGTCACAGAACGCCACGTCGATGTCGAAGTGCATTCCGAAGGTGTGGACCGAGCGGGCAGGTCGCAGCAACAACGCCCCTTCGAGGTGCTCACGGCCCAGTAGGCCGCGCGTGCGGGCGCGCCAGGAGGTGGCCACCTCCACCGAGGCCAGCACAGTGGTGTCTCGAAGCAGCCAGGCCATGGCGTCGGGTCACACGTTGAAACGGATCTCCAGGACGTCTCCGTCCTGGACCTGGTAGTCCTTGCCCTCGATCCGCAACCGGCCGGCCTCTCGGGCCCGGGCCCACGAACCGACCTCCAACAGCTCGTCCCAGTGGACCACCTCCGCACGGATGAAGCCCCGCTCGAAGTCGGTGTGTATCACCCCGGCACATGCCGGCGCCCGGGAACCGGCGCGGAAGGTCCACGCCCTGGACTCCTTCTCGCCGGTGGTGAAGAACGTCCGCAGGCCCAGCAGGTGGTAGGCGGTTCGCACGAACCGGGGCAGCGCACCCTCGCCCAGACCGAGCGCCTCGAGCATCTCGGTCCGTTCCTCCCCGTCGAACTGGGCAGCCTCGGCCTCGAGCTGCACGCACATGCCGATCACCTCCCCGTGCTCTCCGAGTTCGGCCGCCACCGGGGCCACCACCTCGTCGGTGCGCTCCAGATCGTCCTCACCCACGTTCACCACGGCCAGCACGGCCTTGTTGGTGAGGAGGAACCAGGAGCGCAGAGCCTCTCGCCGCTCGGCGGTCAAGGTGCTTCGGTACAGCGGCGTCCCTGCGGCCAGCGCCTCGAGCGCAGCCTCGAGGGCCTCGACCTCGGCGGCCAGGGACTTGTCCTGGCGTGCCGCCTTGCGTCGCTTGTCGATCTGTCGTTCGACGGTCTCCAGGTCGGCCAGGGCCAGTTCGGTCTCCACGATCCGCAGGTGCTCGAGTGGGTCGACAGGACCGGGGACGTCGGAGTCGGCGAACGCGCGGAGCACGTAGACGATGGCATCGGTCTCGCGGATGTTGGCCAGGAACCTGTTGCCCAGGCCCTCACCCTCGCTGGCTCCCTCGACCAGCCCTCCGATGTCCACGAACTGGACGCTGGCCGGTACCACGTTGGCGCTCTTGGACATGGCTGCCAGGCGGTCGAGGCGGTCGTCGGGGACCCGGGCCACCCCGACGTTGGGGTCGGTGGTGGCGAAGGCGTAAGGAGCGGCCAGGGCCGCGCCACCCGAGAGGGCGTTGTAGAGGGAGGACTTCCCCGCGTTGGGAAGCCCGACGAAGCCGAAGCGCTCCATAGCCGCCCGAGGCTATCCGAGGGCAGCCTCGAGGTCCCCAGCGGGCCCGTAGCCTGCTCTGGTGGTGAGCCGCTCCCCCACCAGTCCTGCCAGTCCCACCAGTCCCGCCATCGGCCCCGAGCCCCCGATGGCCCCCCTGGCGGCTCTGGAGCGCATCGTGTTCCTGCTCGACCGCGACCTCGCCCCCGCAGTCAAGGTCAGGGCGTTCCAGCGAGCGGCCGGGATCGTGGCAGCGATGGGAACCGCCGAGTTGGCTGACCGGGCAGCCACCGGCCGGCTCCGGGAACTGGCTGGCATCGGGCCCACCACCGAAGGCGTGATCCGAGAGGCGCTGGCCGGCACCGAACCCACCTACCTGGCGGGCCTGGAGCGGACTCCCGCCACGCCGTGGTCCCAGGTCACGACCTCCGCAGGCGCCGCCCTGCGGTCGTCTCTGGTCGGTGACTGCCATGTGCACTCGACCTGGTCCGACGGCGGCGCCCCCATCGCCACCATGGCCCGCAGCGCAGCCGACCTGGGACACGAGTACCTCGTGGTGACCGACCACTCGGCTCGCCTGAAGGTGGCCAACGGCCTCGACCGCCATCGCCTGGAAGCGCAACTCGAGGAGATCGCGGCCCTCAACGCCGCCCAGGCCCCGTTCCGGGTGCTCACCGGCATCGAAGTGGACATCCTGGAGAGCGGTGAGTTGGATCTCGATGACGACCTGCTGGCCCGCCTGGACCTCGTCGTGGCCTCCTGCCACTCCGCTCTGGCTCTGCCCCGCGACGCCATGACCCGCCGCCTGGTGGCCGCCGTCGCCCACCCCCACGTCGACATCCTCGGCCACCTGACCAACCGGAAGCTCACCGGTCGGGGGCGTCCGGCCAGCGCCATCGACGTCGAGGTGGTGCTTGCTGCCGCCGCCCGCTTCGACACCGCCATCGAGATCAACTGCCGTCCCGAACGCCAGGACCCACCCGAGGAGGCGCTGGCGCTCGTGCACGAGTGGGGCTGCAAGGTGGCCATCGACAGCGATGCGCACGCTCCCGGCCAACTCACCTGGCAGGCCGGGGGGTGAACGGGCCGCAGGGATGGGTATCGCTCCGACCGATGTCATCAACGCCCTCGGTCCCGATGCCCTGCTGGCCTGGGCCGCCTCGCACCCTTCCCCTTGACAAAAGGCGCCCACCCGCTTGGGAGCCGGTAACTCCGCGCCGCTAGGGTGCCACCCATGTCGAAGCGCACCAAGAAGGCCCGGGCCAAGGCGCGGCGCAACAAGGCCAACAAGGGTCGCAAGCCCAACCGCGGCCGCTGACCCGACCGGCACGCCCCCGGATCAGTTGCGGGGGTGCCGGGCCCGCCAGCGGGTGCCTGCCCGGAGAGCGGCGATGCACCCGGCCAGGTCGTTGGCGATCCAAGTGGCGGGATCGTCCGGGTTGGCGTACCAGAACGGGTGCCGGGCCCGTGCCGGGTGCCGGCGCACCGCCAGGGCCGGGGGCGAGGTCTCCACGGTCATCGCCAGAGCCCCCAGATGGTCGTAGAACCAGTCGTTGGACGACCCCACGATCGGGTACCAGGCCCGCGACTGCTTGGACCGGTACGGGAACCGCTGCGTGGCGGTGAAGGCGGCGACCATGGCGTCGAAGCCCTCCTGGTCCACGGGGGCCTCCACCTTGGAGCTCCACGGATGCGTGAGGATGCAGCCTGTCGAGTGCAGGTTCACCACCACGACGGGAGCCAACTCCTCGGCCAGGTCGGCCAGCGCCGCCGACTCGGGTTCGGACAGCGGGGCTCGACCCCGATACCAGGGAAGCCAGGACCGAGAGGTACCCGCCAAGGGGAGCCAGTGGTCTCCGACGCCGGCAGGGAGGGGCCAGTTGCGGTTCAGGTCCACGCCGTGGGCGTTGCGGCGTAGCCCGTGCCCCGGACCCCAGCCCCCATCGAGGCTCGCCAACGTCGCCGTACGCCCGTCCACGTTGAGGCAGGGGACCACGGTGACGTCCACGTCGGCGAGCAGGGCGGCGGCCGCCCCGACGGGAGGTTGGGTGCACAGCTCCGCCAGGACCGCCAGACCCAACTCGCTGGCGATCACCTCCAGCCCGTGCATCGCCGCCACCACCAAGGCCTGGGGCCGGAGTGGCGTGCCCTGCACCGCGGCGGCGCCCACCCCCGAGACCGTGACAGCATCGATGGGCCGACCCTCCACGGTGTGGCCGATGGTTCGGCACCGGGCCCGGGGGCCGGCAGAGGACACCAGGTCGGCGACAGCGGCCGAGAAGGCCTCGGGCGCGTGATAGCCGGTGGGGACCCCGCCAGTACCCCCGGGGCCGGGCACAAGTGATCGCATCCCCACGGATGCTACGGACCCCCGCCGGGGTGAGCGACAATGGCGCCGTGCTCCTCTACGACGGCGCCTCCACCCGGGCGCGGGCGCTGGCCGAGCGCCTCGGGCCCCGCCTGCCCGTCGGCTACCCCGTGCTCGCCCTGGGCGAGTTGCCCACCGTCGGCACCCTGGTGGTCGAGGCCGAGGCTCTCACCGGGACTGTGGCCTGGGTCGCCGTCGACGGGCAGGTGCACGCGGGACGCAGAGGGGTCGGGCTGGCCCTGGTGGCCTGCGGGGGCCGTGACGCTCTGGTGGGCCGGGTCATGATGGTCCCGGGCCTGGGCCGGGGCATCCTGGCGCTCTGGCAGGCCCGCCGACCCCGCCCCGGCGAACCCGCGCCCGGGGAATGAGGCCGGCTCACCCCAGCAGGGCCGCCGTGGGGGGTGGGAGCTCTGGGCGCGCCGCCGACGTCATCGGGTGCCAGCGCCGAGAGCGGAGGTTCACCCGCCCAGGCGGACAGGTCCACGGCGGCGCCCAGCGCCTCGATGATCTCCCATGCCAGGCGGTCGGCCCCCGCCACCGAGAGGTGGACCTCATCGGCGGTGCGCATCTGGTGGTCAGCGCCGTCCGCGGATGGCAGGTAGTACGCGTACTCGCCCTCCGGGGTGATGAAGTAGGACCAGGAGTCGAAGTAGTGGATCCACTCGCGGCTGCGGGCCTCCTCCCAGTAGATGGCGTTCAGGTTCTCCATGCCGGCCACACCAGAGCCCGGGCCCATGATGGGCTGGCCCACCCAGATCACCAACCGGTCGTTGGCCTCGCGGTCACGGAGCAGGTCCATGGTCCCCGCCACCCGCCTCCGGTACTCGTCCAGCCAGCACTGCTCGAAGCGCTGGCACACGGTGCCGTCCTCGAGCGCCAGGTTCTGGCTGTCGTTGGCCCCGAACATGATGACCACCACCTCCGGGTCGGTGGGAACCACCTCGTCGACCAGGTGCTGGGGCCAGTTGAAGTAGTCGGGTCGGGTCAGGCCCGTGGACACCCGGGCATCGATGGTGGCTGCGATGATCCCCGTCTCGGTCACGGCCCGGGCCATCGACGCGCCGACCTCCTGGCTCATGGAGTCACCTCCCAGCCACAGGCGCAACGGCTCGGTGGCAGTGGGTGCCCGCAGAACCGGGGTCAGGTCCACCTCGGTGGTGGTGGTGGTGGCGACCGGGTCGCCGCCCCCGTCGGTTGCACCGGCCGGCGGCCGGTCCACGGCCTCGGTGCCTTCCGGGGCCGGGTCACCTCCTGTCGCAGCCAACAGTTCGTCCACGTCGGACCCCTCGGTGTCGGTCCGACCGATGGCGGTCTCGATCCGGGCACGGGGAGCATCGAGGAGGAGGGCGCCGGACACGTCCTGCACCCGCGACCACACCCAGATCGAGTTGTCGCGCCAGCCGTCCTCGAAGTCCTTCTCCCGCGCCCGCTCGACCATCCGGTCCGCGTTGAGCAGGGCGCCCAACACCAGCGCCAGCAACATGACCACCAGCACCTGCCCGGCAGCCAGGCGGTGGGCCCCCGGAGCAGGGTCGGGCGGAAGCCGGTGGTCCTCGGGAGCGGGTTCGACGAGCAGTCGGTCGGCCATGGCGGTCCTAGAACTGGAAGTAGATGAACGGTGCCACACCCTCAGGACCGAGAGTGTCGATGAGCAACAGCCCGACCCCCAACACTGCCGCCTGCCAGGCCAGCCCCAGGCGGGAGAATGCCACCTGGCCACGGGCGACGGCGGAGGCAGGAACGAACTGGGCCGCCAACATGGTCACGACGACGGCCATGACCATGGGTTGTACCAGGCTGGCGCCCGGATGGGGCGGCGGTCCCCAACCCGACACCAACCTTCCCAGCACGTCCCAGGCTCGGTCGAAGCTGGGGGACCGGAAGAACACCCACGCCAGGCACACCACCACCATGGTCCAGGTCCACGACAACACGTCGCGCACCGGGGCCGGAACGCCCAGCGGACGCCAACGGTCCCGCAGCCGGCGTTCCAGGGCCAGCACGCCACCGTGGATCCCTCCCCACACCACGAAGGTCCAGGACGCACCGTGCCAGAGCCCACCCAGGAGCATCGTGGCCCCCAGGTTCAAGTAGGTGCGCCCCGAGCCCGCCCGGTTGCCACCCAGGGGGATGTACAGGTAGTCGCGCAGCCATCGCGACAGGGTCATGTGCCACCGCCTCCAGAAGTCCTGCAGGCCCCGGGCGGTGTAGGGAGCATCGAAGTTCTGGGGGAAGCGGAAGCCCAGGAGCAGCGCGCACCCGATGGCTATGTCGGTGTAGCCGGAGAAGTCGGCGTAGATCTGCACGGCGTACCCGAGAATCCCCCACAAGACCTCCCAGGCCGAGTGCTGCTGGGGAGCCCCGAAGACGGGGTCCACGATCTCGGCAGCCAGGAAGGTCGATACCACCACCTTCTTGAACATGCCTCCGGCGATGAGTGCGAAGGCGGGTGCCGAGTTGATCTGGCGGGGATCGGGACGGGAACGCAGCTGGGGTGCGAACTCGGTGGCACGCACTATTGGTCCGGCCACCAGCTGGGGGAAGAACGCCAGGTACAGCGAGAAGTCCAGGAGCGACATCCGCTCCTGGTGCCCCCGGCCGAGGTCGATCACGTAGCTGAGGGCCTGGAACGTGAAGAAGGAGATGCCGACGGGAAGGACGATGTTCGCCACCAGGCCGACGTCCAGGTCGGGACCCGGCAGGGGGTTCCACACCTCGACCACCAGGAACTCCGCGTACTTGAACCAACCCAGCAGGGCCAGGTTGGCGGCCACCGCGCCCCGCACAACCCAGCGGCTGGCCGCCGTGCGCTCACCACCGGGGCCGAGCGCTGCCGATATGGCATGGCCGAAGAGCCAGTTGACGACCGAGGACGCCACCAGGAGTCCCACGAAGGACCACTTCCACCAGCCGTAGAAGATCCAGCTGGCGGCGATCATGGCCACACGCCACACGGTGTGGGTAGGTCGCAGCAGCCAGTTGGCCATGAAGGCCGCGACGAAGAACACGGCGAAGACGACGGTCGGGAAGAGCATTCGGCCGTATGTTCACACGGGGCCAGAGTCCCGCGGGGGATCCACCCCGTCCCCGCCGCCTCCAGCCAGAGCTGCGTCCAGCGCCGTGGCCACCGCGCCCGCCAGGGAGGCCAGCTCGTCGCCGACCCGGCGACGAGCTGCGGCGAGCAGGGCTGGTTCGGAGACGTCCACCCGGCGGTGCATGTAGGCCTTGACCTTGGGTTCGGTACCGCTCGGCCGCAGGATCACCGCCAGGTCCTCACCGAGTTCCAGGCGCAGGGCGTCGGTGGGGGGAAGGGGCCCGACTCGGTCCCGGTGGTCCACCACCGCGGTGACGGCCCGACCGGCCAGCTCGTCGGGTGGTCGGCGGCACAGCGCCTCGTAGCCTGCCCGTAGCCGTGCCCCTCCCCCAGCCGTGTCGTCACGCCGCGACCAGGTGCGTGACAGGTGCAGGCCGTGGCGGAGGGCCAGGTCGTCCAGGCGTTCCTCCACACTCGTGCCTCCGGCTCTCAGCGCCGCCACCAGGGCCGCCACGGCCAGAGCCGCGGTGATCCCGTCCTTGTCCCGCACCGCGCTGCTGACCGCGTATCCCAGCGCTTCCTCGTAGCCCAGGACCCAGCGCCACTCCGGGTGCGCCAGCGCCGGTCGCACGATCCACTTGAACCCCGTGAGGGTCTCGACGTGGTGGACACCGACGGATCGAGCCAGCGCGCCCACCAGCGGGGAGGAGACGAAGGTGGTGACGACCAGGCGGTCGGGGCCGGCTCCTCGTTCCAGGAGGTGGTCGGCCAGCAGGGCACCGACCTCGTCGCCGGTCAGCTGCCTCCACTCTCCGTCCCGGGTGGGCACCGCAACCCCGAGGCGGTCCGCGTCGGGGTCTGTGGCCAGCGCCACGTCGGCCAGAGCGGTGCGGGCGCGGGCCAACGACGCGGCCATGGCTGCGGTCTCCTCGGGGTTGGGGAAGGCCAGCCCTCCGAAGTCGGGGTCGGGCCTGCACTCGTCCTCCACCATCACCGGGGGCTCGAATCCGGCCGCCTCCAGAGCCGCTCCCACCAGGGGGGCACCGACACCGTGGAGCGCGCTGTAGGCCACCCGTACATCCCGGGGACCGTCGGGACAGCTGGCGACCGCAGCCGCCACGTAGGCGTCCACCAGGTCGGGACCCACCATCTGCACCGCCGCCGCCGATCCCGCCGGTGGGACAGGGGGCGTCGCCTCGGCCACGGCCCCCAGTAGGAGGGCATCTTCGGGCGGTCCCAGCTGGGCGCCGTCGGCTCCGTAGATCTTCAGACCGTTGTCCGCCGGCGGGTTGTGGCTGGCCGTCACCATCACCCCTGCAGCCGCTGCCAGGTGGTCGACAGCGAAGGCCACCAGCGGTGTGGGGCAGGGGTCGGCCAGTCGGTGGACTTCGATCCCGCCCGCGGCCAGCACCGCCGCCACCTCCGTGGCGAACTCCGGGGACCGGTGCCTGGCGTCGTGGCCGACCACGACACGGGCCCCGGCCCCTGTCGACCGGGCCAGGCCGGCCGCCACCCGCCGCACCGCCGCCCGGTTCATCCGGTTCGACCCGGCTCCCATCGGGGCCCGGATGCCCGCCGTCCCGAAGGCCAGGTCACCGGCGAAGCGGTCGGCCAGCTCGTCGTGGGCACCGGCGGCCACCAGCCGGGCCAGCTCGTCGCGCTCGGCCGGAGCCGGATCCCACTCGAGCCAGGAGTCGATTCGGTCCCGGACTCGAGGATCGAGAGCCGGGGTCGGCTCGGACGGGGGGGGCACGGCCGACCATTCTTGCGCCCGCTACGGTGCCACCATCGAAACGGCGAGGCCCCCGGCGCTCCACGCCCTGGTGGTGGGTGACGAACCCGACACCTGGGTCGCATCCGGCTTCGCTGTCGACGATCACCGAACCTGCCGCATCGGAGAGACCCTGGTGGTGTTGGAGGGCGAGGGATCCGGCCGGGGCATCCTCTCCTGGCAGTGGCGGGACCTGCCCTCGGGTTGGTCCGGCGATCTCGACGGCCTGACCACCACCACGGCCGCAGCGGATCCCGAGACGCCCGTGCCTGCGTCCCCGCTTCACCCCAACGGCGCGCTGGCTGTCGACCACGTGGTCGTCCTCTCCCCCGACGTGGACCGGACCGTGGCCGCTCTGGCCGGCGCGGGTCTGCGGCCCCGCCGGGAGCGACGCGTCCCGGGACAGGGCTCGGGGTCGTCGCCGGGGACCCGACGCCAGGTCTTCTTCCGGGTCGGTCAGGCGATCCTCGAGCTCGTCGGACCCGACGAACCCGATCCAGAGAGCCAGGCCGGACCGGCAGTGTTCTTCGGTGTGGCCGTGACCGTCACCGACCTGGACCTCGCCTGCCGGGAACTCGGCGACTCGTGCGGCCCCGCGCACGACGCCGTTCAGACCGGTCGACGCATCGCCACCCTCCGCCACCGGGCTAGGGGCATGTCGGTGCCGATCGCGTTCATGTCAGCAACGACCGCCTGAGGCGCGGCCCCGGTGCCCTCAGTGGCTGGCCGCCTGGGGGGCTGCGCCCCCACGCTCCCTCGCTGGCGCTCGGGATGCTCCCCATCGCCGGCGGGCTCCCTGGCGGTCGCGCCGCCGGCCGGCGCCAGCGCCTAGCCTCGGGCCCCCATGCTCGACCACGTCTTCACCGACGCCATCGGCGCCCTACGCGACGCCTTCGAGAACGCGCTACCTGGAACGCCAGGCCTTCGAGGAGCGCTTCCACGTCGATGTCCTGCTGGGCGACATGACCTGGGAGACGTCCTACGGGCTCCCCGGAGAGGGCCTGCCCCGCGGGTGCAGGCCGACATCACCCTGCTCTGGCCTACCTGGTCCCAGACCGCCTACCGGGCCTGGTACATAGGCGAACCGACCGACGAGCTGCCCCGAATCGACGCCGAGATCGTGATCCGGATCCAACGCCTGGGGGCCGTGCCCGACCTGAGCACCGTGCTGGCCAGCCTGCCCTCACCGAGCCCCGCCATCGGCAGCGAGCACCTCGAGCGGTCGGGCCCCACCGTGGAGACCGCGTACCCCGAGGACCTCACCGAGGAACCGGAGTACGCGGTGGAGGTGTCCTACGAAGGCAGCTACGAGTTGGACGAGCGGTGCCTGGAGGACGGGTCGATCCTGGACGAGCACTTCGGCTCGATGGGCGGCTGGATCTCGGCCACCCTGGTCCGCGTGGGTGACCTGGCCCTCGACTTCCGCCCGCCCCTCGACGAAGGTGATTGACCCCATGGGTGACCCGGAACGAATCGACGACGTCCTCGAGGTGACCGTGGAAGGCGCCGTGGCCCTGGTGACACTCGACCGGCCCCACAAACGCAACGCCCTCGACGGGCCACTGCTGGCTGCTCTGGGCACCGCTCTGCGTGGCCTCGACGACGACCCTGCCGTGGGGGCCATCGTGTTGACCGGTCGCCGACCCCGCCTTCTGTGCCGGCCTCGACCTGGTGGCGTTGGCTGCCGGCGAGCTGGCCTGGACGCCCGAGCCGGGGCAGAGGGGCCCGATCCCCCCGATGGCCACTCCCCTCATCGGCGCGATCAACGGCCCGGCGGTGACCGGCGGGCTCGAAGTGGCCCTGGCCTGCGACTTCCTGGTGGCCAGCGAACGGGCCACGCTTCGCCGACACCCACGCCCGGGTCGGGGTCATGCCCGGGTGGGGCCTGTCGGTGCTGCTCCCCCAGGCGATCGGCATCCGCCGGGCCCGCCAGCTCAGCTTCACCGGCAACTACCTCGATGCCCGGATGGCCTACGAGTGGGGCCTGGTGAACGAGGTCGTCGAGCACGAGCACCTGCTGGACCACTGCCGCTCCCTGGCCACCGACATCTCCGGCATCCCGCGTTCCTCGGTGCAGTTCCTGCGCGACACCTACCAACAGGTCACCGGGGGCACCGTGGCCGACGGCTGGGCGGTCGAGCGCGCCCGGGCGGTGGAGTGGCAGCGCGACTCAGATCTCTTGGCCAGCCTGGCCGAACGCCGGCAGGACATCATCGAACGCGGGCGCTCCCAGCAGGGCTGAGCGCGGGCCTTCTCAGATCGGGGGCAGGACGGGGGCGCAGGTCGTCGAAGTCGGGGTCACGGCGCTCGGCCTTGGCCGCGAACGTCTCCAGCATGTCGGCCGGCTGGAACATGCCCGTCTGCCACGCGGCGATGTAACTCGAGCGCGTCGGCGACCGAGTGGTCGCGGGTGTAGATGATCGACTCCTTGGTGCCCCAGACGGCCAGCGGGCTCTTGGCGGCGATGCGTCGCGGCGATGGCCATGCACCCCGTCGAGCAGGGCGTCGTGGTCGGCGAACACCTCGTTGACCAGGCCCGACCTCACGGGCCCGGGCGGCCGGGATGCGGTCGCCGGTGTAGGCCCACTCGCGGGCCACCCCGTCGGGGATCAGCTTGGGGAGCCGCTGGAGGGTCCCGACGTCGGCGGTCATGCCGATGTTGATCTCCTGGATGCAGAAGAAGGCGTCCGCGGTGGCGTAGCGCATGTCGCATGCGGTGACCATGTCGACCGCTCCGCCGATGCAGCCACCCTGGATGGCGGCCAGCACGGGCATGCGGGCCTGCTCCAGCGCGGTGAAGCTGTCCTGGAGGTGCTTGACCGTCAGGCGAACCTGCGAGCCCGCAGGCGACCCACCTCGCTGGTGGCCTCACCGCCACCGAGGCCGCCGCCGCCGCCGCCCGTGAACACGGCCAGGTCCATGCCCGCGGAGAAGTGCTTGCCGGTGGAGGAGAGTACGAGCACACGGGCACGTCGCCTCGCTGGGAGAGCTCGGCCACGATGGCCGGTAGCTCGTACCAGAAGGCGGGGGTCATCGTGTTGAGCTCGTCGCCGCGCTTCTGGATCAGGTGGCCGATCCCGTCGGTGACGTCGATGTCGAAGCACTCGTGGGTCATGGTCGGGAGGCTAGCCCGCCGGCGACGGGGCACATCCTGAGCGAGCTCGAGCTAGAGCCTCTCTCCGCTGGCCGCGGCGAAGGCATCGAGGCTCTCGTACTCAGATGACGTGTCCACCCAGTCCTCGAACTGGATGACGCCGATCTCCTCGAAGCGCCGACGCAGCCAACCGTCGCCGGCGTCGAGCAGGCCGAGCTTCTTGCAGTTCGGCACGATCTTGGAGAACAGCATCTGCTGGAAGACGTTCTCCTCCGGAGGGATCTGTCAAGCATGAGCCGCATCACCGTCCCGGCCGTCGATCGCCCATGCGGTCCCATACCTCCTGCTGGAGGAAGCGGTCACGCATGCGCACAGCGGCCTCGAACGCGAACTCCTGGCGCTCGCGCAGCTCGGCATCGGAGAGTCGGGCGTAGTACTCCTTCAACGAGATAGCACCCCGAAGGCCACGTGGCGGGCCTCGTCGCTCATCACGTAGCGCAGCAACTGCTTGAGCAGCGGCTCTGTGGTCACCTGTGCATGAAGCCGAAGGCGGCCAGAGCGAGGCCCTCCACCATGATCTGCATGCCCAGGTAGGTCATGTCCCAACGGCTGTCGGCGATGATGTCGTCGAGCAGCAGCTTCAGGTGGGTGTTGACCGGGTAGAAGCCCGTCGAGCTTCTCGTCCAGGTACTGCGCGAAGACCTCGACGTGGCGGGCCTCGTCCATGACCTGGGTGGCGGCGTAGTACTTGGCGTCGATCCAGGGCACGGTCTCGACGATCTTGGCCGTGCACAGCAGCGCCCCCTGCTCACCGTGCATGAACTGGCTGAGGCGCCAGTTGACCGACTCGAGACCGAGCTGACGCCACTGGGCCTCGCCGAAGGAACGGAACGGCGAGCCGTCCAACTCGGCCAGCTGAGCGAAGGGGCCGGCCTCACGCCCTCCCTGGGTGAGACCGACCAGCACGGTCTCGGGGTCGACCTCGATGGACCAGTCCAGGTCGGTGCTGGCGTTCCACTGACTGGTCTTGGCCTTCTCGTACAGCTTGTCGAGAGCGGGCCGGGCCCCCTTGGCATAGTCCCAGGTGAAGATGGCGTCGGCGTTGTCCTCCACGGTGTGGACCAGTTCGTGGACGTCGCGGTTGACCACGTCCATGATGGCATCGAGGTCGTCGACGTCGCGGCGGCCGAGGATCTGGGCGTCGCTGTGGAACGCCGGGGCGGTACGGTGCTCTGGCATTGTCCCCTCCTGGGGGCGGGCGGTGCGTTGCCCGCGTTCGGTGCTGGGTTTCGGTGCTTGCTGGTGTTCTGGTGGTTCAGTCGGTTCCGGGGCCCGGTCGGAGAGCGTCCACGAGGCGCTCGATGAGCCTGGCCCAGGCCTCGTCGCCGGGCGCGGGGGCGTCCACCGCCTCGTGGAGAAGGAACCCCAGAGCCACGGCCTGGCAGAAGTGGACCACGGCGTCGGTGTCCAGTTCCGGGTCGAGCTCACCGGTTCGGGAGGCCAACTCGACGAGGCGGGTGAAGGTGGTCCGTACGTCCTGGAAGTGGCGCTGCATCACCAAGGCGAGCTCGGGGTCACGGCGTGCCGCCACGAAGGCTTCGAGCAGCAGGAACTGCTTGCGCGACGACCGTTGGGGCAGTGCAACCCCTGCGGCCCTGATCACCTCGAGGGCGTCGAGGGTGCTCGCACCGCCCGAGAACAGCTCAGCCATCTGACCGACGGACTCGGCGGCGATGGCCTCGGCGAGTAGCTCGGCCTTGCCGGAGAAGCGACCGTAGATGGCACCCGTGGTCAGCCCAGCCCGGCTGGCGATCTCCTGTACCCCGGCGCGCTCATAGCCCTTCTCGGCGAAGACCTCGGCTGCCGCCTCCACCAGGCGGGACCGCAGAGGGTCGTCACGTTCGGCCACGACATCGGCACTGATCCCCCCGGAGATCATGCCCCGATGATAACGAGGGTTATCTGTATCTCCAACGCGAGCTGGCCATCAACCGGTCAGCCCTCGATCGCCGGTCACCCGTCGAGCACCCCGCTGGCCAGGTCGGCCAGCGGGACCTCGGGGCGGGCCCCCACGTGGCCGATGACCTCTGCGGCAGCCAACGAGCCCAGGCGGGCCGATGTGGCCAGGTCGTGGTGGTGGGTGTAGCCGTAGAGGAAGCCGGCAGCGTAGAGGTCACCGGCTCCGGTGGTGTCCACCACCTGGGTCACCGGTACCGCGTCGATGACGTGGAGCTCATCCCCGGCCACGATCACCGAGCCCTTCTCAGAGCGTGTCAGGCAGGCCACGTCGCAGTGCCCTCGGACGAGCTGGAGTGCGTCGTCGAACTCGTCGACCTGGTACAGGGACAGGATCTCTGACTCGTTGGCGAAGAGGATGTCGACGCGCGCCTCGACCAGGTCCAGGAACTCGTCTCGGTGACGGTCCACGCAGAAGCCGTCCGAGAGGGTGAAGGCCACCTGCCGCGCCACCGGCGGCCGCCGCCTCCATGGCACGCACCATGGCCGCCTTGGCCGAGGGCAGATCCCACAGGTAGCCCTCCAGGTAGACGACACGGGAGCCGGCCACCAGGGCCGGTTCGATGTGAGCGGGCGTCAGGCCCGAGGCCGCCCCCAGATACGTGTTCATCGTGCGCTGGGCATCGGGGGTGACCACGATCATGCACCGGGCGGTGGCCGGGCCCTCGGTGGCCGGCGCCAGGTCGTAGTGCACCCCGATGGCACTCATGTCGTGGCCGAAGACCCTACCGAGCTGGTCGTCGCGCACCACGCCCACAAAGGCCCCGGCGCCCCCGAAGGAGGCCAGACCGGCCATGGTGTTGGCACAGGAGCCGCCCGAGGACTCCACCGCCGGGGGCAGAGCGGCGTAGATGCGCTCGGCCTCCTCCTCGCTGAAGAGGAGCTGCATCGAGCCCTTCACCATGCCGTGCTCGGCCAGGAAGTTGTCGTCGGCGTGGGCGATGACGTCGACGATGGCCGAGCCGATGCCGACGACGTCGAAGGTGGGTGCGGTCATGGGACGCTCCTGGGGCGATGGGGGCGCGCCGCACGCTAGCGCCACCGGCTGGTGCTGACGCCGTCCCGACCGCTTCCCACCCGCCGGCCCGTACCATCTCGGACATGGCCTCCTTGGACCGCAACCGCCTGAGCGAGCTGCTGGACGCTGAACGCGACCGCTTCGCCACCCAGCACCAGCGCTCCCGGGAGCTGGCCGAAGCTGCCCGCACCCACCTCCTGGGCGGCGTACCCATGAACTGGATGAGCCGCTGGCCCGGACCGTGGCCGGTGTTCGCCGCCCACGCCCAGGGGGCCACCGTGGTGGACGTCGACGGCAACGAGTACGCCGACCTGTGCCTGGGCGACACCGGCGCCATGGCCGGCCATGCCCCCGGGCCCACGGTGGAGGCAGTCGCCCGCCAGGCCGCCCGGGGTCTCACCACCATGCTGCCCACCCCGGACGCTCCCTGGGTGGGTCAGGAGCTGGCCCGGCGCTTCGGCCTGCCCCAGTGGCAGATGACCCTGTCGGCCACCGACGCCAACCGCTTCGCCCTGCGCATCGCCCGCCACCACACTGGCCGGGACCGGATCGTGGTGTTCGACTGGTGCTACCACGGCACCGTCGACGAGACCCTGGCGGTACTGGACGAGCGCGGCCACGTGGTGGCCCGACCCGGGAGCGTGGGACCCCAGGTGGACCCCGCCAGGACCACCGACGTCGTGCCCTTCAACGATCTCGAGGCTCTCGAGGCGGTGCTGGCGCAGGGCGATGTGGCCGCGGTTCTGGCCGAGCCAGCGCTCACCAACATCGGGATCGTGCTCCCCGACGACGGCTTCCACGAGGGGCTGCGTGCGCTGACGCGTGCAGTCGGCACGTTGCTGGTGATCGATGAGACCCACACGATGTGTGCCGGCCCCGGCGGCATGACTCGCACTGCCGGACTCGAGCCCGACCTGATCACCTTGGGCAAGGCCATCGGCGGCGGAGTGCCCGTGGGTGCCTTCGGCATGACCGCTGAGATAGCTGCGGCGGCTAGCGCGGGAGTGGTGGAGGCCGACGAGGCCGACGTCAGCGGGATCGGCGGCACCTTGGCCGGCAACGCCCTGTCGCTGGCAGCGGTGCGCGCCAGCCTGGGACAGGTACTCACCGACGACTCCTGGGACGCCACCGGCGCACTGGCCGCCCGCTGGGCCGAGGGAGTGGCCACCGAAGTCGCCCGCCACGACCTGGACTGGACCGTCCAACGGCTGGGCTGCCGGGCCGAGTACTGGTTCTGCGCACCACCCCGCGACGGGCGCCAGGCCGCGCTCGCCACCGATCACCAGCTCGAGGCCTACCTGCACCTGCACGCTCTCAACCGCGGAGTTCTGCTGACACCGTTCCACAACATGGCCCTCATGTGCCCGTCCACGACCGAAGCCATGGTCGACCGCCACCAGGCCCAGCTGGCCGAGGCCCTCGACGCGCTGATGGTGTGAGTTCACCCCGCCTGCGGCACGCTGCGCCACCACCCGGCCCATCCCCGGCGGTACGCTCCGCCGGGACGTGACCATGAGCACCGTGCCCGACCCTCCACCCGCCGAACCATTGTCAGCCGAGCCGACCGCCGCCGAACCCAGGCTCCCAACCGACTCCCACGTGCGGTCGTGCCCGTCCGCTACGACCTCACACTGATACCAGACCTGGTGGCCGGGGTGTTCCGGGGGACGTGCACCACCGAGGTCACCGTGGTCGAAGCCATCGACGCCGTGATCCTCAACGCCGCCGAGCTGGACATCACCGAGGCCGCCGTAGCCGACGACCTCTCGGGAGCAGGCGGCCAGAAGGCCGTCGTCCACCTCGACCCCGAGCGCGAGCGGGCCACGTTGGAACTCGGGTCGCCCCTGACCCCGGGCACCTGGTACGTGACCACCCACTTCGCGGGGGTGCTCAACGACGATCTCCGCGGCTTCTACCGGTCGACCTACGAGGACGACGAGGGTCGCGAGGTGGTGCTGGCCACCACCCAGATGGAGGCGACCCACGCCCGCCGAGCCTTCCCGTGCTGGGACGAACCGGACCGCAAGGCGGCTTTCGCGGTGACTCTGGTCGTACCCGAGGGGATGGCCGCGTTCAGCAACGCCGCAGAGCTGTCACGCACCCCCGGCGACGACGGCACGGTGACCATCCACTTCGCCGACACCATGGTCATGTCCACCTACCTGGTGGCCTTCGTGGTGGGTCCATTGGTGGCCACCGATCCGGTGACGGTCGACAACGTCGAGGTGAGGGTCGTGCACCGCGAGGGCCGGGAACACCTGGCCCGGTACGCCGCTCGAGGTGGCGCCCACGCTCTCCGCTTCTTCGAGGAGTACTACGGCATCGCCTACCCGGGGGGAAGCTCGACCTGGTGGCCGTGCCCGACTTCGCCTTCGGGGCGATGGAGAACATGGGCTGCGTCACCTTCCGCGAGGTGCTCCTGCTCATCGACCCCGACGAGACCAGCCAACCCGAGCGGCAACGTCTGGTCGACGTCATCAGCCACGAGATCGCCCACATGTGGTTCGGCAACCTCGTGACGATGGGCTGGTGGAACGGCATCTGGCTGAACGAAGCCTTCGCCACGTTCATGGAGGTGGCCTGCACCGACGCCTTCCGACCCGACTGGGAGCGCTGGGTGGCCTTCGGCAACGAGCGGTCCGCCGCGTTCGACGTGGACGCCCTCACCACCACCCGGCCCGTCGAGTACGAGGTCATATCCCCCGACGATGCCGAGGGGATGTTCGACGTGCTCACCTACGAGAAGGGTGGCGCGGTGTTGCGCATGCTGGAGCAGTACCTGGGCGAGGACGCCTTCCGCGCCGGCATCCGCTCCTACCTTCGCCAGCACCAGTACGCCAACACCGACACCACCGACCTGTGGGACGCGATCGACGCCGTCACCGACGAACCGGTGAGGCGCCTGATGGACTCGTGGATCTTCCAGGGTGGTTTCCCACTGGTGCACGTCGAGCCCACCAGCACCGGTATCCGCCTCCGCCAGGAGCGCTTCACCTACCTCGGCGGTACCAGCTCCACCCGCTGGCTGGTCCCTGTCGTCCTCCGTTCGGGTGGGGGAGGAGCCCAACAACTGCAGAAGGTCCTCCTCGAAGGCGAGCACCTGGACGTTCCCCTCGACAGTGCCGACTGGGTTCACGTCAACTGGGGGGCCAGCGGCTTCTACCGGGTGCGCTACGCCCCCGAACTGTGGGAACGCCTGGCCGCGAAGGCCGACGAGATCCTCACCGCCGGTGAGCGGTTCGCCCTGGTCGACGACGCCTGGGCCTCGGTGCTGGCCGGCCAGATGCCGGGCTCCGAGTTCCTCGTCCTGGCCGAAGGTTGGAACAACGAGTCCGACCTCGCCGTGTGGCAGAAGCTGCTGGCCGGCCTGAGGACCCTGGAGCGCCTCCTGGAGGACACACCCCGGGAGTTGCTGCGAACCCGAATCAGAGCTCTGCTGGACACCGTCCCTGCTCGGTGGGCGGGTGAGAGCGCCGACGACCGCCAGCACGAGCTCGAAGCCCTCCTGTTCGAGAACGCGGCAGTGCTGGGCGGAGACGACGGCGGATACGTCACCGCCCGCGAGATCGTGTACGGCTCGGACCGCCACGACGCGCTCGCCGAGGTGCACCCGTCGATGGAGGCATCGGCCATAGACGTCGTCGCTTCCCGGGGTGACGCCACAGACTTCGAGGAGTACCTGACCCGGTTCCGAGACGCCCCTACACCCCAGGACGAGCAACGGTACCTGCGGGCACTCGCCGACTTCCCCGGACAGCCCGAGATCGAACGCCTGCTGGGCCTGTGTCTGACCGACGAGGTCCGCACCCAGGACGCGCCCTACGTCGTCCGCCGGGCTCTCACCAACCGACAACACGGACCCATCGCCTGGTCCTGGGTGAGCGAGCACTGGGACGAGATCGGCGAGCGCTATCCATCGAACGCGATCGTCCGCCTCCTCGAGGGGGTCAGATCGCTTTCCGCCCCCGAGGTGGCCGACGAGGTGGTGGCGTTCTTCGAGGATCACGACGTACCCCAGGGTGCGCGCACCCTGAGCCAGCACCTGGAGAGGTTGCAGGTCAACGTGGCCCTACGGGCCCGGGAGGCACCGAGGCTGGCCCGCTTCCTGGAGGACCGGTGAGCCCGCTGCGCCGGAACCGGGGCGTGGTGCTGTTGGCCGCGGGGGTCGTGACCATCGTGGTGGCCATGATCGGTGCGGCCGCCCTGGCTCTCACCGGGTCGCCGTCAGGATCCGAGGAGCCACCAGTGCGGGTGCTCCTGGTAGGCGACTCGATCATGAACCAGGCCGGCCTCTACCTGGAGGAGGCCCTGGAGGCACGACCGGGCGTCGAGGACGTCGAGGTGGTCAACGAGGCCCGCAACGGGACCGGCCTTCTCACTCCACAGGTGTTCGACTGGAAGGGTGCCGCCCCTGACCTGATCGCCACGACAGAGCCCGACGTGATCATCGTGCTGTTCGTCGGCAACTATGCCTCCACCGACCTGTGGGTCAACCAGGGTGGCGTCGAGGTGGAGGGCTACACCCCCCAGTTCTTCCAGGCCTGGGAGGGAGAAGCGCGGGCGCTGCACCGCCTGCTGGCCGAGTCCGGTGCCGACGTGTACTGGGTCAACCCTCCACCCATGCTCGGCGAGGAAGGCGAGTACCGGGTGCGCGAGTTCCGCCAGATCAACCGGCGCCTGGCCGAGGACTTCACCGGTGTGGTGCTGATCGATGGCACCGATGCCCTGTCCGACGGCGAGGGGGGTTACGCCTTCGAGCTCCCCGGTGAGGACGGCATCCCGGAACAGGTTCGCAGCCTCGACTCGGTTCACCTCACTCCTGCCGGTGCCGAGCGGCTGGCCGATGAGCTGGCCCGCCAGGTGACGACCTCGATCCGGGTCGCCCAGCTCGACGGTGACTCCGCCGGCAGCTGACCGGCATGGTTTCCCGCCTCCTTCCCCTTCCAGTCGCTCCGCGGATCATGGCGGTCGAGGACCGCAGCGTGCAGGTGAGCTGGGGTGCACTGGACCCAGGCGAGGTCACCGTCGAGATCCGTGCCCGCGACGACCCCCGGGAGCTGACCGTCGAGCACCGGCTCGTCTCGACCGGAGGGCCGGGCACGGTGACCATGGGAGGTCTGGAGCCGGACCGCCCCTACGAGGCGATCCTGGTGGGCGCGGGCCCGACGAGGCGTCCACTTCGGTTCTCCACCCTGAGCCCACCACCCGGAGCCGAGCTGTTCCGCCTGGCCACGCTCTCCGACCTCCACCTGGGCATCGACCACTTCGACGTCCGCAGGCGCATGCGCGAGCAGCTGGCTCCGGGCGAAGACCCGCACCCGCTGCGCTGCGCCCGGGCCGCCTGCCGGGAGCTGGCGGCATGGGGCGCCCGGCACCTGATCGTCAAAGGAGACATCACCGACCGCGGCCAGCCCGAGCAGTGGGACCAGGCCCGCGCCGTCCTGGGCCACCTGGACCTCCCTGTGGACGCCATCTGCGGGAACCACGACACCAAGACCGTCCCGGGTGCCCTCACACCGGCCCAGGGCGCAGCGCGCGCGGGCCTCGCCCTGCACGAGGAGCCCACGGCACTGGACCTCCCGGGCCTGAGGGTCGTGCTCGCTCCCACCACCGTGCCCGGCCACAGCCGGGGTCGGATCGATCATGCTCGCGCCCGTGAGGTGGCCGACTTGGTGGGTGGGACCCCGAACCCCGTCCTCTTGGTCATCCACCACCAGCTTCAGCGCCTACCGGTGAACTGGTTCTGGCCTCCGGGCATCCCATCCCCTCAGGCGCGGCACTTCCTCGACCTGGTGGCCGCGGCTCAGCCCCGGCTGCTGGTCACCTCCGGCCACACCCACCGGCACCGCACGCAGCGCCGGCGCGGAGTGGTGGTGACCGAGGTGGGATCCCCCAAGGACTTCCCCGGCGTGTGGGCGGGCTACGTGGTGCACGAGGGAGGGATCCGCCAGGTGGTCCGCCGGATCGAAGCACCCGAGTCCGCGGCCTGGCTCCAGCGCACGGCGGGGGCAGCCTGGGGGCTGTGGGGCCGCTGGTCCCCCGGTTCCTTGGATGACCGCTGCTTCACCGTCGCCTGGCGTCGCGGCGAGACACGAGGTGGAACCGACGGCAAGGGCTAGCGCCTAGTTCGTCGCCTGGCCGCTGTCGGGGTCGACCATCAGAGTCGACGTGTCCACCGCCTCGAAGTCAGATCCGCCAAGCACGTCGAGGGCGTGCAAGGAGTCGTTGTCCCAGCGCTCGTCGGGCACGCCCGACACGTACCAGGGAGAGCCGTTGTCGGCGAGGATGATCCCGTGGACCTGCATGGCCCGCACGATGGGCTGAACCTCGGCGGGGAAGTCCGCCGGTTCGACCGACGCCTTCAGCCGGAACCAGGCACCCATGGGCGGCCGGTCGGGGTCGGTGCTGGAGGACGCGAAGTGGCGGGCGGGCCACAGGTAGGCCCGTTGGGTGGCGGGAGCGGTGAAGCGCAGCACGTGGTCCAGCTGGTCGGCGGAGACCTCGTCGTAGCGGACCAGCCCGGGCAGGATCGGCAGCCCGGCCGCGTCGGCGGAGGTCCACCCCGCGGGACGCAGGGCATGGGAGCGCAAGTCCCACACCGCACCTGAGCCCGCCTCCCAGGAACCGTCGGGCTGGGGGTAGGCGGCATACAACTCGGAGAGCACGCAGGTCTCTGTGTCGACCACCAGGACGTGACGGTCACCGGTGGCCGCCGGCCCGCCCTCGATGGGAGCACCCTCAGGCACCGGGTAGGGGCCCGGGTCGCTCTCATCGGCGTACTCGAAGGAAACGGCCACGTCGGGCTGTTCGGGGCCGACGGTGGTGTAGGGGATCCCTATGGGCCCACCGTCCCAGGTGCCCGAGCCGAAGTCCATGTGCAACTCGGACCCGGTGCCGATGCTGGCCACCCAGGCCTCCGAGCGCGGGTGGACGGGCAGGTCGCGGACGTCCGCGCTCCAGTAGCTGTCGGCCGGGAACACGGGGCAGTCCGGTGCCTCCGGCAGGGGCTTGGGCCGGCACGCCGCCACCGACATCACGGCCAGAGGTGCCAACAGAACGGCGACACCTCGTTCCCGGAACCGGGTGTGCCGGTGAGATCGGGCACCGTACGGCTTTCGCCCCGCTGTCGGTCGCATGGGAACCATCCTCTCTGGGTGATACCGCTCCGGGCACCACTCGTCGGGCCTGCGTACCGGCGACTCGGGGCTTCGCCGCAAAGGAGCGTACCCGACCTCACCACCGGCTGCTGGCGGCCGGAGGCCGCAGCGACGACAATGGCCAGAACCGGAACCGGAACCGGCGTCCGGTACGACTCGACCCCGAAACGAGGAACCAAGTGCGGCAACTGCGAACCCTCGCCACCATCACACTGGTCGCTTCCCTGGTGGCGGCGGCCTGCGGGTCCAGCGAGGACACCGACAGCTCTGAGTCCTCGGGGGCCGACGCCACCACCACCACCTCGCTGGTTCCCCAGGCCGGAGGAAGCCTGGCCTTCGGCATCAGCCTCGAGTCGATCGGCTGGCAGCCCGCGGCCTCGCTGTGGGACCCGCCCGGCTACGTGGTGGCCTCGTCGTTCTTCGACCGGCTCACCGCCTACGGCGCCGACGGCGAGATCCACCCCTACCTGGCCGAAGCCATCGAATCCGACGACGACTTCACCACCTGGACGATCACCCTTCGCGAAGGCGTCGAGTTCCACGACGGCACCCCCCTCGACGCCGAGGCGCTGTCGGTGCACTTCGACCAGATGAGGGCATCGCTGATCTGGGGGCCCTCACTGGGCTTCGTCCAGGAGACCGAGGTGATCGACGACCGCACGCTGGAAGTCACCATGACCAGGCCGTTCTCGACCTTCCCCCACGTGCTGTCGGCCCAACCGGGCTTCGTAGCCGCCCCCAGCCAGTACGAGGATCCCGACGGAGCCCGCCAGCCGGTCGGAACCGGCCCCTTCGTGTTCGAGGAGTGGGATCAGGACTCCCACCTCACCGTTCGTCGCAACGACAACTACTGGCGCGACGACCTCCCCCTGCTCGACGAGATCACCTTCCGCGTGATCCCCGATCCCACCGAACGCCGCCGCCTCCTCGAGACCGGTGACCTCGACATCATGGAAGCCACCGCAGCCGACGACATCGCCGACCTGGAGGCCAACGCCGACTACCAGGTCTTCTTGGACTCCGAGGGTGAGAACTCCGAGATGAGCGCCATCTTGAACACCGGCCGGCCGCCCTTCCAGGATCCCACCGCACGCGATGCGGTGGCCCTGGGAATCGACAAGCAGGCCATCGCCGACACCGTCTACGGCGGCCGCTTCCGGGTGGCCAACGGCCCCTTCCGTGAGGGCTCACCCTGGAACCAGGGTGTGGCCTTCGCCACTCACGACCCCGACCGGGCCCGCGAGCTCGCCGCCGACTACGAGGCCGAGCACGGCGAGCCCATCTCTTTCGTGCTGGAGATCTCGACCGATCCCAAGGAGCTCCAGGTGGCCCAGGAGATCGACCGCCAGCTCGGTGAGGTGGGCATCACCGTCGAGGTGTCCTCGGTGCCCGCCCAGCAGACCACCATCGACGTTGCCGTAGGCAACTACGACATGAACGTCTCGAACCTGTTGTGGGGCTCCCAGCATCCCGACCGCGAGTACTTCATCCTGCACTCCGACAACGCTGCTCCCCTGGGAGAGATCGCCCTGAACATCACCCGGACGAAGAACCCCACCATCGACGCCGCCCTCGACGCCACCCGCCGCACCGACGACCCCGCCGAACAGGTGGCGGCCTGGAAGACCGTCCAGGAGCAGTTGGCCGCCGAGAACAACTTCGTCTTCCTGGTGCACAACGAGGTGGGCGAGATCGCCCGCTCCAACGTGCGCGACATCACCACCTGGACGTTCCCCGACGGCACCACGGGCCGCCCCCAGGAGCTGACCATCCTCTCCCTGGCCCAGATCTGGGTCACCTCCTGACCGGGGAGAGCCTGCTCAGAGCAGCGAGATCACCAGGCCGAACTGGCCGAGGTGATAGCTGACGATGATGGCCGGGCGCCCCCAGGGCTGGTCCTGGATGAAGCGGGTCCAGGCGATGAGGGCGTCAGAGACATAGAAGGACACGCTGCCTGCGACCGCCCAGGGGTTCCCCGTCCCCACGGCGGATGCCACCATGGCCGAGATCACCGCCACGTAGGCAACCACCGGTAACACCATGTTCCGATCGGTTCGGCGGACACCGGTCAGGATCCTCCACCCCACCGTGGCCGTGGCGGCAGCCACCAGGACCACACCCACCGCCAGGCGGGACCACTCGACCGTTCCCGAGACCCAGAAGCCGGCGATGTATGCCAGGTGGCCAGCCAGGAACGAGGCGAGGCCGGCCACGAACCACCGCTCGGCGAACAGGAGGAACACGTCGCCGGCCAGCGAGCACACCAGGGCTGCCACGAACCAGGCCCGCACCGTGGTGTCGGCAGGATCGAGGGCCAGGGCGACCAGGATGAGGGCCACGAGGGTGGCGGGCTTGGCCACCAACTCCACCCGGCGGCGCTCCGGACGGACCACGGCCCACCAGTTCACAGCTGCCACCAGGGTGGTGACACCGAACAGGAGGGCGGCGACGTCGGTCACCGGTCGAGGCTCCGGGCCGCTCGGACGACGCGCCGGTCAGCTCTCGACGACCGAGATGGCCTGCTTGGGACAGCGCAGCACGGCCTCGTCGACCTTGGACCGCAGCCCGTCCGGTGGTTCGTCCACCAGTACGTAGAGGCAGTCGTCCTCACGCACCTCGAAGACCTCCGGGGCGATGGCCATGCACACGGCGTTGCTCTCACACAGGTCGAAATCGACCACGACCTTCCAGCCCATCACGGCTCCGATCTCGAGTGGTTCCCGGTACTCCCGGGGTTGGCCCTGCCATCATGGCCCACGACGACGGCCCAGCACTGCAACACCCGTGAGCACGGTAGTGTCAGGGAACCTGCCACGAACGGAGCCGCCATGGACGTCCTGCGCACCGCCGACGAACGCTTCGAGCACCTCCCGGACTACCCCTTCGCCCCCCGCTACGTCGAGGTGCCCGACCCCGAAGGAGGAACAGGCCTCCGCATGCACCACCTCGACGAGGGGCCCGGCGATGCCGCACCGGTGCTCCTTCTCCACGGCGAACCATCCTGGAGCTACCTCTACCGCCACATGATCCCGGTGCTCACCGGAGCCGGCCTGCGGGCCGTGGCCCCCGACCTCATCGGCTTCGGCCGATCGGACAAGCCCACGCGACGCACCCACTACACCTACCAGCGCCACGTCGACTGGATGCACGCCTTCGTCAACGCCCTCGACCTGTCCGGCATCACCCTCGTCTGCCAGGACTGGGGCGGCCTCATCGGGCTCCGGGTCGCTGCCGAACAGCCCGACCGCTTCGCCCGGATCGTGGCCGCCAACACGTTCCTGCCCACCGGCGACCTCGACCCCGGCGAGGCCTTCATGGCCTGGAGGCGCTTCTCCCAGGAGATCCGAGACCTTCCCGGTCGGAGCCATCGTGGACGGTGCCACCACCACCTCCCTGGCTCCCGAGGTGATCGCGGCCTACGACGCCCCCTTTCCCGACGAGACCTACAAGGAGGGGGCACGGCAGTTCCCGGTGCTGGTACCGATCACCCCCGACGATCCCGCAGCGGAGGCCAACCGCGCCGCCTGGGAGGTGCTCAAGACCTGGGACAAGCCCTTCCTGACCGCCTTCAGCGACGCGGATCCCATCACCGCAGGGGGCGACGCCGCCCTACGCTCGCTGATCCCTGGAGCGGCCGGTCGTGCCCACACCACCATCGAAGGCGGCGGGCACTTCCTCCAGGAGGACCGGGGGCCCGAACTGGCCCGGGTGGTGGTCGAGTTCGTGGCCAGCACCTGAGCCGCTACGGTCCCGGCGGTGTCCCCGAGGGCGAAGAACACCGCGAACGCCGCGCCAGGGGCCAACATGGACGGGTGACCCACGAGGGCGAGAAGCCAGCGGCTGGCTCTGTTGGCGCCGACGACGGCCACTCGTGGCTCCGCCACGACGTCGAAGCGGTCATCGAGGCCACCGGTGAAGCCGCCCGCCGGGCCCACACCTCACCCTGGCGCATCGTGGCGCGGGTGGCGTTCATGCTGGTGGCCGCCATCACGCTCTACGCGCTGGCACCGCGCCTGGTGGCTGTGTGGTCCGAGCTACCCCGCCTGCGCGACGTGCGCTGGTGGTGGTTCATCGCCATGTTCGCCCTCGAGGCCGGCAGCGTGGCCTGCCTGTGGGCGCTGGTACGCATCTCCCTGCCCAGGGTTCCCTGGTTCGTGGCCGGGACAGCCCAGCTCTCGGGCAACGCCGTGAGCAAGATCGTCCCCGGAGGCGGTCCGGTCGGGGCCGCCCTCCAGCTGCGCATGCTCTCGGTGTCGGGTGTCGCCACCGCGCCTGCCGTGTCCACCCTCGGCGCCACCGGTCTCATGTCCGCCTGGGTGCTCTTCGCCCTGCCGGTGGTGGCGCTGCTTGTCGGCTTCCTCGGGTCGCCGGTCCCCCAAGGGATGGTGCACGTGGCCTGGGGCGGAGCCGCCGTGTTCATCGTGATGTTCGTGGCCGGTCTCGCCGTGACCCGCTCCGACCGTCTCCTCCACAAGGTCGGTGGCTGGGTGGAGGCCGCCAACCACTGGGTGATGGCCAAGTTGGGCCGTCAGGGCGGCATCACCGTGGAGGGACTGGTCGAGCAACGGAACCAGATCGTGGGAACCCTCGGCGGGAACCTGCGCCTCGCACTGCTGGCTGCGGTGGGGAACTGGCTACTCGACTACCTGGTGCTGGTGGCGGCGCTGCTTGCCATCGGCAGCGAACCCCGTCTCAGCCTCGTTCTTCTCGCATACGCCGTGTCGGCGGTCCTGGCCATGGTCCCCGTCACCCCCGGTGGCCTGGGTTTCGTCGAGGCCGGACTGACAGCCACGCTGACCCTGGCAGGGATCCCCGGCCAGGAGGCTCTCCTGGCCACCCTCGCCTACCGCCTCTACAGCTACTGGCTTCCGCTTCCGGCGGGTCTGGTCGCCTACACCTTGTTCCGCCGGCAGTACGGACGCCCTCCCGAGCGGGCGCTGACCAACAACCGGACCAAGGTGAGCTAGCTGCCTGGTGAGAAGTGACCCAGGTCACCTCCGGTAGGGGAAGGCCGGGCGTTCGGCTGCTGTTCAAGATGGTGTCGCCCCGCAACCGTGCGGTGGGGGAACGCAGGGCTCTCACGGGCCCGGGAAAGGGCTCGCCATGGCTACCACGCTGATCGACCGTCCGACACCCGGCAGTACGGTGGACGAATCGAAGCTGGAGACCGCCGCCCGGCTCCGTGGTCGGGCCAGGGGAATGCGCAGCCAGGCCAGGGCCCTCGATTCCGTGCTGGCCGGCTCCTACCGGCGGCGGGCTTCCGAGCTCGAGCTACAGGCCTGGGTCGCCGAGCTGGCCAGCGGGCTCCCGGCTGACCAGATCTCTGCGATCACCCCGGAGCCAGACGCCGAGACCGCTCAGACCGCCCGTTCCGTGGCAGCGTGAACCGGCGTCAACCGGTATAGGCCGGTGACCGGATCTGCGGTGTGGCCGCCGGGGTCGGCGGCGCAGGGGCCGATGAGGTGGCTCCGGTGGTCGAGGTCGTCGTGGGATTCGGGGGCTCGGTCGTCGAGCCCGGCGCCGCAGTCGTAGGTGTCGCCGTCGTGGTGGTCGTCGGCTCGAGCGGGAGATCCTCCAGGGCACTACTGGTGCAGCCGGGGGGCGCTGTCCTCGGGTTGCAGCGCACCGGCTGGCCCCCCGGGACGACCGTCTCGTAGGGCGGTCGGGTCGGATCGAAGGCCAGGCCGTAGTAGGCCGCGAAGGCGGCGTCGTAGCGTTCGTAGTCGGTGGGGGTCAGGTAGTCGCCACTCACGAAGTGCGCTCCCGAATCCAACGCCGACAACAGGTCCGTGTCGTCACCGCTCAGCCCTGTCTCCACCGGATAGTCGGCCCGGGTTCGCACCAGGTACCCCGCCTCCACCGCGTCCACGATGGCATCGTGGTCGGCGACGCTGTCGTTCCGCTTGACGAACCCCGTCTCGGGTTGCCCGGGCGACGAGGGCGGGAAGGCGACCCTGCCCGCCAGGATGGGATCGCCGTCCAGGTACTCGCCGCGCTTGTTGTCCAGCAGGAACAGGAACCGACCCCGCACGTCGTCCAGGAGCGGCCAGCCGACAGTGGTGACCGCCGTGTTGACGTCGGGGTACACCGTGCCCGAGCCGTCGGCGCCACCGGCACGTCCCACTCCCCGCACGAAATCAGGGGTGACCAGCCGGTTCTCGGGGATGACCTGGCGGATGGTGGAGTCGAGATCGTGCAGGAGGGCCGCGTCGATGGGGACGGGCACGTGGCCGCCGATGGGGATGTCATCGGTGTCCTTGAGCTCGAGGAGAACCGTGATGGGGACATGGGTGGGGTTGGCGTCGGACCAGGCCAGCATCTCCTCCAGGCAGTCGGTGAGCAGGGGGCAGGTCGACCTCATGTCGACCTGTTCGATGTGGGCGACCTTCCATCCCGGGGTTCCCTTGGGAGGGTACGCCAGATCACCGGCCGGGTCGGCATACACATCCAGTTCGATCTGGCGCACGCCCTGGTCTTCGAACTGGACGGTGAGCGGGTCATGGCTGTACTGGAGCAGGTAGGCGTCGGGCCGGAACTTGATCATCACGTCGATGGCACCCTGGCCCGGTTCGACGTGGTAACTGTTGTGCGAGCCCTTCACCTGGATGTGGTTGAGGCGCAGCTCTGCGGGGGTAGCCCCTGCATCCGGTGCTGCCGGGGTGGGCGCAGCCGACAACACCGGCAGCACCAGGCCGGCCACCAGGACCACACCCAGCACGAACTTTCGCGGCATCCTGGCCCGGAACGGCCTCATGTGTGCTCCGCCACGGGCGCGACCCTACCTCTCCCGCCCGACCCGGTGGATCAGCGCAGCAGTTGGACGGGGGGGACGTCTGTGAGCTGGCGTTGCATGCTGTCGCGAACCTCGAGGGGCAGCATGGGCATCTGGATGTTGAACCCGGTGGCGGCGTCGAGCTTGTCGTTGGCGGCCATGGCCGAGCCCACGATGGCCTCACCGGGACTGTGGATCATGTCGCAGTAGCCCGTCCCCTGGCACTTTGAGAAGATGGTGTTGATGAACACGGGAGCGAAGGTCTTGAAGTGCACCTCGGAGGTCCCGTTGGGGAAGGTGTTGTCCCAGATGACGGGCATCCACCCGAACCGGCGCGAGTACTCGATGTCATAGACGGTGTGGCTGATGCCGTCACCGTCGGTGTAGGCGTCACCGGTGATCGAATCCTTGCCGAACAGGACCGCCTCGTATGGCACGCCCGACGGGGGCACCCCGGGCACCAGCAGGCCCGTGTTGTAGTCGTCGAAGCAGCCCCGCAGGTTGGCCGTGGTGGCCAGGTTCACCGGGTAGGTGAGGCTGGCCGTCCACCACCCGTACTGGGCGGACCCCAACCCGAAGTCGTCCAGCACGTCCTCCAATGCGGCCTGGGATGCGAAGGTGTCGTACACCTCGGGCAGGCACCGCACCGGCACCGTGTTGGCCGGGTCGACACCGGGTACCAGATCATCGGAGAGGAACGCCCACAGCGGCACATCCTCGATCTCCCGGGTCGGCTGGACCACGATCGTGTTGGTCGTGGCCGGCTCATAGACGGCATCCAACGCCGGTGAGATCCCCCGCAGGCGCCCGTCCACCCCCGAGGGAAGGTCGATCGACCCGACCGACTCTCCGGTGTGACCGAGCATGCCCAAGCTGAACCCGTTGGTGTCCACGCCGGTGTCGGTGTCCGCCGTGTTGGGGTCGTCGGCCTGGTCTCCGTTGCACTCGGCCTGCTCGGCGACGATCGGGGTGGAGATCGGGGGGTCGCCGTCGGTGACGGACAACATGTGGTCCAGCCCCTGGGCCGTGTTGATCACGGTGCGCGATGCCGACGAGCTGGTGCCCGCACAGTCGGTGGGTGCGTCGAGGAGACCGAACACCGACAGGTCCAACGGCCCGTAGTTGCCCGTGGTCCCCCCCTTGCACACAGACGGGCTCTGCACGCTCGCCTTGATGCACACCTCCGAATAGCCCGCCGAACCCGAGGGCAACCCGTAGGGAAGCACACCCCCCACGTCACGAGGGTCGGCGATCCCCACCTCGGCGAACGCGGAGGAGGGCCAGCCATCGACCCCCAACACCGACGCGAACACCGCATCCACGGTGATGTCGGGTAGGTGCACCCGCATCCGAGCAGGATCGGCCGCATCGTCGAAGGTCACGCACTCCACCGAAGTGCCCCCGAACACTGTCCCCCCGGGTGAGGTGTACCCCGACGACAACGCCAGCACGTCTCCGTACCCCGCTCCCGCCGCGGCCCCGTCCGCACAGCCGTCCCACATCGCGTACCAGGCCTCCAGATCGAAGTCAGGCGACCACAGGTTGGAGTACGACAGCTCCACGATGTCCTCGAAGATGTCGTCCGCCGACGCTCCTTCGATCATCAACCGTGCGCCCGACAACGCCGCGGCGTCCACCGATGTCTGGTCCTGGCGACGCTCGTTGTACAAGATCCCGAGATCCACGGCGAACGCGACAGCCCCCACCAGCACCACCAGCATCAATGCCGTCAACGGCAGGATCACCCCGGCCTCGTCACCCCGGCGCCCGCTCATGGACACGACCTCGTCACATCCGCCCACGGAGCTGTGATCCAGTGTGCGTCCTGTTCGAGGCGGGTCTCCACCGAACTGTCCAAGGTCAAGCCCGCCAACATCGGATCGAAGAACCCTGTGATCGTCTCGGCTGGTGCCGACACCGACACCACCGCGAAGTCATCGGTCGACGGGGGCACGTCCGCCGGGGGTGTCGACGACAGCCCGAAGGTCAAAGTCGCCCCCGACGAATGGTCCATCCGAGCGCAGATCGCATCACGCAACGCGTCCAACTGAGCATCGGCGGCTCCTACCTCATCGGCGAAGTCGACAGCCACCAACCGGCCCCCCTCACGTGTCCCGTGCCGCACATCCAGATGCTGGGCGAAGATCCAACCGAATTCGATGATCCCGAAGATCAACATGAAGAACAGCGGGGCCAGGAGGGCGAACTCCACGATCACCGCTCCCCCGTCACCCTCGAGGCGCCGCACCGGCCCACGCCCGCTCACGCCGGCCTCGACAGGGAGCCCGATGTACGGATCCCATCCCAGGGGGCCGTGACATCGTCGACCTCCATCGTCGCCGTGGCCTTGGACTTGCTGATCGCCCCCCGTATCAGCGAACACTGGCCCAACACACCCGTCGTGCATGAGTTGATGACGGACACCCCTCCCCCAGAAGGCGTGAGGATCGCCTCGACCGTCACTCCCGCCACCGGTGCACCCGCACTGGTCACCTCCACCCGCCACTGCGCCGTCCACGACGTGTGCCCCGCATTGTCCCAGGCCACCGCCGAGGAAACGATCGCGACATGGTTCTCCAGCGACACGGTGGTGCCTGTCGTCGACGGCAGGGTCGTCGAACTCGTCGAGGTCGAGCTCGTCGACGTCGACGAGGTCGAACTCGTCGAGACGACCACCCCATCACCCGAAGTCACATCGAAGGCCTCCGCCTGATCCTCGGTCGCCCCCCGCGCCGTGTCCAGTGCTGTGACAGCACCCAACGCCAACGCACCCAACAGGATCGCGTACTCCGCCACGGACGCTCCGCGGTCCCGCCTCTTGCGTGCGGGTCGGCGAGGGACCCTCTTCTCTGTGCTCACGACCCTCGACCCCCTGAAGGTGATGGAAACCCGGACACTGGAGCTATCGCCCGGGCGCAGCGGGGGGACGTGGGTAGGCAGGCTCATCCGATATGGGTCCTGCGAGCCAATTCCTCGCCTGCGGGAACCAAGGGCCACTCCCGGTCGTTCACCTGCCGACTCGGGTGAACGCTGGGGCAAACGGCTCATGTCCGGGAAGCTCCGCCCGATGGACCTCTGGTGACCGCCGACCGTCCCCCCGCACTGTGAGGCTCTCCACGCCATGATCGGCGACGAGTTTCCGGGGGTTCTCTCCCGGGCCCAAGGCGGCGACCACGGCGCGGTCGAGCTGATCTACCGTGACCTGGCCCCGGTGGTCATCGGCTACCTGCGGGTCAACGGCTCCCGGGAACCGGAGGACCTGGCCGGAGACGTGTTCGTCGACGTGATCCGCAGTCTGGATGCCTTCTCGGGAGAGGAGCAGCGCTTCCGCTCCTGGGTGCTGACCATCACACACCGACGTCTCGTGGACGAGTTCCGACGGCGGGGCCGGAGGCCCGAAGACCCGACACCCGACGACCGGCTGGGTGACCTGCTCATCGACCTGACCGACGGCGAGGGCGAGGCGATGGCCCGCCTGCAGGCCCGCGGGGTGCTCGAAGCGATCGGGCAGCTCACCGAGGACCAGCGGGCGGTCCTCTACCTGCGGGTGGTGGCGGACCTGCCTATCAACGAGGTGGCGGATCTCTTGGGCAAGGCCGAAACGGCCGTGAAGGCCCTGCAACGCCGGGCCCTGGTGCGCATGCGCCAGCTCCTCGACGGGCAGCTGAGGTCAGAGGAGTAACCGGGCGGTGGGCGATGAGCCAACCTCGGGTGTTGGGCCGGGTGTGGGCCGTCCGGCCCATCTTTCCCCGGGCGTCGTCCCTCGCGACATATCCTTTTCGGCCAGACGGGCGATGACTTGAGGGCATGAACGAGCGACGGGGTGACGACGAAGCGGTGAACCGGCTGCTGGCCGGCGACCGCGTCGACCCAGAACTGTTCGACGCCCTCACCGACCTGCGGGCTGCCTTCACCCGACCGGTCCCCGAGGCGGTGGCTGCGGACCACCTGGCCCGGCTGAGAGCGGCACATCCCCACCGGGGCAACCGAGGTCAACGCCTGGCTCTGGCCTTGGCCGCCGGCGCCGGCTTCCTGATGCTCTCGGGTGGACTGGCCAGCGCCGACATGCTGCCCGCCCCGGTACAGGATGCCTACGCGGCGATGGTGGCCCCCCTGGGCATCGACCTGCCCGACTCCTCCGACGATGCCGACCGGGGGGGCTCCGACGGCTCGGACGCGGACGAACCCGGTCAGAGCGAGGATGCCCCCGGTCGAGGAGGCTCGGGCCCGGGCAACAGCGAGCAGACTCCCGCAGTCACCGCCCCCGGCCAGACCGACGACAACCCCTCGGTCACCGCCCCCGGCCAGACCGACGACAACCCCTCGGTCACCGCCCCCGGCCAGACCGACGACAACCCCTCGGTCACCGCCCCCGGCCAGACCGACGACAACCCCTCGGTCACCGCCCCCGGCCAGACCGACGACAACCCCTCGGTCACCGCCCCCGGCCAGACCGACGACAACCCCTCGGTCACCGCACCCGGCAGTTCGGGTGGCGGCGGTTCGGGCAAGCCCGACAAGTAGCGCCGGGCCGCCCTTCAGGGCTTGACGTCGCGCGACAGCCCACATGGCGAAGAACTGCGAGCCCCCGCCGTAGGCGTGGCCCACCGCCGTGCGGGCACCCTCGATCTGGTGGTCTCCGGCCTGTGCCGCGCACCTGCATGGCGGCCTCCGCGAAGCGCAGCATGCCCGACGCCCCGATGGGGTTGCTGGACAGCACCCCTCCCGAGCAGTTCACCGGCAGGTCGCCGTCCAGAGCCGTCACGCCGTCGTGGACCAGCTTCCAACCCTCTCCCGGCTCGCAGAAACCCAGGTTCTCGAGCCACATGGGTTCGAACCAGGAGAACGGTACGTACATCTCGACCGCGTCCACGTCACGACGGGGATCGGAGATCCCGGCCTGCGCGTACAGGTCGGCAGCGCACTCCCGCCCCCCGCGAGGACTCACCTGGTCACGGCCCGCCATCAGGGTCGGCTCGCTGCGCCACGCCATGGCGTGCACCCACGCCGGCCGGAACGGTCCCCCATGGGCATCGCCTCCGGCCTCGTCGGTGAGGACCATGGCACAGGCGCCGTCCGAGGACGGACAGGTCTCCGAGTAGCGGATGGGATCCCACAGCATCAGCGAGTCGCGCACCGACTCGTAGGTGATGTCGGCCTCGTGCAGATGGGCGTAGGGGTTCTTCAGCGCGTTGCCCCGGTCCTTCAATGTCACCAGGATCCCCGTGTCGTCGGGAGCACCACTGCGGGCCATGTAGGCCCGCACGAAGGGGGCGAAGTAGCCCCCTGCACCTGCGACCAGAGGAGGCTGGAACGGGATGGGCATCGAGAGCGCCCACATGGCCTCGCTCTCGGACTGCTTCTCGAAGGCCACCGTGAGCACCCGCGCGTGGACGCCGGCGGCCACCAGCTTCGCAGGCCACGATGGCCGTCGAGCCCCCGACCGACCCGGCCGTGTGCACCCGGAACATGGGCTTGCCGACAGCGCCGAGCGCGTCGGCCAGGTAGTGCTCGGGCATCATCAGACCCTCGAAGAAGTCGGGAGCCTTGCCGATGACCACCGCGTCGATGTCGGCCCATCTCAGCCCGGCATCCTCGAGGGCTCGCAGCGCCGCCTCGCGCACCAGCCCGGCGATCGAGATGTCGTCGCGGGTGGAGTCGTGCTTGGTCTGGCCGATACCGACCACCGCCACCCGCTGGCCGCCCATCAGGACCCACCTTCGAGGACGCAGACCAGGTTCTGTTGCAGGCAGGGCCCGGCGGTGGCGTGGGCCACCCCTCGCTCCGCCTCGCCGCCCATGATGCGGCGGGCCACCTCACCGATGCGGATGAGTCCTCCGGCCATTATCGGGTTGGCGGCCAGCGCCCCGCCTGAGGGGTTCAAGGCAACGTCGTCGGTGAGGTCGAGCGCCGAGCGCAGGATGAGCTCCTGGTGGGTGAAGGGCGCCATGCACCTCGGCCACGTCGACGGGACCGTCGTCGCAGGCCTGCGACCCGGGCCGCCTGGCGGGTGGAGGGCGAGTCCGTCAGGTCACGCACCCCGAGAGAGTGGGCCTCGATGCGGTGGTCGATGCCCCGGATCCAGGCGGGGCACTCGACCAGGCTCCGGGCCGTGTCGTCGGCGGCAAGGATCACCGCGGCCGCCCCGTCCGAGATCGGCGTGGCAGATCGTGGCGCCGCAGCGGGGACACCAGGTAGGGCTCGGCCAGCAACTCGTCCGCGGGCGCGCTGCGGGTGACCTGGGCGCAGGGGTTGTCTGCGGCTGCGTTGCGGCTCCGGGAGGCGACCTCTGCCATGTCGGCCTCGGTGCCCCGGCCCGAGTCGACCAGGGCCCGGGCCTGAAGGGCAGCCAGGCTGACCGCGTCGGGCCAGAGAGGCTGGAGGTAGTAGGGGTCGAGCTGGCGGGTCAGGACATCGCCGATCGTCGCCGGGCGAGGACTTGCGAGTAGGCGTAGACCAGCGCGGTGTCGACCTCGCCGATCTGGAGCGCCACCCACGCTTCGTAGAGCGCCCAGGCGCCGTCCATCTCGACGTGGCTCTCCGGATAGGCGGCCAGGGACCGACGGCGTCGAGGGTCATGACGAACGAGAAGGCCTGGCCGGCCAGGTAGTCGGTGCTGCCCGAGCAGGTGAAGTCGATGCGGTCCATGCCGATGCCGACCCGGTCGAAGAGCTCGCCGACGACAGGCATGAGCATCTCGACCTCGTTCACCTCTTCGGCCCGGCGGCGATGCTGGGACTGGGCGAAGCCCACCACGGCGACCTCGCGTGCGCGGGCTCACACGTGCTCCCGAAAGCTGGCGGGGTCGGCGTCGGGCTCGCCGGTCGGGCGGAACCACCGGATGTTCTCCAGGCTGGTCGTGAGCTGGTCGTCGTCGACCCACACCGCCTCGACCCGCATCCCCATGCGGACCTGGTCGTCAGGAGACCTCTCCGACCAGGGCGAACAGGCCGATGTCGGACCCGTCCAGCAGAACCGTGGCCGACACGTAGGGGATCTCCTGGCCCCGGCCGGTGAAGTCGAGGTTGACCACGCAGAACGTGGTGACGATGCCGGTGTGGGCCAGCTCCACCTGATCGCGGGTCGCGACACCGTCGCTGGGGCAGGCACCCCGGGGCGGCACGTAGACCTTGGCGCACTCCGGGCAGCGCTCGCCCAGGATGCGCTTTTCGGCCAGGCCCCGCAGGAACCGGCTGGTGGCCTCTCCCGCGGTGAACGTGTAGTCGAGCCGGGCGGGCATCACCAGGTGGCGTACCGGCTCCACCCCGGCCAGGGCGGGGATCTGATCCAGCAGGCTCATCGGGCCTCCCCGGTCGCGGCTGCCGGGCCGACCGGCTCGAAGCAGGCCAGGTCGGTGATCATCCCGGTGCGTTCGCCTGGGGGACGAAACCGCGCCCGGACCCTCATCCCCGTGGCCATGGCGGCCTCGTCGCCCGCGTCCACAGCGTGCAGCATGGCGGTGTCGGCACCGTCGGGCCGGACGAGCGCCCAGGCGAAGGGGTGCGCCAGGGGGTGCTTGGGTCGGGGTGTGTTCACCCAGGCCCAGGTGGTGACGGTGCCTTCCGGCTCGAGAAGAACGATCTGGTCGAGCTCCTCGGCGGTGTCGGGGTCGTACTCGACGGGCGGAAACAACACGGTGCCATCGGAGCGGCGGACGCCCACCAGGATCCCTTCCCGCAGACCGGTCAGGAAGGCGGACTGCACGGGACCCACGGTGCGGGTGAAGTCGTACTCGATGACCAGCGGGGCCCGCAGGACGTCGTCGGGGGTGCTGGTCTCGGCCATCGTCGGGCTCCCGGCTCGGGGGATGGGATCGCGGTCCGCAGGGGCGCGGTCGGCACCCCAGAGCGCAGCCACAGACGATAGAGCAACCCCATAGACGATTTCCAGCTCTGTCTATCCAAAGGGTGGCCTGGCGCGCTGCTGCGGAGCCCGGGAGGACTCCGCAGCGTGCGCAGGCTTGATGATCCGAAGACCTCGGGTTGGGCCCGGGTCTTCACGCGGGGCTCAGCCCGCGGGGGGAACCAAGACGGTGTCGATCACGTGGATCACGCCGTTGCTGGCCTCGATGTCGGTGGTGACCACGGTGGCGTCGCCGATGGTGACGGTCTCGCCGTCGACACCCACCAGAAGCGTGGCGCCGTTGACGGTGGCGACCTCCTCGCCGTCGAGACCGACGACGTCAGTGGCCATGACCTTGCCCTCGACCACGTGGTAGGTCAGGACGTCGGCCAGCGCACCCTCGGGATCGGCAAGCAGTGAGTCGAGAGTGCCTTCGGGCAGCGCATCGAATGCTGCGTTGGTGGGTGCGAACACCGTCCACTCTCCGCCGCCCAGCGTCTCTGCCAGCCCGGCTTCGGTTACCGCGGTGACCAGCGTCGAGAAGTCGGGGTTGGACACGGCGATGTCCACGATCGTCTCAGAAGCAGCATCGCCACTCATATCGTCAGACATGTCGTCGGACATGTCGTCGGAGGGCGCCGTCGTGGCCGGAGCCTCGGTGGTGGCCGGAGCCTCGCTGGTGTCGGACCCTTCCTCGTCGTCGCTGTCGCTGCAGGCGGCGAGAGGGATGCTCAGGGCGGCTACGAGGGCAACTGTGCGTGCGGTGCGTGAGGTGAACATGGTGGTGCTCCTTGGATGGTGGATTTACCACTAATGTTCGCCGCCAACCCACTGGGTGGATGCACCCGACCGGAGAAAGCCGCCAGATCCCTACATCTCGATGATCTGGCGGATCTCGTCGCCACCCGCCAGAGCCGCCACGCCCACGTCGATGTCGTCGATGGTCAGGCGGCGGGTGATCATGCTCTCCAGATCCAGTCGGCCGGTCCTCCACAGGCGCAGGAAGCGCAGGAAGTCGGTGCTGGTGTCACCAGATCCGTAGTACGAGGTGAGGATGTCCTTGTCGTTGTAGAACAGCTCGAAGCTGTTGAACGAGACCATGTCGTCGGCCTTGCCGGCGCCGATGATGCACACCTTTCCCCCCGCCCGGGTTGCGTCGTAGGCCGCACGCATCGTGGCCGAGACCCCGATGGCCTCGAAGGCGTAGTCGAACCCGTCACCGCCGGTGATCTCGGCCTGGACGGCCTCCAGCTCGTCGGGGGTCACACCGTGGGTCGCCCCGAAACGCTTCACGTCCTCGGCCTTGGCCTTGTTGAGGTCTACCGCCACGATCTCGGCTGCCCCCGCCACCCGGGCTCCCTGGATCACCGAGACGCCCACGCCGCCCGCACCGAACACCACCACGGTGGAACCGGGCCGCACCTGTGCCTTGTTGAGCGCCGCCCCCACGCCGGTGGTGACCCCGCAACCCACCAGTGCCGCCACGTCGAAGGGGATGTCGGCGGGGATCTTCACCACGGCGTTGGAGAAGGTGACCAGCTCCTCGCTCCAGCTGCCCACACCGACGAAGCCACCGATGGGCGTGTCACCCTCGAGGAAGTTGGGGCTGAGCGCGCCCCGGATGATGCCGGTGCGGCAGTTCCACGGCTGGTGGTGGGTGGTGCAGTGGTTGCAGGTTCCACAGGGCGGGTTCCAGTTGAGGATCACGTGGTCACCCACCGCCAGCTCGGTGACGCCATCGCCGACCTCGGTGATCTCCCCCGCGCCCTCGTGACCGGGAACGAACGGCGCGGGCATGGGCATGGTGCCGTTCATGGCGGAAAGGTCGGTGTGGCAGATCCCCGCAGCGCGGACCTTGACCCGGATCATCCCCGGTCCGCACTCGACGGCGGCCAGGTCGGTCACGTCGAGTGTCATGTCACCGGTGTTGCGAAGCACGGCGGCCTTCATGGTCATCCCCCTCGGGAAGGTACGTGGATGGGATCGGACCGTGGGTCCGCCCGTGAACGGGCGGGAGCGTACCCGCCTCCCCACCACCGGAGCTAGCCTGAGACACATCCACGAATCGTCTAGCACTGACCCGGGGCCTCCCCGGGACGGAAGGGGTTCCCATGGGTGAGCTCGGGTTCTGGCGCCTCGCCGGCCGCGACCCGGATCGCATCGCGCTCGTCACCCCCGACGGGGATGAGGTCACCGCCGGTGAGCTCGTGGCCGCTGCCAACCGGGTCACCCACGGCCTGCGTTCCCTCGGGCTCGAACGGGGCGACACGGTGGCCGTGGTGCTGCCCAACGGGCGCACCATGATCGAGGTCTACCTGGGCGCCATGCAGATGGGCCTGTACCTCACGCCGATCAACCACCACCTGGTGGGCCCCGAGATCGCCTACATCCTCGACGACAGCGACGCCACGGTGCTGGTGGGCCACGAGCGCTTCGCCTCGAGAGCTGGTGCGAGCCGGTCAAGAGATGAGCCTGGGCGCCGAGGGCCTCTTCGCCGTGGGCGCCGTCGAGGGCTGGCGCCCCGTGGGCGAGCTGACCGAGGGCCAGCCCGACACCACCCCCGAGAAGCGGGTGGCGGGCTCACCCATGCACTACACCTCGGGCACGACCGGCCGGCCCAAGGGCGTCAAGCGCGGCATCATCGACATCGACCCTGACGATCTCGGCGAGCTCTACGCCGGGTTCCAGGCCATGTTCGGTGTCACCGCTGCCGATCCCCACGTGCACCTCACCGGCTCGCCGCTCTACCACACGGCGGTGCTGATGTGGACGGCGAACTCGCTGCACATGGGCCACACCGTGGTGCTCATGGACAAGTGGACCCCCGAGGGCATGCTGGCCATGATCGAAAGACCACCAAGTCTCGACCAGCCACATGGTGCCCACCCAGTTCCACCGCCTGCTCGCCCTCCCCGAGGATGTGCGGTCCCGCTACGACGTGTCGTCGCTGCGCTGCATGGTGCACGCGGCCGCGCCCTGCCCGCCCGACATCAAGCGGGCCATGATCGACTGGTGGGGCGACTCGATCCTGGAGTACTACGCGGCCACCGAGGGCGGCGGCACCATCATCACCGCCCACGAGTGGCTGGCCAAGCCCGGCTCGGTGGGCGTGGCCTGGCCCGGCTCGGAGGTACGCATCCGCGACGACGATGCCGGCGTGTGGGTCGGTCCCAACGTCGAGGGCACCGTCTACATGTCCCTGGCCCTGGCCAACTTCGAGTACAAGGGCGACGAGGCCAAGACGAAGGACAACCGCACCGACGGGTTCTTCACGGTGGGCGACTGGGGCCTGATCGACGATGACGGCTACCTGTTCCTGAAGGACCGCAAGTCCGACATGATCATCTCGGGCGGTGTCAACATCTACCCGGCCGAGATCGAGTCGGAGATCATCACCTGCCCCCAGGTGGCCGACGTGGCCGTGTTCGGCATCCCCCACGAGGACTGGGGCGAGGAGATCAAGGCCGTGGTCCAACCCGCCGAGGGCGTCGAGGCCGACCAGGCGCTGGCCGACGAGATCATGGCCCACTGCACCGACCGCCTGGCCGACTACAAGCGACCCCGCACCATCGACTTCGTGGCCGAGCTACCTCGCGACCCCAGCGGCAAGCTCTACAAGCGCAAGCTGCGCGACCCCTACTGGGAAGGCCGAGACCGGGCAATCTGATGCTCTGAGCCCCGTTGCGGACCTCGCCGGCGGTGTTGCCTATGCCCGGCCGCGTGTGCTCAGTCGGTGTCGGTGGGGTCGGGGTCGGTTGGCCAGAGGTGGGGCGCACAGCCCCCGAGTCGTCGTTTCACGGCCGGGTCCAGACGCCGGGGCCGCGAGACCAACCGGGTGCCGGTGGGACCCCAGAACACGATCTCGGCATCACCGCTGCCGGCCACCGACCAGCCGCCCTCGTGGACCGCGTGGTGATGGAAGAAGCACAACCCGACCCCGTTGGCCGAAGTGGTCTCACCCCCCGGACCACAACCCGCGGTGGGGATCCAGTGGACGATGTGATGGATCTGATGGATCCGACGATCACAACCCGGGAAACGACACCGCTCACCGTCACGACCACGGATCAGGCGAGCCAACCACGCCGGCCACACCCGCGCCGCCCGCCCGACACCCAACACCACCCCACCGCCGCCCTCGATCCCCCACTCGACACGAGTGTCACAACAACGACGACGCAACGTCTCCGCCGCCAGAGGCGTACCGTCAGCCAACGACGCGTGACCCGACACTGCTTCACCGGTCAACAACCCCACATCGGCGTGCAACACCACCGTGGACCGCTCGACATCAGCATCGGCACCCAAAGACCGCCGAGCCAGACACACCAGAGCATCAGCACGCTGCTGGACACCAGTGGCACGCCCCCCACTGTCAGGATCGACAGCACCCAGACCCTCTTGTTCACGGATCCGGTCGAGAGCCACCCGGACCGCTTCGAGCTCGTCTACGGGTAACAGCCCACTGATGCGCCCCAGACCCCCACCAGCATCGGGCCGCAACACCAACCTGCGGGCCTCGTGAGCGTCGCGGGCGTCGCGTTCGCGGACCTGACGGGCCCGCACCATCGCCACCAGATCCTCAGGCGAGAACCCGACCCCCTCGACCGCCCACGCCCCGTCGCTCTCAGCACAAGCCAGGCGACACAAAGGCACCAACTGATCCCACGACAGACGCCCCTCACCGAAAGCCTCGGCCAGAGCCGGCAGATCGTGGATGACTTCAGCGACCCGGGCGATCTGGCGGGCGGTACCCAACGCCACACCACACTGCAACGCCACCCAGTTCGCCATACACGTCTGCCCCTCCGCCCGCCACACCCCACGACGACCCAAACGGGCCACCAGACGCACCAGAGCCAACCGCACCGCCGACTCCAAACACCCGACCGCCACCAACGCCTCAGCCAACTCGTCATCCGAATCGACAGGATCATCCCAACCCACCACACCGTCACCGGCGACCACACCACCCACCTCACCGTCACCGGCGACCACACCGCCCGCCACGTCACCGGAGAGGCTATCGGCGGCCCATTCCGGCTCGGCGAACCCGTGCTCTTCCATACCCCCATTCTCCCCACCCCCTGTGACACTCATCCGAGACCGTCACGGTCCGGCAGCCAGCGCACGCTGGTGCCGGTCCGTCAGCCGGTGGTCAGACGGCCAGCGGCCGGGAGGGGCGAAAGGAACGCCGCCAGACACCTCATCGCCCGACAGCGTGAGCCGTCACGGCGCTTGCTCGACCACGGCCAACCCGGCACCCACCGTGTCGCCCGGGTCACCGGCGGTGTCGACCACCGTCGCCTCGGGCCAGGGAGCGAACTGTTCCCGCAGCCGGGCCGCCACCTCCAGGGTTGCCTCTGATCCACCAGCGGACCCGTCCGGTCCGCCACCGTCCGCCAGGCGTCGCGTCACGCGGGCTTCGGCGGTGGCCGGGTCGACGTCGCACACCACTTCCACGAGGTCGGCGGCGGTCTCCCGGGCCGCGTCACGAGCCCAGCTCCGCTGCTCGGCTTCTCCCCAGGTGGCGTCGAGGATGACGGACTGGCCCTGTCCCAGGGCCACCCGGGCCCGCTCGACCAGGTGGCGGTACACCTCGGCCCGAGCGTCGAACCCGTAGCGCCCCTCCCCCATCTGTTGGGGCCCCCGTCGGGGCGCCAGCTCGTCACGGACCTCGTCGGAGGACAGCACCGGCCATCCCAACGTGTCACCCAGACCACGGGCCAGACGTGACTTGCCCGTACCCGGGGGACCACCGACGAGCACCAGACGCACCCGGGCCTCCTCCAGCCAGCGCAGGGTGGTGTGCAGCAGTCGGCGGGCCTCGGCGACCGCCGCGGCCTTCGCGTCGCCGTCGACCTGGTCGGCCAGGAGGCAGTTGACCTTGGCACGGACGTGTGCCCGGTACGCCACGTAGTGGGCGACCAGGGTGGCCGGTGCCCGCTCGGCGGAGAACTCGCCATAGGCGTCGAGGAAGCGGAGGGCCAGGTCCGCCGCGCCCAGCCGTTCGAGGTCCATGGCCAGGAAGGCCACGTCGGCCACCACGTCCCCGTGACGGAAGCGGTCGCAGAACTCGATGCAGTCCAGGATCCGGGGGCCGTCGTCGAGACAGAAGATGTCCGCGGCCTGCAGGTCGCCGTGCCCGTCGACGATGTGCCCGCCACCGATGCGCGCCTCCAAGAGGGGACGGCGGCCGGCCAGGTAGCCCTGGGCCAGCGCCGCCACCCGCTCGTGCACCGCCGGCTCCAACCAGCGCTCCACGTAGGGATCCAGCCCGGCCACGTTGTCTTCCCACAGCGCCAGCAATGCCTCGGGCCGGCCGGCACGCTCGATCTCAGCCGAGCGCTCGGCCCGGCTGTGGAAGTCGGCCACCTGTCGGGCGACGGCCACCAGGTGGCCGCTCACGGACGGGTCGCCTTCGGACACCAGCGTGGCCAGCCGCCGGTCCTCGGGGAGCCGCCGCATCACCAGCAGGTGGTCCACCGGTTGCCCTTCCGAGACCACGTCGAGCACGTCCAGGTACACGTCGGGTGCCAGGCGGCGGTTCAGGGCCAGTTCGTGCAGGCAGATCTGCTGGCGGGATTCGCGGGTCCGCAGGTCGACGAAGCCCAAGTCCAGGGGCTTCTTGAGCTTGTAGGCCCGGTCTCCGATGAAGACGACGACCGACAGATGTGTCTCTGACACCGAGGGACCGGGCTCCACATCAACATGGTGGCCCGGGTCAGCCCGCCCGGCAACGCCGGAGGCCGCGTGCGACGATGAGGTGTGGACGCGCTGACCACCATCGGCTGGGACGACGACTGGGCTGCGGCTTTCGCCGACCTGGCCCACGCCGGTGACACCCCGGCGCGGGTTGCCACGGTCCGCCGCGTCAACTGCGAGGTGCTGGTGGCGGGCCCTCCTCCGGGCGCGGACCTCACCACCTGCACCGTGGTGCCCAGCCCCCGCCTGGCCGAGGTGCCCGACGGCGCCAGCCTCCCCGCCGCCGGTGACTGGGTGGCGCTCTCCCGCGAGGAGGACACGCCCGAGCCGGTCATCGTGGCCATCCTCCCCCGCCGGGGTCACCTCTCCCGCCTCGACCCCGCTGACCACACCGCCGAACAGGTCCTGGCCGCCAACGTGGATGTGCTCGGCGTGGTGCACGGCTTGGACCGCGAGGTGAACCTGAGACGCATCGAGCGCTCACTGGTCCTGGGCAGCCAGGCCGGGGCCGAGGGCGCGGTGGTGTTGACGAAGGCCGACCTCGTCAGCGAAGAGGCGGCCTCCACCGCAGCCCGGGCCGTGGCCGATCGGCTGCGCTCGCTGCCCGTGACGGTGATCGTGACCAGCTCCACGGAGGGCACGGGACTGGACCGCCTGGCCGGGCTGCTGGCCGGGGGACGCACCCTGGCGCTCCTCGGCCCCTCGGGGGTGGGCAAGTCCAGCCTGGTGAACGAGCTGGTGGGTGAAGCGACCATGGCCACCGCGGCCGTGCGGGCCGGCGACGCCAAGGGGCGGCACACGACCGTGACCCGTGAGCTGGTGCCCGTGCCGGGGAGCGGAGCGGTTCTCGACAGCCCCGGGCTGCGCGGGATGGGCCTCTGGGAAGCCGATCTGGGCGTCGACCTGGCCTTCCCCGACGTGTTCGCACTGTCGACGGCCTGCCGGTTCCGCGACTGCCTCCACGACCGCGAACCCGGCTGTGCCGTGCAGGAAGCGGTGGAGCGCGGCGAGCTCGACGCGGGTCGGCTCCACTCGTACCGGGACCTGGTCACCGAGTTGGCCGACCTGGACGAACGGCGGGTACAGCAGCAACGCCAGCAGGGCGAGCGGGGCCCACGCCCGGTCGGCAAGCGCACCGGGCGGCGCGCCACCCGGCGCGGCCGGTGATGCCTTTCGGGATGTGGTGACCCTCAGGTCGTGGTCACCAGGCCTCGCGCCATGACCTGGCCCCCGCCGACATCGCGGGTCTCGGTGCTCCACAGCTCGCCTCCGGGCAGCGAGGCCCGGTGCGAAGCACCGGCTTCGAAGGGCCCCACCCGACCCGGTGAGAGGAACTGCACGTTGGCGGTCAGGACTGCGGGGCCGGAATCCGCGGTGGGGGTGCTGCCACCGGCCTGCTCGGCCGCCGCCAGGGACAGGGCGGCCACCACCCCGCCGTGGAGGAGTCCCGAGCTGTTGATGACGTACTCGCCGAAGTCCAACGCGACTCCACCACCCTCGGAACCGCCCCCGGGACCGTCCACGCGCAGACCGAGCACCTCCCCGAAGGGAACACGGTCGAGTGCTCCCGCACCCATCTCCCAGACAGCCCCCGGATCGGGGCCGGGGAGGTCGATCCCGACGTTTCGGTCGGCCCGGCCAACCCTGGCGAAGGCGCCCTGGGTTTGCGCCAGGAGCCGGCCTTCCCAGCAGACCTCCGCCTCCACCACAACCAGCCGTAGACCCACCTTGACCACCTGGCTGTCCACCTCGATGACCCCCCGGGGCTCGACGGGGGCCAGCGTGCACGCCAGGGCCAGGTTCGCCGTGGACGCCCAGTCAGGGGCCGCGGCGTAGACCGCCACGAAACCGACCGTCTCGTCCACCAGAACCGCCAGCACCTCTGTGCGCACGCTGCCGTCGGGCCGCAACAGCGCGGGCACGACGGGCGCGGTCAGCAGGATGCGACCCTGCTCGGGGACGCGGTACGCGATTCCGAGATCACGGCTCAGGTGCCGCTGTGGAGGGAAGTCGTCGAGGAAGGGCACGAGACCGGGCTCGGGCAGGCGGAGAGGACCGAGCCCGCAGGGCCGCATGCTCCCCCACCGCCCGACTCAGGCGCCACCTGGCGCGTCGTCACAGGGACGGCACTCCTAGACTCCCGGCATGACGCAACTCACCATCCGGTGGCCACAGGGGGAGCAGACCTTCCCGGGCGACAAGACCGTACGCGTGGGCCGCAGCGCCGAGTGCGATGTCCTCGTGCTCGACGAGCGGGTCTCCCGCAACCCCCACCTGGAGCTGTCGATGGAGGGTACGACCTGGGTCCTGGAGGACCGGTCAAGGGGCGGGACCTGGTTGCAGGGACGCAAGGTCGACCGGGTCGCCGTCCCCTCCTCCACCACCTTCAACCTCGGAGCCCCCGACGGTCCCGAGCTGACGTTGATCCCGGGCTTGCCCGCGGCACCTGTGGCGCCACCAGCCGCCCCTCCGGAATCGGCAACACCCGGGCCCACACCGGACGGGGCCGTGGGCGACGACCAGGGCGCAGGAGACGAGCTGCTGGCAGCCGCCGCCGAGGTGAGCGCAGGCGCCATGCTGACTCCCGAGCCGCCACCGCCCAGCCCTCCACCCCCCGACCCTCCGCCGCCACCCCCGGGGTCAACGGTGCCACCAGGGCCAGCGGTGCCGCCCTCGCCTGACACCTCCGGACCCGCGAGCCCGCCCGGCCCTCCTACGGCACCTCCCGCACCTCCCGCACCTCCCGCACCTCCCGCACCCCAGGCACCTCCGGCGCCTCCCGCGGGCACGCCACCGGCCCGCCCCTTCGATCCCACCGCCACCGTTTCCATCGACGACCGGGCCCTGCGCCTCTCCTACGACGACCAGGAGCACCTGGTGCCCCCGGGCTTCATGATCACCATCGGGCGTGACCAGAGCTGCCAGCTGGTCGTCGACAGTCCCATCGTGTCCCGCCAGCACTGCCGCTTCGTCCACGACGGCACCGACTGGCTGCTCGAGGACCTCGGTTCCACACGGGGCACCTTCGTCGACGGCAGTCGGATCACCGCCCCCTACCGGGCCCAGGGCGTGTTCGAGGTCAGCCTGGGTGACGACGACGCCGGCGAGAAGGTGCGGGTGGTCACCGCGGGCGAGCACACCGCCCCACGCTCCCGCACCCCTCTGCTGGTGGCGGCCCTGGCCCTCGTGGTTGCCGTGGTCGGCATCGGCGTGGCGTTGGTGATGGGCGGTGGAGAAGGCGACACCATCGTGGAGCAGACCACGGTCAACGAAGGCGGCCGCGAGGCCAACACCGAGGAGCAGTTGGCCACTGTCAAGGGATCCACCGTGATGATCGAGGCACTGATCGATGGTGTGGGCATCTGGACGGGCTCGGGCACGGTCATCAGCGACGAAGGCCACATCCTCACGAACGCCCACGTGGCCGACCCCGAGGCCGAGAGCCTCGACGCCCTGGTACCCCTGTTGGGCGGCCTGGAGGACCGCACTCCGGCCGACGGGTTCGTGATCTACGTGAGCGAGAGCGAGGACGAACCGGCCGAACCCCGCTACGAGGCCGAGTGGGTCGCCAGCTCGGACGAGCAGGACGCATCGGTCATCAAGATCACCCGTGACCTGGAGAGCGGTGACCGCGTCGACACCGTTCCCCTGACCCCCATACCCATCGGCAGCTCGGGCTCCCTGCGGGCGGGTCAGAAGATCCACTCGCTGGGCTACCCGGCCAACGCGACCACCTATTCCATCTCGGTCCTGGAGGGGGAAGTCGTCAGCTTCGTGTCCGGTTCGGAGTTCCGCAACATCGTGGGGGGTGACCGGCGGGAGGTCATGAACACCAATGCGGTGCTCGGGCAGGGGTCGTCGGGTGGGCCCATCATCCGGGACGGCAAGATCGTCGGCCTGAACGCCACCTTGTCCACCGGTGACGGGCTGGACCGGGGGTGGGCCGTGCCCATCGACGAGATCATCGAGCTCCTAGACGACGTCGGCGTTGAACACGAGGGCTGAGCGGTCCGTGCACCCTCAGGGTGCCGCGCCTCAGCCGAACTGACGGATCGTGCCGTCCAGGAGACCCCGGGCGTCGTCCAGGACTGCCACGGCCCGCTCGCGGGGGTCCCCGAAGGGCAGCACCGGCGCCTGGCGCCAGGCGTCCTGGAGCTCGGCGAGCACCCGGGTCAGTCGTGGAAGCTCGCGACGCATCCGGCGCAGCTCACCCCGCGCGATCTCGGGATCGCGCTGAACCCGGTTGGGGGCCTGGGCCAGGTCCACGGCCAGACGCTCGTCGGGGTGCAGCGGATCGTGCGGTGAAGCCATGCCCACGAGCGTCGCGATCCGGTCCAGGCGGCGAGCCAGGCCGGGTAGACCATCGAGCAGACGAGCCGTGGAAGCGGGGGCTGGATCTCTCTCCACCCGGACCCGCACGCCGCGGCCAACGTCCACCGAAGCCAGGCGCACAACCACCGCTGCCGCCGAGGCGTCATAGGACCAGTGCCCGTTGGTGGGATGAACTGCGTGCGGCAAGGGCCGCCCGTCCACCTCGACACGGCGGGGGGGCAACTCTCCCACCATCCGCAGATCCAGGGACCGCCGCCGCACGAATCCCCGGAACCCTCCCTGGGACGGACCCACCGAAACGGCCCGCACCCGCACGCCGGCACGCTGGCGGATGGGAATCGTGGCCGACTCACCGCGCCGGTAGCTCTGGGTCACCCCGTCGTCCTCGTAGAGCAGGTAGCTGCCGTCGCCTCCCGGGTAGGCCGTGATCATCAGGTCCTGCGCGCAGGGCCGGTCCAGGCGGCGCACGTCGCGCTGGCCAGGGATCACCGCGCCCCCGGGGACGAACACGGGCACCTCCTCGAGCAGGTAGCGCTGCTCCACCCAGGCTCCGTCCCGGCGGCGGACCCGCAGCGTGGTCCCCAGGGCGGTGTCGTACCAGTCGCCGGTGGGCAACCAGGCACGCACCGGAGCCATGGCGTCGGAGGACTCACATGGCACCACCACCGGTGCCACCACCATCGATTCCCCGAAGTAGTACTGCCCCGGAGCACGGTAGGCGTGCTCTCGCTCGGGGTGATGGTGGTACATGGGCGTCACCAGGGACAGGCCCGAGTCGAACCCTCGGCGGCACTCGCTGTAGAGGTAGGGAACCAGCTCGTAGCGTCGGCGGATGGCCGCCACCATCACCCCCCGCTCGGGATCGGCGAACTCCCACACCCTCCGCTCCTGGCCGGGGTCCTTGGAGCCGTGGGTGCGCAGGATCGGCGAGTAGGCACCGAACTGAAGCCATCGGGCATAGAGCTCGGGCGTCGTGGGCGGACCGTAGTGACCACCGATGTCGTGGCTCCAGTAGCCGTAGAGGACGTTGGCTGCCGTGGCGGTGAACTGGGGCTGGTAGGCCAGGCTCTCCCACACCGACCACGTGTCCCCCGAGAAGCCCACCGGGTACCGGCCGGACCCCAGACCTCCCCACCGGCTGAAGTTGAGCGGCCGGCGGCTACGCGATCGGCGGGCCTGGTCTTCCCAGTGGATACGGTTGAGCCAGGGAAGGGGATCCAGGCCGGGAACAGCAGAGCGCTTCCCCTGCTGCCAGTCGATCCACCAGAAGTCGACGCCTCTCGCCTCCTGTGGGTGGTGCAGCAGTCGCAGGTAGGCCTCCACGAAGTCCGGGTCGGTGGAATCGAAGGGGATGCGGTCGGTGCGGGCCGGGTCGAGACCGAGGGCCTCGCACATGGCCGGGAACTGGTCCTCGTGGCTTCCCACCCCGTCGGCGGGGTGCAGGTTCATCCCTATTCGCAGGCCCCGTTGGTGCAGGCGCGACAGGGTGTCGTCGGGATCGGGCACGTATCGACGATCCCACGAGTACCCGGTCCAGCCGGGCTGGTGCCAGTCCATGTCGAGGACCAGGACGTCGACGGGGATGCCCAGCTCGTCGAAGCGGTCCGCCAGCTCCTCCAACTCACGGTCGGTGTAGGCCCAGTAACGGCTGTACCAGTACCCGAAGGCCCACCGCGGCGGTAGTGGCTGAGCGCCGAACACGCGGGCCGCGTCGGTCAGCGCCCGGCGGTGGTCCTCGCCGTAGGCGAACAGGTAGAGATCCTGGCGCGAACCCGGCGGGCGGGGTTGGGGCCATGGGCGGCCCCGGGTACCGGGGACACCGGGGTCGAGCACGACACCGGTGCCGTCATCCACGACCGCCCAACCCGAGCGAGACAACAGCCCGGGATCAAGGCGCTGACGCTCCCACCCCTCCACGATCCAGCGCCGTCGGCGTTCGTCATAGCCGCTGATCTTCTGGCGCTGGTCTCCCCGCCAACCGTCCAGGGTCCGCCGGGTCCCACCCAGATTGCCCCGGTCGCCGAGACCGTAACGCCAAGTGACCTTCCGGGAACCCTTCCCGATGACCGCCTGGAGGGTGGAACGGCGGAACGAACGGCTGGTGTCGGTGCAGGACAGCCGCACGGCCTCGGTCTCGACCGTCAGGGTCCGCTCACCGACCTCGGCACCGAAGGCCGGAACCGGCAGGCGCCGGCAGCACACTGCCAGGGTGGGCCGGTCCTCGAAGACCGCGTTCGGACGCGTACTCGAGGCGCAGGAGGCTCTCGGTGAGCACCGTGACCCGCACGCTTCCCGCCACCACGGTGGCCCGCTCGTCGGCGCAGGCAGCCTCCCACTCGCTCACGGCCTCTCCTCGCTGCCCGAGGCGCCCGAGGCGCCCGAGACAACGTCACGTGGCGTGGGGCGGAGCACCCAGGTGTCCACAACCCCCAGACCCTTGAGACGGTGGGCCCGGGTCCGCTTGAGCGTCCAACCCCCGCCAGCCAAGAGGTCCTGGGCGGTGCCGTCGTCGACCAGGACCGTGTGAGCCCGGGCCAGGTCACAGAGGCGCGACGCCCGGTTCACCGTCTCGCCGAAGAGGTCGCCCTCCAGGCCCAGCAGGTGACCCGACGCCAGACCCACGTGCACTCCGGGCAACAGGTCGTCGCGGGCGGCATCGCTGGCCAGGCCCAGAGATGCGGCGGCCGCGGCCACCGCATCGGAGGTGTCGAACATCACTCCGTCGCCCATCACCTTGACCACCCTGCCGCCGACCGCGGTCACGTGCTCGTAGACAACACGCTGGAAGCGCTCCAGCAGAGCCGAGAGCGCGGCGTCGTCCAGATCGCGGGTTCCGGCGGTGAATCCCACCAGGTCCACAAAGCCCACCGTGCGGACACCGCCGGTCTCACCCAGCACCTCGCGTCGCAGGGCGGCCGCCAGGTGACGACGCCAGACGTAGGAGATGAAGTGCTCGAACCCGGGGATGAGGACCTCGGTGATGCTCTCCAACAGCTCGCTCTCGCCCCGCTCCCCCATCTCGACGAGGGCATCGGCCAGCCGGCGCTCCATGACCTGTACCTGGGCCGTGGCCACCCGCGACAGGGCCTGACCCAGCACTCGTGTCATGGGCAGGATCACCTCGGGGGTGGTGATGGCGCTGTCGCGTACCGCGCTGATCACCGCGAGGATCTCCGCGTCGGCTTGCGTGAACACGGGTGCATCGCCGGGCACCGGGCCGAAGCCCAGGGCCTGCCACAGCTCGGTGGCCTCCTCCAGGTGCGTCCCACCCCGGCCGACGACCTCGTCGCTGGTGTAGAGCAGCGGCCCGATGACCCGCTCCTCGATGAGGGCGACCAGCTCTTCGGGGCTCACGGCGCCGCATGGTAGACGCCCGACGCGATCCGGAGGCCGGTCGTATCACCGCTACGAGCCGGGTGGGTCGCTTCAGCGGGTCACGGTGAAGGCCCGGTCCACCAGCGCATGCAGCCAGGCCGGGCTCACTCCGCTCTCGGCGTTCTGAGAATCCCCGCTTGCTGCGTCGCGGTCGGTCATGCCCGAAGCCCTCCCCGGGGAGGCGCGCCCGTCGAAGGCGAGGATCATCGCCACCAGAGTCTCTGCTAGGACCTCGGGGGGACCCTCGACCAACTGGCCCGATCGCTGACCGGCGCGGAAGAAGTCGACGAGCAGGGCCGTGACCGGACCCGTTCGCTCGGGCTCAGAGCTGCTGGCGGCCCACAGTGGCCCGAGGGCAGGGTGGTCTCGCAGGAACCCGATCCAGGCGTCGACCAGCGCGTGGAGTCCTCCGATCGGTGTGCCCGCCGCCGGGGCCAGGGCTTCGCGGAGTTCGCCCACCAGGCCTGCTACCCGACGGTCGACGACCTGGTCGAAGAGGTCGTCCTTGCTGGCCACGAACCCGTACACGGCCCCGACCGAGAACTCGGCCGCGCGGGCGATGTCCTTGATGGTGGCCGCGTGGAACCCCTTGCGTGCGAAGACCTCCTCGGCAGCGTCGAGCACGTGGGTCCGGCCCAGAGCGCTCTGCGCGACCCGGCGCAGCTGGCGGGGACCTCCGGGACCCGCCTGCCGGTCTGTCGGGGGATCGGCCATCCACGCCTCCGTCGGGACCCGTCTGCTCGGCCGTACCGCTCGGCCGTACCGCCGGCGAGCCTAGCGGTGCCTTGACGACGTGAGCCGCCCTCCACCCGGCGGCACGTTGGACGCGCGAGCGTGGAGGGATGCCTGTGTCCCTACTTTCTCTGAGAGCGCCAGCGGGTAGGCGGGCGCTCTCACGTTGCTGGCTGGCTCTTCGCCCCGAGGGGCTCATCGCCGCGCGGTCGAGTGCTGCCGGCCTCCTGGCTGTGATCCTGACGGTGCTGGTGGCCACGGCGTGCGGTGACGACGGCGGCGGCGCCGACACCGCCGGAACCCGGCCAGTGGACACCGCCGGAACCCGGCCAGTGGACACCGCCGGAACCCGGCCAGTGGACACCGCCGGAACCCGGCCAGTGGACACCGCCGGAACCGCTTCATCCGAGCCCGCACTCTCCCAGCCCTCGGGTGATCCAGAGATCACCTGCGAAGCGTCGGGAGCGGACACCGGAGGTGTCGCCGGTGATATCGACGGAGATGGCCGGTCAGACCTGGTCCGCCACGGGGTCGACCCCGCTACCGGAACCGCCGTGATGACGGTCTGCCCCTCGACGGCGGCGGGAGGGTTCAGTTTCGCTGGGCTGGGGCAGGCCGAGTTGCTGTCCCTGACCGATGTCACCGGGGACGGGGTGTCCGACGTGGTGTACGGGTCCACCACAGCCATGTCCAGCTCCAACCAGGTCATCACCATGCGGTCCGGGACACCGGTGGTCGTCACCGACGCCGAGGGTTCACCGCTGGTCCTGACCGACGGCTGGCCCGAGGGGCTGCCACCCGAGGGACCCCGGGTTGCGTGGGGCTGTGACGAGGCGGTGGGAGCGCCCGCGCTCATCACCTTGGAGCTGCGCGCCATCCTCGGGTTGCCCGACATCACGGGCACCTGGACCGCCTGGACGATCGCCGACGCCGTGGCCTCCCCAGTCAACACCTCAGAGGTGACGGGCTCTGCCGGGGACGATCCCATCGCCGCCATGGACGCACTCGTCGAGGCGTGGACACCCGCCTGCTGACCGACAGGGGTCGTCGGTCCGGCGTACGGGGTGACCTCGGTCCCTGCCCGGCAGGCTCGGTCAGTCCTCACAATGATCCTGAAGGAGAGCCTCGAAAGGCACACCGATGAGCAAGGAGGTGGCCATGGCCACACCGGCCGGAGGGTACCGGGGCAGAGACCAGCACCGGGTAGCGTCGGTTGCGTGACGCGCTGGACGTTGCGGCGACGGGCCGCCCGGGTGGTGCTCCTCGACGAGTCCGACCGCATCCTCCTGCTGCGGGCCCACGACCCCGCAGATGGGGAGCGCCCGCCCTGGTGGGAGATCCCCGGCGGTGGAATCGACCCCGGCGAGTCATCCGCAGAAGGTGCCCGGCGCGAGTTGATCGAGGAGACCGGCATCGAGGCCGAGATCGGGCCCTGCATCTGGCGCCAGCACAACGTGTTCGACTTCGCCGGCTTGCACTTCGACCAGGACGAGTACATCCACGTCGCCCGTTGCCCCTCGGGGTCGATCTACGCCCCCACACACCTGGAGGCAATAGAGGCGGTCGCCTTCGAAGGCCATCGCTGGTGGGCCCTGGACGAGCTCTTGGCCGGCGACGAGCCGGTGCTCCCCCCGCGACTGCGCGACTTCCTCCCGGCGGTGGTGGCCGGCGACCTGCCCGGCGAACCCGTGAACATCGGCAACCTTCCCCTCGACTGGTCAGCTCGCTGAGACATCGATTCGAAGACCGGCGACCAGGCATCTGTGACCGGGTCCTGCCAGCCCGTGCCCCATCGCCTCTAGTGTGTTGGCTTCCCGCGCGGAGCTCCCGATGACCGAAGCCACCCTCACCAAGAACCAGCAGGTCCGGCGCGAAAGAGTGATCCGGGCTGCTCTGGAGCTGGGCATAGAAGGTGGTTATGACGCTGTGCAGATGCGCGACGTATCCCAGCGGGCCGAGGTGGCCCTGGGCACCATCTACCGCTACTTCAGCTCGAAGGACCACCTTCTGGCAGCCGTGCTGGTGCAGTGGGCCGAAGACCTCGAAGAGCGCATGGCGGCCGCTCCGCCGCGAGGCCGCACGGTCGAGTCGAGGGTGGTCGAAATCCTGCGCCGTGCCACCGGCGACATGGAGTCCCAGCCGCAACTGAGCGCGGCGGTGGTCCAGGCCGTCGCCTCGGCCGACCCCTCGGTGGCGCGCTGCCAGCACGAGATGCACGAGGTGATGAGCCGCATCCAGTCCCTGGCCTTCCCCGACGACTTCCCTCCAGAGGAGAAGGCGGGCATCGTCCGCACCCTCGAGCACGTCTGGTTCTCGGCGCTCATGGGCTGGGTGAACGGGTGGATGGGCATGCAGGACGCCGGCGACGAGCTGGCCACCGCGGCCCACCTGCTGCTCAAGGGTCGCTGAACCCGACCGAAGGGGGTGTGATGCGAGCGGTGGTGTTGGGCGGCGGCGGAGCGATGGCTGGCCCAGCGCTCGAAGCGGCCGCCACCAGCCCACACCTGACGCAGCTGGTCGTCGCCGACCGCGACAAGGGGCGCGCCCGCGCCGGTGCCGCGCGAGCCGGAGGAACCGCTCAGCCCAGGCAGTTGGACGTCACCGATCCCACGGGACTCGCCGAGGTGCTGGCGGACGCGGACATCGTGGCCAACTTCGTCGGCCCCTACTACCGGTTCGGACCCACGGTGCTGGACGCGTCCATCGCTGCGGGCTGCCACTACGTGGACATCTGCGACGACTGGGAGCCCACCCTGGCCCTCCTGGACCGCGACGAGGAGGCCCGGAGCGCCGGGGTCACCTGTGTCGTGGGGCTGGGGGCCAGCCCCGGGATCTCCAACGTGCTGGCCGCTCTGGCCATGGCACACCTGGACCGCGTCGACGAGGTGGTCACCGGCTGGAGCCTGGAGGGCGACCCCGAGGCCCTGGACGACGAGGTGGGCGCCGACCACCTGGCCGCCCTCGAACACTGGATCCATCAGCTCAGCGGCACGATCCGGGTGTGCGAGGGCGGTGAGCTGGTCGACGTGGCCCCGCTCCGACACGAACCGCTGCTCTACCCGGGCCTGGGCCGGTTGTCCACGTGGACGGTCGGACACCCCGAGCCGCTCACCATCGCCCGTACCCGCCCCGAGGTCCGCCGGAGCCTGAACGTGATGTTGGCTGCCGACGATCTGGTTCCGCTGCTGCGCCGCCTGGCAAGACGGGTCGACGCCGGACGCACCGACGAGCAGGGCGCGGCACGACGACTGGCTCAGATCCTGGGGCTCGTCGCTCGCAGCCCCCGTTGGCTCACCCGGCGCCTGGTGCATCCCACCCGGACGGTGCCCGCGCTGTTGGCCGTGGCTGCCGGCGCCCGCGACGGGATTCCGACCAGGGTCGGCGCCGGCCTGCGGGCGGTCCCAGCAGGGGGCATGGGACCCATGACCGGCATCCCCGCCGCCATCGGCCTGGATCTGATCGCGTCGGGCCGCCTCAGCGCTCCCGGCGTCCACCCACCCGAGGCGGTGGTCGACGCCCGGGCCTTCCTGGACGCCCTGGCACCGTGGTGCACGCCGGTGGGCACCCACGCCGCCGATGTCGTCGAGGTGCGGGTCCTGTCCGAGGTGATCGACCCGTTCAGCACCTGACCTCTGGGTCCACCTGGCCCCGGCCGGCCCGGCGAGCCGATCTCGGCGAGCCGTTTGATGCGCAAGACGTGACCGAAACGGTCGATCCGTGCACAACAAACCGTGCGCAACGAGGGCCGACCGTGTCCCAGGTTGCTGTACCAGAGGCTGGCGAAGGCATCCAGATACCGGTTGCCCTCGTCGTCCCACACCCAGGCACCCTCGCCTCTGACAGGTTCACGAACTCACTTCGGGTCGGAGGAGCGAACGGGTGCAGCAGAGGTGGAGGGCCCGCCCGAGGTTGGTCCGGGGGTGGGGACGGGCCCGCGGCCCGGCAGCCTACGATGTCACCACGGTCGACGGCGGTGCCCCCGGGTCCACGGCGGTGCCACCGGACGAGGAGGCGCGATGTACGAGTTTGCGGTGAGGGCAGGGGCCTCTCAGTTCACCAGTCCCACCACCGAACCCGACGCGGTGGAGGTCTTTCTCCAGGACAACGGCACTGCCGTGGGTGCGGTGGTGATGGTGCTGGCCGTGCTGGTGGGTTTGGGGCTGATCTGGGCGGCCAAGGTACGCAACGAGCGTCTGGCGGCCATGGCCCCCACCGCGGCCGCAGCCGGCCTGCGCTACTCGGCCGGCGACCTGTTCTCCTGCACCCAGATCGCGTTCCCCTGTTCCACGTCGGCGACGGTCGCAACGTGGAGCACGTCATGTGGCGCGAAGCCGCCAACGGCCTCGACGTGCGGGTGTTCGACTTCTCCTACTACGTCGAACACAAGGACGAGAACGGCAACATTACCAAGACCTGGAACCGCTACAGCTGCGCCATGGCCCGGCACAACGGGTTGTGGCCGGTGGTGCACATCAGCAAGGAGCGTGCCCTCGACCGCGTGGCCCAGAGCCTGGGCCTGCCCGACATCGAGTTGGAGTCAGAGGAGTTCAACCGGATGTTCCGGGTGCAGTGCGAGGACCGCCGTTTCGCCACCGCGTTGCTCGAGCCCCAGATGATGGAGTTCCTGCTCACCACCCAGGGCAAGCTCACCTTCGAGACCAAGGGCCGGTGGCTGCTGGTCGTCGCCCCCCGCCTGGACCACCCCCGGGAGATGGTCGGGCTGCTGGGCGTGGCCGACGAGTTCCTGCGCCGGATCCCGCCGGTCGTGTGGGACCTCTATCCCGAAGGCGCCGACACCCGCGACGGCCAAGTGGTCGAGGGCGCAACCGTCGATCCCCTCCTGGACCATCCCAGCGACACCATCAAGTCACTGTTGAGGGAGGACCGTCCCGACGACTGGTGGGATCCGACCCCGGGGGTCGAGCACGACCTGGACGGCAACCCGATCTCTCGCAGTGAGGAGAACCCCTGGGCATGAGCAGCCGGACGGCCGCGCACACGACGCGCTGATACGGGCACGGCTCGGGTTGAGGTGCGACAATGCACCGAGGACCCCAGTGGGTTGCGGGGGCTGCCCGTGACCCCGACCAAGGGGGAGGGACCAGGCCATGGCATTGCGACGCAACAAGGACCGCCACGGCTCAGGCGACGCTTCCGCCGCAACCGCAGCCGGAGCCCCAGGGGCTTCCGCCGGTAGGGATCCGGGAGCGAAGCGCAAGCGCAAGGCCAAGATCGCCTGTCCCTCGTGCGGCAAGCCGAACCCCGCGCCCACCGCACCGGGCACGCGCTGCAAACTGTGCACCGCGGTACTGCCCTTCGACGACAAGGACGCTTTCGTGTTCGAACAGAACACGATCGAGGTGCCCGGTGACTCCCCCGGCATCGACGACAACGTTCCGTCGGGTCCTTCGCGCTCGGGCGCGGCGCGCTATGACCCAGGGCACCTCGACCCTCCCCCGATCTCGTCGTCGACGAGGAGCCCTTCGATCCCACGACAATCACCCCCTACCGGCCACCCCACCTCGACCTGGCTTCGATGCCGCCGCTCAGCGACGAGCACTACGACCCGGAGAGCTTCGAAGATCCTCCCTTCCGCAAACGCCGCCTCACCGACCTGCCCCCGCTCAGCGACGAGCAGTTCGAGGCCGAGGGGCTCGATGCGGACCGCCCCCCCGCCATCGACCACTCCTCGCTTCCGCCGATCAGCACAGAGCACTACGACCCGGACTCGTTCAAGACCACCGCGCCGCCCAAGCCCAAGCTCTCGGGCCTTCCGCCGCTCAGCGACGAGCACTACGACCCGGAGAGCTTCGATGCTCCCCGCTATCAGCGCCCCAGGCTGTCCGAGTTGCCCCCCGTCCACGACGAGGACTTCGACCCTGACTCCCTCGAGGTCGGTGAGCCCGCTCTGCCACGCCCCACCAGCGACCAGCCCTGACGACCTGAGCCCGACAGCTCAGGCGGGTTCGGGTCGGTCTTCGGCGACGAGAGCCTGAAAGAAGGGGGCGTCGCTGAACAGCGACAGGTCCCGCAGGTAGAGCTGGCCGTAGCGCTCGAAGTAGAGCAGCTGTTTGGCCAACAACATCATGTCACGGTCGAATCCCTCGGGGGCCAGACCGGCGGTGATGGCCGAGGCATCCATCTCGGGGGCCGCCCCGGCCCGCAGCTCCTCGGGCCCGAGCAGCAGGGTGGACAACTGCACCTCGCCGAATGGACGGGTGAACATGGGCTCGAGCACGCTGCGGATGACGGCGGGGACCTGGTCGTCGTCCACTCCCAGCTGGGCTTTGATGAGAGGGCCGATCTGGTCGACCACACGCGCGGTGACCTCGGGCCAGGCCTCCTCCTCACCCAGGGCCGCTCGGATGATGGCCCGCAGGTGGGCCACGTTCTCAGGCGCCAGCCGGCCCACGATCCCCCAGTCGAGCACCCCGATGCGGCCGTCACGCAGCAGTAGGAGGTTGCCCGCGTGCACGTCACCGTGGAACACGCCGTAGCGCACCGCGGTCAGGAAGAACGCCTTGACGATGTCCTCCACGAGAGGGGTGGGGTCGATCCCGTAGGACTCGATGGCGCTCAGGTCATCGATGGGCACGCCATCCAGGTACTCCATCACCAGGACGCGCCGGCTGGACAGATGGGGGTAGGTGCGGGGGATCACCACCAACGGGAGGTCGACCTCGTCGAGCAGGAGGTTGAAGTGCTCCATCACCCGTTCTTCGTTGCGCAGGTCCAGCTCCTCGCACAACTGGAGCCGCAGCCCGGCGATCATGGCCGGGATGGCCTCGACGTGACCTCCGTTGATGCGCGAGACGATCCGGGGTAGCAGCCAGCCCATCAGGGTGAGATCACTGGCGATCTTGCGTTCGATCCCGGGACGCAGGACCTTGATGGCGACCTCGGTTCCGTCATGGAGTTGACCCCTGTGCACCACCGCCAGGGAGGCCTGGCCGATGGGGCTGGGCTCGACACGGCGGAACGTGGCACGGAGGCGCTGGCCGGTGCTGCGCTCGATCTCCTCGCGCACGGCCTCGAAGGCCACCGGTCGGCCCTGGTCCAGAAGCGAACGGAACTCGGCGGCGATCTCGTCACCGAACACGCCCGGAGCCGAGGCGATGAGCTGGCCGAGCTTGACGTAGGTGGCTCCCAACTCGGCGAAGGCTTTGCGCAGCGGCCGGGCCGCGTCATCAGGATCGATGCTGCCGGCCACGACCCGCTGCAGGACAAGGGGTCCGAGGCGCCGCCGGACGACGTCGATCGTGTGAACCGAGCGTCGACGCAGATGATCGGGGGCGGGGAACCGCAGCGGGAAGGGCTGGGAAGCGGGAAGGTGAGTGGAGAAGCCCGCCGGATGGGCCGGAGGGGCATGCAGGGCCTCGCTCATTCGCGTCTCCTGGGCGTGGTCGGCGGATCGTCATCGTCGCATCCGCACAACTTACCGTCAAGGCTGATGGTAAGTGACGTATGGCAACCTGGCGCCTCTCCGGCAGCGACAATGGGCGCCGACGTCACCCTGGCACAGAAGAGAGAACAGAGACAGTGGCCGATGCACTGGTGCGCCTGCTCAACCTCTACGGGATGCTGCTGCGGGCCCACGAAGACGACCCTCTGACCCACCGGGAGGTGGTGCACCTGACCGCGCCGGTCTACCCGGACTACCGGGGAGAAAGCGGGCGCCGGGCCTTCCGCCGCGATCGACAGCACCTCCAGGCCGCAGGGGTCCCCATCCGCCAGACCTACCAGACCGACATCGCCGGCGCGCCGGGTTGGTGGATCCCCGGCGACGAGTGGTTCCTCCCGGGCCTCGCCCTCACCGCCGAGCAACGCCATGCCCTGGCCCGCGCCGCGCGCACCGTGGACTTCGGTGACGTGCTGTGGGCACCGCTGGCGGCCACGAAGCTGACGGGACGGGCCACCGACACCAGCACCGACACGAGCCGCACTGGCACAGACGGCGCTCCCACAGACGGCGCTGGCCGGGGGACGAGGACCGTGGCGGTGTTCGTGGCCCCCCCTGCGCTGCCGGCTCTCCAGGAGGCCCGATCGCGGCGGGCCGTCGCCGAGTTCTCCTACGCCGGGCGGCAACGCCGGATCGACACCTGGGGCCTGGCCCACGCCCGGGGCCACTGGTACGTCGTGGGGCGTGAACACCCCACCGGGCAGGGCGGCCCCAACGGCGGTACCGGTGAGCGACTTGCGGTTGGCAGCCCTGAGGCCGGCGGCCCTGCCGATGGCGCCCACCGGAGCAAGGTGTACCGGGTCGACCGAATTGAGGGGTCCGTGGTGCTGGGAGCGGAGCCGGGAGCCTACGAGGTGCCCGGTGACGACGAGGTGAGGGCCCGGGTGCCCGCCGACCTCTGGTCCTGGGGGGGTTCCTCCTTCCCGGTCCGCGTGGCTGTGGACGCCGAGGTGGCCGGGATAGTCGCCGCCGACGTCGGCGAGGGGCTGACCACCTCGCCCACCGGTGACGGCCGGATGACTCTGTGCTTCGGCTGCACCCGACGCGACGTGTTCCTGTCCTGGGTGCTGGGCTTGGGCCACCGGGCCGAGGTGCTCGAGCCCACCGACCTTCGGGTCGAGGTGGTCCGACGCCTGCGCTCCGTCCTGGCGGAGACCAGTGCCCCCTGAACCGGTCGGCCGACGCCTGGCACGGATGCTGGCCATCCTGGTCTCCTACGGTGGCGAGGGCGAAGTACCCCTGGAGGAGGTGACCCAGCGCTTCCACTGCACCGTGCGGGCTCTCTCCCGCGACTGCCACCGGGCCAGCGAAGCCGGGCGACCTCCCTGGGAGGAGTACCACGACCTGCTGAACCTGGTCATCGACGAGGACGCCGGAACCCTGGATGTGAGGGTCCCGCACGAGTTCGGACGTCCCGCCCGCCTCACGCCCGGCGAGAGCCTGGCCATGCTGACCGCGGCAACCACCGTGCTGGCACTCGACCCCAGCGACACGGTCCTGGCCACCGCCGTCGAGGCCGTGCGCACCGCCCTGGGAATCGATGGAGAGCTCGCCGTCCAGGTGCCCCGGCCACCGGCCCTCGAGCCCTTCCTCGAAGGCTGGCGACGCAGCCGGGTCGTCGAGGGCCGCTACTGGTCCGCCCACCGTGACACCGTTACCGAACGCAGCCTCGAACCCCACTTCGTCTTCCTGGCTGCCGGGACCTGGTACGCGCGTTGCCGCGACCTCCACGACGGTGCCGTCAAGCTCTTCCGTCTCGACCGCTTCGCGTGGGCACGGCAGACCGCCCTGGCGGCCGAGGGCAGCGAGGGCGGTCAGGTGGACGAGTCGACCGACCTCTTCTCGGGTGGACAGGGCGCGACCACCGTTCAGCTGTGGTTCCCCGACGACGCCCGCTGGGTGCGCGAGACCCTGGAGATGGAGGTACTCGCCGAGGACCCCGACGGCTTCACGGCCGAGATGGTCGTCGGCGGCACGGCCTGGTTGGCCAACCTCGTACTCCGCACCGGGGCCCGGGTGCTGTCCCCGGCGTCTCTGACCAACGTGGCCGCGGGCACGGCCCACCGCGCGCTCGCCCGCTACGAAGCGGGCCACCCGGCCCCATAGGATCGCACCCATGGCCCGCAGGCGACCCAACCGCCACCAGCGAGGCCCTCGCGCGCCCAAGAGCAGCCGGCCCCGATCGACCGACTACGGGCACACGTCTGGATCGAACTGGAGGGGAAACACAGAGGGCGAGCCCCAGCTGACCCGCGACCTCCGCCGGGCGCTGCGCGGTGAGCCGCTGGACTTCCTGGCGCTGGTCTCGACCCTCATGACCGCCGCGAGCGACCGGTTCGACCTGCGCCGATCCCTGCGTCCCGAAACCCGCACAACCGACCTGAACGATGTGGTCGAGACGGCCATCGCGGCGGACGACCTGCCCGAGAGCACGCCGCTGCTGGCTGCGATAGCAGTACTGAGCGACGACGAGTTGCTGGCCGCCCGTGCCCGGCGGGAGTTGGCGCGCCGGGACCAGCGGCTCCCCTCGTGGCTGGAACGCATCGGCGAGGCGACGGCCACCTCGACCGTCGAGTTGACCCACGTGCAGGGCGACGGCGACAACGTGATGATCGAGATCCAGCTGGCCGGATCCGGACCGCTCACGGTCATCGTCTACATCGACCACAACGTCGGGACACTCGTCAAGGACGCGTTCGTGTTGGCGGAGCCCCTCGATTCCCTGACTGCACTCATGATGCGTGAAGCCGGCGATCCCGACATGACCGTCCGCCCCATTGCTCCCGCAGACGCACGGGCACGGATCGAAAACGCCGTCGCCCGTGCGGCCATCACCGTCCCCGCCTTCGAGTCGGACTCCTGGCCGGCGTGCCGGCCACTGGTCGAATGGGCGACCCGGCTGCTCCCCGAGGGCGGCCAGGGCTATATGCGGCCCGACTGGAGCGACGACGATCTCCAGCTCCTCGCAGATCGCTTCTTCTCCTCTCCCTGGGGCAGGGAGCTGGGAGACGACGATCGTCACCGTGACCTCGTCGAATCCCTGTTGTGGTTCGGCACCACACAGGGCCCAGGTGACCCCCTGCGGTGGAGCCCGGTGGCTGTCGAGTTGGTGATGCTCGACTGGATCCCGCGCAAGATCGTGGCCGAAGCCGACCACCTGGCACACCTCCCGGCCGTCCTTTCGGCCTGGATCCGCTTCGGTGATGCCGAGCGGGGTGTCTCGGGCTCGCTGACCGAGGCGACAGTGCAGGCCGTGCAGCACCACGAGGCCGAGTACCTCCGGCTCATCCGCTCACCCCGTCTCCAGGGAGTGGATGCACTCCTGGCCGCGGCGGGACTGCTGGAGGAGACCGGGCCCGATCACCGAGGCTGGGGCGATGACGACTGGGATGACGACTGGGATGACGACTGGGATGACGACGAGTGGGAGGCGCAGTACTGGCGCCGGACGCTCGTGGATGCGGTGGGCAGCGAGGAGGCGCTAGCCGGCCTCGACGGCGAGCCGCTCCCCGACGAGGAGTTCTCATGGACAGGGGTCGCCGAGGACGACCTGGCGGTGGTGGCCAGGATGGTCGAGTTGTGCGACCGCTGCTGTGACGCCCTCTTCGACGCCGAGGTGCGCACCTCCTGCCGACGTCTGGTGGCCATGGTGGCCACCGGGGATCCCTCCGCCCTGCACCGGGGTCGACCCGAGACGGCAGCCGCGTCGCTCTGCTGGGTGATCGCCAAGGCCAACCACCTGTTCACATCCAAGCGGGACCGACCCACCGCACAGGTCATGGACGTGGCAGCCCACTTCGGGATCTCCGGCTCCCCCAGTTCGCGGGCCGCCACCCTGCTGCGGGCGGCCGGGTTGCCCGCCATCACCGGGTACCGGCCCCTGCTGGGAACCCCTGACCTGCTCATCGGTGCCGCCCGCACCGATCTGCTGAACCAGCGGCAACGCCACCTCGACAGCTGAAGGGCTATCGAGCGCTACTCTCCGACGATGACCGTTGAGCTGATCCCCCTGTGCACCCTCGAGGTTCTCCTGCGAGAGCCGATCATGGTGGGGGACGGTCCCGCGGGTATGCGGCTCATCTACGAGGTCGAGTCAGCCACCGCCACCGGCGACCGGCTCCGGGGCAGCCTGGAAGGCCAGGCCGCGGCCGATTGGCTTCGGGTGTCGGGAACGGTGGGCACCCTCGACGTCCGGGCCACGTTCAAGACCGATGACGGCGCGTTGCTCTTCGCCCAGTACCCAGGCCGGGTCGACCTCTCAGGTGGCCCCGACGGCGCCACCATCTACGTTGCTCCCACCTTCGAGACCGGCGACGCACGCTACGCCTGGCTGAACGCCATCCTCGCGGTGGGCAAGGGCACCCTGGACGGGTTGAACCTGTCCTACGAATGGTACGAGGTGCGCTGAGCGCTCCTGCGTGTAGCTGTCCGGCACGTCGACGTCTCGTGTAGGCGGGCGTGCCCTCGAGTCAACCGAGTCAGCTCTCCGCCTCGGCCGCCAACTCCAGCCAGGCCTCTTCGGCCGCGCCGACCTCGGCCTCGGCCTCGGCCAACCGGCTCGCCAGGACGGCCACCTGCTCGTGATGGCGCGCATCGACCGCGGCCAGTTCGGCGGCTAGGGAGTCGCGAACCGACTCGGATCTATCGAGGGCACGCTCTGCCGACTGCAGCAGCCTTCGCAACGTGCTGGGGCTGCGTCTGGCACCCGGCGGGCGGACCTCCCCTCGCCTGCGCGAACCAGCCGGGCCGGTCGGGCCCGAACGCGGGGCGGCCGGCGGTGAGCGACGAGCGGACTCCCAGGCGGCGTAGCCCCCCGGGACCCGGGCGGCGTCGTGATGTTCGTCGATCACGACCACGTCGTCCACGGTGCGCTCCAGGAAGGCCCGGTCGTGGCTGACCACCACCAACGCGCCGGGCCAGTCCTCGAGGAAGTCCTCGAGTGCCCGAAGCGTGTCGAGGTCCAGGTCGTTGGTCGGCTCGTCGAGCAGCAGCACGTTGGGCCGGGTTGCCAGCGTGACCAGCAGCTGGAGGCGGCGACGCTCTCCACCAGAGAGGGTGCCCACGGGAGCCCACTGGCTGTCCTCGTCGAACCAGAAGCGCTCCATCAGGGCGGCATCGCTGAAGTCGGCGCTCCGGGCGGGTCCGGCGACCACGTCACGAGCCCGCAGAGCCGGGTCCAGGTCGGCCCCCCGCTGATCCCACAGAGCCAGGCGTACGGTTGATCCCGTGACCACCCGACCCTCCAGAGGGTCGGTGCGGCCCGCCATGATGCGCAGCAGGGTGGTCTTGCCCGCCCCGTTGGGCCCCACGACCCCCAGCCGTTCACGGGGGGCGAGCAGGAGGTCCACACCGCGGAACAGCCACGGACCGGTCTCACCGAAGCGGTGGCCCACACCATGACACTCGACGACCTGGTCCCCCAGGCGGGGCGTGGGTACGGTCAGGGGCAGATCCCCGGACCGGGCGGGAGCGGGGGCCCGGGACTGCACCGTCGCCGTGGCCGACTCGACGCGGGCCTTGGCCTTGGAGGTACGCGCCGGCGCCCCCCGGCGCAGCCAGGCCAGCTCGCGGCGAGCGAGGTTCCGCCGCACCGCCTCGGCGGCGACAGCCGCTTCCTCCCGAGCGGTTCTGGCCTCCAGCCACGAGGAGTAGCCACCACGGTGCAGGTGGGCCCTTCCCCGATCGAGCTCCAGGATTCGGGTGGTGGCCCGGTCCAGCAGGTGGCGGTCGTGGGTGACCAGCACCAGGGCGCCCCGGTGGGAGGAGAGCCGGTCCTCCAGCCAGGCGATGGCGTCGATGTCGAGGTGGTTGGTCGGTTCGTCCAGGATGAGCACGACCGCGTCGTCGTCGACTCCACCATCACCTCCACCGGGACCGACCTCCACGAGGGCACGGGCCACCGCCACCCGCTTGGCCTGGCCTCCCGAGAGGCGGTCGGTGGGGGTGGCGGCCAGCTCGGTCAGTCCCAGGTGGTCGAGGACGGCATCGACCTCCCACGACCGGCCCGGATCCGATCCCGGGGACACCGCGTCGCGAACGCTGCCTTCAGGCAGGGCATCGGCCTGCTCGAGCATCACCACCCGTGAACCCCTCCCCCGCCGCACGGTTCCCGAGTCGGGATCGACCCGGCCGGCGAGGACACGCAGCAGCGTCGACTTGCCGGTGCCGTTGATGCCCACCACGCCCAGCCGGTCACCCGAGGCCAACGTGAGGGAAACATCGTCGAAGAGGCTCCGGGTGGGCCGGCTGGCCGACAACCCGGTTGCGTCGAGCAGGATCATGGCCCCTCCACGCTAGGCGTAGCATCGACACATGACCTTCGACGCCGACGAGCTCCGTGATGCCGCCGCGCTGCTGCTGCCCGACGCCATCGACTTGCGTCGCGATCTGCACACCCACCCCGAATTGGGACTCGACCTGCCCCGCACCCAGCAGGCCGTGCTCGAGCATGTCGCCGACCTCGACCTGGACGTCACCACCGGAACCTCCTGCACCTCTGTCGTGGCCGATCTGGTAGGCGACCCCAGCGGACCCACGATCCTGCTCCGGGGCGACATGGACGCCCTCCCCATGCCCGAGGACACCGGCCTGCCCTACGCCAGCGAAGTGGCCGGCGCCATGCACGCCTGCGGGCACGACGCCCACACCGCCATGCTGGTGGGGGCGGCCCGACTGCTGGCCGGCCGGCGCCAGGAGTTGGGAGGCCGGGTCCGGTTCATGTTCCAACCCGGGGAGGAAGGGCCCGGCGGGGCGAGACTCATGGTCGCCGAGGGCGTCACCGACGGCGTCGACAGCGCGTTCGCCATCCACGTCACCCCCAACATCCCCTCAGGGTGGATCGGCACGCGACCCGGGCCGCTGTTGGCCTCGGCCGACGAGTTCGAAGTGGTGATCCGCGGCCGCGGAGGTCACGCCTCGACACCACACTTCGCCAACGACCCCATCCCCGTGGCCTGCGAGGTCGTATCGGCCCTCCAGACCTTCGTGACCCGCAGGGTCGACGTCTTCCACCCCGGCGTGCTGACCGTCACCAAGATCCGGGCCGGGACGACCACCAACGTCATCCCCGAGACGGCGTTGCTGGCGGGCACCATCCGGGCAGTGGCCGCCACCACCCGGGCCACGGTCATCGACGCCCTGGAGCGGATCGCCACCAACGTGGCCTCGGCCCACGAGATGGAGGCCAGCGTGCAGGTGCACGAGGGCTACCCGGTGACCGTCAACGACAGCGACCGGGCCCGACGCGTGATGGAGGTGGCCTCCGGGCTGCTGGGGGGGGATCGCGTGGTGGAGCTTCCTTCGCCCATCATGGGCGCCGAGGACTTCTCCTACGTTCTGGAGAAGGTTCCGGGGGCCATGGTCTTCCTGGGGGCCTGCCCACCGGGGGCAGACCTGGGCAGCGTGGCAGGAAACCACTCCAACCGCATGATCATCGACGAAGAGGTGATGGCGACAGGGATCGCCCTGCACGCGGCGGTCGCCCTCGAAGCCCTGGCCGAGTCCAGCGCCCCCTGACAGCCCCTGGAACACGCGTTCGGGGTGTGGTTGGATGGCCGCTGTGCCCCCCACCGCGACCTCGCCGCTCGCCACGATCGCCTGGCTCCAGGACGACAGCACGCTCCACGCGCAACTCCCGGCAGCCGGAGGTGCCAGCCACAACCTCACCTTCGGCGTCGTCGACTCCCCTCCCCGGCTGAAGGTCGGTCTCAGCACCGGTGTGCGGGCACGGCCCCTTGACATCTCCCGCCAGCCCGGTGTCGTGGAACGGCTGGTGGACGAGGCCACAGCCTGTGCCACCGCTCCCGGCGCCACCCACCAGCAGGTCATCGGGCACCTGGCGCGCCACCTGAGCGGCCATGGCGCATGGACGCCCGACCCGTCCGAGCACCGGCCCGACGGCCTACTCGCCCTCGTCGGGGGGGCCGCCTTCCCCCTCCTGGCGGCAGCGTATGACCGTCGCGTCCCCGCACGCCGCGAGATACCCGCCTGGGCGGCGCCCGTGCTGGCCCTACCCGACGCCCGGACGGCGGCTGTTCGGGCACTGGGCTCCCCTGCCGCCAGCCGTCCGGTGATCGCCGCCCTGGCCGGCTCCCTGGCCCCCCGAACGGGGCCCGTCGACCTGACCCCCCTTGCCCTGGCCCGGATGTCGGCACGCACCCTCGACCCCGACCGGTTGGCCCGGCTGCTGACGACCCCCAGACCCCCGGGCGGCGACGGCGCACAGCCTTCCCCGGAACCAGCCGAGGAGGACATCCGCCGGGGTGTGCGGGCCTGCCGGAGCTGGGGGCCCGAGGTGACCGCCGGGGTGCTGACCGATGCCCTCGAGCACCCCGAGGGGATCCCGACCCTGTTGGACCTGTTGGCCCACTGGTCGATGACCTCCGACCAGCTCCGCGTTCGCCTCCCCCGCCGGCTCGACGCGCTCCGGTCTCTCGTCCACGACCACCTCCCCGGCGACCCCGATCCGGCCTGGCGCGCCCGCCGGCTGCTCGCTGAGGTGTTCGACGACCCTCAGGCCTCCGAGGCCGTGACCCCTGCGGGGCCGGCCCGGCGCCCTGATCCGGTGCTGGCTGATCCAGCACTTCCTGAACCAGTGGCACAGCCCAGGTCCACCCGGCTCGCGGCCACCCGACCCCTGGCCCCACCAACCGCGCAGGGCCCACTGGCGCGGTCGGGCTTCACGCACCCTCCCCACCTGCGCGCGCTCGACGGAGCCACCACCGGCAGCCTTCGTCTGGTCCTGCCCCGCACCCCCGACGAGTTGACCGCATGGGGCCAGCAGCTGGGCAACTGCCTTGCCGACTTCGGGGTGGCGGTGTCCACCGGTCGCAGCCACCTGATCGGCGTAGAGGTGGACGACCGCCTGCGGTACTGCCTGGAGATCACACCCCGGGGCCGGGTCCGTCAGTTCCTGGGGACAGGGAACCGCCCCCCGGCGCCCGAGCACCATCGGGCCACCCTCGAACTACTGCGCGCCAGAGGCGTGGCACGCAACGGCCACCGCTGAACCCGACGGGCCTCACCGGCCGGCACTGCAGCCGGTGTTCAGCGGGGCGTCAACCGCACCAGGGTGGCCAGATCCTCCATGGCGCCCAGCCACTCGTCCAACGTCGAGCGCCAGGGTGCGGCCACCACGTAGTCGACACCGGCCTCCGCGTAGGCCTCGTGCTCGGCCCGGATCTGGTCGGGCTCCATCCCGCGGGGATCCCAGCCGGTGCGCAGCGAGACCACGAAGCCCGGCTCGGGCCTGGCGGCTCTCACCCGGTCGATGGGCCCCCGAGCCTGCTCGGGGGTCACCCCTATGAGATGGAACCCGTCGCCCGCCTCGACGGCCCGGCTCTCGGCACGAGGCCCCGAACCGCCGACCCACAGGGCGATCTCGTGCGCGGGCTTGGGAAGCACCCGCAGGTCACGGAACGAGGTCCACCGGCCGTCGAAGGTGGCCGGGTCGTCCCGCCAAACCGTGCGCCACAGAGCCAGGGCCTCGTCGGTTCGCCTTCCCCGGTCGGCGAAGGGCCGGCCCAAGGCCGCGAACTCGCCCCGGGACCAGCCGACCCCCACCCCCACGGTGAGCCGCCCGCCCGAGAGACGGTCCAGGCTGGCGAGCGCGTTGGCCGACTCGAGGGAGTTGTGGTGTGGCACCACCCAGACGCTGATCCCGATCCCCACCTGCTCGGTGCAGGCCGCCGCCCAGGTGAGGGTGACCAGCGGGTCGAAGAGCCACGGGGAAGGGTAGTCCTGGTCGGCAGGTTGGACGATGTGGTCGCTCACCCACACGCCCGCGAAGCCGAGGTCCTCGGCGTGGCGGGCGGCGCGGGTGATCGCCTCGGCGCTGCTGACCCGGCCGAACTGGGGGAGGTGGATGCCGATCTGCACACCGCCATCTTGGCGCGCCGCAAGCCCTGACACGGCGTCATACATCTGGGTCGGGGGGCCCCGGGTCCGTACACTCGCCGGCATGGCAGAGGGTGACCGTCGCCTCCAGCGGCGGGAGCGGCGGCGCTGGCGCCGCAAGAGGCCCGCGGCAGCCCGGGCCGCGGTGCGGGGCGTGATCCTCTGGCAGCTCGCGGCCAACGGCACCGGCGCACTGGTGGTGGTGACCTACCTGCGGGTCCTGTTCCCCGTCGAGCTTCCGACCGGTGAGATCCAGCAGGCCCTCAACGTGGCGGTCTTCACCGTGTACATCCTGTGCACGCTGGTGCTGCCCATCCCCCTCAACGCCCTCTCGCTGCGCAAGGCCATGAGCTGGGTACGCGAAGGGCGCGAGCCCACCGACTCCGAGCGGGCAGAATCCATAGGCCAGCCCCTCCGCCAGACCATGTCCGCCTTCCTGGGCTGGCTGGGCGCGGCGGTCATCTTCGGTCTCCTCAACGACGACGCTGCCCGGGTGAGCCTGGGGATCCTGCTGGCCGGCGTCGTCACCTGCGCCATGCTCTTCCTGTTGTTGGAGCGGCACTTCCGGCCGATATTCGCTCTCGCTCTCGAGGACGCCGAGCTCCCCCAGAACCGGCGCGAGGTTCTGCCCCGACTGATGCTGGCCTGGCTGCTGGGCAGCGCCGTGCCCCTCCTGGCCCTGGGAGCGGCCCCCCTGGCCATCCCCGACGAGCAGATCGACTTCGACTGGAAGCTGACGGTGCTGGTGGTCACCAGCCTCGTGGCCGGCGGTCTCATCATGCGGGCCGCGGCAGGCTCGGTGGCGGGCCCGGTGAACCGTGTCCGTGAAGCCATGCACCGCGTGGAAGGAGGTGACCTGGAGGTGCAGCTCCCCGTCGACAACCAGGGGGAGCTGGGCCGCCTGGCCGCAGGATTCAACGCCATGGTCGAGGGGCTGCGGGAACGCGCCGAGCTGTTCGACCTGCTGGATCAACAGGTCGGCCCAGAGGTGGCACGACACGCCCTGGCCCGCAAACCTTCGCTGGGGGGCGGCAGGCGCACCATCACCGTCCTGTTCGTCGACCTGCACGGCTACACCACCTTCGCCGAGAAGCACACGCCCGAGGAGGTGGTGGACATGTTGAACCGCTTCTTCGCGGTCGTGGTGCAGGTCGTCGCCGCCGAGGGGGGCCACGTCAACAAGTTCGAGGGTGACGCCGCCCTGTGCGTGTTCGGTGCTCCCGAGGACCAGGCCGATCACGCCCAGCGCGCGCTGAGAGCAGCCGCGGGTCTCCCCGGAGCCTTCCACCACCTGCCCGAAGAGCCCACCGCTGGAATCGGGGTGGCCACCGGTGAGGCAGTGGCGGGCTATGTCGGAACCGAGCAGCGCTACGAGTACACGGTCATCGGTGACGTCGTCAACGTTGCCGCCCGTCTGTGCGACCTGGCCAAGGACCGTCCCAGTCAGGTGCTGGCCGCCGCAGGAACCGTCGCGGCGGCAGACCACGACGGTGCAGAGAACGACGGTGCCGGAGGGCTGGGCCCGTGGCAGCCGGCGGGGACCGTCCAGCTGCGGGGCCGCCAGCAGGCCATCCCGGTGTTCGAACCCTCGGTTCCCTCGCCCGCGCCGCTGCCCCTCGGTTGACAGGGCACGGTCAGGTCAGGGTCAGGCGTCCCTCAGCCTTTGAGAACCTTGTTCCACGCATCGGGGTCGGTGACCTCCCAGGCCACGACGTCCTGGCCCGGATGCTCACCCTCGGTCACCTCGGGGTTGCGATAGGTCACCTGGAGCAGCGGAGCCCGGTATGGCTTGCCGAGGTACTCGGTCACGAAGGTGTGCTCGACGATGTCGGACCGGGGGATGCGCAGCTCAGCCCGAGGGGTCCAGCGCACGAAGAGGAGCTCGGTGTCGTTGCAGCCCAGCGCACCCATGCCCACCAGGTTGTTGAAGGGACCCGACGCCGTGCCCCGGCAGATGGCCTTGTCGTCGACTGCCCGCACGACGGCAGGCCCGCCGAGGGCATCGCGGACCTCGTCACCACCCGATCCGCGCATCTTGCGGACGTTGCGGTCCAAGAACAGAAAGCCCACCGCCAGGACCGCCACCACGACGACACCGATCACCACGAGCATGCCGCGACGCTACCAGCCGGGCTGGTCGCGGGTCGGGGACCACCTCGGCGCCTTGTGACCTTCGGCCCGATCCCGAGGGGTGTCGGCTTCCTATGGTTGGGGGTGCCATGGTGGCCGAACCGAGTCTCTCCGATCCCCACACAATCGCCACCGAGCACTGGCACCTCATCGACGACGGTCGCATCCAGTGCGACGTGTGCCCCCGGGCCTGCAAGCTTCGGGAGGGTCAGCGTGGGGTGTGCTTCGTGCGCGGCCGGGTCGAAGACCAGATCGTCCTCACCACCTACGGCCGCTCCTCGGGTTTCTGCGTGGACCCGATCGAGAAGAAGCCCTTCCACCACTTCCTGCCCGGCACGTCGGTGCTGTCGTTCGGGACCGCGGGGTGCAACCTGGCCTGCCGGTTCTGCCAGAACTGGGACATCTCCAAGTCCAAGGAGGTCGACACGCTGGCCGACGCCGCCAGCCCCGAAGACCTCGCCCGGGCCGCACTCGATCTGGGTTGCCGCAGCGTGGCGTTCACCTACAACGACCCCACGATCTTCTTCGAGTACGCCCGCGACACCGCCATCGCCTGCCACGAGGTCGGGATCAAGGCGGTGGCCGTCACCGCGGGCTACATGTGCCCTGCTCCCCGCGCCGAGCTGTACCGCCACATCGACGCCGCCAACGTCGACCTCAAGGCCTTCAGCGACGACTTCTACCGTCACGTGACCGGCGCCGCGTTGGCCCCGGTCCTCGAGAGCCTCGAGTACCTGGTCCACGAAGCGGGCGTCTGGGTTGAGCTGACGACCCTGCTCATCCGCGGCCACAACGACAGCCCCGCAGAGCTGGACCGCATGACCCGCTGGGTGGTCGAACACCTGGGCCCCGACGTCCCCATGCACTTCACCGCCTTCCACCCCGACTACCGCATGCGCGACGTGCCGGCCACCGACCCAGGCGTCCTGCACCATGCCCGCAAGATCGCGACGGACAACGGCGTGCGATTCGCCTACACGGGCAATGTCCACGACCGAGCGGGTGACACCACGGTGTGCCCCGGCTGCGGCAAGCCTGTCATCGAGCGGGACTGGTACCAGCTGCTGGGCTGGCAGCTCACCGGAGACGGGTGCTGCCGGCACTGCGGGGCGGCGATACCCGGCGTGTTCGACGGTCCCCCCGGAGAGTGGGGGGCCCGCCGCCAGCCGGTGCGGCTCGGCGACACGCCCCCGGGGCCAGGACGAGGGCGGTGAACCCCCGACCGGCGCGCATCCGCCCGCCCGCGGTGGCGGGAACCTTCTATCCCCGCGACCCCCAGCGGCTGTGCGCCGAGATCGACCACGACCTCGCCGCCGCCCCCCGGGGCGGTCCTGCCCCCAAGGCGGTCATAGCCCCCCACGCGGGCTACGTCTACTCGGGGCCGGTGGCCGGTTCGGCCTACGCCCGCCTCGAGATGCGCCGTGGTCAGGTGGAACGGGTGATCCTCTTGGGCCCGGCCCACCGCGTGCCGGTTGCAGGCATGGCCCTGCCCAGCGTCGACGCCTTCGCCACTCCGCTGGGCCCGGTGGCCGTGGACGACGAGGCCCGCCGCCGGGCCCTGGAGCTGCCCGGGGTGATCATCGACGACGGCGCCCACGCCGACGAGCACTCCCTGGAGGTCCACCTGCCGTTCCTGCTGCGTGTCCTCGGCCCGGACATCGCGGTGCTGCCCGTCGTGGTGGGCCATGCCAGCCCCGACGAGGTGGCCGACCTGCTCGACGCCCTCTGGGGAGGACCCGAGACCGCGGTGGTGGTCAGCTCCGACCTGAGCCACTACCAGGACTACGCCACCGCGGTTGCCCGCGACCGGGCCACCGCCGAGGCCATCCTCGACAAACGCGTAGAAGCCATCGGCCCCTACGAGGCGTGTGGGGCGGCACCGGTGCGGGGGCTCTTGGAAGTGGCCCGACGGCGGGGCCTGGAGGTCGAACTGGTCGACCTGCGCAACTCGGGCGACACCGCCGGAGACCGCTCACGAGTCGTGGGGTACGGCGCCTTCGCCCTGCGCTGAGCGACCATGGGCTTCCCCGGCGTTCCCGTCCACCACCTCGGTTCAGGCGAGCAGGCCACGCTGCGTTCCATCGCCCACGATGCCATCGAAGCCCGGCTGGCCGGCCATCGTCCGCCGGCCCTGCGCCGAGTCGACCTACCCGACGCGTTGTGGCGACCCGGTGCGTCCTTCGTGACCCTGCGGCGCCACGGTGACCTGCGGGGCTGCATCGGGTCACTGACCCCCACCCGGCCCCTGGCCGTGGACGTGGCCCGCAACGCGGAGGCCGCCGCCTTCTCCGACCCCCGCTTCCCTCCCCTCGAGGCCACCGAGACCGCTGACCTGGAGATCAAGATCTCGGTGCTCACCGCACCCGAGCCCCTCGAGGTGTTCTCATGGGAGGCTCTGGCTGACGCCGTGGAGCCCGGGCGCGACGGCCTGGTGGTCGAAGCTCCCGGACTCCGCGGCACATTCCTGCCTGCCGTTTGGGACCAACTGCCCCGCACCGAGGACTACCTGGACCACCTGTGGACCAAGGCGGGCCTCACGCCCCGGGCCTGGCCCCCGGGGATCACCGTCTCGCGCTACCGCGCCGAGGAGTTCTGAGCGGCCCGTACCCGGTGTTGCCGACGGTGAGGTTCGTACCCGGCGGCCCCGACGCCTATGATTTCTGACGGTCCGTCAGATTCGGGCGGGCTGCGGAGGCCGGCCGGGCCACACCCGGACACACAGCCGGTCGGGCCAACCAGGAGGCGCCATGGACTTCGAGTTCTCCCCCGAGCAACTCGCCTTCCTCGCGGAGGTCGAGGCCTTCCTCGACGACAACGACGACCCCGAGGTCTTCGACGTCACCCGGGAGAACATGGCCCAGATCGTGGACACACCCGAGCGGCGGGCCTTCATGGCCACCCTGGGCGAGAAGGGTTGGCTGGGCATCACCTGGCCCCGCCGCTACGGGGGCCAGGAGGGCGACGGCATCTACGAGTTCCTGCTGAACGAGGCCCTCGCCTACCGGGGCGGGCCCCAGATCGGCAAGGGCGTGGGCATCATCGGCAAGACCCTCATCGCCCACGGCAGCGACTTCCTGAAAGAGAAGTTCCTGCCCATGATCCTGCGCAACGAGGTCGAGTTCGCCGTGGGCTACAGCGAACCCGAAGCGGGCTCTGACGCGGCGGCCATGAAGCTGCGGGCCGAGCGCACCGAGCGTGACGGCGTGAGCGGCTGGCTCCTCAACGGCCAGAAGACCTGGACCACCTCGGCCCACTTCGCCGAGTGGTACTGGCTGGGAACCCGGACCGATCCCGACGACAAGCACGGGGGCATCACCTTGATGCTGGTCCCCATCGACCAGCCCGGCATCGAGGTCCGGGGCATCTGGACCATGGGCGACGAGCGCACCAACGAGGTGTTCGTCACCGACGTGTTCGTCCCCGACGACCACGTGGTAGGCGAGGTGGGCAAGGGCTTCACCTACATCTCCCAGGCCCTCGACCTGGAACGCTTCACGATGTTCACCTTCCGGCCCATCCTCCAGCGCCTGGAGGTGCTGTGCGAGCACGTCCGCACCGCCACCCGCGACGGGGTCCCCCTGCGTGACGACCCCGTGGTGCGCGACCGGATCGCCCGCCTTGCCACCGACGCCGAGGTGGCCCGCGTCATGGGGCTGCGGGTGGTGCACGAGTCGGTGCGCTCCCATGCCACCGGAGGCCCCCCACCCACCGTCGCGTCCTCGGAGTACAAGCTGTTCGCCACCGAGTACTCCCAGCGCCTGGCCGACGCCTCCATGGACCTGGCCGGCCCCGGGGGCCAGCTGCGGGTCCGCACCCCCGAGGCTCCCATGGCGGGGCGGGCCGAGAGCACCTACCGCTACACGGTCATCGACACCATCGGCGGTGGCTCCTCCGAGATCCAGCGCAACATCATCGCCCGCCGGGGCCTGGGCCTGCCCAAGAACTTCTGATGACCCCGAGCGGCGCGGCCTTCCTCGACGGTACCCGGGTACTCGACCTGGCCTCGGTGGGGCCGGCAGCCCGGGCGTCGCGCTGGCTGGCCGACTACGGCGCCGAGGTGATCAAGGTCGGCCCCGTCCCCGCCCGCGACGGCGTGCAGGTGGTGCCCCCCCACTATGCCTACGGTGGCCACCGTGGTATGCAGCGCTGCCTCTTCGACCTGAAGGAACCCGCGGGGCGCGACGCCTTCCTGTGCCTGGCCGCCACCGCCGATGTCGTCATCGAGAGCTTCCGGCCCGGAGCGGTGGATCGCCTGGGCGTTGGCCCCGCCGCCGTCCGGGCGCGCAACCCGGCGGTGATCTACTGCTCCACCACCGGCTACGGCCAGGACGGCCCGCGCTCCGGCTGGGCGGGCCACGACCTCAACTACCTGGCCGTCAGCGGCTTCCTGGACTGCACCGGCCGCGACGACCGCGGAGGCCCTCCCCTTCCCGGCGCCACCGTGGCCGACGCCGCCGGCGGGGGAATGCACGCCGTCATGGCCATCCTGGCCGCGCTGGTGCACCGTGCCAGCACAGGCGAAGGCTCCGACCTGGACGTATCGGTGGCCGACGGGATGCTGGCCATCATGTCCCTGGCCGTCGACGAGCACCTGGCCACCGGCGCCCAGCCCGGACCGGGCCACAACGTTCTCACGGGCCGGTACGCCTGCTATGGCACCTACCGCTGCGGTGACGGCCGCTGGTTGTCGGTGGCCGCCATCGAGCAACGCTTCTGGGCCAACCTCTGCCGGGCACTGGGCTGTGAGCGCTGGATCGAACACCAGCACGACGACGCCGTGCAGCCCGAGGTGCGCGCCGACCTGGAGGAGGCCTTCGCCCGCCGAAGCCGTGACGAGTGGGTGGCCGACCTGGGCCCGGGTGACTGCTGCGTTGCCCCGGTTCTGGCCGTGACCGAGGTGCCCACCGACGCCCAGTACCAGGCCCGCCAGGCCTTCCTGTCGGCCGAACATCCCCAGGCAGGCACCTTCGACGCCACCGGCCCCACCCTGGCCGGCCAGACCCGGCCCGCCACCAGCGGCGACGAACCCGTACCCGTCCCCGACTGGACCCGCACCCAGACCGCCGACCTGCTGGTGGCCGCGGGCCTCGCCGAATCCGAGATCGAAGACCTCGCCGCCCGAGGAGTGATCGCATGAGCACCGCCCTACCAAATGACGTGGCCGCCACCCTCGGTGCCGTCCAGTACCCCACGATCGCCGAGTTCCCGGTGGAGCGCGGCTATGTCTGGACCAGTGCCTCCTCGGTGGAGAACGCCAACCCGCTGTTCTGGGACGACGAGGTGGCCGACGCCCTCACCGGCGGACCCGTCGCCATGCCCACGATGCTGTCGGTCTGGTTCCGTCCCCACCACTGGGCCCCCGGACGAGACGCCCCGGCGCTGCCCCTGCAGGTCCACTTCGACCTCAAGGAGCGCTTCGAGCTGCCCGAAGCCGTGATGACCGACAACACCATCGTCTTCCACGAACCGGTGCGACCCGGCGACCGGCTCTCGACCTGCCAGATACTGCGGTCGGTGAGCGAACCCAAGACCACCAAGCTCGGCACCGGACGCTTCTGGGTCATCGACGTCGAGTACCGCAACCAGCGCGACGAGCTGGTGGGCGTCGAGTCCTACACCGGTTTCGGCTACCGCAGGAGCGAGCCGTGAGCGCACCCGTCCCGCCCCGCCTGCGCCACGGCGACGTCGAGGCCGGTCACGCACTGGCCCCACTGGACTATGACGTCACGGCCACCACCATCGTGCTGGGGGCACTCGCCGCCCGCGACTGGCGCCCCATGCACCACGACCACCACTTCGCCGTGCACCGCAACGGCACCCGCGACATCTTCATGAACACGCCCAACCTGGCGGCCTGGTTCGAGCGCTACCTGACCGACTGGACCGGGCCCCACGGGCGGCTGGGGAGCATGCAGTTCCGCATGCGAGGGTCGATCTTCCCGGGCGACACCATGACCTTCTCCGGCACGGTCACCGAGGTGGCCACCGACGAGGTGGGCTGCGGTTGGGTGGCGGTGGCGGTGGAGGTGGCGGTCGACGGTGACCTCAAGACCTCCTGTGTTGCCCGGGTGGCCCTGCCCACGACCCCTGACGACAACCCCTGGACCCGCCGCGGCGACCGCTGGCGGCCCTGACCCCGGAGACGCTGACGATGCTGGACCTCGACTTCACCGCCGAGCAGGACATGCTGCGGGACGCGCTGCGATCCCTGTTGGCCGACACCTGCGGGCTGAGCCGGGTCAGAGAGCTCGAGGACGACCCCGTCGGCTTCGACCGTGACCTGTGGCACCACCTCGCCGCGCTCGACCTGATCGGACTGATGCTGCCCGAATCCCGCGGCGGTTCGGGCATGGGCCTGGTCGAAGGCGTCGTGGTCTACGAGGAGCTGGGCCGGGCCCTGGCCCCCACCCCCCACTTCGTGTCCGCGGTGCTGGCCGGCGGCTTGCTGGCCCGGGCCGACAGCCCCTCGCTCCAGGAGGCCTGGCTGCCGGCGCTGGGACAGGGTGAGCGGATCGCGTCGGTGGCCTGGCTGGAACCAGGCGGGTCCTTCGCTCCCGCCGGCGTGAGCCTGACGGCGCGGCCCGACGCAGGCGGAACCGTCCTGGAAGGTACGAAGTGGCACGTGCCCTTCGCCTCGGCCGCCGACGCACTGGTGGTCCTGGCTCGCGCACCCGGTGGGGCCGGTGCAGATCCCGCGTCGGGCATCGAGATCCACCTGGTGGCCACCGACGCGCCCGGGGTGTCGATGACCCAACAGCTCACCATGGCCGGCGACACCCAGTACGCGCTGCGCTTCGAGGGTGTGGTGGTGGACGCCGGCAGCCGGATCGCCGCCGCACCCCAGGGGTGGGCGGTCTGGCACGACACGATGCTCGACGGCGCCATCCTCCAGGCCGCCTGGGCGGTGGGAGCAGCCCACCACGCCCTGGAGCTGACCATCCAGTACGCCAAGGACCGTCACCAGTTCGGCAAGCCCCTGGGTGCCTTCCAGGCTCTGGCCCACGATCTGGCCAACGCCCACACCGACCTCGACGGGGCCACCGCTCTGGTGCACGAGGCGGCCTGGGCCCGGGATGCGGGACGAGACGTGGGCCACCTCGCACCGATGGCCAAGGCGTTCGCCGGGCGCACCTTCCGGGACATCACCGCCGCCGCCCAGCAGATCTTCGGTGGTGTCGGGTTCACCGTGGAGTACGACATCCAGATGTTCTTCCGGAGGGCCAAGGCCTTCCAGCTCTCCTGGTGGGACGATCGCCACTGCCACGACCTGATCGCGGCCACCGTCCTCGACACCCCCGGCCTGGCTCTGTGATGCTGGCTCAGCGCCGCTCCACCGCCACCGAGAACGTGGCGTCGTAGCGTCCTCCCGGTTCTACCAGGGGGCAGGCGTCCCGACCCAGGGCTCCGATCGAAGCGGTCATGGGTTCGAGGCAGACCGACCGCACCTCCGCCGGTGCGTAGACCTGGGCGAAGGGATACCCCTCGTGCACGGTCAGCACCAGGCGCCGGCTGGCGCTCTCGAGGGCCAGCCGGGGTGCACCCAGCACGTAGTGGTCGTCGAGCACTCGGCCGCCCCGCAATGCCACCACCTCGGCCGCCACCACCTCGGTGTCACCCGTCGGCAGCATCCGGTCGTCGAGGAGGACGTGCTGGCGGGAGGGCAGCACGACCGAGAGGGCGTCACGGCGGGTGCGCGGGAAGCAGAACCAGGGATGCCAGCCGAAGGACACCGGCACGGGCCTGTCGCCGGTGGGCCGGATGGTGGTGAGCACGGTGAGGGCCCCGTTCACGGTCGCCTCTACGGACACCTCGTGGGGGAAGGGGAACGCTGCGAACTGGCGGGGTGACCCGTGGCCGTAGCGGTAACGGGCCCGGAAGGTGGCCCCCGCCATCGTGGTGGTCAACCCGGCCGGCTCCCATGCCACCGGGCCCAGGAGCGTGCCGTGGATGGGCAGGCCACCGGAGTCGGTGGGCAGGTCGAGACCGGCCAGGTCCACGTGCACACCGTCCACGTCGTATTGCCACGCGGGTAGCCGGTTGGCCCAGGGGTGCGCCAGAGGCAGCCCCACAGGTCGGCCCGTTCCCACCCCGCTGACCCCGCCCCGCAGATCCAGGTACTCCTCGCCGCGAAAGCGCAGCGATACGCCCAGCATCCCCATCTCGGGCAGGAACGTGGCCGCCAACTCGGCGGCGTGCAGGGTCACTGCACCGTGTCCGTGCCACGCGTGGATGTCAACCCCTGGGCGTTCCGCCACACCCGCATGCTAGGACGTGGGTCGACCCCACAACTGCGATCCTCGACGAGGTGCCAACCGTGACCCACGCCGACAACCCCAAAGCCGCCGCCGGACGCCGCGCCGCTGAGTACGTGCGACCCGGGATGCGGGTGGGCCTGGGTACGGGTTCCACGGTGCGGTTCACCATCGAAGCCCTCGCCGAGGCCGACCTCGACCTGACCTGTACCGCCACCTCTCGCCAGACCCACGAGCTGGCCACCTCGCTGGGCCTGGCGGTGGTGGCGCCCGACGCGCTGGGCCGGGTGGACGTGTGCATCGACGGTGCCGACGAGGTCGACCCTGAAGGCCATCTGACCAAGGGAGGCGGCGGCGCCCACACCCGCGAGAAGGTGGTGGCCGCCATGGCCGACCGCTTCATCGTCGTGGTCGACGAATCCAAGCTGGTCCCCCACCTGGGTCCATTCGGTACCCCCCTGGAGGTGCTCGACTTCGCACCCGGGGTCGTCGCCGAGGCCGTGCGTGCGGTGGGTGCGACCCAGGTCACGACCCGCGACGAACGCAGCGACAACGGCAACCTCCTGCTGGTGGCACAGTTCGGCACGATCGACGATCCCCCGGCCCTGGCAGACCGCCTGGCCGCCATCCCCGGCCTCGTGGAGCACGGGATCTTCCCCGCGTCGATGGTGGACCTAGTGGTGGTTGCCGGAGCCGGCGGGGTCCGAGAACGTCCCGTGGTATCCGCCGGGCCTGCCGCGTCGTCCGGGTCCGCCGGACCGTCCGACCACCGCTGAGAGCGCCACCAGGCCCCACGACCACTACCCTGCCTGGGACATGGCCGACGCTCAGATCCTGCCCCACACCAGCCCCAAGTCCACCGACGAGGACGACGAGGGTCGGCTGGCCCACATCGGCAAGGCTGCCGAGGTGATCCGGGCCTACGTCACCGGCGAGGCGATCACAGCCCTCTGCGGCAAGCGCTTCGTGCCCACCCGTGATCCCGAGCGCTACCCGGTGTGCCCGCGCTGCTCCCAGGTCCTGGCCCGCGTGAAGTCCGGCCGTTCCGGCCTCAACTGATTCAAGCCGACCACCCGAACTCCCTCGCACCGAATGGCCAGGGGCTTCTAGCGTGCAGGCCCCTATGGGCCCGACCCTGATCCGGCCCGAGCCCACCCTCCCCGCCCCACCCGTCGAGGCAGGCTCGGTCCCCACGAACCTGCACACCGACGCCACCCACCTGGGTGCGGCCGGCTACATCTCGGCGACCTTCTGGCATCTGGTCCGCCACCGCCGCTACGCGCGCCTGGCCGAGATCGACCGCGAGGTGGCCGACCCCGAACCCGACCCCGACCGGCTCGCCCCACTGGGCCGATCCGTGCTCTCCGCACGCACCCGCTTCGGCCCGGTCGTCCTCCTGGCCGGTGAGGGGTCGACCTGTCTGGTCCAGGGCACCCGGGGACGGGGCCCGTGGCGCTTCACCGTCGCTTGCGCAGAAGAGGACCGCCTCCATGCTCTGGTGGCCCAACTGCACGGCCTCTACCCCGATCCCGGGCCGGCCGAAGCAGGCCGGGTCGATCTCCGGTACTGGGCACTCGGACCCTGCGGCGAACCGGACTGGTTCGTGCGCTCTATCCCGGCCGCTTCCTGGGAGGAGATCGCGGCCAACTACAGCCGTCACACCCGCGCCGGCCTGCACGCGCTGGTCACCGGCGTCCGTCCCGAGGGGGCCGGGAAGCTGGTGCTGCTCCACGGCCCCCCGGGAACGGGCAAGACCACCTTCATCCGGACCCTGGCGCGCACCTGGGAACCTTGGGCCGACCCGGCCTACGTGGTCGATCCCGACAAGCTCTTCAGCGTGCCCGGCTACCTGCTGAGCGTGCTCACCGATCAGTTCACCAGCGAGGAGGCCCGACTCGACGCCGACACCGGAGGACCGCGCTGGAAGCTGCTGGTGGTCGAAGATGCCGACGAACTGCTGCTGGCCGACGCCAAGCAGCGGTCGGGGCAAGCCTTGGGGCGGTTGCTCAACCTGACTGACGGTCTGCTCGGTGAGGGCCTGCGGGTGGTCCTGCTCATCACCACCAACGTCGATCACGTCGCACTCCATCCTGCGTTGCAGCGGCCGGGTCGGTGCCTGGCCGACGTCGACGTGGGCGGCTTCCCCCCCGTGGAGGCGGTGGCCTGGTGCCGTGCCCACGGCGTGGACCCAGGCCAGGTGCGGGGCCGCACCCTCACTCTGGCCGATCTGTACGCCTTGCGCTCCGCAGGTGAGGGTCGGACCCGGACCGCGGTCCGCGGCCACGCGCCCGAGCCCGCGAGCGAGGCCCGCGGGGGCTACCTGTAGGCCGCGCCCCGGTACGGGTCAGGGATCCTTGGGGAGGTCGAGCAGGCGCTCGGCGATGACGTTGCGCTGCACCTCACTGGTCCCCCCGGCGATGGAGAGAGCCCGGTTCCCCAGGAACCCGGCCACCCAGGTGGCCCCCCCACCTTCGAGCACGGCGCCGTCGGGGCCCAACAGGCCCAACCCGGCCTCTTGCACCCGCTGCTCGTGTTCCACCCCCAGCAGCTTCTTGATGCTCGCCTCGGCACCCGCGTCATGACCGGTCAGGGCGAGCAAGGTCATCCGCAACCCCATCACGGCGATGGCCTGACCGGAGGCCACCAGTGCCCCCAGTTGATCGGCCGTGAGAGGGTCGGCTGCCCGGACCGGGTCGGCGGCCACGAGAGCCAACACGGCCTCCACCCCGGGCCCGAACGACTGGCCGCTGCCCATCGAGACCCGCTCGTTGGCCAGGGTGGTGCGCGCCGCCGACCAACCCCCGCCCACCGCTCCCACGACGCAGTCGTCGGGGACGAACACCCCGTCCAGGAACACCTCGCTGAACATCTCGTGTCCCGTCAGCTCGCGGAGGGGGCGCACGTCGATCCCGTCGCTGGACATGTCGACCAAGAAGCAGGTGATGCCCTCGTGCTTCGCTACGTCGGGGTCGGTACGTGCCAGGCAGATGCCCCAGTGGGCCATCTGAGCCAGGGTCGTCCACACCTTCTGGCCCGTGAGGCGCCAACCGCCCTCGACCTGTTCCGCCCTGGTGCTGAGCGACGCCAGATCGGATCCCGCTCCGGGTTCGGAGAACAACTGGCACCAGTGCAGCTCGCGGTGAAGCGTGGGCGGGATGAAACGCTCGTGTTGTGCGGGCGTCCCGTGGGTGATGATGGTGGGCAGGGCCCAGGAACCCACACCCAGATCCGGACGTCTGATGCCCGCGTGGGCCAGTTCCCCCTCGATGACGAGTTGGTGAAGGGCATCGGCTCCGACTCCCCATGGTGCCGGCCAGTGGGGTACCAGGTAGCCGGTGTCGGCGAGCCGGCGGTTCCACTCCGACTTGGGGGCGGACGCTATGGACTCGACCGTGGCCCTCACCGAGGGCCGGTAGCTCTCGGCCTCTTCGGGCAGGTCGACAGCCAGGCGGCGACGCGTGCCGGCCCGGATCCGTTCGGCCACCTCGGACCGCCACGGGTGAGGACCGCCCAGCAGTTGATGGGTGGCGGTGGCACGGCGCAGGAACAGGTGGGCGTCGTGCTCCCACGTGTAGCCGATCCCACCCAGCACCTGGATGCAGTCCTTGGCCACCTGGAAGGCCGCCGCGGGCACGATGGCCCCCGCCACGCAGGCAGCCAGCGCCGCCCCCTCGGCCTCGCCACCCCGGGCCGCGTCCCACGCAGCGGCGCGTGACAGCTCCAGGGTGCAGAGCATGTCGGCACATCGGTGCTTGACCGCCTGGAACTGACCGATGGGCCGGTCGAACTGGTGACGCTCGGCGGCGTAGGTGGCGGCTGTCTCGACACACCAGGCCATGGCCCCGGTGGCCTCGGCGGCCAGGAGCACCGCCGCCAGACGCCTCACCTCACCACCCACACCCGAACAGAGCCGCCCCTCGGTTCCCAGGAGGGTCCCGGCGACCTCGATCCGGGCGGTGGGACGGGTCGGGTCCAGGCTGGGCAGAGCCGTGACCTGCACCTGGCTCCGGTCGAGGATCACCCACTCCTCGCCCTCGGCGGTGGCCACCGGAGCCACCAGCAGCTGAGCGGTGGACCCCGCGAGCACCGGAGAGAGCGTGCCCCGGACCCGCAACCCGCCGGCTTCCCGGACACCTTCGAGTGCCCCTCCCGTACAGGCAACGGCCGCGGGTCTGCCTTCCTCTATCAGTCGACCCAGGATCGGTGCGGCCGCGCCGGGGTCGGCGTGGCGATCCACGACCAGGGCGGCCAGCACGGTGGGCAGGAACGGGCCGGGTACCACGGCCCGGCCCAGCTCCTCGAGCACCACGGCCATCTCGAGGAGGCCGAAGCCCTCACCGCCGTGGGCCTCGCTGACGGCCAGACCCATCCAGCCGCGCTCGACCAGGCCGTCCCAGAACGCCGGGGGCGAAGCCGGGTCGCCATCCAGCGCGGAGCGCGCCAGGGCCAAGGGCGCGTGGGTATCCACCCACCTCCTGGCCGTGGCGTGCAGCTCGCGGTGCTCCGTGCTGACGCCAAAGGTTCCGGTCCGCATGACGACTCAGTCGGTCCGGGCCCTCAGCGTTCGGGTCGTCCTACTCGCCCTCGGCGCAGGAGAAGGGCACCTCGTCCTCGCTGAACAGCTCGCCACAGGTGTTGCCGAAGGCCTCGTACTCCGAACCCAGAGGCGAATCCCAGAAGAGGTCGTCGCAGGCGGCCATGTCGCCTTCTGCGCAGCTGTCATACAGCGCGTCCAGGACGGGGTCGTCTCCGTAGCTCATCGACTCGTCACCGCCGGCACCACCGCCGGTACCGCCGTCGTCTTCGATCTTGTCGCCACCCAGATCCTCCTCGCAGGAGACGGGTCCCTCGCCCTCCTCGTAGCGGCCCCCGCACGTGCTGCCGAACGCTTCGTACTCAGAGTCGAGAGGTGAGTCCCAATACAGCTCGTCACAGGCCGCGCCGTTGCCTCCGTCACACTCGTCCCAGAGCTCGTCCAGTGCGGCGTCGTCGCCGTAGGAGCCTGGATCATCCGAACCTGGATCGTCAGAGCCCGGATCGTCAGAGCCTGGATCGTCAGAGCCTGGATCCTCGGTCATCTCATCGTCGTCGGCTCCGCAGGCCTCCAGGCCGATGTCGGCGGCCAGCTCGTCGAGCTGCTCTTCGAGCTCGTCGCCTTCTTCCATCATCTCGAAGACGGCCTCGGCTCCCTCGTCCTCGGCGACCTCGAGCATCTCCTCCAGCATCTCGCTCTGCTGGTCCAGCAGGTCGAAGGCCTCTTCGACCTCGTCGGCCTTGTCGTCGGGGATCCCGAGCGCCTTCAGATCATCGAGCTGGGAAACGAAGAGCTCCGCCGCCTCGCCCATGTACTCGACGAACTCCTCTTCGCTCTCGGGCTCACCCAGCGCTTCGATGTCCTCGTCGGCCGCCTCACAGATGGCGTCGGCCTCTTCGATCCAGTCGTCCAGGGCCATCGCATCCCCGTCGGCCCCATCGTCGTCAGAAGGCTCAGAGGCCGAACCGGTGCCGTCGGTGGACACGCTGGGCTCGTCGGAATCCGAACAGCCCGCCAGAACCAACAGGGCCAGCGCCAGGGACGCGAGCAGCTTCTTCACGATGGGTTCCTCCCGATCTCGATGAGTCGGCACACGATACTGCACCGCCGTCACCCCACACAGTCGCCCAGGGTCAGGGGAGAGACACGGCCAGGAAGCGGCGGTAGCGCTGCTCGCAGGCAGGCGCCCAGGAGGGATCAGGTGTCACGACGCGTTCGGTTGCCGCCCAGCGGGCTGCGTCCTCGGCCCGCTCCTCCAGCCCGGCGGTGACCCGCGCCAGGAAGGCCGCCCCCAGGGCCGCCCCCTCGGCGGTGGCCACCACGTGCACCTCGAGCCCGGTGGTGTCAGCCAGAGCCTGCATCCAGGCCGCACCACGGCTACCCCCACCGGTTGCCACCACGCGTCGCGCCCTTCCCCCGGCCCGTTCGATGTGGTGGCGCACCACGAAGCCCGCGGCTTCGTAACCTGCCCGCCACAGGTGGGCCCGACCGTGGGTGACCGACACGTCCACCAGGCTGGCCCGGCGGTGGGGGTCGTGCAAGGGAGTCCGCTCACCCTTCAGGTAGGGCGCCCAGACGGGCACGTCGCCCGGCTCCACCCCCGGGGGGTGCGCGCTACCTCGGTGACGGTCACGACCAAGGACACCCGCCAGCCAGTCAACGAAGATCCCCCCGGCGTTGCTCGGCCCGCCTACCAGGCAGTGACCCGGGAAGGTGTGGGGAACGGACCACAGCCCTTCTGCCTCCTCCCACCCGGACCGCACCACCCAGGTGATCAGACTCGCGCCGCAGATCACCAGGACGTCACCCTCGGCGTCGACCCCGGCCACCCACTGCTCACCCAGGGCGTCGATGGTGCCCCCACCCAGAAGCGTTCCTGGTGAACCCCGGACCTCACCGACAGGGGCGGTCCCGACGGACACCACCGGCAACTGCTCGGGGCGCACCCCCACCGAGGCGCACACCGCCGGATCCCAGCCCGTGTAGTCGAACACCGGTACCGCCGTCATGGCCGTGGTCGAGTCGATGGCGCCCACTCCGCCGAGCGCGGCGTTGGCCACGGCCTGGGCCGGCCAGTACCCCGCTGCCTGGGGGTAGGCCCGGGCCAGCCAGCCCAGGAAGCCGGCGAACTCTCCCGAGTCGGCTGGGCTCCGTCCCACTTCGGCGCCGCCACGAAGGTCTCCGTAGAGCAGGCCGGGGCCGATCCCGTGACCCCGGGAATCGACGGGGCCGAGGGAAGGCACCATGGCCGCCACCTGCACTGCCGCCGGGGGGCGCTCCAGGGAGCCCGAAACCTCCCGCCAGGCCCGGCGGACATCGAGGCGCCAGGCCCGGTCAGCGTCGTGCTCCAGGGTTCCGGGTTCGGGGGAGCGGGTGCGGTGCTTGACGCGGGCCCGGGCCAGGATCAGTCCTTCGTCATCCACCGCCAAGGCCTTCACCGAGGTGGTCCCGATGTCGATCCCCACGGTCACGATCACGGCTCCATGCCGCCCCGGGTTCGCCTGGTGTCCTCGGCGGCAACCAGCGATGCGAGCTCGGCCAGGGTGGCAACCTGCCAGGGCAGCGTCTCGTCCACCTCCCATCCCAGCCAGGTCGACAGGTCTCCGGTGATGATCACTGCTTCCAACGAGTCCAGGGCCAGCGACTCCATCGGGGCACCAGGGTCCACCGTGGACGTGTCGCAACCCAGCAGCTCGGCCACGAGCCCGACCACGAAGGCCGTGATGCTCTCGGGCGAACGGGCCGCGCGGGGCCCAGGGGCGGCGACCGCGCTCGAGTCAGTCATCGGGATACGACGCTACCCAGCCCCGCATTCCGCGGGGTGAACAGGGGCCCGGGCCGGGCACCCAGTTCGGGATCGAAGACCCCCTGTGCTTCGAGCAGGCCGATGGCCTGGCGGCAGAACACCAGAGCTGTCAGCAGCAGGGAGGTGTCGCGGCCCCGGAAGAGGTGCAGGGCCTGGCGAGGCAACTGCGAGTAGCCCTCGCCCAGCGCGGAATAGGCCGGCAGGAGCCGCTTCCACATGCGGGCCGAGCGGGCCAGTTCCGGGTTGGTGCCCGGCCCGCCCCCGACGCTGCGCCTCTCGTCGGGGAGTTGGGACGCCATTCGTGCGAACCGGTCGAGCAGAGGACCCGGGGCGTAGAGGCGGTTGGCCAGCCAGGCGGTACCGGCGCGCAGCTCCTCGCCGGTCATCCCGGCGGGGATGACGTTGGTATCGAAGGCTCCCAGCTCGACATGGTCACCCCGTAGCCGTCCTTCGGCTCGGAGGCGAGCCTCGAGGGGCGTGCCTTCGGGTGCACGGAGCATGTTCAGGTTCACCATCGGGAACCCTGCCTCCTGCACGAAGTCGCTGAGCAGAGCGAAGGTGTCCACCGTGTCCGCGTCGAAACCGCAGATGATCCCGCCGTTGACCATGATCCCGTGGCGGTGAAGGGTGTGCACTCCCTCGACGAGGTCGGACCGCAGGTTCTGGGGTTTGCGGGCCTCCCGGAGCGCCTCGGGGCTGGGGGTCTCGAGACCCACGAAGGCGTGACGCAAGCCGGCGTCGGCCAGCAGCGCCAGCAGTTCGGGATGCAGGACGACCTCTATCGAGAGCTGGGTGGCCAGGTAGAGGGGCTCGGCCAGCGACCGGTTCCAGTCGCGCACCGCTTCCATGATCTCCGCGGCGCGAGCGGGGTGGGCCGTGAGGTTGTCGTCGGAGAGGAACACCGCTCGGTAGCCGGCCGCGTGGAACCGGGCCAACTCCTGGACCACCCGCTCGGGCCGCTTGTGGCGCTGGCGCCGGCCCAGATAGACGATCACGTCACAGAACTCGCACGCGTACGGGCAGCCTCGGCTGGTCTGCACGACGCCGATCCAGTACGCGCCCGGACGCAGCACCTCGATCGCCGGCAGGGGTGACTCGTCGATGTCCACCATCGCGTCGGCGCGGTACTCGGGCAGCCACGAGCCCGCCTGCCAGTCGGCCAGGAAGGCAGGCCAGGTGCGCTCGGCCTCGCCCACGAAGAGCACGTCGCAGTGGGACCGCACCGAGGCGGGGGACAACGACGCGTACGGCCCACCGATGGCCACCAGCGCCCCCCGGCTCCCGAACTCGTGGGCCAGCTCCACCAGTCGGGGCGCCTGAGAGATGTAGCCGGTCAGCGCGACCATGTCCCAGTCCTCGTCGAGGGGGACCTCGTCGACCTCCTCGTCGACGAAGACGACATCTATGCCGGGCGGAACCAGCGCGGCCAGCGTGGGGAGGGCCAGGTTGGGGATGAAGGCCGGCACACCCAGATCGGCACCCACGAGAGAGAAGCCGAACACGTTGTCGACCTGGCGGGGGTTGACCATCAGGATCCGGGTCACGTCACGCTCCGGTGGTCGCCGGCAACGGAACCACGCCTTCGGGCCAGCATGCGACGGCCTCCAACCCGCCGCCTAGGTACTGCTGGCGGCACGCGCCGCGCTGGATCTTGCCGCTGGAGGTCTTGGGGATGGTGCGGGCCGCCACCAACACCACCGCCCGGGGTCGCACCTCGTGCGCGACGGCCACCGCGGTGCGGACCGCGCCGATCACATCGGGCCACTCGGCGGGACCGGCCGACTCGCGCACCTCCTGGACGACCACCAGATGCTCGGTTTCCCCACCGGGCACCGAGAAGGCAGCCACCGAACCCGGTCGGCACGCGGGGTGGGCTTCCTCGGCGGCACGCTCGAGATCATGGGGATGGTGGTTGCGGCCGTCGACGATGACCAGGTCCTTGATCCGCCCGCACAGGTAGACCTCGCCGCCGTCCACGAACGCCAGGTCGCCGGTGCGCAGGAACGGCCCTGCCTGCGGCTCGGCGACGAGTCGGGCGCCGAAGGTGGCCTCCGTGGCCTCGGGTTGGGCCCAGTACCCGTCGCACACGTGCGGGCCGGCGAGCCAGAGCTCTCCCACCTGACCCGGAGGGCACTCGCAGCCCGTGTCTGGATCCACGATGCGGGCGTCCTGGTCGATGGTCGACAGCGTCGATCCCACCACGGTCCGGCCGGCAAGGGGTTGCAGACGGGGCGGTGCGTGGCGGGGACCGCCGGCCACGTATACGGTGGCCTCGGCCAGGCCGTACACGGGAAACCAGCCCTCCGACCGGAAGCCGGCGGAGCCGAAGAACTCGACCATGCGTTGCAGGGTGTCGGGACGGATGGGTTCGCCGCCGTTGTAGACGAGGCGCCAGCGGGACAGGTCCAGCGTCGACACGGTCTCGGGTGGGGTGCGCCGGCACAACAGCTCGTAGGCGAAGTTGGGTGCGCCGCCGGTGGTGCCGCCGTGGCGGCTGATGGCCTCGACCCACCGGGCCGGTCGGGCCAGGAACTTCTCGGGACCCATGAACACGCAGGGAAAGCCCCCGAAACAGGGCTGCAAGGTGGCGCCGATCAGGCCCAGATCGTGGTACAGGGGCAACCAACTGACCATGCGGTCGTCACGGTCATAGCCCGTGCCGTGCTGGATCATCCGCTGGTTGTCGATCAGGTTGGCGTGACGGACCATCACCCCCCGGGGCGTACCCGTTGACCCCGAGGTGTACTGGAGGAAGGCCAGGTCCACGGGGTCGGGCCAGCGGGGCGGCGACCAGCCGTCGCCGGCCACCAGTTCGGGGGCATCACCGGCCAGCCACGGCACGCTGGCGAGCTCGGGCAGGGTGACCAGCACGCCCGCGGCCAGTTCACGGACCAGGCCGGAGGTGAGCACCACCTCGGCCCCGGCGTCACGAGCCACCGCCCGGATGCGTTCCAGGTCGCGTCGTTCGAAGCGGGTACCCAGACGCGGTGGGTAGACGGGCACCGCCACGACCCCGGCCAGCAGGCACGCGAAGAACGCCGCCACGTAGTCCAGGCCGGACGGGAACAGCAACAGGGCACGCGCTCCCGGCTCCACCGCCGACGCCAGCTCGTGCCCCAGGGCACGGGACCAGCGATCCAGGGCACCGTAGGTGATCGACACCTCCTGGAGGTCACCGTCGACCAGGAAGGTGTAGGCGCACCGGTCTCCATCGATCTGGGCGCGATCTGCCAGGATCTCGGCCATGGTGCGTCCCGTGGGCATGTCAGGGGGCACGGCGGGGGCTCCCTCTACTGCTGACCTTGACCGCTGTCGGTGTTCGTCGCCCTCAACGGTGGCCACCTCGGTCTGCACCAACCGGGCCACGCGTCGAGATCCGGAACCTCACTCGGGGGCTGTCAGGGGGTGCCTGTGGTGACGGGTTCATCCGGGACCGGAGGTTCGCCCGGCTGGTCTTCGGGTTGGAGTGCGTCGGCGCTGACCGATACTGCGATCCCGTCGTAGCGGGTGGTCCGCTCGCCCTCTCCACCGGCGAAGAGGCCGACGGTCCCGGCCAAGCCCAGCTGCTCGTCTCGCATGCTGGCACGGGGTTGACCATCCACGTAGACGTCGATGTTGAAGCCGCGGAGCTGGACGGTCACTTCGACCTCGCCATCGAAGGCACCCGCGGGGACCAGCCCCAGGACCGTCGCCTCCCCGCCGACCAACCGCTGGAGACGCCAGCTGCGGCCCTGGGGCTGCGCCACGAGGGCGAAGTAGTTGAATGCGTCGCGGTAGCGGAAGACCAGTCCCGCCCCCGGCTGCACATCGGTGAAGGTGGCCGAGACCGTGCCTTGGTTCATGTAGACGGCCTCCGGATCGAGCACTGTGACCTGCCGGAAGCCTTCTTCCTGCTGATCGATCACCGCGGCCGCGTCGTCGCGGATACCCCAGCGGCCCGCCTGGTCGACCCAGACCGGCCCGCTGTCGGAACTCCCCAGGCTGTCGCCGTCTTCCCGGTCGAAGGCGTCGAGGGCCACCGGCGTGCCCGGGAGCGGGCTGGGGGGCACATCGGCGGGCAGGGAACTGGGCGTCGAACTCCCGCCCGCGGGACCACCCGCCGGTGTGGTCGCCGTAGGACCGGTGACCGTGCCGGTGGTCGGTGGCCCGGCCTCGGGGGCCTCGTCGTCGTCACCGCCGGTCAGCACCACCAGGATGATCACCACTGCCACCAGGAGGACCAGACCGGCCACGATCTCCCAGCTGCGTGCCGACATCGCGGTTCCTTCGGAGGCGTCACCGGTTCCCGCCTCCGAAGAGGCTCCCGCATCAGCAGACCCCTGTGACGTGTTCGCGCGCTCAACCATCGGTCGGACTTCCTCCCTTCGCCGCCCACCACGCATCGGTGACCCACCGACGGTAGTCCTATAGCATCTGGCCAACCAAGGTGGAGTATCCCCCGGCGGAGATCGGAGTCGGCACTCCATCGCCACGACCGTTACGATCGATCCGGGGGCCGGCCCGGGCTGTCCAGGCGACTCCCGGAGGGTGCACCAACCAGGATGACCGTCTCCGAGTTGCCCGTCGACGCCCAGGCGACCGCTTCGTCGCCAGCCCGGCTGCGGGCGCGCAGCCGGCTCCCCGGGTTCCGGTCGGGCCGTCACGGCGAGCTGGTGCAGGGCTCGATGTGGCTGGTGGCCTCCGTGGCTCTCAACGGGTTCGGGGGGTTCGCCTTCTGGTGGGTGGCCGCGTCCACCATGTCACCCGACACCGTGGGATCGGCACAACAGCTCTTCACAGCGGTGATGGTCATCACCTACGTGACCTCCATGGGCCTCCCCATCGCTGTCGCCCGCTACAGCCGTGACGACTCCCGCACCTCCCAGGTCCTCATGTCGTGGGCGTTGGCCATCACCACCGTCAGCTCGGTGGTCGGCGTGATCGGCTACCTGGTCCTGGCACCCGAGACCTTGCGGGAACCGATCGCCCATCTGCCTCCCCTGACACAGGGGGCATTGATGCTGGCCACGGTGACGGGGATGTCCTATGCCATCCTCATCGAGGTCCGCCTCATGGCGTTGCGCCGCTGGAACTGGGTTGTGGGCCGGGTAGCCCTGGTGGTGAGCCTCCGCTTCCCGCTGCTGGCCTTCCACCCTGTCGAGGAGTCGCTCTGGCTGGTGCTGCTCATCGCCGGCACCCCGGCCGCTTCGGGCTTCGTCGGAGCCGCTGCACTGCGACAGCTCACCCATGTCCGGGCCCGACTCCGGCCCCTGCCCCGCGAGTTCCACCCCTGGGCCCGCTATGCCGGTGTCAACTACCTGGGACTGCTGGCCTCCCAGGGACCCAACTTCCTTCTCCCCCTGGTCGTGGCCCTCAACGTCCGCAACGAGACCTACGCCCCGTTCTACATCGCATGGGGCATCACCACGGTCTTGTTCCTGGTCCCTCACATGCTGGGGCAGACCCTCCTCGTGGAGGCCTTCAAGGACGGGGCCAGCTTCACCCACCAGCTGCGCATCGCCTACACGCTGGCCGGGGGAGCCATGTTGGCCGCATTGGTGGCCGCCCTGGTGGCGGCTCCGGTCATCACCGACCTGCTCGGCGAGGACTACCGGAAAGCCCAGGAGCTCCTGCCATGGATGGTGGGAGCAGCCCTCCCCTGGGCATTCACGTCCATCAGCCTGGCCCGTGCGCGCTCTCGAGGACACGAGAGCCATCGTCGCCATCACCGCCGTCTTCTTCACAGCCACCCTGGGTCTGGCCACATGGCTCACACCTCGCCATGGTGTCGACGGAGCCGCCGAGGCCTGGTTCCTGGGCAACGTGGTGGCAGCCCTGGCTTCGTTGGTGACCCTGGCTCGCGGACGCCCTAGGCTGCAGGATCCGACACGCTGAAAGAGCCGAAGAAGCGCGACTACGGTGGCCGTGGCGTGGCCCCGGCGGACCCTCGCCCCCAGGAGATCGCGCTCACAGACCTCGCCCACACCGACCATCGCCCAACCGAAAGGTCATTGCCTGATGCCGCAGAGCTCCGAGGGGCCGTTCCGGTCTCCCGACGGTGAGCAGGTGCACACTGCTGACACGCCCCCCACGAATTCCGCGAGCACCTCCCGCTCGGGTCCGGTCCCCGACCCCGACCCCGCGACGCCCACCGACGAGTTCGACGACGAGCTCCCCATCGCCACCTGGAAGCTGGTGACCGCGGTCGCCGCGCTGATCGTCGTCGTGGCGATCATCGGCCTCGTAGTGTTCGTGGCTTTCGGCGATGACGAGGGGGGGGAGGCCGCCGACGCGGTCCAGGGTGCGATCGTGGACGGCTTCGACCGTACCGACGACGGACGCTCGCTTGGTGCCACCGACACCGGCCAGGTCTGGGAGGTGATCTCGGGTACCTGGGGCATCAAGGATCAGCAGGCTGCGCTGATCACCCCGAATCCCGACGGTCCCCGCTCGGTCGCCGTCATCGACATGGGTGCTCCCAACGGCTCGATCCAGGTCACCGGTTCCGCCATCACCAACGGTTGGGGTCTCGTGTTCCGCTACCGCAGCCAGTACAACTACTGGTACATCACCGGTTCGCGTGACACCGCCTCCTATCAGGTCGTGAAGACCTCCAACACCGACGGCGAGCTGAAGACCGAGACCGTCAGGCAGATCAACCTCGCCAACACCAAGGACGGGGCAGTGGTCCAGGTGGTGCTGCGGGCCTCGACCATCGAGATCTACGTGGACGGCAAGCTACGGGACCAGTTCCTGGACGACCACAACGTGAACGCCCCCAAGGTGGGGATGATCGCGGTCGGTGAGGCGCCCGTTGACGCCCGTTGGGACAACTTCACAGCCACACCCGACCTCACCGTGGCTGCCAATCCGGGTTTCGGAGGTGGCACCGCCACCACGAACGGAACTGGCGCGGCCCAAGCGACCGTGAACGTTCCCGCTCCACCGGCGTCCGGCTCCGCGCCGCCCGACGCCACCACGACCGCGCCGGCACCGGGTGGTGACTGAGACCGGGAGGCCCGCCCGCGCCGGGGCATCCGCTCCCGGTGCTGCCCTGGCACCCGGGTTCCGCCTCACGGAGCTGGACGGCTACCGGGCCATCGCCGCCTCGGCGGTGCTGGTGTTCCACGTCGCGACCGCCACGGGCTGGAGCGACCAGGGATCTGTAGGTGGGTTTGATGCCGGTGCGTGGGCCAGCCGGCTCGGCAACTGGGGTGTGTGCGTCTTCTTCCTGCTGTCGGGCTTCCTGCTGTATCGCCCCTTCGCCCAGGCCCACCTCACAGCCGGCCCACCGCTGCGCTGGCACGTCTTCATGCGCCGCCGGGTGATGCGGGTATTCCCGCTGTACTGGGTGGTGCTCACCCTCGCCTTCGTCCTCGGGGCGACCACCCCGCGACCGAGAACCGCGGCCGAGGGTTGGTGGACCCCGATCCCGCTCTACCTGCTGGTGCAGAACTACCTGGACGGACTCGAGTCGATCGGCCTCCCCGTCGCCTGGACGCTGTCGGTGGAGTGGACCTTCTACCTCCTCCTCCCAGCTCTGGCCTGGTGCATCGCCCGGTTTCCGGGGGCTCGATCCCAACACCCGGTACGCCGCCTCCAGGCCCAGCTCCTCGGGCTGGCAGTCCTTTTCTCCACGGCCTGGCTCTACCGCATCCTGATCACCTCCCTGAAGCCGCAATGGCCGGGACTTCCCCAGAACTGGGTGTTCAACTACCTGGACTGGTTCAGCCTGGGCATGCTCCTGGCGGTCGCCTTCACCTGGCGCAAGCTGGGCAACCCGCTCCCCGCGCTCGTGGTGGCGATCGCCGACCGGCCCTGGGTCTGCTGGTTGCTGGCCGCCCAGCTCTACTGGGTCGGAGTTCTGCTGAACATCCCGGCCAGCTTCGGGGTTCCGGTGCAGCCGGGCCAGACCTTCGGCCGCTTCCTGGTGAACGGGTTCTCGGCGTTGTTCCTCCTCCTGCCTGCCATCCTGGGTAGCCGTCGGCGCCCGCGTCTCAGCCTGTCAGTGCTGGCCAGCGCTCCGCTGGTGTGGTTGGGCACCATCTCCTACGGCATCTACCTGTGGCACACCCCGGTGATCAAGAAGTACAAGCAACTCGAAGCCGACCCCTCCATGCTCGAACTGCTGGTGATCACCGTCGGCGCCACCCTGGTCCTGTCCTGGTTGGGACACGTCCTCGTCGAGCGTCCGACGATGGCCCATCAGGACCGACCTGGCCGCGGGCGGTGGTGGCGGCGGCTCCTCGCCGACACGACCGCTTCGCAGGCCTCGCGGCGATCCGGCAAGTCCGACACCCCGTCACCACGCGCCAGCGGGCGGCATCGGCCACCGCCCTCGGCGACCACCCGTTCCCTCCCGGCAGACGGGCGGCATCGGCATCCATGACCACCGTTCAGGTGGACACCGACGACCCCCGCTCCCTGGCGCGCACCTCCACCGGAACGAAAGGGCCCACTGAGCGCCCGCCGGTCGGACTCCGCCGCGCCGCCCAGGAACGCCTGTGGCCCCTGGCGTTGGCCTATGCCCTGGCAGCCACGACCCTGGTCATCACCAACGCGCCGGGCCGCTACATCCCCGACAACCGCTTCGACCAGTACTGGAATCCCGGCCGGCGACTGGCGCGCTACCTCGTGGTCTGGGACGGAACCCGGGGCCTGGGACGCTCCCGGGAGGAGTTCTGGCCCGCGGCAACCCTCCCCGTGGCCCTGTACCGGTGGCTCGGCGCCTCGCCCTGGCTGGCCCAACGACTGTGGCACGCCACCCTCATGGTGGTGGGAGGTCTGGGGATGGTGATGGTGCTGCGCCTGTACCGTCGCCGGATCGACTGGGCCCACGTGCTTGCCGGGACGCTCTACATGTTCGGGCCCTACTCGCTGACCTTCCTGGTCCCCTCGAACCTCTACTTCCACTACGCCATGGCACCGTGGTTCCTGGTCGTGGTGGTCCGGGGGGTGCACAGCCAACGGCCCTGGCGTTGGGCGGCGACCTTCGCCCTGATGATCTGGGGTGTGGGCAACCTCGACACGCCTGGGTTGATCTACAGCGGGGTCCCGATCGTGATCGCCCTGGTCTTCGCGCTCACCGTGGAACGGTCGGTCACGGTACGCCACAGCGTGGCCTGGTTGGCCCGGGCCGCGGTGTTGTCGGTGGCCGTCTCCGGTCCGGCGCTGTTCAAGACCTATGCCGGGGCCGGTGCCCTGGCCCAGCGGCTGGCCAGCACCGAGACCCCCGAGGCCGTTGCTTCGGCCTCCTCGTGGTCCGAGAGCTTCCGAGGTCTGGGGCTCTGGCTCTCCTACTTCCGGGACGGCTTCGGCCTGAACCGGCCTCAAGGTCTGGACTACTTCACCGCCCCCGTCGTGATCGTCGCCACCTTCGCCGTCGTCGTGGTGGCCCTGGTGGGGATGTGGCGTCTCCCAGGGCGCCCGCGTCTGCTGTTCGGGGCCCTCCTGGCCAGCGGCACCCTGCTCATGGTGGGCGCCCACCCTCCCAACCGTCCATCTCCCTATGGGCACTTCCTCCTGACGGTCCTCGACACCGTCCCCAGCCTGGCCGCGCTCCGGGCAACCTACAAGGCAGGGGCCGGCTACGCCATGGGCGCGGCGGCGCTGTTCGGCCTGACCATCCAGGCCGCCCATCGACACGCCCGGGACCGCTCCTCCCCGCGCCTGTCCCGTCTGTGGCGGGCCGCACCGCTGTCAGTCGGTGGCCTGACCGTGGCTCTCGCGGCCTGGCCGCTGTGGCACGGGGATCTCTACGACCCCGCCAAGCAGCTGGACGAAGTTCCCGACTACTGGTACGAGGCTCTCGCCTGGCTCGACACCCAGGGCAGCGATCCGCGGGTCATGTTCGCACCGGGCACCACCCGGTCCCCGTACCGGTGGGGTTGGCCGGGCGATGACCTCCACGACGCGTTGCTGGGCCGCTCCCACGTCCTGGACATAGCAATCACCTTGAGCAACCCGTTGCCTACCGACCTCATCGGCGTCCTCGACGACAACCTCAGCGATCGTCGCTACCGGCCCGGCACCTTTGCTCCCATCGCCCGACGACTGGGGATCGAGCACCTGGTGATCCGCAACGACCTCCGATGGGACATCACGGCTTCCCCTCGACCCGCCGAGTTCAGCCGCTTGCGCGACGACCCCGACCTCGAGCTCGTGGCCACTTTCGGTGAGCCCGGGGAGAACACGACCGGTATCTCCGATCAGCAATCCGCCGTCGAGCGACGCTTGCCACCCGTGGAGGTCTACCAGGTGCAGGACCCCCTCCCGATGGCCCGAATGAGCATCGACGAAGCGCCCCTCCTCGTGTCGGGAAGTGGGGATGCCTGGATGCCACTGGCTGACCTGGGCCTGCTCGACCGTGGCAATCCAGTCGTCTACACGGGCAGCCTCACGCCCCCACAACTCCGCGAGGACCTCGATCGGGGCGCCGGCGTGGTGGTGACCGACACCAACCGCCGACGGGCGCTGGCCGTCCAGACCTACAACTCCGACACCTCCCAGACCATCGCCGCCGGACAACAGCTCGAGCGGCCGGCCGAAGACCTCTTCCTGGTCGCCGGCAGCCAGACGGTGTCGTGGATGGCCGACGCCACCCAGGTGGACGATCCCGGTCTGTTCCGACCCTTGGACGGCTTCCGGACCCAGTTCCGGCCTTCCAACGCCTTCGACGGCGATCCAGCCACAGGCTGGGTCGCCCCCGCCATCCCCAATCCCACCACCCGCAGCCTGCGCCTGGCGTTCCGGGAGCCACAGACACTCACCGAGATCGAGATCCGCCTGGTACCCGACCCGGACACCCCGAGTACCGCAGACCCGTCGGCGACGGTTGTGCAACAGCGGGTCCTGAGAGCGCAGATCCTGTTCTCGGACGGCTCCTCCACGCTCGCGACCTGGACCTCCCGTCCCGACCCCGACGCTCCCGACGCCGAATCCTCGGTGGGCTTCCTGACCACCGACTTCACCCCGGTGCGCACAACCTCGGTCGAGATCGACATCGAGGCGGTCAGCGGTCCCGGCTCGGTGGGTATCTCCGAGGTCACCTTCCCCGACCACGACCTGGACACCGTCGAGTATCTCCAGGTCCCCGACGACGTCTTCCGGGCCGCGGACCACAACCGGGGGCTGCGGGAGGCGCTGGCCGAAGCTCCGGTCACGTATCTCTTCGAGCGGCTGTTCGACTCGACACCCGTCGAAGAGGAAGCGCACCTGCGCCGTCGTTTTCTCAGCGACGGCCGCACGGTCCGGTTGGAGGCCGTACTCACAAGCGAGGTCCCGGGTTCGCTGGTTCCCGGATCGCAGTGCCGCGATGTAGGTCTGCTCCTGGACGGCGATCCGGTACCTGTCCGCCTGGAAGCCACCGCACCCGACCCCCGCAAACCTTTGCGCCCCCGGGCCACGGCCAGCGCCTGCGAACCCGAGCGCCTCTCCCCGGGCTGGCATCTGCTGGCATCGACCGGGGATGTCAAGGCCGACCGGGTGATGCTCTCCGACGGTGACCTGCCGCGGGGCTCCGACGGGGAAGCACCCGATCTGACCGCCACGCAGATGACCCTGACCGAGCAGCGCTATACCGTGAGTCAGGCCGAGACAGCCGGCCTGTTCCTCTCGGGACAGTCCTACGCGCCGGTGTGGCAGGCCACCCTCGAAGGGCGCTCCCTGGGACCCCCGTACCCGGCGGACACCCAGAACGCCTGGCGGATACCCGCTGGCCAGGGAGGAGGCCTACGGGTGTGGACACCCAACCAGCGCCTGTTCGAGTTGCTGATGTCAGCCAGCTTCCTCGCCCTGGTGGCATGCGCGGGCCTGGTGCTCCGAAGATGAAGTCGGCGACTTTCCGCCCATGGTCCGTGACAGCCCGCACTCTCGGCCTCGGGATGCTCTTGACCCTGCTCGGCGTGTTCATGCTGGGGCTACCGGTGGGCGTGCTCCCCGGCGTCGCGTTCGCCCTCTTCCTGACCTCACCGGACCAGGTGAGCCGGTCCTCAGCCCTGAGCGCCCTGGTGCTCCTGATCATCGCTGGCGTGGCCAGCCTGTTCGAGGGAAGCCTGGATGCCGGTGACCTGAACCTGCGCTATGCCCCTCAGCGGGAAATGGCGGCAACTGCGGCTGCCGCCTGTGGCGGACTGCTCGCGGTGTCGGTCGTCACCGGTGCCATCCTGGAGCGCAGCCCCCATCCCGGATCGGTCCGGCGACGCCACCACCGGGTGCAACTCAACTGGCCCTCGACCGCCACCATCACCGTGGCGGGTGTGGCGGGTGTGGCGGGCGTGGCGGGCGTGGTCCGGCTCCTGGCGGCGCCCGCCGAGGTCCTGGGACCCGACGCCGCGCGGGCCTACGACAACCTGGTTGCGGGAGTGGACCTCACCAACGGGATCGGTGAGGGGGTGCTCGTACCGCCGCTCCCCCTGTTGGTCAGGGCCGCGTCGCCCGCAGTTCCCCGCCTGGTGTTGGTGGCCGTCGGGGTGACCACCGTGCTGGTGGTGTTGCGCCTGGGCCGCTCTCTGGCCGGTCACCGGGCGGGCATCGCCGGTGGGGCGATCGCCGCGCTCCTCCCTGACCTGTGGGGCCAACAGATCCCCGAGGCCCTGGCCACCCTGGCGGTGACCGCGGCCGTTGCCGTGGCTGTCGGACAGCGCTCCGTCCCCCGGATGCTGGGCTGCGGTGCCCTGGTGGGCCTGGGGGCCCTGGCCGAGCCCACATCTGTCCTGGCCATCCCCTTGGTGGCAGTGTGGCTGTCCCGCCACCCGGAGCGACCCGCGGGTGACAGGGGGGAGCCGGCCAGGATCAGCCTCGATGCCATCAGCGCGACCCTCGTCACCGTCATCGCCGTGATCCTGATCCTGGCTCCCGTGGCACAGTGGTCGCTGAGCGCTCTGGGCGGAGTGTGGCCCCGCAGCCCCGGGGACGCGGTGGCGCTGGCACCACCGCTGGGCCTCGTGGGCGTCGCGGGGGCCGCAGCCGTATGCGGTCTCGCCCTGGCGGGTTCAGCCCCCGTGCTCCGCCGGTACCGCCTGTTGCTGGCGGTCCTCCCTCTGGTGGCCGCTACCAGCGGGTGGTTCACCGAGTCGGCACGGGGCCTTCTGGGATGGGGTGCTGCGCTGGCTGCAGTCGGTGCCGGGCTCTTCCTTGCTCTACGCCTGCCCTCGCGCGCGCCCGATCCGGATCCGAAAGGCCGCCGCGGAGCCGTGAGCTTCAACTCCTACGAGTACGCCCTCTTCCTGGCCCTGATGATCGGGGCCTTCTGGTTGCTGCCCAGCCGGGCCCGGACCCCACTGCTACTGGTCGGTTCGTACCTCTTCTACGCCACCCTCGACTGGCGGTTCCTCGGCCTGCTGGTGCTGTCCACCGCCATCGACTTCACCGTCGCACGCTCCATTGCCGAGCGTCGGCGACCCAAGCGAGACCGCCAGTTGCTCCTGACCGTCTCGGTGATGACGAACCTGTGCATCCTGGGCTACTTCAAGTACGCCGACTTCTTCCTGTCCAGCGTCGCGGACCTCCTGGCACGCACCGGCACCGAGGTCCCCGAGCCCGCCCTGGCGGTGGCCCTTCCGGTGGGGATCTCCTTCTACACGTTCCAGTCGATGAGCTACACCATCGACGTCTACCGAGGGAAGCTCGCCCCGACGAGAGACCCTGTGCGGTTCGCCACCTACGTGGCCTTCTTCCCCCAACTCCTGGCAGGCCCGATCGAAAGAGCGGGTCACCTGATGCCCCAGCTCGGTCACACGAGGCGCCGCTTGGACCCGATCGAGGTCCGCGAGGGGCTCGAACTGATCCTGCTCGGCCTCTTCAAGAAGGTCGCGGTGGCCGATCCGCTGAGCCGAATCGTCGTCCAGGACGCCTTCACCGACATGACCACGCTCGGGGGCCTCTTCGTCCAGAGCGACCAGGAGAGCTGGCTGACACTCCTGGCAGGCTGCTTCGGTCTCATGCTCCAGGTGTACTGCGACTTCTCGGGCTACTCCGACATCGCACGCGGCTCCGCCCGACTGCTGGGCATCGACCTGTCCCGCAACTTCCTACGACCCTTCTCCTCCACCACCTACCGGGAGCTGTGGCAGCGCTGGCACGTGACCCTCTTCGACTGGTTCCGCGACTACGTCTACATCCCCCTCGGGGGCAACCGCCGAGGACGGAGACGTGGATACCTCAACATCGTGGTGGTCTTCACGCTTTCCGGTCTCTGGCATGGCGCGCGAGGCGGGTTCGTCCTGTGGGGCTTCGCGACGGGACTCGCACTCGTCATCGAGACGGAGGTCCTCGCCCGAGTCAGGCGGGTCCCCGGCTCCGAAGGTGGCTCTCGCTGGGGGCGGACCCTGGCCCGTGCCTACGTCTCCATCCTCTTCGCACTCCTCATGATGCCCATCGTCGTCCCCGAAGTCGACCGTGCACTCGACATCTGGTGGTCGATCTTCACACTCCAGGACGGGCCGCTCGACCCGGGCCAGCTGTTGACACTTGCTCTGGCCGCCCTCGCCGTGTGGGGGTGTGACCGCATGCAACGCAGCATCGACGAGACCGAGGACGCCCGCAAGGAACAGCGTGCCACCTCTGTCCTCTGGCCAGGTGCCACACTGCGAGCCACCCTGCCGTGGCACCTGCGCGATGGACTGCTGGTCGTCGGCATCGTCGCCTTCGCCGGAGCGGCCCAGGAACCGTTCTTCTACTTCCAGTTCTGACCGGCCGAGCAGCGAGGTCGCCATCCCGAGATGAACATCACCACCTTGCGCTTCTGGGGCACGAAGCTCGTTGTGGTCTTGGCCATGCTTCTGGTGGCCAACGCAGCCGCCGCCGCCGTTGGCCCCGGTTTGAGCCAGCCCCTCGAGTTCGTCAACCCCATAGCACAGGCCAAGTACGACCAGTTGCACCAGGCGGGACGGCCACCCTGCGTGGACATCGTCGTGGCCGGGGCCTCGGTTGCCTCCTACGGTGTCGATCCCGACCTGCTGGCCGCCGGAGTCACCGGCTCGCCTTCGGGCTACAACGCCGCCCTGTTCGGTTCGCTGCTCGAGGTCGAGACAGACTGGCTCGAGCGCTTCGTCCTACCCGTAACGCACCCATCTCTCATCCTCTACATCCTGCCCACCGCGGTGTTCCACGCCGACAGCGCCGGCCTGGCCTTCAACGAGGAACAGTGGCAGTCGGCGCGGGCCACGCGGAGGGGGTGGCTGGCCGGGGCCGACCGCTGGGCGGCTGACAACCTCCCGCTGTACCGCTACCGGTCGGAGCTGACCGACGCCGGTCAGCTCCTCAGGTGGATCACGGGTCGGCCTCCCGAGGACTCCCTGGACCTGGGCGATGCAAGCCTGCGCCCCTCTGGCTTCACCGTCAAGGGTGGCATCTGGGATCCCACGAGCACGCGTTCGGGCCAGGCTCTGGTGACGCTGGGGAGACGCTATGCCGGCTGGCAGATCGAAGACTCAGAGCTCATGGCGCTGCGCCGCTTCGTCGAACACACCAACGACGAGGAGCTGCCGGTCGTCTTCGTCCTGCCTCCGATGACCGAGGCCAACCTGGCGGCACACCCAGGTGGGGGTGCCGACCTCAGTGAGTACCGTCTCACCGTCGGCGGGCTGGCCGCAGAGCTCGCCGTCCCGGTGATCGACCTCTCGGAACTGGCGATCCCCGACGGGGACTATGCCGATCCCGTGCACCTGGGCCAGCGGGGGGCGGAGGCTTTCACCGAGGCCATCGCCGCCGAGCTGAGCCGGCAGGGGGCCTTCACCGAGCGCTGCACCCCCTGAGCAGTCAGGTCGGCTCGGCGGAACGGGCGACCTCGACGGACGCCGCCACCGACACCGCCACCAGGCGCTCGTAGACGGTGCGGGCCTCCTGCACCAGCGCCGCTCGGGATCCCCGACTGCACAGCGCTCGCACCCTCTCGGTGTCGACCCCGTCACCCAGAACGGCCAACGGTTCGTCCGCGTCCCCAACCGACCGTGCCATGTTGGTCCCTGCAAGCCGGTCCAGGGCTACCAAGGCCGGGCGCAGATCGCTGCGGGCCATCGAATAGGTGACCACGACCACCCCCTCCACGAGGTCCCACACGTCAGTGTGGTAGTGCACGTAGGAGTCCAGCACCTCGTCGATGGCCAGGCCCGGGTCGGCTGCGAGCCGGGCGGCCACCGTGTCAACGGGGTCGCGGATCAACAGCAGCGTCGGCAGCCCCCGGGCGACCGCCACCTTGAGCTGTGAAGGTAGATGCACCGGGACGGGCAGCACCACATCAGGGGCAACCTGACGCACGACCCGCTGGGTGGCGGACGCGCCGGAACGGGTGAAGCCCTCGATGACGAGCTGGGTGCGCTCGGTGATCATCGATGAGTGTCGGGCACCCGTGGATCGCCGGGCCAGAGGCAACAGAGCGGGCCGTCGCCCGACCATCCGAGCCACGCCGTGACCGGCTGAGCCGCGTCGACCCTGTTCCGATCGGTGCAGACCCTCAGGCTCGTCGGCCTGGAGGGGCATGCCGGTACGCTCGACCTCGAGCACGCAGTTCCAGGTGAGGAGCTCCCGTAATCCGGGCAGCGAGAGGACCCAGCGTTGGGTCGGGTAGTAGCGGGGGTGGGCATCCCCCAGGCGTAGGCCGGGCTGGCGGTTGACCGCCAGGATCGTGTCACCGATGTGGGTCGGCCACAGCCCCACTCCCGGGACGTTCTTTCGGGGCTCGCCGAACAGGCGGCGCCAGACCCGCAACCCGAGTTGGGGGCCGAGGAGGTGGAAGGGGACGATCTCGTGGCCACCCCACGGTGAGTACCAGTTGGTCCAGCTGATCCAGGCCCATCCACCCGGACGCAGCACGCGGGTCAGCTCGGCCAGAACCGGCCGTACGTCGGGCGTGTGCTCCAGCATGTTGGAGCAGTACACGCCGTCGAAGGTCGCATCGCCGAAGGGGAGGAACCACGCGTCGGCGGACACGCCCGAACGCAGGGGACCATCGGCACCCACGAGGTGGTCCGCCTCGAGCTCGACCGCGGCGACAACCGCCCCGAAGCGACGCAGGACCTCTGTGTAGTGACCTGCGCCGGCCCCCAGGTCCAGGATGCGCCGGCCCTCGAGCACGTGGGGTAGCTCGGCGATCGACTTCTCAGCCAGGCGCTCGTAGAAGGGCACCGGGTCGCGCTTCTCGTCCATGAAGAGTCGGAACAGCTCTCGCTTGGTGTAGCGGCGTGCATCCGACAGTGCTGCCGGCTCGCCGGACCCGCTGCCGTCGGCGGGCGGTACCGGAGCAGATCCGAGTGAGGCTGCGTGGTGGGTGCCACGTCTGCGGGCAGGCACGGGGGATCCACACGCCTCCTCGGCGAACTGCTCGAAGAGATCCACCGAGCGCCCCCAACTGAACTCCTCTGCTCGCGCTCGTGCGGCAGTCCCCAGCTTGGCTCGCGCCTCTGCGTCGGACGCCAGGGCTATCCAGGACTGGACCAGGTCATCCTCGCTCTCCACCAGCCATCCGGTCTCGCCGTGGACCACGGCGTCCCTTGTGCCGGGAGCCCAGAACCCCAGGGTCGGCACTCCGTGGGCCGCAGCCTCCATGACCACGAGTCCCCAGCCCTCGAGACGGGAGGGTTGGAGGAACAACCAGGCCTGCGCCAACAGGTCCGCCTTGGTCTCCTCGTCTACCCATCCCAACAGCTCCACGCCAGATCCTGCGAGAGCCTCGAGATCGGGGCGCAACGGGCCCTCACCCGCCACCAGTAGGCGGCCACCGGTCACCGGTCGGACACGCTCCCAGGCACGCAGCAGGAGATCGAAGCGCTTGTGAGGCACGAGGCGGCCCATGGTGATGAAGGTCGGCTCGGATGCGGGAACTCCCTCGACGGGGGGAAGCTCGACGCCGTTGGGCACGATGCGAATCTGGTGGGCACCCACCCCGAGCTCCTGGAGGGATTCCGCGGTAGAGGCCGAGACGGTCACCCACAGGCTGTCGCGGTAGACCCAGGGCGTAAGACGGGTCTCGACCGTGGAGCCGAACAGGGCCACTGCCGGGTTGAACCACTCACGCCACTGACCGAAGTGGACGTGGTGGACGAAGCACACCGTGGGACGTCGGCGCCAGACGGGGTTGTAGAAGCTGATGCCGTTGGCCACGTCGATGACCAGGTCACGATCGCGCAGGTGGGCGAGGTAGCTGAGTGGCGAGCGGAGGTACTGACTGAATCGGCCCCCCGCATCGACGACGCGATAGTCATGGGTGGCGACGGGCCCGCCCGCCACCAGGACCACATCGTGGCCACGATCGTGGAGCCCCTGGGCGAGGCGATGGACCATCACCTCCGAGCCCCCGGCCAGGGGGTGCGTGGTGTCCCGCCACGCCACGAACGCCACCTTCACGACTGCACCTCGCCTTCTTGGGTAGCCGGCATCCCTACGGGTGCCGGAAAGGGGGCCCGCCGAGCGACCAGAATCCCACGATGGGACTCGCGGCCGGCCGGCCCCGGGCCCGAGAGGGACGACTCATGAAGTGTTCGATCAACCAGGCGGGCATCAACTCTAGCCGCGAGCACTGGGTGCCGTGGGTGGTGGGCATGTTCGCGGCGCTGGTGGCACTGGGCCCGGCGCTCGGGCCGGGAAGCCTTCTGCGACTCGACCTGGTGGCCCTGGACGAACTACCCGTACCCGGGGGGGTGTGGGGGCTGGGTCCCGAACTGCCCCGCCGGGTACCCCTCTTCGTCCTGCTGGCCTGGATCGCACCACTGGTCGGGGGGGCGGCGGCAATCAAGGCGCTACTTCTCGTCAGCCTGACCGCTGGCTTCGCCGGCGTCGCTCACCTGACCCGGCCCGCTCCCCTGACGGCCCGCCTGGGTGCGGGATGCCTGTACGCCCTCAGCCCCTTCACCCTCACCCGGGTCGGCGTCGGCCACCTGTTCGTGGTGGCGGTGATGGGGCTGTTGCCATGGGCACTTCCCACCCTCAGCCAGCCGCATCTGCACATACGTCGGACGCTGCTCTGGGGCGCTGCCCTGGGTCTCTTGGGCTTCTTCGGAGGAGTCGTCGCGATCCTCGTGGCCGGCGCCGGGCTGGTGTGTTCGCGGGGCACAAGAGCCGTCGCTGTCGTGGGTGCCCTGCTCGTGGGCCAACTGCCCTGGCTCGTCCCGGGCGTGATAGTGCTGGCCCAGGGAGCGTCTTTCACGGGAGCCACCGGGTTCCCCACCGATCTGGACGGATGGGGCGGCCCCCTCCGGGTCCTCGCGGGCCACGGCTTCTGGGCTTCGCGCTACCAGGTCGGAGCGAGCGAAGGGTTGTGGGTCCCCGCGATCGGCGCGACGGTGCTGGTGGCAGCCCTCGCCGGGCGCACCCGCCTACCCAACAGCTGGGGTCCCCCCGCAACGGGGCTGGGGCTCGGAGTCCTGGCACTGGTGCTCGCGTCGGGATGGGATGTGGTGGCCGAACCCACGGCAACACTGATCGACTCCGTGGCCCCAGCCGTCCGAGAGAGCCAGCGCCTCCTGGTGCTGTTCCTGGTCTGGGCGGCGCCTGCAGCGGCTTGGGGTGCGGTACGCCTGGCCGAAGCCCAACCTCCAGGTCGACGCCGAGAGCTGGCCCTGGTAGGACCGCTGATCCTGGGACTCGTGCTGTTCCTTCCCGGAAGCTGGGGGATCGGCGGTGAACTCGATCCGGTGAGTCTTCCCGATGAGTGGAACGAGGTGGCCGGGATCGTGGGGGACGAGCCAGGCACCGTACTGGCGCTGCCCTGGGCCCAGTACGTCGACCTGACCGCGGCAGGCGGGGAGCGTGTGCTCAACCCCACTCCGCTCTGGTTGGGCGCCGACGTCGTAGCAAGCTCGCGGCTGGGGCTCGAAGCGAGCACACGTGAACGTCGCGACGCGCGGGAGCAGCAGGGAGCAGACCTCGCTGTGGCTCTTCTCGCGGGCGAGGACACGGGCAAGGCCCTGGCTCGGCTCGGCATCCGATGGGTGGTGCTGGTCCACGAGATCGACCGGGAGTGGGAGTTCTACCAGGTCGCCCTGGAGGAAGGGGGAGATGTCGAGGCGCTGGTGGAGGGTCGTACCATCTCTCTGTACCGGGTCCCTGGTTGGCGAGGCCCGATCGTCGAGGACACCGGCCATGTGATCCACGACCGGCCGGTCCTTCGCCCCCTGCGCCATCTGGACGCCGGAGGCCCGGCCACCTGGAAGGCGCCTGCTGCTCCGGGCTGGCTGCGCGGTCTCAGCGCCACCGGAACCACCGACGCAGGGCTGGTGAGGTTGCCGCCCGGCCGCGGTCCGCTGTGGTACTGGCCCGCGATCCTCTGTGTGGCCTGTTATCTCCTCACCCTGGCCGCCGCCTGCTGGGCCTGGCTGTCGTCCCGCCGACTCCCGCCTGCTCCAGCGGCTGAGCCCCAGGTGGGCCATACGACCCATACGGTCCAGGAGGATCGTTGCCCTGAGGATTGATGCGTGATAGCTTTCGACATCGGATTCCGGTGGCAAACGGAGGGAACTACTTCCATGAACGGATTCAGGCCAGTGCGCTTCGGTGCCTTGGTGATGGTAACGGCGATGTTGGTGGGCGTCCTCGGGTTCGCTGCACCGGCCACCGCGGCCCTCACGGTCGATGATTGTCTCGACCTCATCGAGAAGGGCGAACTCGCGCGTGACGACCTCGCGAAGCTGCTCGCGGCCATAGAGGAAGACCCCGATCTCCTCGGCGGTGATGGTGGCGACGGCGGTGATGGTGGCGACGGCGGTGATGGTGGCGACAGCTTCGATGTCGGCGCCTACGTCGAAGAGCTGACCTCCTCAGCAGCAATCAACATCTTCGGGTTCGTGCCTCCCGTGGCCGCTGGTGCCCCTCTCGACCTGTGCCTCCCCAACGGTGCCACGACCCTGGTGCTCGACGGTTCCATCGTCTTGTGGTCCGGACTGGCCACCACCGATCCCTTCCCCCTCACGGTCTTCATCCCCGCTGGCATCGAGTGCTCCGAGCACACGCTGACCGCCACCGGTACCGATCCCGAGACCGGCCAGCCTTTCGAGCGCACCGTGACCTTCCTGGTCAACGGCAACTGCGGAACCACCGGCACCCTGCCGGTGACTGGCGCCCAGGCCGCCAAGCTGCTCATCGTCGGCGTCGGTCTGCTGGTCCTCGGCGGCGCCGTGTTCTTCGGTAGCCGTCGTAGCGACACCTCCAGCGTGGCCTGACCTCACTCACCACCGGATTCCGCACACGGGGCGCCCCCACGGGGGCGCCCCGTGTCGCGCCCGGCGCTCTGCCACACTGGCCGCCGTGCCACGCACCCGTCTCCTGTTGGTGGTCCTCGCGGCTCTGATCCTGGCAGCTGCCTGCGCCGGGACGGGTACCGAGACCGAGGATCCCGTCACCGCCCCGACGATCCGTCGCACCGTTCCCACCGTTCCCACCGTTCCCACCGTTCCCACCGTTCCCACCTCGCAGTCCCCCACATCTCGACCTCCGAACGTGGTCGTGATCATGACCGATGACCAACGGCTAGACAGCCTGGCCGTGATGCCCCGCACCCTCGAGCTCATCGGATCCAACGGGGTCACCTTCACGCAGGCAATCGCCTCCTACCCGCTGTGCTGCCCTTCCCGCGCCACCTTCCTGACGGGTCAGTACGCCCACAACCACGGCGTGCAGGACAACGTTCCTCCCAACGGGGGCATCGGGAGCCTCGACCACGACCAGACACTGCCGGTGTGGCTGCGCAACGCCGGCTACACCACCTCTTTCGTGGGCAAGTACCTGAACGGCTACGCCCTGCGTGAGCCCCCCCGGGCCTACCCGGGCTGGGACACGTGGTTCGCGGTCTTCGACGCGGACAGCGACCACGAGTTGACCGAGAACCTGGCCTACTTCGGCTACTCGGCCTTCGCGGATGGCGAGGTCCAGACCTTTGGTGACACCGACGCGGACTACCAGACCGACGTGCTGAAGGACCGGGCGGTCGAGGAAGCGGCCCGCCTGTCAACCGGAGACCAGCCCTTCTTCCTCTACGTGGCGGTTGGTGCACCCCACAGCGGGACAGGACGGGGCGCTCCCAGCGCCCTGGCCCCGGCACCCGCCCCCCGCCATGACGGGACCTTCGCCGACACTCCCCTGCCCGCCGTGCCCTCGATGCTCGACGAGGACATCTCTGACAAGCCCGACTGGGTGCACGAATACGAGGAACGGGCCAACCAGGCCATCGCCGAGCGCGACCTACCCCCCATCGCGACCATGATGACCGAACTGTGGCAGGCGCACCTCGAATCGCTCCTGGCCGTGGACGAGCTGGTGGAAGACCTGCTGGTGACACTCGAGGAAGCCGGAACCCTCGAGGACACCGTGATCATCTTCACCTCCGACAACGGGCTCATGGTCGGCGAGCACCGCCTCTACGACGCCAAGGTGGCACCCTACGAGGAAGCCCTTCGCGTGCCGTTGTTGGTGCGTGGCCCCGGCTTCCCGCGCGGGGCGCAGGTCGAAGCCCTGGTTCCCAACGTCGATCTCGCCCCGACGATCGTGGCACTGGCCGGCGCCGAGCCCACCGTGACGATGGACGGGCAGTCACTGTTGGACCTTGTAGCCGATCCTGGTGGAGGTGCCGACAGGGCCGTACTGCTGGAGGGTCCGGTGACCACCACCTTCATCGATCCCTACGTCGGCGTACGCCTCGAGCGGTTCACCTACGTGCGCTACCCCCAGACCGGAACCGGATCAGCGGCCGAGCTGTACGACCTCCAGGCAGACCCCTACCAGCTGGACAACCTCATCGAGGATCCTGCCTACGCCCCGACCGTCGCCGCGCTGGACACGCTCACCGACCAGCTCCGTACCTGTGTAGGCGCCTCGTGCATCGTGTCCGCACCAATCGGCGGCTGACTGGCCCGGGCCACTAGCGAGGCGTGTAGTCGCCCAGGTCGTCGACCGGCCGAGGCCGCGAGAACAGGTAGCCCTGGGCGTAGTCGCACGCCATGCCGGCCAGGGCCGCAAGCTGCTCGGAGGTCTCCACTCCCTCGGCCACCACGTCGAGATCCAGACCACCGGCCAGGGTGATGACGGCCCCCACGATTGCGTCGTCACGGTGATCGCAACCCAAGGTCGCCACGAAACTCTGGTCGATCTTCACTATGTCGATGGGGAACCGGCGCAGGTAGGTGAGCGACGAGTAGCCCGTCCCGAAGTCGTCGATGGACAGTCTTACCCCGATGTCCTTGAGCGAGCCCAGGGTACGCACCGCCTGGTCGACGTCGTCGAGAAGGACGGTCTCGGTGATCTCGATGTTGAGCCCGCCGGGATCCGCGCCGGCCTCCGCCACCGAGCGGGCCACCACCTCTGCTATGCCCCGCTGAGCCAGCTGGCGGCCCGAGAGGTTCACCGACACTGTTGGTGCACCGTTGACCGAGGCCCGCTGCCAGGCGGCCACCTGGCGGCAGGCCTCGTCGAGGATCCATTCACCGATGGGCACGATGAGACCGCTGTCCTCTGCCACCGGGATGAAGGAACCGGGTGACACCATGCCCAGGGTGCCCCTGTTCCAGCGCACCAGCGCTTCGAAGCCCTTCAGGTGCCCGTCCCCCACGGACACGATGGGCTGGTAGTGCAGCTCGAACTCCTCCAGGTCGAGGGCGTGACGCAGCGCCACCTCGGTCTTGCGACGGTCGTTGATCCAGGCACGCATCTCGGAGTCGAAGATCTCCAGATGGCCCCCTCCCTGTTCGCGGGCGCGGAACATGGCCAGGTCGGCGTCGGCGATCAGCGACTCGGCGGTCCCCAGGCCCTCGACCGCGAAGGAGATCCCCACGTTGCAGGTGATGTAGGCCTCGTCGATGGTCAGGTCGAACGAGACGTCCATGGCGTCGATGATGCGTTGGGCGACCTCAACGGCATCGGGTAGATCCTCGAGGTCCTCGGCCAGGACGACGAACTCGTCCTCACCGAAGCGGGTGACGGTGTCCACGGGACGCACCACTCCCTGGAGCCGGTGAGCGGCGGCCACCCGCAACTCGTCACCGGCCCGGTGGCCGAGGGAGTCGGTGACCACCTTGATCCGGTCCAGGCTCACGAACAGCACCGCCACCGAGGTGCCGTGCCGGTAGGCGCGGGCCAGGGCCGACTCGAGCTGGGCGGCCAGCAGGGCCCGGTTGGGCAACGACGTGAGCTGGTCATGGGTGGCCTGATGCTCGAGTTGGTTCTCGAACGCACGGCGTTCTGAGATGTCACGCACCAGCCCGGTGAACAACACCTGGTCATGCACCCGAACCTCGGTCAGTGCAAGCTCGACGGGCACCGAGCTGCCGTCCTTGCGAAGGGCGTGCAGCTCGCGAGGCGGTGAGCCAGCCAGGGTGGCGTCGCCGGTCTCGCGGAAGCTGCGGAGCAGACCCAGGTAGACATCGCGATGGTTCTCGGGCAGGAGCACGCCGACGCTGCTTCCCACCACCTCCTCGGCGGTCCAGCCGAAGATGTCCTGGGCCGCCCGGTTGAAGCTGCGGAGGTCACCCTCGAGACCCACGGTGAAGATACCCTCGGCCGCGGTCTCCAGGATGGCCCGATTGATCTCCTCGCTCGCGCGCAGGGAGTTCTCTGCATCTCTCTGGTCTGTGACGTCCCTGGTGATACCCACGTAGCCCGTGTGGCCCCCGTCCTCGTCGAACAGCCGGCGGGCCAGGACGTGCAACCACCGTTGCTCACCATCGGGGCGCACGATGCGGTACTCCATGTCGAAGGGCTCACCGCGCTCGCGACTTCCGGCCCGGTGCTCATCGATACGCCCTCGGTCTCCGGGATGGACCGACTCGGCCCATCCCATGCCCAGCACCTCGTCCTCGGGACGGGCGAACTGCTCGACCAGAGCCGGGTTGACGTAGACGTTGGCACCGGTGGGGTCGGCCAGGAAGATCCCGATGGGAGCCGAGGTTGCCAGCACCCTGAAGCGGCCCTCGCTGGCACCCAACTGGCGCCGGACCAGGAGACGTTCGGTGCGGTCGATCGAGATCCCCGCGGCCCCGCCGCCATCGAGAGGAACCACGAGGTGGTGCAGTGCCCACGCCCGGCCACCGAAGACCCCCTCGCTGTCGAAGGAGACCGGCTCGCCGTCGAGGGCACGTCGGATGTGAGCTTCACCCTCGGATCCCCAGGCCGCGACCGGTGTGCCCTCCAACTCGCCGTCGGCCAGACCCAGACGAACAAGGGCCTGACCGAAGCTCGACCCGATGGTGCCCTCGGCGGTGACGGTCCAGACGCAGAACGGCAGGTGGCGAGCCATCGCCCTCAACACGGGGGCATCGGCGGTTCCGTCGGTCTCGGCGAACAGCCGGCCCAACACCCGGGTGAGTTCGGCGGCGCCCGGGTCGGCCCGGAGGTCCTGGTGGGAGATGCGCGAGATGGGCAGGACCGGATCACCGGCCGCCTGCGTATGGTCCCCCTCGCCTGTCATGTTCGTCTCCGCCCCTCCGGTTCCACACCAACCGGAGCACATCGGATGCCAGTGCACTTGTCGGCAGGCAGTGTAGTGAGCGCAACGGGTGGAGGAAGCCGTGGTCCGGACTCACCACTCGCGCTGGCACACGTCGGGAACCAGGTCGTCGTCAGTGTCGATGGCCGCAACCCCCACGACCGAGGTGAGCACCGACCGGGTGGCGTTGACGAGCAGGTCGCGATCGACGATGGCGGGGAGATCCTCGTCGGTACCGATGCGCTCGTCGCGCCGTGGACCGGTGTCGGTGACCAGCAAGGCCTGGTAGCCCGTGTCCCACCAGGGCTGGGTGGAGCGATCGGCGAACTCGGGGAACACGTCGAGATCGGCGACCGAGGTGAAGGCCCAGAACGAGGGCATGAACCTCCCGGTTGCCAGGGTCACCACGCGGGCCAGGTATTCCGAGCCGGCCTCGCCCACCAGGTGCAGTGACACCGGTGCCAGCCCCACCAGACCGTCATCGTCTCGGCTGGCGTCGACGACGCCCACACCCTCCAGCACCAGCCCGGCCACCACTTCCGCGTCCTCGTGACCTTCCACCCGTACCTCGGCCACCTCGCCGACCGGGTCAGGGTGCACCTGCAACTCGACTGTCGGGGCCTGGGGTCGTTCGGCCAGCACGCGGGCCACCTCGAGAAGGGCGGCTGTCCCCGACGCGGCCCACGCACCCGGGCTCTCGTCTGGACCCGCGTAGGTGGTGGTCACCACCAGGACCCTTTCCGGGCAGGTCCGTCCCTCCACCTGCACCGCCAGGATCTGCCCTGAACCCGCGGCCGGGCGGCCCTCCACGTCGGAGCGGTGAACCCGGTAGCCGCTGTCCCCGAAGGAGTCGACCACCAGTTCCGCGGCCGCAGCCCTGCCCTCGGTGTCGCCGGGGCCACGGGGTCGGGCAAGGCGGCGCACGTCGGCCATCAGACGGTCGGGATCCACGTCGGCCAGCAGCGCGGCAGGGTCGTCGCGGATCGCGAAAGGGTCGAGTCCCACGGTGGCGGGACGCAGCACCGAGGGGGCGTACAACCCGTCCATGGCCGCCAGGGCTTCGTCGAGGGGGAGAGGGCTGGTCGGGAAGGGGGAAGCTGTCACGGTGGGCCCGCCTTCTCCTCCCGTCTCGCCGGCCCCGGTGGTCACTGCGGTGGTGACCGCCGAGGTCCGGGGTGGGGGTTCGTCGGCGCAGGCCACCGGGACGGCCAGGAGGCATGAACCCAGGGCCCCCAGGACAAGGCGTCGGAGATGCCACCGAGCGAGCATCCTGGCGACGATACCGCCAACGGCGTCCTCCAAAGCGGCGCCCCGACCGCGTCGATCCGACCAAGGGCCCCGCTCCACCCAAGGCTGACCCAGGCGCGGGGTGGCCGCGGTTTATGGCCCACCAGGGGTATCGCCGTGACCGCGCCTGACGATCACCTACCTGAGACCGTGCAGCGTGAGCGCACGGCTCCGATCTCCCGCCCTCGGCTGCCGACTCGACCCCCGTGCCCGGCATCCGGGGGCGGGACTGCTTTACCCGCAGCGTCAACCCCACCCCTGATGGAATCGGCGCTAGTCTGCCGGCCTCAACAACAGGCGGCCCCCACCCAGGTGGGGATCCAAGGAGGGAACGTGCAACGACTCAGAAGGATCTTGATCGTCGCGGCGGTGGTGGCCCTGGTGACCACCGGCTGCGGTGACGACGACGAGACCAGCCAGGACGGCGACACCGGCTCGGACACCAGCACTGCGAGCACCCCCGAGGACACCAGCACCGACAGCACCGGCGGAGGGGAGACCACCACCACGGCGGGCGCACGGGTCGAGGCCCAGGACCTGGCCCTCACCGCAGGTGACTTCAGCTACGACAGCGGTGGGGTGACCTCGGTCGAGGCCGGATTGATCACCGTGAGCCTCACCAACGAGGGGGCCGTCGACCACCAGGCCACCGTCGTGCGCCTGCGCGACGGCAAGACCACCGAAGACCTGATGGCCATGACCGACCCCGCCGAGCTGGCCGAGATCATCCAGACCTTCGGCGGTCCCAACGGCGTACTGCCCGGCGCGTCGGTGGTATCCACCGTCCGGGTGACCGAACCGGGCAGCTACATGGTCATGTGCTTCATCCCCGACCCCGCCGACGGGCAGGCCCACGCCGCCAAGGGCCAGATCCTTCCCCTGGAAGTGACAGAACCCACCGCGCCCCTGCCCGCAGAGGTGGCTCTGCCCGACGCGCCCGAGACCGTGGGCCTCGACGACTACTCGTTCGACGTGCCCGCCGGGTTCACGGGCGAGGGATCGGTACTGATCGAGAACACCGGGGCCGAGGCGCACGAGCTGGCGGCGATCAAGGTGGCCGACGGAGCCACCGCGGAGGACGCGATCGCCTTCCTCACCGCTGACCCCGCCGCAGGACCGCCACCGGAAGGGCCACCGCCGTTCGCCGGCGCCACCGGGGTCTCGCCCATGGACGCCGGCGAAGCCAACGTCGTCGAACTGGACCTCACCCCCGGCGATTGGGTGTTCATCTGCTACCTGCCCACCGCAGGTTCGGGGGCGCCTCACTTCACCGAGGGAATGGTCCAGACCGTGACCGTGACCTGACCGGCATCCGACGACCACGGCTAGGGTGCGCAGCCATGCGTCTCCCCGGATCGCGCCTGCGCACCCTGGCCACAGTCGTCGTCGGCTTGGCCACAGTGATCGGCTTGGCTGCTGTCGTGGTCGGCTGTGGGTCCTCGGACGAGGGGACACAGACCGCCGGCAACTCCAGCCCTGAGAGCAGTGCCGACACCGGCCCGCCCGACACCGGACCCGCCGGTACCAGTGCCACGACCACCGCCACGACGCTTCCGGCCGCCCCCGACGAGGACACCTCCGGGGACCAGGGCCCACCGGTGGGAACCAACGGGCTTGTGGTGGGCCCCGACAAGACGTTGTGGTTGGCCGACGGCGAGGGCAACCAGATCCTGGCAGTGGACCTGACCTCGGGGGAGATCCTGCGACGCTTCCCCGCTCCCGACGGTGCCTGGCCCGACGACGTGGCCTTCGACGAGGCGGGCCGGATCTTCTGGACGGGCTTCGAAGGAGGCCAGGTGGGACGGATCGATCCCGCCACCGGAGAGCACGTGATCGTGGCCGATGTCGGTCCCGGCGCCAACCCCATAACCCTCGACGACGACGGCAACCTCCTGGTGGGTCGGGCACTCACCGCAGAGGGACTGTTCTCCGTTGACCCCGGCGGCACCGGTGCACCTGTGGAGTTGGCCGAGTCGATCGGCAACGTCAACGCCTTCGACGTGGCCGCGGACGGCGTCCTCTACGGTCCTCGCGCCCCCGGTGACATCGTGGCCGTCGACCCCCACTCGGGCCGCGTGACAAAGGTCGTGGCCACCGCACCCGGATTCAGCGCCGCGGTCCGGGAGGCCCCTGGCAGCACCGCCGACGCGGTGGTGTTGCTGGTTCTGAACGTCACCCCCGCGCCCGCGGTACACACCCTCGACGTGGCCAGCGGTGCGTTCACCGAGTTGATGTCCCTGGATGTGGCAGCCGCCGACAACCTGGCCGTCGCCGAAGACGGCACCATCGTGGTGTCCACGTTCAGCACGGCGGAGGTGGTGGTCCGCTCCCCCGACGGAAGCATCCGGACTGTGGCCCTCGGCGGCTGACCCGGTACCCGGGTGCCGGCCTACAACCCGGGCCGACCCGCAACTCGGGCCGGGTCAACAACTCGGGCTGGCTACATATCGGGCTGGCCCGCAAGTCGGGCTGATCTACAACTCGGGAGCACCCGGCTCGGTGGGTGGTGGAGCCTCCTCGCCGGCCACGGGCAGGGCACCCCGCAGCGGAACGAGCATGGCCGAGAAGTCGGCCACGGCCACCACATGGCCGTCGGCGTCTGTCACCCTGCACGTGACCACGATCAGCAGGCGCCCGACCTTCTCGACCGTGGCGTGGGCGTGGACGGTATCGGTGTGGGGCCGCCCGAGATAGCGCAGGTGCATGTCGGCGGTGACCATCGACTGGGTGGTGGGATCCCATCCGCTGGCCCGCGCCGCGGCCAGGGCGCACGCCACGTCGACCAGGGTGGCGATGGCCCCTCCGTGGAGGTTGGCCGCGGACCCGAAGGCGGGTGCGGCCACCGGCATTGAGACAGTGGCCTGGGTGGCCCCCTCGGGAGGCACCTCTCCGTCGAGTTCGAGGAGGTCGTGCAGGGGGATGCCCGCGGCCAGCCGACGGCGGGGCGGTGGGTCTTCCGGGACGTCGTCGTTCATGGCCGTGCCTCCTTCATCGAAGCGTCTCGTCTTCGGTGGCGGCCTCTCCCGGGCCCGGTGCCCTCTCCTGGGCGTTGGGGAGGTTCCCGGCATCGTGGTACCCCGCGAGTCGCTCCTCCAAGTGCTCTTGGAGGTACGGGACCGCCTCTTCCCAGCGGGCGGTGATGCCCACGTCTGCATGCTCCCAGACGGGTGCGTCGGGATCGGGGTTCACCGCCAGGACGGTACCCGCCCGGCGCACCCCCACCATGTGGTTGAACCGGCCGCTCGAACCCAGGGACACGAACAGCCGGGGAGCGATGGCGTGGCCGGTGATGCCCAGCTGGCGGGCTCTCGGCAGCCAACCCTGGTCGGTCACCTTGCGGGTGGCGGCCAGTTCGGCACCCAGCAGGCGCCGGAGCCCTTCCAGTTCGTGGTACCGGGTCGGTTCGACGCCCTGACCCAGGCCCAGGACCACGGGTGCCAGGGCCATGGTCTCGCTGTCGTCCTCCCGGTCACGCTCCAGGACCTCCACCCTCCCCCGGGGGGCAACCAACCGCATCTCGACTGCGAGCTCGGTCCCCGCCCCGGGCTTACCGATCTGGCGCGGGGCGCCCACGGGAAGCACGCCGGGACGGACCGTGACCAACTGGAGCGGGGACCGGCAGCCGATCTCGGCCATCGTCGCCCCTGAGAAGGCCGGCTTGTGGGCGACCAGGCGCCCTCTTTGCACCTCGAGGTCGACGGCGTCGCCGATCAGGCCGCTGCCCGTGGCGGCCGCCACCCGGGCGGCGATCTCACGCCCCCACGCCGTACCCGACACGACCAACGCCCAACAACTCCCACCCGGCTCATCTGTTGTCGCAGCCAACCAACCCAGAAGGGACGCAGCCAGGTCCTCCTCCACGTCACTGCCCGCCAGCACCACCGCCCCGTCGGCCCCCCAGCTCGCCAGGGTCGCGGTGGGCATGCCCTCGACCACCAGAGGAGCCCGAACCGGATCCGCCCCATCGACGGGGAGCTCAGCGTCGCGGGCCTGGACCAGCGCCACGACGCTCGCCTCCACCTGGAAGGCCAGGCGAGCCGCGCACCCGAGGAGTGCCCGCGCCTGGCGGGGCCGCCCCGGTTCCACCACCACACCGATCACACGCTCGGGCAGGACGACCGGGGCCGGCACCGGCGGACCCAGATCCGCGGAGGCATCTCGCCTGAGAGCATCCCGCTGCTCGAGCAGGTCCACGGCCCGGCTCACCTGGTCGACGACGGGGCCCTCCAGACGCAACCGTGCCCGGGACACATCGACTCTCCGCACCGAGCCCACCCAGGTCGGGCTCGCCTCCGCACCCCAGGGACCGCCGGGCAGGTCAGCCGAGCCCAGAACGCGGATCCGTTCGGGGGCGACCGCTGCTCGTTCGTCGGGGGGTCGCTTGCATGGCTCACACAGCCGCTCGGCGACGGAGAGCACCGCTGGGAGCCCCAGGCGCTTGGTGACCCATTCGTCGTCGTGCTCACAGCGCACAGTGACGGGTCCGCGGGGCTCCTCCAGGGTCAGCTGGCGCACCCCTGTGGCGAAGGGAAGGTCGAGCAGCTGGGCCAACTGGGGGGCACCTGGCCCGTCTCGGCGTCAACCGAGGCACGCCCGGCCAGCACCAGATCGACGTCGTCCAGCTGCGCCAGGACTGCGGCCAGAGCCCGGGCTGTGAGGAGGGTGTCGGAGCCTGCAAACTCGGGATCGGTCACCAGGATCCCTTCGTCTGCTCCGCCGGCCACCGCCTCGCGCAACACGTCTTCGGCGCTGGGAGGGCCCAGGGTCACCACGGTGCAGCGGCCGCCGTGCCGCCGGGCCAGGAGCACGGCCTGGGCCACTGCCCGCCGGCAGTAGGCACTCATCTCCAGGGGGACGCCGTGGCGCCGCAGGTTGCCTCCGGGTTGGAGGGTCATGTTCTCGAAAGCAGGGATCTGCTTGACCAGGGCCACGACGTGCAGGCCACCGGGCGCCATCGGGACAAGCTGACACAGCCGCCAGTCACCTGGCAACATGCGGTCGATGGCCGACGAGATCACAATCCTGGTCACCGCTCCCTTCCGGGGTGTGGGCCTGGACCGGCTCCATCGCCTCGGCCGGGTCGTCCTCGATCCCTGGATCGACCACCGACCCCTGCGTGTCTACGACGGCGAGGCCCTGGCCGCCAGGGCGGCGGCCGAGGGCGCCGCCGTGATCATCTGCGAGGCCGACTTCTGCACGGGCCCGGTACTGGACCTCGACCTGTTGGCCATCGGGTCGACCCGAGGCGATCCCACCAACGTCGACGTGGCCCGGGCCACCGAGCGGGGGATACCGGTCCTGCACGCCCCGGGCCGCAACGCGGACGCCGTGGCCGAGATGACCTTGGCCATGCTGCTCGGGGTGACCCGCTGGCTGGTGCCCGCCGACCGTGACCTTCGTACCGGCCGGGTGTTCCGTGACGACACCATCCCCTATCAGCGGTACCGGGCCTGGCAGCTGGCCGGGCGAACCGCTGGCCTGGTGGGTCTGGGGGCTGTGGGCCGCGCCACCCGCTGGCGCCTGGAGGGCTTGGGAATGCGGGTCATCAGTGCCGACCCCTACAACCCCGAAGCCACCCACGACCTGGCTGGACTGCTGGCCGAGGCCGACGTGGTCTCGATGCACGCTGCGCTCGGGCCCGAGACGGCGGCCATGATGGGTGCGGGTCAGTTCGGGGCCATGCGCCCGGGGTCGGTCTACCTGAACTCTGCCCGGGCGGGCCTCCACGACACAGATGCCCTGGTCGAAGCCCTGCACCGAGGCCCGCTGGCCGCAGCCGCTCTGGACCACGTCGAGGGCGAGCAACTCCCGACTGGCCACCCCTTGACCTCGATGGACAACGTGCTCCTGACTCCCCACATCGGTGGTGCGACCTATGACACCGAGGCGAACCACAGTGCCATGATCGCCGACGACCTGGCCCGGCTGCTGGCGGGGGAACGGCCCGAACGCATCGCCAACCCGGCGGTGCTCGACTCGAGGAAGGCTCCATGACGACCGCCGACGATGTGCACGACGCGGTGCTGGCCTGCGCCCAGCGCTTCCACCGGATGGGCCTGGTGGCCGGCACCGCCGGGAACGTGTCGGGGCGCCTGCCCGACGGCAACGTGGTCATGACCCCCTCGTCGCTGGCCTATGAGACCATGACCAGAGACGACCTGGTCGTGGTCGACCTCGACGGTCGCGTGGTGGAGGGCACCACCTCACCGACCAGCGAGAAGGCCCTGCACCTCGCGTGCTACCGGCGTTACGCCGAGGTGGGTGGGGTGATCCACTCCCATCCGTTGCACGCGTCGATGTTCGCTGTGGCCCGCCAACCGATCCCGGCCGTGATCGAGGAGGTCACCGTCCACCTGGGCGGAGACATCCCCGTCTGCGAGTACCGCCAGACCGGCTCGGACGCTCTGGGCGAGGAGGTCGCAGCGCACCTGGGTGACCGCAGCGTGGTGCTGATGGCCAACCACGGTGCGGTGGCCGTGGGGCGTGACACCGACGACGCGCTGCACGCCACCATCGTCGCCGAGCGGACCGCTCAGATCGTCTGGGGGGCCCGCCTGATGGGCACAACCCACGAGGTGCCCGACAAGGTCACGTCGGACTTCGCCGGGGTGTACCGGTTCGTCCGCGAGACGCAGTGGGCGCCCGAGGTGACCTCCTGACCGGGTAGACCCGGGCCGGGCTGGGCCCGGCCGAGGTCACCCAGCGGCAGCCACCTCGTCGGCGGCCCGCTGGCCACTCTGGACCGCTGCCTCCATGGTGCCGGTCCGGGTGGCGGTGTGCTCACCGGCCAGGTGGACCCGGCCCACGGGCCGGCGCAACATCTCACGCCATGGCACCACCTGGCCGGGCCGGAAGGCCAGCCATGCGCCACCGGCCCAGGGGTCTTCGCTCCACGACACCGTCTCCGCGGCACCCAGCACCGAGCTGGCGTTGGCCGCCACCCGGTCGACGTCCTCGACCGCCTGGTTGATCCGCTCGATCCGGGGCAGGCTCAGCGCCTGGGCACCCCGGGATCCCAGCATGGTGGCAGCCAGGATCCCGCCTCCACCCACCTGGGCCTCTGTCGCCTCGTGCAGCGAACCCGACGGCAGGTCGGTGAGGGCCCGGCCCGTCCAACCGCCGCTCCTCCAGAACCGGAAGGTGTACTGCACCAGGGTCCGCACCCCCGGGGCAGGGACCAGGGCCGCCAGGGCCGCTGGCCAGGGGTCGGGCAGCGGCGGGTCGAATTCGATGCCCGCGTAGGCGGGCAACGGGACACTCAGCACCACACGGTCGGCGACGAGCACCTCGCCGTCGGTGACCACGCTGACCTCTTCGGAGGTCTGGGTGAGCCCACGCACCGCGACTCCCAGCCTCAGGCGGTCACCCAGGGCGGCACCGAGAGCCCGCGGGAGGGTGTCGGCTCCACCGTCGATGTACCAGCGCGTTTCTCGGTGACCGCTGTCGACGGCACGGTCCGCCACCCAGTGCAGGAGCGACAGCTCGGTCGGTTCCACACCGAAGCGGCGGACCAGCTCGGCGTCCAGCACGAACCGCACCGCGGCAGGTGCGACCAACTCGTCGAGCAACGTCGCCGCCGAACGGCTGTCGAGCGCCGCGGCCTGGGGACCCGACGCCGGGTCGTCGAGGTCGAGGCCTGCCACCATGGGGGCCAGCAGCTCCTCGAGACGGCCCCGGGCCGTGTCGTCCTGGTCGCCCCATGCCTCGCGGTACAGCGTGGTGGTCTGGTTGCCGCCGTCACGGCGGACGACGTCTTCGAGGCCTTCCACGGCCATCGGGCGCTCCAGGCGCAACCCCAGCTCGTCGATGAGGCCGACGGTGCTGCGGTCACCGGTCGCCACCCACTCCCCTCCGGCTTCGGCGTACTGGTCGTCGGTTAAGGGAGCCCGGACGGTGTGGACCCGGCCACCCACCCGGGGGCGGGCCTCGAGCACGGTGACCTCCGCTCCGGCCTCCACCAGGCGGTGCGCAGCGGCCAGGCCGGCCAGACCGGCACCGACCACGACCACCCGGCCGGTGACACGGCGGGTCGTCGTCGGTGGGCTGGTGGTGACGACCGGGTCGGCCGGAGTGGCCGGAACGGTCGGATCCGAGGTCGCGGACGGCGCGCCGGGTGCGGGCTCAGCGGACGGGTTCCCACCCCCGGGGTCTTTGCAGCCGGCCAGGCCCAGGACGACCGACGCGCCCAGGCCCCCCATCAGGGCCCGGCGGTCCAGATCGGGGCTCACCGGGTGACGCCCGAGCCCTCCGGCAGGGGCTGGACGAACTCGTCCATCCGGTCCCGAACGGCCGACCACCCGGGCTCACCCACGACGATCGGACCGAAGTGGCCACCCGAAGCCAGCTCGACCATCTCGACGTCGGCCCCCAGGGATGCCAGTCGCTCGGCGTAGACCCGGCTCTGGTCGATGGGAACGATGCCGTCGTCGGCGGCGTGGTAGAGCACGTGGCGGGCCGGTCCGGGCTCGAGCAGTATCGGGGAGGCAACGGCGTAGGTCAGCGGAGCCTCCTCGGGGGTCCCTCCGAGGAGTTGGGGCACCGCGCCGTCGCCCAGGTCGGCTTCGGCCGCCCCCACCAGGTCGGTCACGGGGGCCAGGGCAACGACGGTGGCCGGCGTGACCTTGGGCTCCGCGCCCACGAAGCCGGCTTCGAATTCGCCCCGGGAGGCCGCCCACAACGCCAGGTGCCCCCCTGCGGAGTGCCCCAGGAACACCACCCGGGCCAGGTCGATGTTGTAGTCGCGGGCCGTGCCGGCCAGCTTGTCGATCCCCAGGGCGATGTCCTCGAAGGTTCCGGGCCAGCCGCCCCCCTCCTCCCCCACCAGGCGGTACTCCAGGTTCCAGGTGGCATACCCCGCCTCGGCGAGGTCCTCGGCGATCTCGCGTACACCGCGCCGGTCCCAGCCCGTCTGCCACCAGCCACCGTGGATGACCACCACCACCGGGAAGGGGCCGAAGGCGTCCGGGATAAGAAGCTCGGCGATCTGAGAAGGGTCCTGGCCGTACTTGATGGGCTGGAGGCCTTCGAGCTTGAAGTCGTCGGCACCGCTCTGGTTGGAGCACGCCCCAGCCAGCACTCCCGCCGCACCAGCCGCAGCCACGCGCACGAACTCCCGCCGCGAGAGCACCTCGTGACGTTAGCCCCCGACCCCGCCCCGGCGGTGGCGCCCCGGTCCGCGCCGACCCGCTGGGATACGCTCGCGGCGTGCAGCGAAGGGGTTGGTACGGGCACGGGAGCCTGGGCACCGTCCTGGTGGTGTGCCTCGCCGCGCCGACTTTGATCGTGACTCCGCCCGCTCGGGCACAGGCGCCCGCTGGACTGGACCTCGTGGTGGACTCGACGACCGACTCGACCGATGCCGCACCCGGTGACGGCGTGTGTGCCGACACGGGTGGTCGGTGCAGCCTGCGGGCCGCGGTGATGGAGGCCAACGCCACCCCCGGCGGGGACCACGTCAGCGTCGCACCGGGCACGTACCTGCTCACCGCCGCCGGTTCGAGCGAGGACGGTGCCGCCACCGGTGACCTGGACCTGCGCGACGACCTCGTCATCGATGCCGCGGGTGTCACCGTCGACGCCGGTGGGCTGGACCGGGCCGTCCACGTTCTTGGGGGCGCGTCGGTGACCCTGGAGGGGATGACCCTGACCGGCGGCGCCGAACAGGCCGGGGGTGGGCTCGGCTCCGAGGCCGGCACGGCGACGACGCTGGTGGATGTGCGGGTCACCGCCAACGCGGCGTTCGTCGGCGGCGGCCTGGCTGCGATGGGGGAGGTCGTGGTGCCGCGACAGCACCATCGACGCCAACACGGCGACGGCAGGTGCCGGCGGCGTCTCCTGGGCTGCGGCCCGCCTGGAAGGGACCACGGTGGGGCCCAACACCGCCACCGCTGCGGTGGGCGGCTGGGCCGCGGTGGGTACCGGGCCCCTCGACGTCTCCTCGTCCGTGTTCACCGGGAACGAGGCCGTGATCGTGGGCGGCCTGTACTCGGCGGTGACCACCTCGCTGGTGGACACCACCGTCGAGTCCAACGCCGCGCAGCGGGCCGGGGGCCTGCAGACCGAGACCGGAGCCTCGCTCACGGTGGTGCGCTCTGCCATCCTGGCCAACACTGCCGACACCGGTACCGGGGGTGGCCTGTTCACCCAGGGGCCCACCGAGGTGCACGACTCCCGGCTGGCGGCCAACACCGCCGCGGTGGGCGCGGGCATGGCCGTCCTGGGCACCCCCGTCACCATCGACTCGTCGACCCTGGACACCAACGTGGCCGGCACCGTCGGCGGCGGGCTCGCCGTGGGACCGACCACCGCCGCCACCCTGGTCAACTCGACGGTGTCGGGCAACGAGGCACCCGCCGGTGCGGGCGTGGCCAGCGCAGGAACCCTGGCCCTGGACTCGGTGACGGTCAGCGCCAACGTGGGCACCGCGCTGCACACCCTGGGAGCCGGCGAGATGGGGTTCGGCATGCCCGCGGGCACCACCACCGCCACCAACACCGTGGTGGGTCCCACCTCGGGCGCCGACTGCGGGGGTGGGGGCAGCCTGACCTCCCTGGGCCACAACCTGGAGGACGGCGCGTCGTGCGGGTTCACCGCCCCCGGCGACCTCCAGGGCCAGGACCCGCAGCTGGGTGCACTGGATCTGCACGGGAGGGCCGCACCGACCCAGGTGCCCGCGCCCGGATCCCCGCTGGTGGACTCCGGGGCCACCAGCCAGGGCGTCGACCAGCGCGGCGCTGGCCGCCCGGTGGGCGCCGCGCCCGACATCGGTGCCGTCGAAGTGCAGGGCACGACCGCCCTGGGGGTGGGCAGGGGGGCCAACTTCCTGGGCACGGGAAACGACCCGGGCGACGCGATCCCCGGCGCCCTGCACGAGAACCTGTGGCTGGCGGTCTCGGGGCCATGTGCCTCCGCAGAGAACGGTGACGGCCTGCAGGCCATCACCGACGCCACCTATGTGGCCGACGGGGCAGAACCGGACGCCAACCCGGGCGCCCTGGGAGCCAGCATCTCCTGGAAGGCCTGCCGCAGCGACACCTCCGAGGACACCACCGACGGGCAGGGCGGAGACCTCTACGACCCGACCGGGTACCTGTACTCCGTGGAGGTGGCCCCCGCCATGGCGGGTGGGCCCCTCGCCATCGAGATCTTCGACGCGCCGCAGTGCAACGACGGATCCGGACCCTTGCCCACCTCGCAGGCCCACGACGGGTGGAACCGCAACCTGGGCACTGGAGGTCCGGCCGACCACGTGACCCGCTACCGGGTGCTGGGCCCCGACACCACCCCCGGCGATCCCAGCGACAACCCGGTCGTGGCCGGCCCCCGGCAGATGCGGGGCAACGACGACGCCTGGTGCGGGACGGCTACCACCGACTGGCAGAACCGCTGGAAGCCCCTGTTCACCACGCCATCGGCCGTGGCGGGCACCTACCTGGTGCAGGTGCAGAGCGACAGCGACACCGATCCCGACAACGCGCCCTCCACCACCGGCGACGACGACAACCACAACTCGAACCAGTTCTCCCTGCGGGCCCACCACGACACGAGCTGGGATCCGCTCACCAGCCCCTGCCAGGCCCTCGAAACCGGATCCACGTACTTCGACCCGGCGTGCCCGGCGATCTCCGCTCCGGGCTGGGCCGGCGCCTTCGTGAACCTGGGGGACACCTATCCCGACTTCGGGTTGGGCAGCGTGCAGGCGCCCGGGGGGAGCACGCTGGTCATCGACGTATGGGACCCCGGCGAGGGAACCATCGGCCTGGAGGTGCTCGACCCCCTCGGCCGCTCGGTCGACTTCTCCTGGGAGGTGGTCGACCGCAGCGGCCACGATGTCGCCCCGACCGCGGGACGGTCGGGTACCGTCACCCAACCCGGCGGAGTCCCCTGCACCGAGGTCGTGGCCTGCCGCGTTCCTGGACACGCTCGGCTCACCGAGCACCTACTACGGCCCCGACGAAGGCGGCTACTACCGGGGGTGGAACCCCCAGCCGGACGGGTACCGGGGGAGCCGCAGCCACCTGAGCGACCGTCTGGTCCGCCTCAGGGTCACCCTCCCCCCCGAATCCCCTCAGCTCTTCGGGGACCTCAGCGTCTGGAGACTCCGCTACCGGCTGGCACCGGTGACCGGCAACATCACCGACCGGACGATGTGGCGGGCCTTCGTGGTGGCCCCCGGCGAACCGCTTCCCCCCTCCGTCTCCTGAGCTCGAGTGAAACCTCTGCGTTCCAGGTCCTTCGTGTTCTGCGCCATGGGCCTGCGCCGAACCGGCCCCGGCGCCACGCCTGAGGCCAAGGCTCCTCCTGCGGTCAGGGAGGGCTGAGCGGTGGCCGGCCGGCAGAGCCCACCCACAGTGATCGCCTTCGATCCCGAGGAGCCGGCTGTCGTCGTGGAGCACCTGGAACGCCTCCGCCGGGCCGGGCAGGGGTGGGTGAACCTCGAGCCCGAAGTGCCCGAGGACTCCGCCCGCCTCCACCAGGGCGGCAACCTCTTCTCCAACCGCGGTCCCGCTGTGCCGCTGTGCACCTGGACGGCCCCTCACCGGGACCGTCGGGGCAGGTGGGGACCGATCGCCATGGGGGTCCAGCACGCCACCGGTGGCCGGGCCCGGGCCCGGCTCGACCAGGTGCGCCTCGAGATCCCAGCAGGCTGGGCGGTGCGCGCCGATCACCCCAAGCGGGGTCTGGTGGTGGAGCTGGACGCCGACTCCGAGTTGGCGATGGCACTGGACTGGCTGCTCGCCACGGGTGAGGCGCTGGCGACCGTGGCTCTCAGCGGCCGGTGGCACGCCTCCGTCCACCGGGGTTGACCCCGGTGGGGTCGCGCCGGCTCAAGCCCAGCCGGCGTTGGGGCCGACCCCCGCCGGTGTGACCACGTCCGGCTCCGGCTGCTCGGTCGGGGTGGAGTGGCGGTGGTGGGTCTCGAACAGGAACCGCTGAACGCCGTCGAGGGCTCTGCGGGCCCGGGGCGAGGAGAAGATCTCGAAGGCGTGCTGGGCGCCCGGAAGCTCGGCGTAGAACACCGGGGCTCGCGACGCCTCGGCCAGACGTTCCACGAAGTAGCGGGCGTCCTCCACCGGGGCCAGGGTGTCCCGGTCGCCGTGGATCACCAGGAACGGGGGTGCTCCGGCGTGAACCCTGTCTATCGGGGACGCCGCAGCGAAGGCGTCGGGCTCATCGTCGTAGAAGCGCTTCATGACAATCGGTTCGAGGATCCAGTGGCGCATCTCCACCCCGTAGGAGTGAAGGCGGTTGGTGAAGTCGTAGACGCCGTAGATGGGCACGGCTGCCTGCACTGAGCAGTCGGCGTCCTCGAAGCCGGGCTGCAACGAGTGGTCGTCCGCGGTGAGGGCGACCAAGGTGGCCAGGTGCCCACCCGCCGATCCTCCGGTGACCGCCACGAAGTCCGGGTCCACCCCGTACTCGTGAGCGTGGGCCCGCACCCAGGCCACCGCTGCCTTGCAGTCGACGAGGTGGTCGGGCCAGGTGGCGGCCGGACTGAGCCGGTAGTTGACGTTGAAGCAGACCCAACCATTCGAGGCCATGCGGCGCAGCAGGGGGCGGCCCTGCTCGCGCTTGTCGCCGATGATCCAGCCTCCCCCGTGGATCTGGACGAGTGCCGGCCGGCGGTCCTGGGGGGTGGCGTCGGCGGGTAGGACGACGTCGAGGCGCAGGCGCCGGCCCGCCGCCCTGCGGTACTCGACGTTGGGGATCTTGCGGACGGCGTGCCGGCTGGGCCGTGCGGGGTCGTGGTCCACCCCGTAGCCGTCGAGGGCAGCTGCGATGGCCGGGCCCGTGGAGACCCCGCCGCGGTGGATCACATAGAGCAGGCCCCAGGTCAGCACCATGAGCGCCAGGCCCACCCAGCCGGCGGGGTGGTCCAACACATCGCCGACCACCACGAACCCAGCCGTTATGGCCACCATCGACGCCAGGTAGAACGGGGCCAGCTCGTTGGTCAGCCACGAGGCGAAGAAGCTGGGGACGAACAGGAGCCGGTTGTTGCGCACCGGGCGGAACGAGTTCAGGGTCAGCAGGAGGAAGAGGGTGAACAATGCTGCGTAGAACCAGGCTGCGAGCACCCCCCCAGTCTGCCCGTCGCGGCACCCTGACGGCGAGCCCGTGTCCTTCAGGTTGCAGGATCGTGACGATCTGCAACACTGTGCCCCCATGTTCCGGCGGAACGGTCCTCACCCACTCTCTCCCACCGCGCCCTGGCGGCGCGCACGGACAGCGGTCGCGGTCGTGGCCACAGTCCTGGCCACCGTCCTGGGCGGCGGGTTGGGCGGCGGGTTGGGCGGCGGGTTGGGCGGTGAGCCCGCCCATGGCGCCCCCGAAGCCGGCGCCGAGCGGGTGCCCGGCTCCAAGCACATGAGCGCCAAGGTGGCCCGACGCCACGGCAGCGAAGCCGAGGCCGCAGTGGCCGAGGCGCTGGCCGGAATGACGCGCGAAGAGACCATCGTGTTCGCCCTCTTCACCATGGACGAGGACGAGCGAGCCGCCTTCGAGGCCTTCGCTGCTGCCGCCCTCACCCAGGCCGAGATCGACGCGGGCCAAGCCGGTGGGGGTTCGACCGGCGCTGACCCCGAAGCGGCTGCTCCACCGCCCGCAACTGTTCCCCCCGAGGTGCTCGCCCAGCTCTCGCCCGGCGCGGTCGCCATCGCCTCGGTCGACGATGCCAGCGCCTCCACGGTGGTGACCGGGTCGGGCTCCTCCCAGGCGCCGGGCAGCTACGGTCCGCCCGCCCCCCCGGTGCCTGCGTCCTCTGTGTGGGACGATCTGGCCTTCTGCGAGTCGACCGGGAACTGGCACATCAACACCGGCAACGGCTTCTTCGGAGGCCTCCAGTTCGTTCAGTCGACCTGGGTGGGCTTCGGGGGAGCGATCTACGCGCCCCGGGCGGATCTGGCCAGCCGGGAGCAGCAGATCGCCATCGCCCGCCGGGTGTTGGCGGTCCAGGGTTGGGGGGCCTGGCCCGCCTGCTCGACCAAGCTCGGCCTGCGCTGACCAGGGCTGAGCCTTTGGGCTGAACCTGGGGGCATCCCGTCTCCTGGGCCCGAGCGGAGCCGGCCGAGCGGAACCGGCCGAGCGGTGTCTACCCGGTGGCGCCGGGGGGCAACAGGTGGTCTACTGGCCGGGTGCAGTCTCTGTCGGGTCTCGATGCCGTCTTCCTCTACGCCGAGACCCCGTCCATGCACCTGCACGTGGCCCTGGTCGTGGTGCTCGACCCGACGCGTGGCGGCACTGTCCCCCCAGTAGACCTGTCGGTGGAGCGGGTGCGCTCCATCGTGGCCGAACGCATGCACCTGATCCCGCCCTTCACCCGCACGCTGGCCGACGCACCCCTGGCGGTTCACCGACCGGGGTGGGTCGAGGCGCCCGAGGTGGACCTGGATCGTCATATCCGGGCAGCAACTCTGCCCATGCCCGGTGGCCCCGAAGACCTCGGCCGCATGTGCGGCGCCATCGCCAGCGTCCCCCTGGACCGCTCGCGTCCCCTGTGGGAGATGTGGGTTCTGGACGGACTCCACGACGAGAACGTCGCTCTCGTGTGCAAGGTGCACCACGCCTGCGTGGACGGTGTCTCCGGCGCCGAGTTGATGACAGTCCTCTTCGACCTGGAACCCGACCCTCCCGTCGGTGCCCTCCCGCCCGGTCCCGCACCGGAGGACACCCCATTGACGGCGCGCGGCGCCGAGCACGTCGCCGAGTCGGTGCGTGAGCGCACCGACGCTCTGCGCCACCTGCCCGGACTGCTGGCCCGCACCCTGGACGGGGTCGCCGGGATCCGGGCCCGGCGGGCCGAGGCCCAGGAGGCCGGCGGCACCCCCCTCACCGCACCCCGCCTCGGGTTCAACCAGCGCCTCACTCCGGAGCGCAACTGTGCCTTCTCCCAGGTGCCCCTGACCGAGGTCAAGGCCCTCAAGGACGCCGCCCGGTGCACCGTCAACGACGTCGTGCTCTCAGTGTGCGCTGGGGCACTCCGCCGCTACCTGCTGCGCCGCGGCGAGCTCCCCGACCGCGCCCTGGTGGTCACCTGTCCGGTTTCGGTGCGCCAGGACCACGAACGGGGCCAGCAGAACAACCGTGTGTCGTTCTTCATCACGCGGCTACACACCGAGATCGACGACCCCCTCGAACGCCTCCACGCCATCCGGCGGGCCACCGCAGCGGCCAAGGCCGAACACGAGCTGCTGGGTCCGGGCGTGCTGGGCGACTGGTCCGAGGTGGCCGACCCCACCCTGGTGCGGGTGGGCACCCTGCTCTACCTGCGCAGCGGGCTGTCCGCCCACCACCCGCCCATGCACAACCTGGTCGTCTCCAACGTGCCCGGGCCGCCGTTCCCCGTGTACTTCGGAGGGGCCGTGATGGAGCGGGCCTACCCGATGGGGCCGGCCATGGAGGGTGCCGGTCTGAACGTGACCGTGCTCAGCTACCGCGAGAGCATCGACATCGGCTTCATGGTCTGCGACGACCTCATGCCCGACGTGTGGGACCTCGCCGACGACGTCGAACCGGCCTTCACCGAGCTGCGTGAGGCCATCCTGGTGCCCGCACCGGGCCCCGCCGCCTGATCAACCCGCGTACATGTCGACGCGGGGGATGTCGGCGCGGGGGATGTCGTTGTCAGCGGCCCTCGGTAGGAACACCAGCCCCGGTTCCTGACGGACCGTCAGATCGGTGGACCGCCGCCCGCTACCATGCGCGCCATGGCCTACAACATCGCCGACATGATCGAGTACGCCGTGGATGCCGTGCCCGACAAGCTGGCCCTGATCGACGGGGACCGCCGGCTCACCTACCGCCAACTCGACGAGCGCGCCAACCGTCTGGCCCACCACCTGGCCGCCACGGGCGTCGAAGCTGGCGACCACGTCGGCATCTACGGACCCAACTCCCTGGAGTGGGTGGAGTCGATGCTGGCCGCCGTCAAGATCCGGGCGGTCCCGGTCAACATCAACTACCGATACGTCGAGGACGAACTGGCCTACCTGTTCGACAACGCCGACCTGGTGGCCCTGGTGTTCATGCGCCCCTACGCTCAGCGGGTGGCCGCGGTGCGCGCCCGCTGCCCCAGCCTGCGCCACCTGGTGGTGGCCGGAGCCGACCCGGATGGCGGCGGAGCCGGTGACCCTGGCGAACCGGACGAGACGGATCGACCCGAGACCACTGTCGCCCAGGCTCTGGCCGGGTTGGGAGCCGTCGCCTATGACCAGGCCCTGGCCGGCTCGTCACCCGACCGGGACTTCCCCACCCGCAGCCCCGACGACGTGTGGATCATCTACACCGGAGGCACCACGGGCATGCCCAAGGGGGTCATGTGGCGCCAGGAGGACATCTTCTTCGCCCTGGCGGGAGGCACCGATCCCTTCACCCGAGAGCCCGTCTCCAGCGACCACGCCCATGCCGAGGCCGCCGCGGCCAACCCCGGCCAGCTCGTGTTCCTGGTGGCCCCGCCCCTCATGCACGGGGCCGCCCAGGTGGCCACGATCATGAACCTCATGCAGGGCAACCGCCTCGTGCTCATGGACCGCTTCGAAGCCGAACGGCTGTGGCACCTCGTGGCTGACGAGGGCATCAACTCCATCCTCATCACCGGTGACGCCATGGGCCGGCCCATGATCGAGACCCTCGAAGCGCTCGACGCCGCCGGCGAGCAGCTCGACCTGGGCTCGCTGCTGTCGCTTTCCTCGAGCGCCGCCGTGTTCTCCCCCACCGTCAAGGAGCGCTTCGTGGAACGCTTCGACACCCTGGTCATCACCGACTCGATCGGTTCCACCGAGAGCGGCATGAACGGGATCATCATGGTGGGCAAGGGCAACACGGCCATGCGCGGCGGCGGTCCCACGGTGGCCCCCGCACGCGACTCGGTAGTCCTGGACGAGGCCACCCTCACCCCCGTCGAGCCCGGTTCGGGGGTCGTGGGCAAGATCGCCAGGGGTGGCAACATCCCCCTCGGCTACTACAAGGACCCGGCCAAGACCGCCGAGACCTTCGTGACGGCCGACGACGGGCGCCGCTACGCCATGCCCGGCGACCACGCCGTGGTCGAGGCCGACGGTTCCATCACCCTGCTTGGGCGGGGTTCGGTGTCGATCAACTCGGGGGGCGAGAAGATCTACCCCGAAGAGGTCGAGCAGGCCCTCAAGTCGCACCCCGACGTCTTCGACGCTCTGGTGGTGGGGGTGCCCGACGAGCGGTGGGGCCAGCGGGTGGCGGCGGTGGTGCAGCCCCGGGAGGGTCGCTCCCCCACCCTGGACGACCTCGGCGCCCACTGTCGCGGACAGATCGCCGGTTACAAGGTGCCCCGCCAGCTCACCCTGGTGCCCGAGGTGGTGCGGTCACCGTCGGGCAAGCCCGACTACCCGTGGGCCCAGCGAATCGCCACCGGGGAAGCTCCCGACCAGGCCTGAATCGAATCCCACCCGCCGAGCCGTCGTTCCGGTCCCATCAGTCGTCGGGGTGCGCCACCCCGCATCACTCGTAAGTTGCCCGCTCCTCTGGCGTCAGGCTCGCCAAGTGCCGCTCGGCCTCGGCGGGCGTGACCGCCTCGACCGAGCCGTCGCGGTGCTGGATCACCACGCCGCCGGTCGTCAGCATCCGGTAGCGGCGTCTGCGCTCGTCCTTGTCGGGGTGGCAGATGAGCTGACAGTTCCCACAGGTGAGCGACAGCTTGCGTCCGGGCAGCAGCGGCTGGGAGAAGCCCACTTGCCACTCGGGGCGGGGGAGCGAGGCGCTGATCGCCTCGGTGAGCGCACCCTCGAACTCCTCGTCGTCGTCGGGGACGGGAAATCGCCCCGGTGACCACGTGGACCACTTGCCCGACTTGCTCAGTCCCGTGAACCCGCCGCACACCAGGTCGCAGCGGTGGTAGTTGCGTCGCGCCGAGTGGCTGAACTCGTTCTTGCCGAGAGTGACCGTGGTCGTCTCCTCCTTGGACATCAGCTTCGAGTTGCACGAGGCGAGGCACAGGTGGCAGTCGTCGCAGTAGCGGTCCTCCGGGTCGAGGGGCTCGGTGGCTTCTAGCTCGGCGGTGGTCACCGTCGAGCCGAGGATCACCGAGGCACCGTGCGTCGAGGTGATCACGTTGCCGGAGAAGCCGAACCAGCCGACGCCCGCGGCAACAGCGAGGTAGCGGTGGGAGATGTCGGGTTGCATGGTCCTGGCGCCGCCCGGCACATCCTTTCGCCAAACGAGGTTAGGACTGATCCCCAGCGACGGGTGCCCCCGCTCGTTGAGCTCGGCCGCGAGTGCCGCCGCGAGCCCGAACGACGCGACGTTGGTGTCGAGGTTGTCCCGCACGTGCCGCTCGTGGCTCTCCTTCTTCAGGTACTGCTCGAGCTTGGCAACGTCGAGCGGCAGCGCGAAGGTGATCGCCGACTTCGCCTCGGGCAGCACATAGGTCAGATCAGCCGAGGGCGGCCCGCCTTCGAGGGTCTCGACGGTGGCAACACCCGCTGCGCAGGCACCTGCGTCGCGGGCCATCGCCAGCATGGTCTCGGTGAGCTCTCGATCGATGCCCATGGCTCCCTTCCCGTCACCGGCTGAAGCGGCCGGCTGATGCGACCGACGAGCACCAGCGTGCCGTGCCGACGGTATCTATTGACAGTAAGAATGTCAATAGCTTGAGATGGGTCGGTTGCAGTTCGGGTCGATCCTGAGTCGACGAGGATCGAGGGCACAGACCTCACCTGTGACACCCCTGAGCTCAGACGACCTCGGGGCGCATCACCGCATCGGTGCCGCCGTCGGCCCACACCACCGAGCCGTGCACCAGTGACGCCGCCTCGGAGAGAAGGAAGGCCACCACGGCGGCGATCTCCTCGGGCCGGCCGTGGCGACCCAGGGGGATGGGCAACAGGTCCACCGTCGAACCCAGCGCCGGGTCGTCGATGGTCTGACGCAACAGGGGGGTGTCCACCGGGCCGGGGGCCACCGCGTTGAGCCGCACGCCGGCCTCACCCCACTGGGTGGCCCGGGCCCGCACCCCCAGCCACAGCGCACGCTTGGAGGTGCCGTAGACGGTGGGCCCGTCGACGACTCCGGCACGTTGGCAGGCCGCCCCCTCGTCACCGGACCGGCAGGCGGCCAGGAGCTCTTCGTCGGGGGGGATGATGCCCATCGAGTTGGAGGCGATGGCCACCGCGGCGCCCCCCGAGTCGGCCAGGGCGCCGAAGAACCCGTCGAGTGTGGCGACGGCGCCGAAGTGGTTGACGGCCACGATCACCGAGGTGTCGGCCAGGGTGGGCCCCACCCCCGCACAGGCCACCAGCCGATCGACCCGGCCTCCGGTGGCGGCCAGGACCTCGGACACCATCGCCCCTCTACCGGCCACGGTGGACAGGTCGGCGGTCACGTCTGCTCCGGCCAGATCGACACCGACCACGGTGTCGCCCGCCGCGCTCGAGACGAGCCGCGATGGCCGCCCCGATCCCCGACGCCGAACCGGTCACCACTGCGATACCCATGGCCGGGCAATCTAGTGCCGTCCCGGGCGGTAGCTTGGCCGATCATGGCTGCCACCCGCACCGCCGAGACGGCTGAGTCCGGCAAACCCGGCAAGTCCGGTGAGAACGGTGGTGGTGTGGGCCCGGTGCCCGCCAGCGTGGCCGTGGAGGGCCAACAGCTGGCCCTGCCCGTCGAGGTGCGGTCGGCGTCGATGGTGGCAGGCACCTTCACCGCCCCGGCCACCGCCGCCCAGCACCTCATCGCCTACTCGGGTCTGCGGGTGCGGCGGGTCGCCCAGACCCTTGCCGTGTGCACGGTGGCTGCCGTGCGCTACACCGACAGCGACCTGGGCCCCTACAACGAGATCGCCCTGGGCCTGGTGGTGGAGCCTCCCGCAGGGATGCCCAGACCCGACCCCGAGGCGGGACCCGCCGGCGGCGTCACCACCTTCATCCACCGCCTTCCCGTCAACCAGTCCTTCACCTGCGCAGCCGGCCAGCAGGTGTGGGGTTTCCCCAAGTGGGTGGCCGACATCTCCTACCAGCCCCGGGCCCAGCGCACCGACGTGGTCATGATGGACGGAGGCAAACTCGCCCTGGCCATGACCGTTACCCACCGGGGAGCGATACCGGTGCCGGCCACCGAGATCACCATGTCCTGCCTCTCCTGGCGGGACGGCACGCTGCGGGCTACCCCCTGGAGCATGCGACTACAGGCCCAGCGCATTCGCCCCGGCGGTCTGCGGGTGGAGATCGGCCAGGACAACCAACTGGCCGACGACCTGGCCGCGCTGCGCTTCCCCAAGACGGCGTTGCTGGCCCAGCGGGCCGGCCACATGTCGGCCACCTTCGGTCCCGCCGTGGTGGTGTCATGACCCTGGCCGCCTCCTTCGGTGAGGTGGTGGCCCCCCTCCTGATCGTCGGGGCGTGCGCCGCCTCCATCGCCGGTCTGGCGGTCTACCGCCGGGTCCGCGCCGGCCAGCGTCCAGAACAGGGATAGGCCGGCTGGGCCTCAGGGCTCGCCCTCGGTCGCATCCAGGTAGGAGGCGACCTCGTGGACGTAGCCGGGTACCAGGTCGAGCAGATCCTGGCGGGCCTGGGCAACCAGCTCGGGATCGATGTCGACGTACCGGTGCACCAGGATGTTGCGCAGGCCGGCTGCTGGCGCCAAACGCAGAGCCAACTGGCCGGGCAGGATCCCGACTTCGCCCATGGCCAGGAACGAATCCCGGCCCGTGGCCGGCGCAACTCCACGCACCGCCACCAGGAGATGGGCGTTGATCTCGATGGCCAGGTCCACCAGCACCTGCAGGTAGCGCTCCGTGGCGGCGCGGGTGACGGGCTCGCCAGCCAGCCGACCCCTGTCAACGCGACCGAGATCGGCCAACTCCGACAGGGTCGTTGCCAACAGACGCAAGCGCCGGCCCACGATTTCGGGATCGGGGACGGCGGGCGTCACGACCGCAACGCGTCACGATCGAGGGCCCGTAGGGGCGCCGTGTCCCAAGCGTGCTGCATCGCCACCAGGTGCGCCTCACCCCACGCCGAAGGATGGCGCTCGTACAGCCCGACGCCCGACAGGCCCGCTGCCCGGGCCAGAGGATCGGCCCGTCCCAGATCCAGCACGTCGATGTGCTCACAACCCGTCAACCCGGTCAGGCGATCGATGAGTCCGAGCAGGTCCCGTGCTCCGGAGAAGGCCACGGCCACGTCCAGGTCGTGGGGTTCCGGCCCGACACCGATGCCGACACGCGCGTGCCCGGCGCGCACGCGAAGGGCTGCGGCGGCACTGCCGAAGATGCCCAGCAGCTCTATCCCCAGATCGTCGCAGAGCTGGTCCAGTTCCCCGGCACGCGCCGACCTCTGGAGCATGATGGCCGCGTCCGATGGGCTGGACATGGCCCCAGGGTACCCAGCCTCAGAGCGCGGCCTGAGTGTCGCCGCTGGCACCCCGGATCTGGTCCATGCGCCTCCACAGCAGACTCGGCGCGAGACGGCGCACCCACAGGGCCACCCGGGTCTCGGCGTTGGGCCACACGAACAGCGCACCGCGATCCAATGCGGCCTCAACGGCGTCGACCACCACCTCGGGGCGCATCGGGCGCTGGGCCCGCACCAGGGTCTGGTCGGCTTCGGCCATCTTGTCCAGCAACGGGGTGTCCACCACGGGCGGGCACACACAGGCCAGGCGCACCCCACGCCCGGCGATCTCGTGGGCCAGCACCTCGGCGAAGGACACCACCGCCGCCTTGGTGGCGCTGTAGGCACCCACCCCATAGGCGGGCAGCCAGCCGGCCAGCGATGCGTACAGCACCACGTCGCCACTGCCCCGCTCGAGCATTCCGTCCAACACGGCCCGGGTGACGTGCACGGTGCCGAAGTAGTTGACCTCCATCACCCGGCGGATCTCCTCCAGCGCCTGGGTGTCGAGGGGCCCGGAGGGGCAGATAGCAGCCGCGTGGGTGAGCCGGTCGATGGGGCCCAGCTCGCCGGTCACGTGGGCCACGGCCTGGGTGACCGCGTCGGGGTCGGTGACGTCGCACACCACCGGGGTCACCGTCGGGGCGTGGGTCGCGGTGCGCTCGAGGCCTTCCTCGTCCACGTCGAGGGCGGCCACCGCCACTCCCTCCGCGGCCAGGCGCCACGCCGAGAGCTGGCCCATGCCACTACCGGCACCGGTGACCAGCGCCACCCGCCCACCGAAGGTCACGACGAGGCCCCTCCGGCCGAGTCTGACCCACCTCCGCCTGTCTTGGTGGCCCCGGCAGCGGGGCGGGCCGGGCGGAGCCGCTCGACGGCCTGGCGCACCTCGCCGGCGGCGGCGGCCATCCGGTCGGCGTTGGCCTGCTCCTCGTAGATGAGTCGGACCAGCCAGTAGCGCAGGTACCGGGTGGATGAGTAGCGGACGAACAGCGCCGCTCCCACCACGATCAGGCCCAGGCCCAGCGCACCACCGGAGATGGCGTAGCTGACGGCTTCCACCACCACGGTGGTGCCCGAAGCCCCGTACCAACCGGCGACGATGGCGAACAGGCCCACTGCCATGGCCACCACGCCACCCACCAGGGCCCAGCGTTCACGCTCGGCCTGGGGGGTGCGGATACCCATGGCGGTGATCTCGCGGGTGAAGGCTTCCACCCGATCCGGGTTGTCGTGCATGCTCATCCTCCCAGGTAGGCCTCGGATAGCTCGTCGGCCAGCTCGTCGGGGCGGCCCACACGGGCCACCCGTCCCTGCGTCATCAATGCTGCCTCGTCCGCCACGCCCAGCACGGTGCGGGCGAACTGCTCCACCACCACGATCGACATGCCCTCGCGGGCCAGCTGGGCCACCACGGTGTAGAGCTCTTCCACGATGAGGGGCGCCAGGCCCATGGACAGCTCGTCGAGCAGGAGCAGCGCAGGGTCGCCGGCCAGGGCCCGCACCATGGCCAGCATCTGCTGCTCACCTCCCGACATGGTGCCCGCCAACTGGTGGCGTCGCTCGGCCAGGCGGGGGAAGCGCCCGTAGGCGACCTCCTCGGCGTCGGCCAGCGATATCCCGGTGTAGCCCATGAGTTGGAGGTTCTCGCGCACGGTGAGGTTGGGGAACACCCCCCGACCTTCGGGGATGGTGATCACCCCGGCTCGGGCCAGTTGGTCAGGGGTGGCCCCGTTGACCCGCCGGCCAGCCATCAGGACTGCGCCGTGGGTGGGGGCGAGCTGACCGGAGACCACCTGCAACAAGGTCGTCTTGCCGGCCCCGTTTGGCCCCAGGAGGGCGAAGATCACCCCGGCGGGTACGACCAGGTCGATGCCGTGGAGAACCTCTATGCCGTCGTAGCCGGCCCGGATTCCTCGTAGCTCCAGGAGCGTGGCCATCTCAGTTCTTCTCCGACCCGGCGCCGAGATAGGCGTCCAGCACAGCCGGGTTCGTCTGAACCTCCTCGGGGGTGCCCACCGCCAGGAGCGAACCGAAGTCGAGGACGTGGACCACCGAACAGGTCGACATGACCAGGGGCATGTCATGCTCGACCAGCAGGATCCCCAGCCCGCGGCCGGCCAGCTCTCCCAGCAGGGCCGTGAAGGCCCCGGTCTCGTCGGCGTCGAGCCCCGAGGCCGGCTCGTCGAGCAGCAGCACCTTGGGTTCGAGCACCAGGGCCCGGGCCAACTCGACCAGGCGAGCCTGGCCGGTGGGCAAGGTGCCGGCCAGGCGGTCGGCCACGCCGTCGATCCCCACGAAGGCCAAGGCCTCATCGACACTGCGGTCGACGCCGATGCCCGCCCACCCCAAGCGGGCCCGTTGCTCGGCGGCGACCTGGAGGTTCTCTCGCACGCTGAGGGACCCGAACACCTCGAGCCGCTGGAAGGTGCGGGCCATTCCCCGCCGGGCGCGCTCGTGGGTGGGCAGATCGGTGATGTCATCCCCGGCCAGCCGCACGCGGCCCGCCACGGCCGGCTGCATCCCGCACAACACGTTGAACAGGGTGGTCTTTCCTGCCCCGTTGGGACCGATCAGACCGGTCACCGTCCCCGGGGACACGGACAGGTCGACACCGTTGAGGGCCAAGTGGCCGCCGAAGCGCACCGACAGACCCGTTGCCGCCAGCACGCTCACCGGGATCCTCCGACCGGCTCGACAAGAAGGGTCCGGCGGCTGGTGAAGGCGTCGATCTCGAGGTGGGAGTCGAGGACGGCGACGTCCTCGGTGGTGAAGGGGCGGTCGACCCCCAGTCGCTCCAAGTCGGATGCAGGAACGACCACCTCGGCCACAGCAGCTTCGGCCCGGCGCCGGGTACCGGTCACCAGGGCCACGAGCCGCGACGCCAGGCCGTCGGGATTGCGGCCCAGACTGATTCCGATCAGTCCGGGGGCCAACAACATGATGTCCTCGACGAGCCCGGTGAACTCGGGGGCGAAACGCTGCGTGAACGTCGGCCAGAAGGCGAAGCCGGCCACCAGGAACCCGGCCACATAGGAACCGCTCACCAGGGTGACGCCACCGGCCACCGCCATGAGTAGCACGACCAGGTTCTGGGTGGGGGCGAAGTCGCTCTGGGGGAGGCTGGTGGCCAGGGTCACCCACAGGGCGCCGGCCAGGCCGGCCAGGCCTGACGACAGGCCGAAGACGGCGACCTTGGTGCGGGTGAGGCTGATGCCGAGCGTCGCGCAGGCCGCCGGGCTGTCCTTCATGGCCTGGAGGCGCCGGCCGAAGGCGCCCCGCCGGACAGCCACCACCGCCAGGGTGGCGGCACCGGTCATGACCGCCACCAGCAACACCAGCGAGGACTGGGTGGTGATCTCCCAACCGGCGACGTCGAAGGTGTCGACCCGGATCGACGAACCCCGGAAGGCGAAGCTCTGCGTGAACACCACCTGGTCGAGGAACACCGCGAAGGCGAAGGTGGCCAGGGCCAGTTCGATTCCCTGGAGGCGCAAGGCGGGCAGCGCCACAACCATGCCCACCGCCGCGGTGATGACGAATGCCGCCACCAGGCCCGAGACGTCTTCCAGGCCTCCACCCAGATGCCAGTTGGCCATGGTCACCGCCCCCACGCCGGCCAGGGCCACCTGGGCCAGGGACACCTGCCCGGCGTACCCGGCGAGGGGAACCAAGGACAGAGCCAGCAGGGCGAACACCAGGGTCTCTCCGCTGACCTTGAGCCAGAGGGGGTCGCCGCCGGCGAGGGCCACCACCACCCCAGCGGTGACCGGCACGGCCAGCGCTCCGACCAGAGCGGTGCGCCACCCCGGACGGGGGATGTGCCGCTGGGCGGCGCGCTGATGGTCGGAGCGGACCCGCTGGGGAGGGATCACCAGCAGCACCAGGAACAACACGATCGAAGGTGTGGCCCGGGCCAGGTCGGTGACCCAGAGGGCGTCGCCCAGGAAATCCAACTTGGCCGGGTCCAACAGACCCTGGGCACCCACCACCAGCACGCCCAGCACCACGCCACCCACGAAGGCCCGGGGCACGCTGCGCAGCCGGCCGAACATGGCCGCGGCGTACGCGTTGATCACCAGGAAGGTGAGCTGGAAGACCTGGAGACGGGTGCCGGCGCCGATCAACACTCCGGCGGCGGCGGCAAGGGCGAAGCCCACCGCCCACGAGATCATCGACAACCGGTCGGGGCGGGCTCCGTTGAGCCGGGCGAGCGGTCGGCTGTCCACGACCGCCCGCATGGCGATGCCCGTCCGTGTGCCCTTGAGCAGCCAGGTGAGCCCCAACGCCACCCCCCCGGCCACCACCAGGCGGGCCAGCTCTTGCCAGGAGACGTTCAGGTCACCGGGCAGGCGCACCGGAGCCTGGTCGGCGAAGAAGGGGTCGGTGACCCGGCCCACGTCCTGGGGCCACATCATCTGGGCCACGCCCAGGAAGGCCACCATCAACGCGATGGGGACGACCAGGCGGGTCACCTCGGGGGCGTCACCGACGCCGCGCAGCACCACCCGCTCGCAGAGCGCGCCCAAGAGCGGCGAGCACAGCACCACCACGACCAGCACGCCGGCCAGAGGAGACCAGCCCCACTCGACGGTGACGTGCCAGTAGCCGAAGGCGGCCAGCATGCCGACCGCACCGTGGGCGAAGTTGAAGATCCCCGAGGTCGTGTAGGTGACGACCAGGCCCGTGGCGGCCACGGCGTAGACGCCGCCGACCATGATCCCGAACACCAGCCACTGCCACAGGTCGGCCCCGGTGACGTGCATCGCTCAGTCCAGCTCCACGATGGAGTCCTCCGGGCAGGCGAAGCCGCGATCGGGACCATCGGTGCGGTATGCCTCGTCGTCGGGCTGCGGATATCGGCGCACGAAGGCCCCGTCGCTGATCTCGAGGATGATGAAGCAGGGGCTGGCCCGGTGTGAGCCGGGGTCGGTGGTGCCGTGCAGGCCTCCCGCCGACCATTCGTGCATTCCCGCCAGCTGCTCTGCCACACGGTCACGGGTCAGGTCGTCGCCCACCTCCTCGGCGGCGGTGGCGAACAGGAGCCCCGCCGAGAACGAGAACACACCGAGCATGGCCACCTTGCCGTCGGGGTTGTAGGTGTCCATGGCGTCGAGGTAATGCGCCATGGCCGGGTACTCGTCGGCCTCCTCGAAGGGTGCGATGGCGATGCGCACGAAGCCGCCCTCGGCAGCTTCGCCGGCTGTGGCCAGGTAGTCGTCGCTGTAGAACTGGGCCTCCAGGTCGGTCACCTCGGGCGCCCAGCCCTGCTGGCGCATGGCGGCCTGGAAGTTGCCCAGCTCTTCGGGGGCGTGGGTGAAGGTGAAGTAGCGCACACCGGCGTCACGCATGGCCACGACGAACTGGCTGTAGTCCGACACAGTGCCGCTGATGGGGGTGACGCCCTCGTAGACGAACTCGTAGCCGACCTGCTCGTAGGCCTCCCGGTGGTTGGCGGCCTGCTTGTCCACCACGGGGGCGTTACCCCAGATGTTGGCCCCGTGAGCCACCACGTCGGGGAACTCACGGGCGATCCACTCGGCCGCACCCACCTTGTAGCTGTCGGTGGGGTTGGGTAGGGGTGAGAACATCAGGCCCGACTCGGTACCGATCTCCCACTTGTCGAAGCTGACCGTGAAGCCGGGCACCTCCACCAGCCCGCAGTCCACGGCGTCCTGGGCTCCCAACTCGTCGAAGACGCCGCCCCCGCCGACGAGCGCGAAGGACTCGTCGCAAGCCTCGAGGATCCGCTCGCGGTACTGGGACAACTTGGCGTCGTAGAGCACCAGCTCGACCTGGCGACCGCCGATGCCGCCCTGGTCGTTGCACCAGCCGGCGAAGGCGATCATGCCGTCGTGGAGCTCCTGGTTGAGCCCGGGTACCACCGAACCGACGTCGGCGATCACCCCCACCTTGATGGTCTCGTCAGTGACTCCCACGTCGGTCGCACCGGAGAACTCACCGGGGCCACACGGTGAAGCCATGTCACCGAAGCCCGCCCCGGCAGGGGTGGACGTGTCCGTCCCCCCGTTGCCACCGTTGCCCGCGCCGCCCCCGCCAGTTGTCGTGGCACTGGTGCCCCCGAGTTGGCCGTCCTGGGAGCGCAGCGCCTCGTCGTCGTCCACCCGCGTCCCGCAGGCGGCGCCCAGCACCACCAACGCCACCAGGGCGGCCCCTACCTTGCGATTCATCCTTGTTCCCCCCGACATCGTTCCCTCCTCGGTTCCAACCTAGTGTGACCGCACCAGCCCGTTGCGGGTGGTGTGCTCGCGACGCGCTGGCCGCGGTGCCCTGCGGGATCGCAGGCTCATCCCCTTGCTGCCGCCATCCGGGCCCCGAGTGCCGCCAGCCGCTCGGTGGCTCCCCCCAGGGTGAGCTCGAGCACCTTGGCCCACAGGAAGTACCGGTGAAGCGGGTAGTCGCGGTCGACCCCGATGCCGCCGTGCAGGTGCTGGGCGGCATGTACCACCCGCTGACCGCCTTCGGCCGCCCAGAACTTGGCGACGTCGAGGGCGTCGGCCGTGGGGCGTCCGGTGGCCAGGAACCACGCCGCCCGCCAGGCCGTGTCGCGCACCGCGGCGGCGTCGATGTACGCGTCGGCGGCCCGGTGTGCCACCGCCTGGAAGGTGGCGATGGGAACCCCGAACTGGTGGCGCTCGGTGGTGTAGGCGCCGATCAACTCGACGGCCCGGCCCGCCACGCCGGCCATGGTGGCGCACACACCGGCGGTGGCGTGATCGGTCATCCAGGCCAGCACCTCCTCGCCCCGATGCTCGGCACCCGGGCCGCCCAGCACCGCGTCGGCGCCGACGGCCACCCCGTCCAGTTCCACCACGGCCTGTGGTTCGCCGCTGACGGTTCGGATGCCGTGGCGCACCACTCCTTGGGTGTCGGCGTCGACCATTGCCACGACCACCCCGTCGGGACCGGTGGCCGGCACCAGGATCGCCTGGGCCTGGGCGCCCCAGGGCACGAAGCGCTGCCGGCCCGTCAGCCTCCACCCGCCCGTTTCGGCGTGAGCTTGCGTGGCGGGCCGGCGGGTGGCGATGCCCCGACCCGTCTCGGTGAGCGCGGCGGTGAGCACGGTGCTGCCGGCCACCACCCCGGGCAGCATTCGGGCCCGCAGGGCGGGAGCACCGAAACGCTGACACGGGCAGTGCGCCGAGCACTGCGGTGGCCAGGTACGGAATCGGAGCAACGGTGCGACCCACCTGCTCGGCGACCAGGCAGGCCTCCATGATCCCCAACCCGGATCCTCCGTGGGCCTCGGGCACGGCCAGGCCCAACAGACCGGCGTCGGCGAGGGCCTGCCACTCGCGTTCGGGAACCGAGGGGTTTGCCCCCTCGGGCGTGTCTCCCTCGGGCATGTCTCCCTCGGTAGTGGCCCGGGCGGCAACCTCCAGTTCACGCAGACGCTCGTGGGTGCACAGGTCGCCCAGGATCTGGGCGGCGAGGTCTGCGGCGGCCTGCTGTTCCTCGGAGAGCGAGAAGTCCATGCTGGTGCTACATCCTCGGGGTTCGGGGCATGCCCAGGCCGAAGAGGGCGATCAGGTCCCTCTGGATCTCGTTGGTCCCTCCGCCGAAGGTGAGGATGATCGTGCCCTGGAAGGAGCGGGCCAAGCCCGCGCCGAGCAGGGCCGCCGGCGATCCCCGCTCGACGTAGGCCCCCGCGCCGAGGATCTCCATCAGGGCCCGGTAGGTGCGGATGAACAGCTCGGTGCCGTAGACCTTGGAAGCCGACGCCAACGCCGGATCCATGGTGTCCTGGGTGGCGGCCCGCCAGTTGAACAGCACCAGGGCGTCGATCTCGGCCCGGCAGCGGGCCAGGGAGAGCTGTACCCATTCCTGGTCGATGACCCGCCGGCCGTCGTCGAGGTGCTCAGAGCGGGCCCAGTCCAGGACCCGGTCGAAGGCACGCTCGGCCCAGGCGGGAACCGCCAGGGAGACCCGTTCGTAGTTGAGCTGGTTGGTGATGAGGTGCCATCCCCGGTTGAGCCCCCCGATGATGTTCTCGGCGGGGACTCGCACGTCCTCGTAGTAGGTGGCCGTGGTGTCGGCCGAGCCCAGGGTGTCGATGGGAGTCCAGGAGAAGCCGGGGGTGTCGGTGGGGACCACGAAGATGGTGATCCCCTGGTGCTTGGGAGCATCCGGGTCTGTTCGGGCGGCCAACCAGACGTAGTCGGCGTAGCTGGCCAGGCTCGTGTACACCTTGGCGCCGTTGATCACCCAGTCGTCGCCGTCGGCCACGGCGCGGGTCTGAAGAGAGGCCAGGTCTGTGCCGGACTGGGGCTCGGTGTAGCCGATGGCGAAGTGGGTCTCGCCGCGGAGGATCGCGGGGAGGAACCGCTGGCGCTGCTCGTCGTTGCCGAAGTCGAGGATGGTCTGGCCGACGGTGTTCACGGTGAGGAAGGGCACGGGCGCGTCGGCGCGGTGGGCCTCCTGGAAGAAGATGAACTGCTCCATCAGGCTGAGGGCACGCCCCCCGTACTCGGTGGGCCAGGACACTGCCAGCCAGTTGTCGCGCCCCATCTGGCGGACCGCTTCCAGGCAGGCGGGGGCGCCCGGTTCTCCCCGGGCCATGGCGTCGGCCACCTCGGGGGTGACGATCCGGGCGAAGTAGGCGCGCAGCTCCTGGGCCAGGGCCTCCTGTTCGGGGGTGTAGGCCAGGTGCACGCAACCTCCTTCCCGGTCTGGGGACCGGCCGAGTCGGGTCGCGACTGTCTAGCAGGAATCTGACGGGTCGTCAGACCGTGCTGTCCGCGATCACGCCACCGCTCCGACCCCCCGCAGCAAGGCAACCTCTTCGGGGTCGTAGCCGGCCTCTGCCAGCACCTCGTCGGTGTGGTGTCCCGGCGGGGCGGGCGGTCGCCCCAACGCGGTGGAGGTGCGGGAGAAGCGGGGGGCGGGCGCGGGTTGCAGAACACCCCCGTGCTCGACGTAGGTACCCCGGGCCAAGAGGTGGGCGTCGGTGGCCACCTCGGATACGGGATGCAGCGGGGCCACGCAGGCATCGCGGGTCTCGAAGATCGCCAGCCACTCGTGGCGGGGCCGCCGGGCCAAGGTCTCGGTGAAGAGGGCCCGCAGCTCGGGCCAGGCCGCCTCGTCGTTGCGGTCCGCCAACGCTTCGTCCTCGAGGCCCAGGCCGGCTATCAACTCGGCGTAGAAGACATCTTCCACCGCGCCGACTGACAGCCACCGGTCGTCTGCGCAGCGATAGCAGTCGTAGTAGGGGGCACCACCGTCGAGGGCGTTGGTGCCCCGCTCGGGGTGGAAGTACCCCTGGGTGTAGGCGGCGAACAGCGGGGCCCACAGCAACGCGGCGCCGTCCACCATGGCAGCGTCGATGATCTGGCCCCGGCCCGATCCCGCCCGCTCCACCAGCGCGGCGCACACCCCCAGGGCCACCAGCATCCCCCCGCCACCGAAGTCTCCGACCAGGTTCAGGGGCACCGTCGGCGGCTGTCCCTCCCGGCCGATGTGGAACAGCGGGCCCGCCGCACCGATGTAGTTGATGTCGTGGCCCGCCTGCTGTGCCCGTGGGCCGTCCTGGCCCCAACCGGTGGCACGGGCGTAGATGAGCCGGGGGTGGTTGGCGGTCAGCATCTCCGGTCCCACGCCCAGACGTTCGGCGACACCGGGGCGCATCCCCTCGATCAACACATCCGCCCCTTCGCAGAGGCGATCCACCACCCCGGGGCCGTCGGCGTGGCGCAGGTCGACGCCCACCGAGCGCCGGCCCCGACCGTAGAGGTTGTGTCTCACCGAAGCCGGGCTCGAACCCAGGCAGTGGCTGGCCCGGTCGACGGTGACGACGTCGGCCCCCAGGTCGGCCAGCACCATGGCCGCGAACGGCGCGGGACCCAGCGCCGCCAACTCGACGACGCGTACACCCACCAAGGGTCCCTGCGGGGTGGTCGGTGGTGACGGGGTGGGTTCGCGCTCGACCGGCACGGCGCCACTGTACGGGCCGACGCCCGCCGGTTCGGTTGGTACCGTGCGCCATGACCGAGAACTCCCCTCCTGACACCCCGGGTGACCCCGAAGCCGCAGCCCTCGCCGACACCCACCGGCGGCTGCGCATCGACCTCGCCGCCCTCCTGCGCTCCCGGGGACCCGAGGCGGTGGCGGGCCTACCCGTAGCGGCCTGCCCGGAGTGGACGGTGCACGAGACGGTGTCCCACCTGGTCGGGGTGGGTACCGACATCGTGGCCGGCAACCTGGAGGGGGTGGCCACCGATGCCTGGACCGAGGCTCAGGTGGCCGCCCGCCGGGGGCGCAGCCTCGCCGAGGTCCTCGACGAGTGGGATGCCGTCGATCCCGGAGTGGAGGATCTCAGCCCGGCCTTCGGAGAGGTCCAGGCCCAGTGGTGCATGGACTGCCTGACCCACGTGGCCGACATCCGACAGGCTCTGGGGGAGCCGCTGGAGATCCCGGGCCGGCAGGCGATGCTGGCCATGATCTGCTTCACCGCCGGCGGCTACGCGCTCTACGGCCGCCAGGCCGGAGTGCCCCTGGCCCACCTGGTGGCCGACGGTGTCGCGGTCACCGACGGCGAGGGGATCGGGCCGGCCAGTGTGGCCCTGGATGCCTTCGAGTTGCTGCGCGGGCTCACCGGGCGGCGTAGCCCCGAGCAGTTGCGGGCATGGCCATGGCAGATGGGCCAAGGAGCAGAGCCATCGAAGATGGGCCAAGGAGCAGAGCCATCGAAGATGGGCCAAGGAGCAGAGCCATCGAAGATGGGCCAAGGAGCAGAGCCATCGAAGATGGGCCAAGGAGCAGAGCCATCGAAGATGGGCCAAGGAGCAGAGCCATCGAAGGGGATCGCCGACTTCGAGCCGTGGCTGGCCGGCTTCGACTGGGGACCCTTCCGAGTGCGGCCCACCCCCCTCGACCTCTGACCCCGGCTTCCCCTCCCCTCCGGATTCTTTGACCGATACTGAGCGATTATCGCTCAGTATCGGTCAAAGAACGGGCTGGGGGGCCGTCTCGGCAGGGACCGCTCCGCCCTGCTGCAACCACACCGTGCGCTGCGGGAACGGGATGTCAATGCCGGCATCATCGAGGGCCCGGGCCACCCGGGCCCTCAAGGCCCGTTCGACAGGCCACTGGGCCGCGGGCACGGTCTTGCCCGTGAGCCGGATGGTGACCCCGTCGGGCGCCAGGTTCTCCACCCCCAACACCTCGGGCTCCTCCAGCACCATGCCCGAAAACCCTTCGTCGGCCCACAGCTCTCGTGCAGCTTCCAGAATCACCTGCTGTGCTCTGAGGAGGTCCGTGCCGTAGGCGACGTCCACGTCGAGCAACGCCCGGGACCAGAGCTGGCTCTTGTTGCCCACCCGCAGGATCTCCCCGTTGGGGACGTGCCACAAGGTGCCGTTCACGTCGCGCACCACAGTGGTCCGCAGGGTCACCCGCTCCACCACCCCGGTGGCATCCCCGACATCGACGATGTCGCCTACACCGAACTGGTCTTCGAGCAGCATGAAGAACCCGCTAAGGAAGTCCTTCACGAGGCTCTGGGCCCCGAAGCCGAGAGCAACCCCCGCGATGCCCGCTCCCGCGATGAGCGGTCCGATGTTCACACCGAGCTCAGACAGAACCAGGAGCCCGGCCAAGAGCCAGATCACAACGCTGGCCAGGCTGCGCAGCACTCCACCCAGCGTGTCCGCACGAAGTCGCGCCCGTGCCGCCTGCTCGGCGGAGACCAGCAGCTGGCCCGTGCGGGAATCGGCCTGGACGGCACCTGCGATCCTGCTCACCAGGTGACCGATGGCCTTGCGCACGTAGCGGTTGACCACTGCGGCCACCACGACGATGAGCAGGACCTTGAGCGGCCGGTCGAAGAGGAAGGCTGCCCAGTCCGCGGCGGTCTCGCTGCCCGTCCAGTCCAGGACCCGTTCACACAGGAAGCCGTCGCCTTCACAGCCGGCGAAGACCTCCCCGGAGGAGACAGCCGGATCCGTGGGGGTGGTCGTGGTCGTCGTCCCGGGTGCTTGCACCAGCACCGCGACGACCGTAGCCAGCGAACCCCGGCCACCCGCGGACCCCCGCCACCAGAGCCCCGCTACCAGCAGACCTCCGCCGACGACGGACCTGCTCCCGGGCGACAGCAACCAGACGGGCGCTGTGGTCCAATGGCGCTGTGGCCAGCACCGAACCTCCGGACAACGGCGCCATCGGGGACTTCTCCCCCGAGATGCGGGCCGATCCCCACCCCTGGTACCACCGGTTGCGGGCCGAGTCACCCATCTGCCCCACCCCCGACGGCGGCTGGCTCCTGACCCGTTACGCCGACTGCGAGGCGATCCTGCGTGACCCCCGGTGGAGCACCAGCCCCACCCACCTCGCCGATCCGCCCGCCGAAGAAGAGGCTTCGATACGCCAGGCCATGGCCCGCACCGGGTCCAACGTGCTGCTGTTCATCGATCCACCCGACCACACCCGCATCCGCAACCTCATCAGCCGCAACTTCACGCCACGCGCCATCTCGGCCTGGAAGCCCCGCATCGAGGCCATCGTGGACCAACTGCTGGACGAAGCCGCCGAGCGGGGCGAGCTCGAGATCGTGGGGGAACTGGGCTTCGTTGTCCCGGTGATCGTCATCTGCGAGATGCTGGGCGTGCCCGCCTCCGACCGTCACCTGTTCGGGCCGTGGTCCTCGGATGCATCACGCCTTCTCGACCAGGGCCTGACCCCCGAGGAGATGCAGCGGGGAGCCACCGGGGCCCTGCAACTGCTGAACTACCTGAGCCCGCTCATAGAGGAACGTCGCAGCGAAGCCCGCGACGACCTGTTGAGCCGGATCGTCCACGCCGAACAGGACGAGCACCGCCTCTCAGAAGAGGAGCTGCGGTCGTTGGTGCTCCTGTTGTTCATAGCCGGCCACGAGACCACGATGAACCTGATCGGCAACGGCATGAACGCCCTGTTGAGCCATCCCGACGAACTGGCCCGTCTGGTGGCCGACCCCTCGCTCGTCCCCTCAGCGGTGGAAGAGGCCCTGCGCTTCGACGGTCCCGTGCACGTGACCGGGCGGATCCCCACCGAGGACCTCGAAGTCGGCGGCCACCTGTTCCCCAAGGGCTGTCAGGTCGTGACGCTGCTGGCGGCCGCCAACCGCGACCCGGCCCAGTTCCCCGACCCCGACCGCTTCGACGTCGGTCGATCACCCAACCACCACCTGGCCTTCTCGAAGGGCATCCACCACTGCCTGGGAGCGGCACTGGCCCGCCTCGAAGGCACCGTCACCATCGGTCGCCTGGTCAACAGGTTCCCCGACATGTCCCTGATCACCGAGCAGCCCACCTACCGGGACCACTTCGTTCTCCGCGGTCTACCGAGCTGCGCGTCGCCCTGGCCCCCTGACCTGCGCCAAGGCCCGCTGCCCCTCACGAATCGGGAGCGAAGACGATCAGGCCCCCTGCAGGTCCTTCGGGTGGTGACACCACCCAGTAGCCGTAGCCCCAGAAGACACGTCCCAGGTCGACGGCCGCGCCACCCCCGACCGACGCCGGCGGGTCGTAGTTCCACAGGTGGTCACCGGTGACCGCGTCGAATGCGTACATAGCGGGGGCACCCGGTCCCTGGTAGACGACGCCGGCGGCCACGGTCGAAGGCCCGAACGCCGACAGCTCGAGAGGGGCCTGCCACAGGGTCTCGCCGGAGCCCGCGTCCAGAGCGAACATCGTCGACTCTCCGGTGGGCACCCCGGTGTCGGGGTTGCCGACGTTGGAAGCCACGAAGATGCGCCCGTCGGCGATGAGGCACCACCGATCATCCCGCCGAGGCGGCTTCCCGGCGTGAGCTGTCGCTCCCAGAGAGTCGCTCCGGTGTCACGGTCGAACGCGTGGAAGACACCGGCCTTGTCGCCCACGCCCACGAGGTCGGGGTCGCCGACCGACCACAGCGTCGGTGTCGATCCGAGATCCGAGTCGGGCCCGTCGGCCCCGTTCGCTTGGGGCATGTTGAAGACGTCGGGACTAGGTGAACTGGGTCGTCCACGCCATCTCACCGGTGGACACCTCGATGGCGACCACGGCGTCGGCCCACGGGCTCGTCGGCTCCTCGTAGGTGTTGCCGGTGCCGACGAACACGAGGTCGCGCTCTGTGTCGGCGGATGGGGCCGCCCACACCGAAACCCCGGCCCCCGACGTCTCGTCGTCCGCGGTCACGCGACCTGCCACACCTCGTCGCCAGTGGTCGCGTCGAGGGCGACCACCTTGCCCGAGAAGTTGTAGTCCTCCTGGGCGACCGCGATCTGAACGCCCGCCACCGGTTGGATGACCAGGTCACGCTCGCCGTCGGCTACCACGATCGGCGACCCGTACAGCCGCGTCCACGGGTGGTCCTCGACCTCGGTAGACCAGATCGGGGAGCCCGTGGAGCGGTCGAGGCGGGAGGTCGTCCGCCCGGCGGCCACGTACACGGCATCGTCGGTGACGTGAACCGAGCCTTCGGCACTGGCAGGTAGGGGACTCACCCATCGAGGTGTGCCGTCGGTTGCGTCCAGGGCCCGAACGGCCGGGGTCCAGTCAGTGACATAGACCGTGCCGTCCACGACCGCGGGAGTTCCCGTGACCGCCCGCAGGCCGTCGAGATCCCAGACGACCTCAAGGGTGGGAACCTGGGACGGGTCAGGGCTCTCGACGAAGCCGTTGGCCCGCTGGGCCCCGAGGTCGTGGCCGAAGGTGGGCCACCCCGCATCCCCCAGAGCTTCGCTGACCGTCCCCGCGGCCGGCCCCAGGGACGTCGACGGGGCTTCGCCGGCGGCCACCACCGTGGACCGGCCAGGTCCCACACCGGCCGTCGGTTCTCCCGAACCGTTCCCATCAGAGGTCGCGCCGCCGCACCCGGCGAAAAGGCCGAGCACCAGCGAGGCCAGGGCAAGCGAACCGAGCACCCGCCGGCCGGAGACACGCGAACCAGACACGCGTGAACCGCACACCCGCGGCGCCCCGCCGGCACGGGCGCGTTCAGCGGGCGAGGACGGGCAGGGCACGCTCAGGGGCAAGGGTCGGCAAACCAGGTAGCTCGACGGTGACGTCGAGCCCCCCTTTGGGTCGGGCTCCGAGGCGGACCGTTCCCCCGTGGGCCTCGGTCACCGAGCGGACGATGGTCATGCCCAGGCCGAAGCCGGGGCGTTCGGGAGCCAGGCGATCGAAGGGTTCCAGCATCCGCTCGAGATCTGTGGCACTGAGCGGTGCGCCTCCGTTGGTCACCCGGACCAGGACACGGGCACCGGCTGTGTCGACCGATACCCGCACCCATCCCCGGGATGCGTTGTGGGTGATGGCGTTGTCCACGAGGTTGGCGAGGAGACGCTCGAGCAGGTACCGGTCGCCGTCCACGATCGCGGTGCCCAGGTCGAGGTCGAGCGACACCCCGGCGGCGTCGGCGGCCTCGATGCGCTCACCCACGACGTCACCGGCCAGCTCGGCCAGGTCGACCCGGTCCCGGGTGAGCATCGTGCTCTCGCTGCGAGCGAGCGCCAGCAGCGAGGCGACCAGTGCCTCGGCCCGGTCGGTGGCATCAAGCACCGAGCGGGCCAGGCGGCGCTCGCGTTCGGTCGACAGCCCGTCGCCCAGGGTCACCTCGGCCTCGGCCTTGATGATGGCCAGGGGTGTGCGGATCTCGTGGGACACATCAGCGGAGAAGCGGCGCTGGGTGTGGAAGGCCACCTCCAGGCGGGCCAGCATGGCATCGAGGGTGTCGGCCAGCTCCTTCAGCTCGTCGGGTGGACCCTCCAGGGCGATGCGCTGGTCGAAGGTTGGCCTCCGAGAGGTGCCGGGCCGTTCCGGTGAGCCGGGTGACCGGTGCCAGAGCCCGGCCCGCCGCCCACCAACCCAGGAGCAGGGACAGCACCACGGCGACGGGGATGGCCACCGAGTAGGCCACCACCAGCTCGTCGAGGGCCTCGCTGCGCACGGCCACCGCCGAATCGGCCATGACCTCGGCCACGGTCCGACCGTCCGAGAGCGGGAAGTCGGCGATGAAGCCCGTGGCCTCGGGGTCGGCCCCCGCCTCGATCAGGTCCACGAGGATCTGCTCGCGCTCGCGCCCCACTTCGCTGTCGATGTTCTGGCGCACGATCAGGTAGCTGACGGCCAGGAGCATCAGACCGGCCAGCAGGAACAAGGCCCCGTAGAGCGCCGTCAACCGCCAACGCACCGTAGAGCGCCAACGCCTCGGGCTCTCCCTCGGCTCGCGCTCCCCCCGACGCGGCTCATGTCAGCTGGTACCCCACACCGACCACGGTGTCGATCACCGCCGGCTCGCCCAGCTTGCGCCGGAGGGTCATGATCGTGATGCGGATGGCGTTGGTGAACGGATCGGTGTGCTCGTCCCAGACCCGCTCGAGCAGCTCCTCGCTGGACACGACCTTTCCCTGGGCGCCCATCAGTACCTCGAGGACCCCGAACTCCTTCCGGGTGAGGTTGAGGGCCCGACCCGACCGCTCGACCTTGTGCCGTCCGGCGTCGAGGACCAGGTCGCGGTGACTCAAGACGGGGGGTACGGATGCTCCCGTGCGCCTTCCGAGGGCACGGATGCGGGCCACCAGCTCCTTCATGGCGAAGGGTTTGGCCAGGTAGTCATCCGCACCCAGGGCCAGGCCTTCCACACGGTCGTCGAGGGTGCCCGACGCAGTGAGCATGAGGATCCGTTCGGCGCCCTCGGCCTGGACGAGGTGACGGCACACGTCGTCACCGTGCATTCGAGGGATGTCCCTGTCCAGGACGACCACGTCGTATTCGGTGATGGCCGCCTTCTCGACCGCTTCCTCGCCGTCGACGGCCACGTCCACGGCCAGGGCCTCCTGGCGCAGACCGCGTGCGATGACATCGGCCAGGGCCCCGTCGTCCTCCACGACCAGCACACGCACGCCGGCTTCCTCTCTCGTCGCTCGTCCGGCACCACCGTGACCCCTGTCACTCTGGGTGAGGGCGGATTCGCACAGCGTATGGGCCACTCAGCCCTGGTACACCGCCCCCGACGTACAGGTCTCGCGCACCACCACCTTGACCAGTCCTGGCAGATCGGGGGCCAGGTGTTCCCAGATCCAGCGGGCCAGCACCTCGCTGGTGGGGTTGTCGAGCCCGTCGATCTCGTTGAGATAGCGGTGGTCGAGCGCACGGCGAACCGGCTCGGCCGCGGCGCGGATGTCGGCGAAGTCCATCACCCAACCCAGGCGTGGGTCCGGTTCGCCCGCCACGTGGACCTCGGCCCGAAACGAGTGGCCGTGGAGCCGGGCACACTTGTGACCCTCGGGAACGTTGGGGAGGCGATGGGCCGCCTCGAAGGTGAACTCGCAGAAGACGGTGGTGGTCACGGGATGCCCAGGAGCTTGTGGGTTTGGAGGCTGAGACGCCAGCGGGGGTGGCGGCGGCACCAGTCCAGCGCCCAACGCGTTGCGTCGGCCAGTCCGGGGCCGTCCATGGGTTGTACGAAGAGGTGGGTGAAGCCGAGAGCTTCGAGAGCTTCGAGGTCCAGGCCGGGCTGGGGCACCACCACCTTCAGCTCGTCTCCGCGGTCCACCGCCAGCTCAGAGCCGGCCTTGGGGGACATGCACACCCAGTCGACCCCGTCGGGAACGGGCAGGGTGCCGTTGGTCTCGACTGCCACCTCGAAGCCGGCGCCATGCAGCTCGGACACCAGCGCGCCGTCGAGTTGGAGGAGGGGCTCCCCTCCGGTGCACACCACATAGCGCCGGTCGTCGACGCCGTCGGCCACAGCTTCCACCCACGCCTTGGTGACCGCGGCGACGAGGTCGCCGGGGGTGACGAACCGACCCCCACCCGGCCCGTCGGTACCGACGAAGTCGGTGTCACAGAAGCCGCACACCGCGCCCGGACGCTGGTCCTCGTGCCCGCTCCAGAGGTTGCAGCCCGAGAACCGGCAGAACACGGCGGCCCGACCGGTGCGCGCTCCTTCGCCCTGGAGGGTGGCGAACAGCTCCTTCACCCGGTAGCTCACCGACCGGGCTCCCCGGAGCTCACGCGCCGGTTCCCCGGTAGGGAACCGGGTCGACCAGGCCCGCCTCCGCGAATCCCCGCAGGCGGATTCCGCAGGCGTCGCAGAGACCGCAGGCGCCCGCGGGCGTCGGGTCGTAGCACGAGGTGGTGAGCCCGTAGTCGACCCCGGCGGCCATCCCGGCCGCGATGATCTCGGCCTTGGACATGGCCACCAGGGGAGCCATCACCCGAACTCGCGTACCACCCTCCACCGCGGCCCGGGTGGCGAGGTTGGCCATGTCCTCGAACGCCGCCAGGTACTCGGGCCGGCAGTCGGGGTAGCCCGAGTAGTCCACGGCGTTGACGCCCACGACGATGTCGGCCGCGCCCACCACCTCGGCGAACGCCAGGGCCAGGGACAAGAAGATGGTGTTGCGGGCCGGCACGTAGGTGATCGGGATGGCTACAGCCCCGGCGGCCGCTACAGCCCCGGCGGCCGGGGCGGCCGCTACGGGCACGTCGAGACCGTCGTCGGTGAGCGCCGAGCCCCCGAAGAGCCGCAGATCCAGGGACAGCACCCGGTGATCCTCCACCCCCTGGGACTCGGCCACCGCCCGGGCGCAGTCCAACTCGAGTCGGTGGCGCTGGCCGTAATCCACGGTCAGGCAATGGCAGCGATGGCCCCGCTGGCGGGCCAGGGCCAGGGCGGTGGCCGAATCGAGCCCACCCGAGAGCAGCACCACAGCCGGGCCGGGAGAGACGGGGGTCGGGTCGGTCACGGGCCCATCATGCCCGGCCGGGTGCCGCGACACGCCGCAAGTCGCAGGGATGGCCTGTTCCGAGCAGGTTCAGGGATGGGAAGCGGTCACCTCGGTGGTGATCCCGCCCCTCACGTTCCAGCAGGTGTGCACGGTCATGCGGCGTGGGGACAGGGCAGCGACCAGGTCGTCGAGGATGCGGTTGGTGACGTCCTCGTGGAAAGCCCCCTGGTCCCGGTAGGTCCACAGGTAGAGCTTGAAGGACTTGAGCTCGACGATGTGGGCGTCGGGCACATAGGTGAGCGTGACCGTGGCGAAGTCGGGTTGGCCCGTGCGGGGGCACAGGCAGGTGAACTCGCTGGTCTGGCAGCGCACCTCGTAGTCGCGCCCGGGATGGGGGTTGGCGACCGCCTCGAGATCGGGGCTTGCTCGGGTGCTCACGGAGCCGAGGCTACCCGCCGCCTGGTCTCCCATCTCTCCTGGTCTCCCCGCTTCCCCGCTTCCCCGCTTCCCCGGAACCATCGACAGCCCGAATATCGAGTGCTAGGGTCACCGCGCGATTCGAGCCCCTGGAGGACTCCTCATGCCATCCCTGATTCGACGTGTCCTTGCCTTTGCCGGAGCAGCGATGCTGCTGGTGGCCACGCTTGCGGTGCTGCCCGCCACGCCTGCCGATGCCGGCGCGCCACCGCCCGAGTGTGCGGTCATCGACAACGGCACCGTCCGCCTGGGCGTCAACCCCGAAGGTCACCTCAACTGCGGTGACCCCGCCGTAGAGAGCGGCTTCGTCTACGGCATCACCTACCTGCCCTCGGGCCCCACCGCCGACGCACTCTCCCCGGGCTGTGCATGCGAGGGCTGGGGGGCCGGAGACGGCGTCTCGCTGGTGCAGGGCGGCGTGTCGGAGAGCAACCCCTCCAACTTCCTCATGGAGGTCGAGTCGTTCACCACTGACGGCACCAACGCCACCTCGATCGTGAACATCCCCGATGCCACCACACCGATTCTCCGGATCTCCCACGAGTACACCCCATCGGCCTCCCCGGCGCTCTACGAGGTGAACGTCACCATCGAGAACGTCAGCGACGCCACCGTCACCCCCCGCTACCGCCGGGCCATGGACTGGGACATCCCGCCCACCGAGTTCGCCGAGTACGTCACCATCCAGGGCTCAGCAGCCGCGACAGACGTCATCTACGCCAGCGACGACGGCTTCGCCGATGTCGATCCCTTCTCGGGGCCGGCCTTCATCAACTTCGAAGGTGACGCCGTCGACAACTTCGACGAGATCCTCACCCCGGGCGGCTCGGGCGACGCCGACCACGGCGCCCTGTTCGACTTCGAGTTCGACGACCTGGCCCCCGACGAGACAAAGGAGTTCACCATCTTCTACGGCGCCGCCGGCACCGAGGACGACGCCGACGCCGCCCTGGGCGCGGTGGGCGCCGAGATGTTCTCCTACGGTCAGCCCAGCAGCGAGGGCGGTCCCGACCTGGGTGAACCCAACACCTTCATCTTCGCCTTCGAAGGTGTCGGCGGCGTGGTGCAGTTCCCGTCGGTGCAGTTCTCCTCGGCCACCTACTCGGTCGACGAAGACGCCGGCGAGGCCGTGATCACCGCCACCCTCTCGGCAGCCACCTCCAACCCGGTCACAGTCGACTACGCCAGCGCAGCGGGCACCGCCACAGCTGGCGACGACTACACCGACGTCTCGGGCACCCTCACCATCCCCGCCGGTGAGACGTCGGCCACCTTCTCCATCCCCATCGTGGACGACGGCGTCGAGGAACCCGACGAGACGGTCGACCTCACGCTGAGCTCACCCACCAACGCCTTCCTGGCTGACCCGTACGAAGCCGTGCTCACGATCGTGGACGTCACCCCGCCACCGGCCCCGCCGGCAACCCCGACACCGGCCGAACCGACCTTCACCGGCTGACACCGGTCCGATCCACCCCTGTGGCGCCCCTCGGGGCGCCACGGGCGTGTCAGGGCCCTGTGACCGGCCCGGGCTGTGACTACTCGCGCAACCGCCAGTCCCAGATCAGCTCGCGGCGGCCATCAACTCGTCCAGGGCCGCCGGGATGCCGTCGGCCAGGGGCCAGGGGTCGTCCACCACGTCGCGGCACACCAGGAACCCGAAGTCGACGCGGTCGCGGTAGCTCAACACGGTGATGTTGAGGCCGGTACCGAACAGCAACGGGCCCATCGGGTAGAGCGCCTCGACCTCCGCTCCCGCCGAATAGAGCGGGAACGTTGGGCCGGGAACGTTGGAGATGATCAGGTTCATGACCGGAGGGGTCGCCCGGTCCAGACCTGCGGCCGTGTACGTCCGGGCAGCCAGGGAGATGAGCCCCGGTGTGGCGGTGTCACCCAGGCCCATGATCTTCTCGGCCGATAGCGCCTTCTGCATCTCCTTGGCCCCCTGGGTGCTGGCGTGGATGGCCTGAAGGCGCTCGACCGGGTCGGCCACGTCGGTGGCCAGCGAAGCGAACATCGCCGCCACCTTGGTTCCGATGTCCTGCTTGTCGTCGTCGGAACGGGTCGACACCGGGACCTGGGCGATGAGGGGATGCTCGGGCAGGGCGTCGATGCCGGCCAGGTAGCGGCGCAGCGTGCCCGCGCACAGGGCCAGCACGACGTCGTTCAGCTTCACCCCGAAGGCGGACTTGACCGCCTTCGTGTCGGCCAGGGGAACCGATGCGTAGGCGAAGCGCCGGTGCGGTGAGATCACCGTGTTGAGCGGGGTACGGGGAGCCTGGAAGGGCACCGGCGGTGTGGTGGACTCGTTCTGCACGAAAGGCAGGAACTTGGAGAGCTGCCGGACGCTCTGGGTGGCGAAACGGGCCACCCGGTACGGAGTGGAGACCGTGTGCGCCAGCCCCGAGAGGACCAACTCGAGGTCCGACGGGATGGACTCGTCGTCGTCTTCGACCACCACCGGCCGCGGCGGTGGTTCGGGTTCGAGGTCGAGCAGGACGGTCGCGAGCTCGCTGCCCGAGACCCCGTCGATGATGGCGTGGTGGATCTTGGCCAAGAGGGCCTTGCGCCCCCCGGCCAGACCGTCGATGACCCACATCTCCCACAGTGGGCGTGTGCGGTCCAGCTTCCAGGAGACCAGTTCGCCGACCAGGTTGCCCAACTGCTCGCGACCGCCCGGAGCAGGCGCGCCGATGTGGCGGATGTGGAAGTCCAGGTTGAAGTGGGGGTTGGGAACCAAGAGGGGCCGGTGCAGGCCCAGGGGCACCTCACGCAGCTTCATCCGGAACTGGGGCACCTCGGGAATCCGCTCGGCCAGCTGACGCTTCAGTCGCTCCATGCTGAAGCCGGCTCCGGCCTCGGGATCCAGGATGGACACCGCCGACACGTGCATGTGCCACGCCGGGGTCTCGCCGTATAGGAAGGCGGCGTTGATGCCGCTCAGACGTCTGACCATGGTGCGCTCCCACCGAAGAGTGGGCGCAAGCCTACCCGTCGGACCTAGCTGCATCTCCGCCCGCCTCCGCTACGGCGGAGGCTGGTCCCCCGCCGCCTCCGCTACGGCGGAGGCTGGTCCCCCGCCGCCTCCGCTACGGCGGAGGCTGCCCACCTGTAGTCGGCCTTGCCGGCGGGGGACCGATGGATCTCATCGACAGTCACCACCGCCTTGGGGACCTTGAAGCCGGCCAGGTGCTCTCGGGCGGTGGCGACCACCTCGGATTCGTCGAGCACCGCTCCGGGCGCGGGCTGGACCACCGCCACCACCCGACTCCCCCACCGCTGGTCGGGCACGCCCACGACGACCACGTCGTAGACGTCGGGATGGTGCTTGCATGCCGCCTCGACCTCTTCCACGAACACCTTCGCCGCCGGTGTTGATGACCTGGGATCCTCGACCCAGCAGGCTGATGGTGCCGTCGGCGGCAACGGTGGCCAGGTCACCGGTGAGCACCCAGCGATGCCCGCCGGCTTCCACGAACGTGGACGCAGTGCGTTCGGGGTCCTTGTGGTAGCGCTGCGGGATGCGGCCCCGCAGCGCCACTCGGCCGGTGACACCCGAACCGGGCTCCACCGCCTCCAGGGTCTGGGGGTCGAGCACGGCGGTGGTGTCCCCGTACGGGGAAAAGGCACTGGGGCTTCCACCGGCCTCGGCCGCGACTATCCGGTGCGCCCCCTGGGCTCCGGTCTCGGAGGACCCGAAGCCGTCGGCCACGATGACCCCCGGCAGGATCGACCCCAGCCGCGCCTTGACCGCAGGGGTGAGGGGTGCTCCGCCCGAGGCAATCGAGAACAGCGACGTCACGTCGTAGGGTCCGCTGCGCTCCCACTCGTCCACCAGGGGACGGAGCACCGCGTCGCCCACCACCGTCACGAGGTTGACGCCCTCGCCAGCCACCGTCTCCCACACCCGGCGGGGATCCAGCGGTCCGGGCAGCAGCACCACGGTCCCACCGGCGAACAGGAACGACAGCGCCGTCCACTGGCCGGCCGTGTGCATGAGCGGCGCCACCGGCATGTACACGAAGCCCCCGTCGATGATGCGGTCGCCCAGCTCTGCAGGGGCCTGGACCGGACCGGCCAACCGAAGGGGGTCGCCCCCGCCGATGCAGGCGAAGAAGGCGTCCTCCTGGCGCCACACGACCCCCTTGGGCAGACCCGTGGTGCCGCCGGTGTAGAGAACGTAGGGGTCGTCCCCCGACCGCTGCACCCCGAGTAGGGAGTCGGATGCGGCGGAGAGGGCCTGCTCGTAGGAACCGCCCGGCCCGGTGGCCAGAACCCAGGCGAGAGTCGGGCAGCGGCCTCGCATCGCCTCGGCCCGCTCGACCAGCGACGGTTGGGTGACCACACCCACCAGGTCGGCGTCATCGAAGAGGTGCTCCAGCTCGGCTTCGACGTACCGGAAGTTGACGTTTATCGGGACTGCCCGCACCTTGTATGCGGCCAGCAGAACCTCGAGGTACTCGACGCAGTTCTCCAGGTACACGCCCAGGTGCTGGGATGGGGCGACCCCCCGCTCCAGCAGCACGTTGGCCAGGCGGTTGGCCCGGGCGTCGAGCTCGGCGTAGGTGACGCGCCGCTCTCCACAGACCAGGGCGAGGCGCTGGGGCAGAAGCCGGCCACCGCCTCCCAGCAGTCGGCGAAGGCGTAGGTGGCCGGACCCGTCGCGGAGTGCTGATCGCTCATCCCTGCATCCTGGCACGCCGCCGGCAGCCATCCGGCGGGTAGCGGCGTGGTGCCCGGATGATCGGGACCTACGCTCGGGTCGTGGACACCAAGCCCCCGCCGCGGCCCCGTCGCAGCGGCGCCCGTCCACTCGGTCCCCACCACGTTCCCGACGAGATGATCGTCGCCACCCGCCTGGCCGCCCGGGTGCTGGGTGCGGCATCGGTGGTGCTCTTCGCCTACTGGCGGCTCCGCCAGGGCATCCCCGCCGAGGGCGAGGCCGGCCACTGGGAGGCCCTGGTGCACATGAACCTGCTCGGCCTGGTGGTGGCGGGCAACATCGTCGCCCTGCGCTGGGAGATGACGGGCGCCACCATCATGGCCGTCAGCGGTCTGGGCCTGGCGGCGGTGGTCGGCTACCAGGAACCACCCGGCACCACCATCCCTCTGGCGCTGGCCTTCTTCGTTCCGCCGGCCCTGCACTGGCTGGCCTGGCAACGACGTCGCCCCCTCGGGCAGGTGGCAGCCCTGGCCGTCGTGTACCTGGGGCTCCTGACCGGCTCGGTGGTCGTGTCCTGGCAGACATTCGACGCCTTCTACGGGCCGGCCCATCCGTCCTCCCCCACCGCCGCTCTCCCCGCCTCACCGGTGAGCTGGGTGTGGAGCGGGGGCGTCACCGCAACCTCGGGCACTGTGCGCGCCGAGCTGGCGCCCGGTGCCGACCCCACCGGGGCCCGGTTGGTGGTGGCCACCGATGCCGACCTCGGCGAACAGGTGGCCACCGTGGCGGGCCGGGACGCCGGCGCAGTGGCGGGCACCGGCGAAGCCAGCCGGGTGGCCAGCTTCGCCGTCGACGGTCTGGAACCGGACACCACCTACCACTACGCGGTGGAGGTGGCGGGCACGCTGGATCGTGTACGGGCCGGTCGGTTCCACACCTTCCCCCAGGGTGCAGCCTCGTTCCGGGTGGCGGTGGGAACCTGCGCCCGCATGGGTTCCAACGGCGCGGTGTTCGACACGATCGCCGCCGCCGACCCGCTGCTCTACCTGATAGGCGGCGACTTCTTCTACGCGGACATCGGCACCAACGACCGCGACGCCTTCCGTTCGGCCTACCGCACCACGCTGAGCGGCCCCGCCCAGAGCGCGCTGTACCGGTCGGTGCCCGTGGCCTACACCTGGGATGATCACGACAGCGGCCCCAACGACGCCGACGCCACCTCCGGGGCCCGACCCGCCGCCCAGGTCGTCTATCGCGAGCTGGTCCCTCACTACGAGCTTGCGGTCGAGGGAAGCCAGCAGCCCATCCACCAGGCCTTCACCGTGGGTCGGGTGCGCTTCGTGCTGCTCGACACCCGCTCCGCCCGCAGCCCCAAGGACGACCCCGACGGTCCCGCCAAGACGATGTTGGGCGCCGGACAGTTGGCCTGGCTGGAGGAGGAGTTGACCACGGCGGCCGCCACCCACCCCCTGGTGGTGCTGGTCACCTCGGTGCCCTGGATCGGTGAGGCCACCTCGGGCGGCGACGACTGGTCGGGCTACAGCGCCGAACGGCAAACGGTGGCGGACATCATCTCGGCGGCCGGCCTGGGTGATCGCCTGCTCATGGTGGCCGGCGACGCCCACATGGTTGCCATCGACGACGGCACCCACAGCGACTACACCTCCGGGAGCGGGGAAGATACCAGCACCGGCGGCGAGGATGGCACCGATACCGGCGATGGCGTCGGTGGCGGGTTCCCGGTGTTCCACGCCGGAGCGCTGGACCGGGCGGGAAGCGAGAAGGGCGGCCCTTACAGCGAAGGTGCGGTGCCCGGGGCGGGCCACTACGGGTTGATCGACGTGGACGACGACGGGGGCGACGAGATCACCGTGCGGCTGCGGGGCCTGGACTGGGAGGATCGCGAGCTGGTGGCCTACACCTTCAGCGTGCCGGGAGAACCTCGTAGCGGGTGACCCAGGCGTTGACCCGGTCGATGGTGATGTCCTCGACGCAACCGACGAACTGGCGGCGGTCGGTGCGGCCCAACGCCGGGCTGAGGACCACCGTGGCCGTCTCGGGCCCGGTGACCTCGAGGGACTCCAGGCGGGCGGTGGACGGTAGCCGCAACCGGCACGACACCCACAGGGCGTCGACGAGTTGGGCGACGCTGGCCCCGGTCTCGCGGGTGAGCACCCGCAGGTCGAGCTCGGTGGTGCCACCCTGGCCGCCGTCGGGCCGTGACTCGGTGTGTTCCCGCAGGAACCACACCCCCACCACACAGGCCACGATCGCGGTCAGGCCCACCGCGACCCGCAGGGTGCGATGGGCGCTGACGCCACCGGTGGGGACCGCCACGCCGGAAGGGCGCCCCACCGTGCCGCCAGTACCGTCGGTGCCGCCGGTGCCGCCGGTGACACCGGTGAGGCCCCCGGGGGGCAGGTCGAGGCGGGCCAGGTGGGAGACCTGGTGGTCACGGGCCAGGGGCGCGGTCACGAAGCGGGCGAGGTGCTCGACCACCCAGGCCAACAGCGACAGGACCACCCCGGCGCCCAGCAGGATGGGGAGGAACACCCCGAACCCGCCGGACGCCTCCTCCAGCCAGGCGAAGGGCCGGCGCCCGACGGGAGTCTCGGCGCCGTCACGGGGGGCGGCACCGGGCGGGGGCAGTCGGGCTTCGATGGTGCGGAGCCGGGCAAAGATGGCGGCTCCCACCAGCCCCACCTCGGCAGCTACGAAGAACAGGCCCGCCACCTGGGCGCGATTCCACTCCCAGCGATAGAGGTAGAGCAACAGGTAGAACCCCGAGGCAACCAGGACAACCACGCCTGTCGCCCGGGTGACCACCCGGGCACCGTTCAACCAGCCCACCGTGCTGCCTCCTCGTCATCGGGTTGGCCGGCGCTTCCCTTGCCGGCGCGGTCAGTGGATCCGGCGGCCGAGCCGAGGACGCGCACATCACCCGTGTCCCCGTCGACCAGCAAGTCGGTGCCCACCGGGAACCGGTGGAGCGCGTCGTGGACGGCCACCACGGTGGGCACGTGGTACTCGCGGGCCAGGATGGCCAGGTGGGACAGCACCGAACCCGTCTCGGCGACCAGGCCTGCCAGCACCGGCAGGTGGACGGCCAACGCCGGGGACAGCGTGCGTACCACCAGCACGTCTCCGGGCTCAGGATCAGCGTGGGTCACCGGACCCTCGCCGCGTCCCCCGCCCGCACCCCGGCCGCCCGGGCGGTGATCGCCCCTACGCCGCACCGGGGCCACCTCGCCTGAGGGGGTCCGCCGGAAGGCGGCGGGCAGCGGCGGCCCGGGAGGTGCTTGGTTCCGCTGGGCCAGGTCGGCGGGCGCGGGCGCGCCGCCCGCCAGGGCCCGCAGCTCGTCGAGGGTGAGTGCCCCCGCCATCGACGCGTCGGCCATCACGCCTCGCACCACCAGGCGACGGGCCAGCTCGCCCACCGCGCGACCCGACAGCTCGTGCAGCCAGCGGGCCCTGAGTCGCAGCGCGTCCCGGGCCCCCAGCTCGACGATCCGTGCTTGGGTGTGGGCCCCTCGGCTGCTCCCGGGCGGGCCGGGGGGCGCTGCCGGCAGGCGGGCGGTACCGCCCAACCGGGGTGGAACCAGGGCCAGCACCACCGGTTGCTCGGCCACCAGCGCCGCGTCGTCCAGGCCCCGGGCCCTACCCTCAGCGAGGGCGGCCAGGGCGACGGCGGCCGCGCTGGGGGCGGTGTCGTCGCCCGCAAGGAGCGTGCCGGCGAGAACTTCGTGACCGTGCACCGTCACCAGCTCGGCTCGGCAACGGTCGACCAGGTCGACGAGCGCTGCGTCGTCCACGCCGGCCAGCGTGGGGACGGCGCCCAGCTCGGTGTCGACGGCTGCCAGCACCCCGGCCACGCGCTCGGGCAGCGCGGCGCGCACCTGTCCGATCCGCCACGCGGCTACCAGGCGGCGTGCCCCCGGTCGCGGGTCGAGGACTCTCCAGGCAGAGCGGGTCCCGGGGGTGTATCCGAACAGTTCCAGGTCGGCGGCGACTCGGCCCCCCACCACCTCCACCACCGGCGAGGAAGACAGGCGACGGCGCGACACCACGCCGGTGAGGGCTATGGCCCGCTCGATGCCGTCACGAAGCGGATCGATCCACAGCTCCTGGGCCAGCGGGCCCAGCGGCTCGGGGAAGGTCTCGCCGATGGGCCCCGGCCCCAACAGTGGCCCTTGGGCGCCGGCCAGCTCGCCGGTGGCGGTCACCGGCCGGCTCTGGAGCAGCCACAGGCGCCACTCGCGGTCGAAGGCCCATTCGATGTCCTGGATGCGCCCGAAGGCCACACCGGCCCGGCCGACCAGACGGGCCACCGCCGCCAGGTGGCGCCGGTCCAGGAGCCGTTGCTCGCCGGGCTCCAGCTCCAGCTCGACCAGACGGCCCCGGCGCGTGACCACGGCCCGCTGGGCGGTGGTCACCCCGGACACGAGCTGGTCGGGCCCGCCGGCGACGGACTCCACCAGCAGGTGGCGGGGATCACCGGTCACCGGGTCGATCCCGAAGGCCACCCCGCCCACGGTCACGTCGAGTTGGCGTTGCACGAGCACCGCCATGGGCATGGGCCGCGAGCCCGGGGTGGCGGACCGGGCCGAACCCAGCACGGTGGCCACGGCTTCCATGAACGCCTCCGGGCCGACCACGTCGAGCAGCGAGGTGAACTGGCCGGCCATCGACGACTCGCCGACGTCCTCGATGGTGGACGACGAGCGCACCACCAGTGGTGCACCGGTGCCCCCGTCGAGGCGCCCCCAGGCTTCCTCGAGGGCACCGGCCACCTCGGCGGGCATCGGTCGTCGGTTCCACCCCGGGTCGGTGGCATCGAAGGACGTGGTGGTCAGGGCGAAGCCGGGCAGCGTGGGCAGACCGGCGACCGCAGCCCGGGCCAGGTTGGCGGCCTTGGCCCCCGACGACGCCGGGTCACAGCAGCGGGCGTCGGCCAGGTCGAGCACCGGCGGGGTGTCACCGGCCGACTTCACGGATCGCCTCCAGCCCCCCAGGCCACGACCGGTCCGGCCAGGTCGACCAGGGCCCGGGTCTGGGCCAGGTCGACGGCGACTGCCACCTGATGGACGCCGGGGTGTTCCAGTGCGTCACGGAGGGCCCGGCCGTGGTAGGCGGGGTCGAGGCGGTCCTCGCCACCCCAGCGGACCACCACCACGGGTGTGTCGGTGGGCGCCAGGGCCAGGACCGCTTCGGTGACGGGGGCGAGCGGGTCCACGGTCACCGCCAACGCAGGGTGGCCCTGGCGGGCGGCCACCACTGCCAGGGCCGCAGCCACGCCGGGGGCACCCGTGGCGGGCACGACGACCGAGGTGGACCCGGTGGTCGGCAGGGCGCGGGCCAACCACAGCCCGGCAGGACCGGGATCGGCAGCCACCAGAGAGCCGGGTGCCACGACACCGCGCAGCTCCCTGACCGCCCGGGCCGGATCGAGCGGAACCCCTTCCGCGGCTCCGTGCGCGGCCAGCAGTCCGGCCAGCCCGGTGCGCAGTGGTGAGGCGGCCGGGACCCGCTCGTGTGCCGACCACTGGTAGGCCAGGGAGTCGAGCGAGCGTGGATCGACGTCGAGCACCATGCTCGCCCCGTCCATGAACATGTGGTGGGGGGTCTCGTCCTCGTCGAGTCCGACGGTGATGACCAGCTCGGCACCGACGACGCCGGCCAGGTCGAGGTCGCGGGCCTGGAGGCCGACCGTGCCCAGGTGGTGGGGGTTGCCCTCCCCGAGCACGCCTGCCGCCCCCCAGCTGGTGGCCACCCCCACACCCGCCTCGGCAGCGAAGCGGGCCAGGGCGTCGGCCTGGCCGTGGCGCACCACCCCCGGGCCGGCCACTACCACGGTGGCCAACTCGGCCAGGGAGGGATGCAAGGTGGTCGCCTGGACGGGCACCTCGAAGTCGACCGGTTCCAGCTCCGCCGGGGCGGGGGCACCGAGGTCGAGGTCCAGTCGGAACTCCGCGGCTGTGTGCGCGCCGGCTGCTGACGCGCTGGCCGTGTACCCGCCGGCCGTGTACCCGCCGCCGGCCGCCCAGGTGGCGAGGGTCGCCGGCAGGTGTGCGGGGTCGTCGAGGTGCACGGGCGTCACCTGCGTGCCGGGACGGGTGCTCAGCCGCAGGACGTCACCGGGCAACCAGGCCACCCCCGGCGCGGGGCCGAGGCGACCCTGAGCGTCGGCCAGCAGGCGGGCCAGGGCGGGATCGTCGACACCGACATGACCCAGGCCGGGCAGTGCCCGGCCCACCACCTGTCGCACACCGAGGGCACGCAGGCACTCGACCAGCAGGTCGGCGACGGTGCGCCCGGCCACGGTCTCAGTCGGCTTCGGAGTGGGTGATGGGGGCCTCGCCCATCCACTCGCGGCAGGGTGTTCTTGAGCTTGGTCTGCTGGATGAAGATGTCGTGCTCGGGGGCGGGCGACGCTCCGGGCTGGGGCGACTTGAAGTAGAAGCTCAGCCACTCCTGGACACCGGACTGGCCGGCCCGGGCCGCCAGGTCCATGAACAGGGCCAGGTCCAGCACGATCGGCGCCGCCAGGATCGAGTCGCGACAGAGGAAGTCGATCTTGATCTGCATCGGGTAGCCCATCCACCCGTAGATGTCGATGTTGTCCCAGCCCTCCTTGTTGTCACCCCGTGGTGGGTAGTAGTTGATGCGCACCACGTGGTCGATGTTGCCGTACAGCTCGGGGTAGACGCCGGGTTGGAGGATCGTGTCGAGCACGCCGAGCTTGGAGACCTCCTTGGTCTTGAAGTTCTCGGGGTCGTCGAGCACCTCGCCGTCACGGTTGCCCAGGATGTTGGTCGAGTACCAGCCCCGAAGGCCGAGCATCCGGGCCTTGAGGCCCGGGGCGATCATGGTCTTCATGAGGGTCTGGCCGGTCTTGAAGTCCTTGCCGGCGATGGGAACGCCTCGCAGCTCGGCCAACTCGATCATGGCCGGGATGTCACAGGACAGGTTGGGGGCACCGTTGGCGAAGGGAACGCCCGAGGAGAGAAGGGCGTAGGCGTAGATCTGGCTGGGCGAGATGGCCTCGTCGTTGCGGCGCATCCCCTCCTCGAAGGCGGCCAGGGAGGCGTGCACCCCGGTCGGTTCCTGGTAAGCCTCGGTGGAGCCGCACCAGACCGCCACCAGCCGGTCACAGGAGTTCTCGGCCCGGAACCGGTCGATGTCGACCACGAGGGCCTCGGCCAGCTCCCACGCGCTGGCACCGTCCTTGACGCGGGTGCCCTCCAGCTTCTTGACCCACCGCTGGTCGAACACGGCATCCATGGCCACGACGCCTTCGAGCTCGGCCGATATCGGGGCCAGGTCGCGCTCCTCGAGCACGCCACAGGTGCGTGCGGCCTCCAGGGCGTTCGGCGATATCGGATCCCACGCCCCGAACACCAGGTCGTCGAGGGCGGCCAGGGGCACGAAGTCGCGGATGAGGGGGTTGCGATCATCGGCCCGGTCCCCCAGACGGATGTGGGCGAGCTGGGTGAGTGATCCCACCGGTACGGCCTGCCCGGCCCGGGCGGCCAGCACACCGGCGATGAAGGTGGAGGCCACGGCCCCCAGACCCGGGGTCAGGACCCCCAGGCGGCCGGCAGTGGGCGCGATCGGACGGGGTTCGCTCATGGACCCGGAGCCTAGGCCCGCGGGGCCCCGCCAGTGACCCTGGTGCCCGGCGGGTCGACGGCCCACGGTGCGGGTGTCCCCCAGCGGTCCTGGTAGACGACCTCGGCCAGAGGGAGCCTCCGCACCGGCCCGTGACGACCTGCGGGCCGTCCCAGAGGGACGGTCGCAGCGATGCGCACTCCTTCGGGCACGCCCACGGCTCGGGCCAGTTCGTCCTCGGCGGCCTCGTGCCAAACGGTGAGCACCCCGCCGTAGCCCAGGGCCCGGGCCGCCAGCAGCAGGTTCTGGCAGGCCGGGTAGACCGACGCACCGGAGGTGAGTCGGGTGGGCGGCCGGCTCAGCGTGCACACCAGCACGATGGTGGGCGCATCTTCGATGTGGGAGACGAAGTGGTCCATGGTCGCGGCCATGCGGGCCTTGGGGGAACCCACTTCGGTGCCGCTGCCCCGCTGGTAGCCGTCGGTGTCGACCTTGTGCTCCCACATGGCCCGGAAAGCGCGGCCGAGCACCTCTCGGGCCGGGCGGGCCTCGGGGCCCGGCCCCAGAACGACGAAGCGCACAGGCTGACGGTTCGAGCCGCTGGGGGCACGGGTTGCGGCGAAGAGGATGCGGGACAGGTCGGCTTCGGGGATGGGATCGGGCCGGTACCGGCGGATGGCCCTGGTGGTCGCGATGGCCTCCAGGACGACCTCGGCGCCGCGCGCGTCGTGCCCCGCGCCCGGGCCGCCTGCGGGTTCGGCGCCGGGGCCGGTTGCCAGACCCTCAGGCATCGGGGGGGATCAACTCGAGGCCGGGGTGGTGCCGGGATCCTTCGTTGATCAACCAGGTGGCGGCACGCTCGAAGTGCTCTTCCATGGCGACCCGGATGTCCTCGGCGATCCCCGAGGTCTCGGCCTGAGCTTCGAGAGCTTCCCTCATGGCGTCCACCCAGGCGTCGCGTGCCGCGGTTGAGATGGGAAACGGAGCGTGGCGCCGGCGGAGCGCCGGGTGCCCCCGCTCCTCCAGATAGGTGGAAGGACCTCCCCAGAACTGGGCGAGAAAAGTGGCCAGGTGCCGCTTGGCGTCGGTGAGGTCCTCTGAGTACATCGGTCGCAGCAGAGGATCTGAGTCGACGCGCGCGTAGAACTTATCGACCAGGCCGTCGAACCAGGCCTGGCCCCCCAGCCTCCCGAAATAGGTGGAGGGAAGCGCAACCTCGGGGCCGCCTGCTGCCCCCGGCTCGCCTTCGTCAACCATGCTTCACACGATACGGCTTCGTCGACCGAATCGGCGGGGACGCCTGGGCCGCCCGCCCTGGGCCGTCCGGCTCATTTGTCTGGTGCTCCCTTGCCAGTACCGAAGCGGGGAGTACGCTCGCAACCGGTGGGTGAGATGTTCAACCGGCGGGACGGACGCTTCCTGGAGGCAGTGTTCGAATCCCTTCCAGCCCATGTGGTCGTCGTGGACGCCATGGGCACCATCTGCTTCGCCACCACCCGCGGCGCCGAGTTCATGGGAACCACCGTCGACGAACTCGAGGGCCGGTCGGTTCTTGACCTGGTCACCCACGACACCGCCTGGGCCTACGCCGCCGCTCTGGCCATGGCCACCGACTACCCGGACCTCACCCTCGGGCCTCTGCGGGTCGAGTTGGTCGACGGTGACGGCACCGTCAGGACCGCAGACCTGTGGGCCCGCAACGAGCTGGACGACCCGGTCGTGGCCGGAATCGTGTGCGTCCTCACCGAGGAGACCGCCGCCATGGGCCTGGCCGAGGCCATGTCCTCGGTGGCCGAGGGAGCCCCGTTCCTCACAGTGACCGCCCAGGTGCTCTCGGCCATGGCTGGGCACCCTGTGGTCGCGCCCGCGGCGCTGTTGCACCCGGCGGGTGACGGCACCTGGACGACCCTGGTCGACACCGGGGTCCCCGCGACCCTGGCCACACTGCCCGGCGACGGCCCCTGGCAGGTGGCCGCCCACACCGGAGTGCGCCAACTGCACGACGTGGACGACCTGCCCGCCGGAGTGGCTGAGGCGGCCCGTGCCGCCGGCTTCCACGCTGTGTGGTTCGAACCGGTACCCCCGGGCATGGTGCCCGCAGAACACGTGCTGGTGGTCTGGCGTCACCGGGTGGGGAACCCCAGCCCCAACCAGGTGCGCTCGACCTTCCAGGCGGCCTCGATCCTGGGAATGGCCATGCGCAGCGCGACCCTGGCTGCGCACACCTCGGCGTGACCTGTCGGTGATCCCAGCGCCTCGCCCTCCCGGTGACGGTGATGGCTACGAGGGTGCAGCCGGCGACCTGCTGGGCCAGGTGCGCGGTGCCGAGCAGCGCTTCCTCCAGCGACGCCAGGACCGTGAATCGGATCTGCGTTCTGCGGTCCTGTTCTTCCTCGAGTTCCTGAAGGGCTTCGAGAGCCTCGACATCGACGGGCCCTGCGTGACGGTGTTCGGCTCGTCGCGGTACTCGGAGGGACACCCCTACTACGAGCAGGCCCGGGAGATGGGTCGGGCACTGGCCGAAGCCGGCTTCGCGGTGATGACCGGCGGAGGGCCCGGGATCATGGAGGCCGCCAACCGGGGAGCGCGGGAGGCCGGTGGCCACTCGCTGGGGTGCAACATCCACCTGCCCCGAGAGCAGCGGCCCAACCCGTACCTTGACACCTGGGTGGAGTTCGAGCACTTCTTCGTGCGCAAGGTGATGCTGGTCAAGTTCTCGACGGCCTTCGTGGTGCTCCCCGGCGGCTTCGGAACCCTGGACGAGGTGTTCGAGGTCATGACCCTGGTGCAGACGGGCAAGCTGGAACGCTTCCCCATCGTCGCCCTGGGCGAGGAGTTCTGGTCACACCTCCAGGCTCTCGGGTCACACCTGGTGACCGAAGGGACGATCGACGCCCAGGACCTGGAGCTGTTCCACCTGGCGGACAGCCCCGCCGAGGCCGTCGCCCACATCATCGAAGCGGCCAACCACCGCCGGGACTAGGCCGGGCTACGCCGAATCGTGTGGGCACCCGTGGCCTGCCACATCCTTCAAGAGGGTGTGGCCGCGATGCAGAACTCGTTGCCCTCGGGGTCGGCCATCACCTTCCAGCGAAATCCACCCATGTCGTGCTCCTCGACCATCCGGCCACCCAACGCCTCGATCCGGGCCTGTGCAGCCTCGAGGTCGTCCACTCCGGTGTCGAGATGCACCCGGTTACGCGCCGGACCCTTGGCCTCGGCCACCTTCTGGAGGGCGACCGAGATCCCGCCGGGGTGTTGGGGCTCCAACCAGACGAAGAAGCCCGGGAAGGCTCGGGCCACCCCCACGCCGAGCAGGTCCTGCCAGAAAGCCTGCTCGCGGTCGATGTCCACCACGTTGATCACCACGGCACCAACCGTGACCACCTGTTCCGTTGCCATCATCTGACCTCCGACTCTGGGCGCTCGACTCCGGGCGCTCGACTCCGGGCGCTCGACTCCGGGCGCTCGACTCCGGGCGCTGCGCCCCCAAGGGCTTTCTTTGACCGATACTGAGCGATAATCGCTCAGTATCGGTCAAAGATCCAGGGGGGAGGGCCGAGACCGAGCGGACCGGTGATTTCTGGGGAACGCGCGTTCGCAATGGGGTACGATGCGGCCGACTTCCCCCATGACTTCCCCCATGACTTCCCCCATGACTGAGTTCCTCCATGACTGAGTTCATCGACGCTGCTCTCTCGTTCCCCACCGTGGTGCTCACCATCATGCTGGTCGTCTCCGTCGTCTACTGGGTGGCGGCGATCGTCGGTGGCGGCCTCGAGATGGGCACCGGCGGTGGAGGCGGCGGGAGCGACCTCTTGGACGGTCTCGCAGGTGGTGGTGGTGGTGGCGACGGCATGCTCGACATGTTCGACGGCCAGGGCGGAGGCGGAGGTGACGGCGCCCTCGACACCGGCGGCGGTAGAGGCCCGGTGGGCACGGTTCTCGAGTCACTCGGCATCGGCACGGTGCCCACGGCCATCGTGCTCAGCCTCCTCGTCCTGTTCGCCTGGTTCTTCTCACTGGTGGGAAACTCCTTCGTCGACAGCCTGGCCCTGAGCGCCACAGCGGGCCTGCTGGCGACACTGGCAGTGATGCTCGTGGCCGCGGTGCTAGCAGTGCTGCTCACCATGGTTTCCACCCGGCCCGTCGCCCGGCTCTTCGTGCACACCGAGGCCCAGGCCCGGTCCTCGCTGATCGGCCGCACCTGTGTGGTGCAGACCCAGCGGGTCGACAGCGGGTTCGGTCAGGCCGAGGTGACCGACCCCGAGGGAGCAACCCTTCTGGTGCAGGTACGCACCCAGGCTGGCAACGAACTCCACCGCGGAGACACCGGCCTGCTAGTCACCTACGACGACGACCTCGACGCATTCATCGTGGCTCCGGCCGACGATGTGATCACCAATCCGTTCAGCTAGGAGGGCAACACCCATGGACAACGTCGCCGTGTTCGGCATCCTCGCGGTGGTCGGGATACTGGTCCTGATCCTCGGCGGGCTCGTGCTACTCGTCGCCCGGCTCTACCGCAAGGTCGAGCAGGGCAAGGCGCTCATCGTCAACACCATGCGAGACGAGCCAGGTCACCTTCACCGGTCGCGTCGTGGTACCCGGTCATCCACAAGGCCGAGATCATGGACATCTCGGTCAAGACCATCGAGATCGACCGCCGCGGCAAGGAGGGCCTGATCTGCCAGGACAACATCCGCGCCGACATCAAGGTCACGTTCTTCGTGCGGGTCAACAAGACCCGCGAGGACGTGCATCAAGGTCGCCCAGGCCATCGGCTGCGCCCGCGCCTCGCGACCAGGACACCCTCGAGGAGCTCTTCACCGCCAAGTTCTCCGAGGCCCTCAAGACCGTCGGCAAGCAGCTCGACTTCGTCGACCTCTACACCAAGCGCGACGAGTTCCGCGACCAGATCATCGAGGTCATCGGCCACGACCTCAACGGCTACGTGCTCGAGGACGCCGCCATCGACTACCTCGAGCAGACCCCGCTCGAGGCGCTCGATCCGAACAACATCCTCGACGCCCAGGGCATCCGGAAGATCACCGAGCTCACCGCGGTCGAGAAGCGTCTCGACCAACGACTTCCAGAACGAGGAACGCAAGGAGATCACCAAGCCAGAACGTCGAGGCCGAAGAGGCCATCCTCGAGCTCGAGCGGCAGCAGGCCGACGCCGAGGCCAAGCAGGCAGCGCGAGATCGCCTCGGTGCAGGCGCGCGAGCAGGCCGAGACGCTGCGCATCCAGGCCGAGGAGCGCCTCAAGGCCGAGCGCGCCCGCCTCAACACCGACGAGCAGTTGGGCATCCAGGGAGAGAACAAGGCCCGCGAGGTCGAGGTGGCCGAGAAGAACCGCGAGCGCGTGATCGCCATCGAGACCGAGCGCGTCGAGAAGGACCGCCTGCTCGAGGTGATCACCCGCGAGCGCGAGATCGAGCTGGCCCGCATCGACAAGGACGAGAGGTCGAGACCGAGCGGCGCACCCTGTCCGAGGTCACCCGTGAGCGGGTCGCGGTCGACCGCACGGTGGCCGAGCAGGAGGAGGCCATCAAGACCCTGCGAGTCGTCGAAGAGGCCGACCGCCAGAAGCAGTCGTGATCCTCACGGCCGAGGCCGAGGCCCAAGAAGCTCTGGTGAAGGACATCAAGGCGGCGGAGGCTGCCGAGACGGCCTCCACCCACAAGGCTCGCGAGCGGCTGACCCTGAGTCAGGCCAACCTGGAGGCCGCCGACATGGACGCCAAGGCGGACATCCGGCGCGCCGAGGCGGTGCGGGCCATGGAGGCCGCGCCCGGTCTGGCCGAGGTCGAGATCAAAGAGCGCGACGCGGATGCCACCGAGAAGCTGGGAATGGCAACGGCGCGGGTGAAGGAAGCAGACGCGGCCGCCACCGAGAAGGTCGGCCACGCCGATGCTCTGGTGCGTCGCGAGACGGGCCTGGCCGACGGTGAGGCCATCCGGGCCCGCATCGCCGGTGAGGCCGACGGCCTGACTCGCAAGGCCGAGGCCATGGCCGCCCTCGATGACGCCACCCGCACCCACGAGGAGTACCGGATGCGGATCGACGCCATGAAGGAAGTGCAGCTGAGCGACATCGACGCCCGGCGCGACGTGGCTCGCGCCCAGGCTGAGCTGATCAGCCAAGGCCTCCAGCAGGCAGACATCGACATCGTGGGCGGCGACAGCGTGTTCTTCGACCGCCTGGTGGGCGCCATCGCCTATGGCAAGGCCGTTGACGGCTTCGTGGAAAGCTCAACTCTGGTCAGCGGTGCGTTGGCCGGCCACGAGGGCAGCGACCTGGTTCAGGATCTCAAGGACGTGCTGGCCGGCCTGGGCAGCGAGGACGTGAAGAACCTCACGGTGTCGGCCCTGCTGGGACGCCTGCTCACCGGTGCCCAGGGTGACACCGCCGGGGCACTGCAGGCACTCCTCGACCAGGCCCGTTCCCTGGGTATCGCGGACCTGCCCGTAGGCGGTCGGGCCGCCACCGACGAGCGGGTGTGAGTGACCCAGGGCCTACCGGCCCACAGTCCACCGGCGCACAGCCCTCGGGCCCACCATCACGCGGTTCGTCGGCCACCGCTTCACCGGCTCGCGATGAGGCGGAGACCCTGACCGACCTGGCCGGGGCCCCCGGGGTAGGGGCCGACGCGGTGGACGTCGGCACCTACGAACTGCTGCGCCAGCGGCTCGAGCAGCAGGCCCGCGACCTGTCCGTCCGAGTGGACGAGCTCAACACGGCCCGCCTGGCCCACTTCGGAGCCACCGCGCTCGAACCCCTCGCCAGCCAACGGATCCGGACGGCCAACAACTGCGTGCCTCGTGACATCGCCGCCGTGGGCGACCAGCTGCTGTTCGGCTACAACGTCTTCATCGGGCTGCGGTCCGAGACCCAGGTGGCCGACGTGTTCAGCCTGCACCGCCTGGCCGACAGCGACGGCGACGGCTCCTTCGAACTGGACGAGATCACGCCCGACGACGACGCCTGGTGGCTGTCAGACCAGGCCTTCCAGGCCGACTTCACCGAGCTCTACACCTATTACCGCAACGCCCGGCTGCTCCAGCTGCGCCGCACCGAAGGCCGCCTGCTCATGGTCTTCCAGATCGGCGACCGTCTCGACGACCTGCGAGTCTTCCGCTGGTCCGTTTCCCCCTCCGGGGCGATCAACTATCTCGACAACCGCGGCGAACGAGACCACACCTTCCCCCCGAACCAGGACTTCGAGTGGACCATCGCCGGCCGCGAGCACCACGTGGCGGGCCGCCACCCGCACGTCAACATCCTCGACGAGGTGTTCGTCGAGACGGTGGGCGGCGACCTGACCATCAAGATCGAGAACAACACCGAGGACGGGTTGGGCATCCACCGCGAACCCGTGGACGAGCCCACCCAGGCCCTGGCCGACGCAGACATCGCCTACGCGCGCGTCGGTGGGCTCGTACTGGTGATGGTGCGCCCCTACAAGGAGCACGCCTGGCGCCACTACGTGTTCAACACTCGGACACGAGCCGTCGAGCGGATCGACGCCATCGGGCAGGCCTGCCAGCAACTACCCGAGGATCACGGGATCATCTTCCCGGGCGGCTACCACCTCATGACCGGCGAGACCCGTGCCTTCGCCACCGACGCCCAGGACATGATCTTCGGCGAGCGCATCCGCTCGCCCAACGGCGAAGACGTCCTCTACGTGTTCCACGGCGTGGCCGAGGGTCGCAGCCTCCTGCTCTCCTACAACATGATCCGCAAGGCGGTCGCCGCCCCGATCCCCTGTCACGGCTTCAGCCTCTTCGCCGACGGCACCCTGGTCATCTTCCACGCAGCCTCACCCGAACCGACCAGGGTGCACCCCATGCAGCTGTGGCGCACCCCCTATCAGTCCGACGAGCACGTGGCCGCCCAACCGCTGGGTCGCAGCTTCTTCGACACGGTGGGCAACGCCTCGCTGGTCCGGGGGATCAGCGAGGCCTTGGCCCTCACCCGACTGGTGGAGGAGAGCACCCCTTCCCGGGCGGTCTTCGACGATCTGGCCGTCACCGCGGCCCGCCTGGTGGACCAGCACCACTGGTTGGGTGACCCCGAGGCGGGCGAGCTGGCCGGCGCTGTCCGACAGATCGCTGCCACCGGGGCTCTGGTGCTCGACGAGTTCGAGCGGGCCGAGGCGCTGCGCTCAGAGGCTCGCCGCGCAGTGGCCGACTCGGCGGAGGCCCTCGACGACCTGGCGCGCCAGTTGGCTGTCTCGCCACCCACCTCTGCCGAAGCATACGTGCAGACCCTTGCCACACTGCGCCGGCAACAGGGCCATCTCGAGAGCCTGCGCGAGATGCGCTACGCAGACCGGACCCGAATCGACGAGCTCGCCGCTTCGGTGTCCACCCACTTCGACGGGCTCGCCGGCCAGGCCGTCGACTTCCTCGGCCGACCTGAAGCCTTCTCCGCCCAACAAGCCCGGCTGACCGAACTGGCCGACACCGCCGAAGGCGTCCAGGCTGTCTCCGAGTGCGGGCCGCTGGCCGAGGAACTGGATTCGACCGGAGCGGACCTCGAGATCCTGACCGAAGTCGTCGGAGCCCTCGAGATGAGCGACGCCCGAGCCCGCACCGGCATCCTCGAGCAGATCTCCGCGGTCCTGGGCACCCTCAACCGGGCCCGGGCTCTGCTGGAGGGCCGCCGGCGCGAGCTGCGAGGGCGCGAAGCCACCGCCGAGTTCGGCGCCGAGCTGGTTCTCTTCGAGCAGGCAGCAACCGCCGCCCTCGCCGCGGCCACCACCCCCGACACCTGCGACGAGCAGCTGGCCAAGCTGATCCTGGCCCTCGAGGCTCTCGACGGCCGCTTCGGAGACCTCGACGACTTCGGGATCCGCCTGGCAACCAAGCGGGACGATCTCTACGAGGCCTTCGCCGGTCGCCGCCAAGCACTGGTCGACGAACGCCAGCGCAGTGCCCAGCGTCTGGCCGATGCGGGGTCCCGGCTCATCGACGCGGTCGCCCGGCGGGTGGAGACCTTCGACTCGCTCGACGCCATCAACACCTTCTACGCGGGAGATCAGCTCGTGGCCCGCCTGCGTACGACCGCCTCACAGCTGCGAGAGCTGGACGACGCGGTACGGGCCGGCGAACTGGAACGCCGACTCCAGGCCACCCGCGAAGACGCCACCCGGTCGCTACGCGACCGCCAGGAGATATTCGAGGAGGGCGCTCAGGTCATCCGCCTCGGACGCCACCGCTTCAGCGTGAACACGGTCCGGCCCGACCTGACCCTGATTCCCGGTGGGGCCGGACTCGACGTCGTGATCACCGGTACCGACTACCGCCAGCCGGTGACCGACGAGTCATTCCTGGCAGAGACCCGGGCGTGGTGGGACCAGCTCCTGGTGTCCGAGGACGCTCACGTCAGCCGGGCCGAGCACCTGGCCACCTCCATCCTGGCCGCCGCGGTGGAGGGGCGTGACGGCTGGAACCTCACCCGTCTGCACCAGAGCGCCGCCGGCGGCGCGAACGAACTGGCAGAGTTGGTCCACGTCGAGGCCCAGGCCCGCTACGAAGAGGCCTACGAACGGGGCGTACACGACCACGATGCCGGCCTGCTGCTCGACCGGCTGCTGCGCTTGTGGGACACCGCCGGGGTGCTGCGCTTCTCCCCGGCGGCGAGAGCCGCTGCCCAGCGCTGGTGGGCGGCCGCAGACCCGACTGAGCGCGAGCTCTGGCAGCGGCGGGCCCGGTCCATGGCCCGCCTGCGCGACACCTACGGCCCCTCCCCCACCCACCAGGAACTGCGCCTCGAACTGGCCGCGGCGGTGCGATCCTGGCATGACGAGGCCGGCCTCTGCTCCGCACTGAGATCCGACGCGGGACCTGGGCCCGGCGTTGGATCCCAGTCAGTCGCGGGATCAGGCGAGCCTCCCGGACAGGCCGATGGTTCGGGCCGTGCGGGGCAGGCGGCCGCCTACCTGTTGGAAGAGCTCGCCGGTACCGACCCGGTGCGCTTCACCACCACAGCCGAGGCGGTCGAGCTGCACGACGGGCTGTTGGCCTCGCTGGATCCCGGTGGTGGGCGCTCGGCCCTGACCGACGACCTCGGCCGCTTCGCCGACCACTCCCCTGAACGGCATCAGCTGGCCCGGGCCTGGGTACACGCCCACCTGAGCGAGCTGTCCAGGAGCGATCCCGAGAACCACTCCCGCCTGGCTCCGGTGGCGGCCGAAGCGGTGGCGCTGCTCGAAGTGGGTGCCGGTGTCGAGCGCCAGGTGTCATCGTCGGCCACAGCGGCCGAGGTGACCGGCCTGCTCTCGACCCATCCCAACATCTCCGACCGCGCCCTGCGATTCCGCCTCGACGAGCTGCTGGAGCGCACCGAGGAGTTCCGCCTCCACCGCATGCCCGGGTTCCGGACATACCAGCGACGCCGCTCCGAGCTGCTGGCAGAAGAGCGGACGGCACTGCGCCTGGACGAGCTCAAGCCCAAGGTGATGAGCGCCTTCGTGCGCAACCAGCTCATCGACGAGGTCTACCTGCCGCTCATCGGCGACAACCTGGCCAAGCAGATCGGCGCCGCTGGGCGACAGCAAGCGCACCGACCTGATGGGCCTGCTGCTGCTCGATCTCGCCGCCCGGCTACGGCAAGACGACGCTCATGGAGTACGTCGCCAACCGCCTCGGCCTGGTCTTCGTGAAGGTCAACGGCCCGGCGCTCGGCCACGGGCGTGCGCTCGCTCGACCCGGCCGAGGCGCCCAACGCCACCGCGCGCCAGGAGGTCGAGAAGATCAACCTCGCCTTCGAGATGGGCAACAACGTGATGCTCTACCTCGACGACATCCAGCACACGCACCCCGAGCTGCTGCAGAAGTTCATCTCGCTGTGCGACGCCCAGCGCCGCATCGAGGGCGTGTGGCGGGGCCGAACCCGCACCTACGACCTGCGCGGCAAGAAGTTCTGCGTCGTGCATGGCCGGCAACCCCTACACCGAGTCCGGCGAGAAGCTTCCAGATCCCCGACATGCTGGCCAACCGCGCCGACACCTACAACCTGGGCGACATCCTCGAGCGGCCAGCGACGACCTGTTCGCGCTCAGCTACCTCGAGAACGCGCTCACCTCGAACCCGGTGCTGGCGCCGCTGGCCAGCGCGCGAGCCGCGACGACGTGCTACAAGCTCGTCCGCATGGCGCAGGGCGAGGCGATCGCCGCCGACCGAGCTCTCCGCACGGCTACTCGGCGGCCGAGCTCGACGAGATCCTGGCGGTGCTGCGAGCGCCTCTTCGCGCGTCCAGCGAGGTGCTGCTCGGGTGAACGCCGCAGTACATCGCGTCGGCCTCCCAGGACGAGGCGTACCGCACCGAGCCGCCGTTCAAGCTCCAGGGCAGCTACCGCAACATGAACAAGCTCGCCGAGAAGGTCGTCCCGGCGATGAACGAGACCGAGCTCGAGGCGCTCATCGACGACCACTACCGGGGCGAGGCGCAGACCCTCACCACCGGCGCCGAGCAGAACCTGCTGCGGCTCCGTGAACTGCGCGGCGTGCTCACGGCCGCCGAGGAGGAACGCGTAGCCGAGATCCGGTCGGCCTTCGGGCGCAACCAGGCTCTCGGGGGCGACGACACCGACCCGATGGTGCGCGCCGTGGCCCAACTGGGCACCATCGCCGACGGCATCGGCCAACTCGGCCAGCGACCCCCCGCGCCCGCACCGGTTGTCAACGTCACCGTCCCCACCGCGGAACCTCCGGTCGTGGAGGTCACCGTTCCTGTGGCCGAGCCTCCGGTCGTCAACGTCACCCTCCCCGCTCAGGAGCCTCCGGTGGTCAACGTCACGGTCCCCACCCCCGAGCCAGCGGCACCCTCCCGAACCGAGGGTCACCAGGCGGCGCCCGAGCATCGACCCGATCCCAGCCTGTTCGGCCGACGGTTCTTCACGGCGGCCGCCGAAGACATCGAGTTCTACTGGGAGGTGGGCCCCGACGGCTGGGCGGTGCGCCAGCTCGAGATCGACCGGGCCAGCGGGCGACCTCTGGCGGCAGCCACGCTCCAGGAGTGGCGCGGCGAGGGCCACGGGGGACCCATCGGTTCCGGAAGCGGGGCCGAGTCCTTCGTCGAGCAGGCCCTCGACCCGGCCGATCCGCGGGTGGCCACTCGCCCCATCAGCGGAGCCGAGTTCGAGCGCCGCTGGGCCGAGGCCCGCAGCCAGTTGAGCTGACCCGACGATCCCCACCCCAGCCCCACCCCAGCCCCACCCCGGCCCCACCCCAGCCCCACCCCGGTTTCTTTGACCGATACTGAGCGATAATCGCTCAGTATCGGTCAAAGAAACCTGAGGGAGAGAGCGCGAGGTGGCAGGCTGGGATGGTGCCCTCCAGTGCTGAGCGGAGGCCCGCCCCCTCCGCAGGTGACCCCGAGACCCTCGACGGTCGGCGCGGTCGATGGCGCCGGCTTCCCCTGTGGGCCAAGGTGGCCACACCATTGGCAGCGATCGTCCTGGTGTTGGGGCTGGGGCTCGCGATCGTGGTCCTGGGCCGAGAAGAGCCCCGGCAGGTGACCCTGGACGAGGTTCGACAGCGCCTGGCCACCAGCACCTTGCCCCCGGCCACGGGTCCGGAAGCGGCCACAGGAACGTCCACGACACCGGCCACGGCACCGACCACGGGTTCCGGCCCGGTGCGCCCTGCCACGGGCATATACCTCTTCGAGGGGGAGGGCTCCGAGGACACCAGCCTCCCTCCTCTGGTCGAGCGTCAGGGACCGGAGATGCCCGCCACCGTGGTCTGGACCGACCCGGACCTGCTTCACCTTCCGGATCGACTACAACACCAACCACTGGCAGAGCTGGGACCTGTGCGCCACCGAGGAAGGCCTCGTCGAGGAGGGCGGCACCAGCTTCTCGCGCCGTGACTTCACCTTCGGGGTGATCGACAACGAGTCGGTGTTCGTGTGTGATCCCGCCGCGCCCTGGCTGCTCGCAGGGGCCCGGGTGGGCGACAGCGAGCCAGGCACGTGCGTGGGAACGAGCAACACCATCGGGGGCGAGACCACCGCCGCAGGCCCCACCAGCTACGAGGGGACCGAAGTGGTTCGGGTGGGATCGGAGACCGTGGAGGCCCACCACCTGTACACCGAGCGCACCCTCAGCGGCGCCCAGGAGGGCCTCGAGACCTTCCACGTCTGGGTGACGGTCGAAGACAACATGATCGTGCGAGCCGACCGGTCCGTGGAGGTGAGCACCGACACCGTCATAGGTGCGATCGACTACTCCGAGACCTCGTCCTGGACACTCACCGGGCTCGAGCCGACGTGAGCCTCAGCGAGGGATGCGCAGCAGCGCCTCCTGAGCCACAGAGACCCCGAGCACGCCCGCCTCGCTGTGGAGGGTGCCGCGCATGAGCCCACGGGCCCCGAAGTTCGACACGGAGTGGGCGTCGTAGAGGAACCACTCATCTACCCGGATGGCCCGGTGGAACCACAGGGAATGATCGAGGCTGGCACCCATGATGCGCTCGGCACCCAGATCGACCCCTGGGGCGATGGCCGCCATCACCGCACCCATGTCGGACATGAAGGTGCACAGGCACTGATGCACGGCGTCATCGGCGGGCACCGGCTCGCGGATGCGCATCCACGCCCGGCGGGTCGAGGCGACCCAACCCCGCTCGTCGGGGGCGCTGGCCCCGGCGTCGCGCCATTCGAAAGGTAGGTTGGCCCGCTCCTCCTCGGGGATGAAGGTCAGCATCGGAGGGCTGTCAGCGGGAGCGGGGACGTCGCGAGGCAGGGGCTGCTGGTAGTCGTGACCCTCCTCGCGACGATGGAACGAGACCGAGGCCTCGAAGATGACGTCGTCACCCTGGAGGGCCACGACCCGCCGGGTGGTGAAGGAGCGGCCGTCCCGGGTGCGTTCGATCTCGTAGACGATGGGGGCACCGGGTTGTCCGGGCAGCAGGAAGTAGCCGTGGAACGAGTGGGCGGAGCGCTCCTCGGCCACGCTGCGCTGCGCGGCCCGCAGTGCCTGGGCCGCCACCTGCCCACCGAACACGCGTGGTCCGTAGCCACGGTCCGGGTTGGGTACCCGGTACCGGTCCTGTCCGAGTTCATCGAGGTCGAGCAGCGCCAGGAGGCGGTCCAGGGGTTCGGTCATCTCAGTTCTCCTCACCGAGGTCGAGCACGACGGCACTGTGGGGTGCCAGCACCAGCGCCCTGCCGGCGGCGCCACCGAGATCGCTGGCCTCGTCAGTGGTCACCAGAACCTCGGGCACCCCGGGTCCGGTGTCGTGCAGGTTCACCCGCGCCGTCCGGGTACCGAGGTTGGCCACCACCCGCACCCGGTCGCCGCCACCGTGGCGGTCGAAGCTGACCACGTCGGGGCCTCCCTCGTCACGGAGTTCCAGGGCACCACCGTGCAGCGCCGGAAGGCGCCGGCGCAGGTGCAGGAGCCGCCGGTACAGCTCGAGCAGGCTGTGGGGATCACCGGTCTGGGCGGCCACGTTGCGTTCTCGGGCGTTGGCGTTGACCGGCAACCACGGTGTCGCCGGCGGCGGGCAGAACCCGGCGCCGGCGGCCCCCGTCCACTGCATGGGGGTGCGCACCTCGTCCCGGTTCAGTCGTTCGGGTAGGCGGCGAGCCACCGCTTCGGGCACCCACCGGAAGGCGGTCGCCGCGATCGGATCGACGGCGTCCCTCAGCGGCAGGTAGGTGTTGGCCATCCCGATCTCCTGCCCCTGGTAGATGGTGGGGACGCCCCGCAGCGTGCACAGAAGCGTCGCCAGCACCCGGGCCTTGCCCAGGTGACCTCCGACGCGGTCGACGGTCCGGGAGCGGTCGTGGTTCTCGAGGACGTAGGTGGGCTGGTAGGGGTCGGGGAAGGACGCCTCGTAGGCAGCCACCCGATCGCGGAAGAACGACGCCCGGTACCGGTAGGCCAGGAAGTCAAAGAGGAACACCAGATGCAGTCCTCGACCAGCGGCCAGGAACCGGCGCAACACATCGGCGGAGCCGAAGACCTCGCCCAACAGAATGCGTTCGGGCTCATAGGCTTCGCACACAGCCCGCAACTCGGTGGCCAGGGAAACGTTGTCGGGGGTGTTCTCGGTGTGGCGGCGTTGCCACAGGCGGGGGAACCCGGTCTGCATCCCGGGTCGGAAGGGGTTCGGGTGCAGGGCCGCGTCCTTCATGATCTGGCCGAAGATGTCGAGGCGGAAGCCGTCCACTCCGCGGTCGAGCCAGAACCGGACCACGTCGAACATGGCGGCCTTCACCGCGGGATGACGCCAGTTCAGGTCGGGTTGGAAGGGAAGGAACGTGGCCAGGTACCACTGCCCCCGTCCCGGGTCCCACTGCCACGCGGAGGTCAGCTCGAGGGCCGAGCGCCAGTTGTTGGGGGGCCGGCGCCCTTCCCGGCCTCGCCCGTCGGCCCAGATGTACCAGTCCGCCCTGGGGTTGTCGCGAGAGCTGCGGGACTCGGTGAACCAGTGGTGGAGGTCGGACGTGTGGTTCAGCACCAGGTCGAACATGACCCGCATGCCCCGGTCGTGCGCAGCCGCCACCAGCCGTTCGGCGTCTTCGAGGGTGCCGTACTCGGGAGCCACGGCGCAGTAGTCGGACACGTCGTAGCCCAGGTCACGCTGTGGACTGGCGAAGAACGGGGACAGCCACACCGTGCCGATGCCCAGATCAGCGATGTGGTCGAGGTGGCCGATGACGCCTTCCAGGTCACCTACTCCGTCACCGTCGCTGTCGGCGAACGAGCGCGGGTACACCTGGTAGATGGTGGTGGTCTGCCACCAGGGACGTTCCCCCATCCGTCCAGGCTGGCGCGCCGTGCCCCCCACTTGCCAACCTGCTGGGGTAGCCCGCAACTCCAGGAGGCGTCGTGAGTCAGCACACCCCGGTCTCGTCGGTCATGAAGCGCACCACCGTCGCGGTGGCGTTGTCCACCACCTTGCGTGAGGCGGCCGAGGTGATGGCCCGCGAAGAAGTAGGTGCGCTGGTGGTTCGCGGCCAGGACGAGCCCGCCGGGATCATCTCGGAGCGTGACATCGTGAGGGCGGTCGCCGACGGCACTGACCTGGACGAGGAACGGGTGTCCGAACGCATGGCCTACGACGTGGTCTGGGCAGGGCCGCACGACGACGTGGCCACCGCGGCCACCACGATGGTGGAGGGAGGCATCCGCCACCTCCCCGTCCTCGAGGACGGCACCGTGGTGGGGATCCTCTCGGTGCGGGACCTGGTGCCCCACCTCCTGGACTGACCGTCGCCGAACCCGGCGGCCCGCTACTGCAAGTAGGGCACGACCAGGTCTGTCTCCCAGCGGCGGGGGTCGGCCTCGTTGGAGGCCGAGACCAGATACACCTCCCAGTGCGCGTCGGACTGCTCGTGCCCGTTCTCGCTCAGCCAGGTGTCGATGGCGTCGAAGGCCGCGTCGAGGGTGTCGTAGCTGCCGGTGTGGCGAACCACCGCGACCGTTGCCGAAGGAAGCGTGGAGGGCTCGATCACCCCTTCAGCGTCGATGGGCTCCTTGACGGGCAACCCGGCTTCGATGTCGAACTCGCCTTCTTCGAAGGCGTACCTGGCGAAGGGGGGACCGGCCGGCTCCACGCCGGCGCGCGCTCGAGGTGGGCGTAGACCTCGGCATAGGCCTCGGGGAGCCAGGTGGGTACGGCTTCGGGAGACAGGACCGAACGCACCACGGCGGTGGGTCGCAGGACGGTCTCGTGAGATTCCACTGAGTACGCCATGACCGAACCCTCAGCGGGCATCGAGCAGGTCGACGACGAAGACGAGCGTCTCGTCGGGGCCGATGACCCCGCCCGCTCCTCTCTTGCCGTAGGCCATGCCCGGCGGGATGACCAGGCGCCTCCGGCCACCGACCTTCATGCCGGCCACGCCCTGGTCCCACCCGGCGATCACCTGACCACCGCCCAGGCGGAAGCTGAACGAATCGTTGCGGTCCCAGGAGGCGTCGAACTGCTGCCGGGTGGACCACGACACGCCGACGTAGTGCACCTCGACTTCCTGGCCGGCCGCCGCCTCGGGACCCTCTCCCTCTTCGATGTCCTCTATGACCAGTTCCGCCGGTGGGGTCTCGCCGGGCGGGACGTATACGTGTGGCTTGTCGCGCTCGCTCATGCCTGGGACCCTAGCGCCGATCCGGCGCCGAGAATCGAGGCGGGGCCCATGGCGGGCCACCGCGGGCAGAACGCGGAACACGGGTGGAGCCGGGGACTTCCGGGTGCCGGGGTGGCGGGATCGGGACCCCGCGACGAGACTGACCCGATGCGCAGCATCTTCCTGACAGGCTTTCCCGGCTTCCTGGGTGCCCGCCTCCTGCCCCGCATCCTCGGACGCGACCCCGAGGCCCGGGCGACATGCCTGGTGCAAGCCAAGTTCGCCGGCGCCGCCCGCGAGCGGGTCCGGGCACTCGAAGCCGACGATCCCGGCCTGGCCGGCCGGATCGATCTGGTCGAAGGCGACCTGACCGCACCCGACCTGGGCCTGGCCGACCGGGCCGGCCTCGTCGGCTCCACCACCGAGGTGTGGCATCTGGCCGCGGTCTACGACCTGAGCGTGCCCCGCGAGGTGGGCATGGCTGTCAACGTCGACGGCACCCGCAACGTGCTGCGCTTCGCCGAGGAGTGCGCCGGACTGACCCGCCACCACTACGTCAGCACCTGCTACGTGAGCGGTCGCTTCTGCGGGCCCTTCCGCGAGACGGACCTCGATCGCGGTCAGCGGTTCAACAACTACTACGAGGAGACGAAGTTCCTGGCCGAGATGGATGTGGCCACCGCCCGGGAGGGGGGCATGCCCACCACCGTCTACCGACCCTCGATCGTGGTGGGTGACTCCCGCACCGGGGACACCCAGAAGTACGACGGGCCCTACTTCCTGTTGCAGTGGCTGCTACGCCAGCCCCGCTGGGCCCTCGTTCCGGTGGTGGGCGACCCCACAGCGGTCCGCCTCAACGTTGTGCCCTCCGACTTCGTGCTCGACGCCATCGGACACCTGTCAGGCCTCGACACATCGGCAGGGGTCACCTACCAACTCGCCGACCCGCGACCGCTCACCGTCGACGAGTTGCTGGACGAGATGTGCCGGGCCACCGACCGTCGCGGCATCCGGGTGCCTCTGCCCCACCGCCTCACCACCTGGTCCCTCGACCACATCCCGCCCCTGGCCCGCGCCGTGGGGATCCCTGCCAGCGCCGTGGAGTACTTCACCCACCCCACCCACTACGACACCACCAACGCCGATCGCGACCTAGCGGGGAGCGACGTGACCTGCCCGCCGATCGGTGCCTACCTGCCGACGCTGGTGCGCTTCATGCGAGCCCACACCGACGCCAACGTGGGCGTGATGATCTGAGCGGGACGGCTCCGGCCGGCTCTTCGCCCCAAGGGGCTCATCGCCCGGTGGGGGTGCAACGACCGGCCCGGCTGGCTATCCCTGCGGTACGTCGCCACTCACGCAACACGTTGCGGTCGTGCCCGTCGGTCACATAGGCGAAGGACACGCCCGTGGCCGGGTCTGCGAAGGCGATCTGGCCTCCCGCACCGTCGTGACCGAACGCGCCCGGTGAGACCGTGTGGCCGAATCCCCGCGCCGCGGCGTGGCCGTCATCGCCGGCGAGCACCAACCCCAGGGTGCGGTGGGCCGGCACACCTGTCAGCGGGTCGGGTAGGTCACAACAGACCTCGGCCGCACCCAGGGTCAGCACGTCGGGATCCCACAGCCCTCCCGGATCGTGGAGGAACGCCTGGTACAACATGGCCAGATCCGCTGCGGTGCTCACCGCTCCCCCACCGGGGATGCCGACAGCCAGCACATCGGGACGACCCAGGCTCACCTTGGCCTCGTCGGTGACCTCACCCACCAGATCCGCCAGATCGATCCGGACGCCGAGGGCAGCCTCGATCTCGGTGGCGCTGGGAGCTTCTCCCACCACCACCACCTCCCTGGCGGGCTGGCCGTTCGGCACGGGAACGCCGACGGGAAGGCCGAGTTGCATCCGGGTCAGGCCGACAGGTGCGATCACCTGATCACGGACCCAGGCCCTGTGGTCGATCCCGGTCACCGCCTCGACGACTTCGGCCAGCACCCAGTGGGCGGCGGTGGGGTGATACTCGAACTGTGTGCCCGGCTCGGTGACGCATCGCCACCGGGCCATACGTTTCTTCCTCCCGGCTGGCGTGTCCCACGCGGGCGGACCCAGAGGGGCCTGCGGGAACCCTGCGGTGTGGGTGAGGAGGTGGGTGACCGTGACCCGGGACATGCGGTCCCGGTGCTCGCCATCTGAGGCCGAACCGAGCCAGGGGACCAACTCGACGACGCTCTGGTGGCGATCGAGACGGCCATCGGACAGGAGACGCCAGACGCCCGCAGCGGTGATGGCTTTCGTGCACGAGAAGATCGGATAGCGGTCGGCGTCGTCCGCGTCACCCAGGGTCACGGCCACCACCACACGGCCGCCGTGGGCCAGCGCCAACTGGCAGGAGGGGAGCAGCCCTCCTTCGACCTCACGTGCTGCCCGGTGCACCAGGTCACCTACCGCCTCGACGACCAGGCCGCCGCGACGGGCCTGGTCCCGGGCCACCTCGACGGCCTCCGCGGCGCTGACCATCACACCGCCACCGCCGGAGCCAGCACAGCCCGGCGGGTCCACCAGAGGCGGGCCAGCACAACGGAGGCCGATGCCGACAGCACCAGGCCGTAGCCCATCAGAGCCGGATCTGCCACCGCCACCCCGTAAGCCCCCCAGCTCGTGGCGTCGGCGATGGCCAGCCACCACGTGGCCGGAGCGATCCCCGACAGGTCACGTTCCCGCGCGGCCAGCCAGACCTGCGGGCCCTGGGTCACCAGCACGCCCACCGCCAGCACGCCTGCGGCCAACCCCACCCCGAAGGACAGGACAACCACCGCAGCCCAGCCGCCCGCCACCATCAGGTCTTCCCGGCGGGTGCTTCCCGCCAAGAGGGCCACGGTCCAGAGCCCGGGCACAAGGGCCAGGGCAGCCACGATCCACACCACGGGCAGGCCCACCACGAGGCCATAGGCCAACCACCCCAGCGTGGCCACCACTGCGTTGAGCGCAGCCAGGGGCGACACCCCGGCCGCCACCCCGCGGCGAGCGAGGCGCACCGGTTGAGGCACCAGTCGGGCCAGGAACACCCCCGATGCCACCACAGCGAACCAGGACGTGGACAAGAGACCTCCCTGACGGGCGGAGCAGGAGAGCCAACGGGAGAGCAGAACGCTACCAGCGTGGCCCCAAGGACTCACCACCACGCTGCGTGGTCGGCGGCACCCCGCGGCCCCTCTCGACCGCCACCCAGCGAGGTGAATGGTGTGCATCGCTCAAGCAGAGCGAGTGCCTTGACGATGGTGCACCCAGGACGCGTCTGCCTGGTGGCAGGTGGCATCCTGTGGTGTGCTGGTCCAAACGTGGGCCTGTGCCCGTGACGAAACCCCCAGGGAAGGACACGCACATGGCCCGATACCGATCCCGCCGGGGAATGCTGGGGATAGCCGCGATGGTCCTGCTCGCGGCTGCCTGCGTTCCTTGGTTCCCCGCCGGTTCGACCCTCACGGTGGCCGGGTCTGGGCCCCTGGTTCGCATCAGCTGGAGCCAGGCCAGCGAGGCCGACGAGGGCGACAGCGTGGCTTCCTACGGGATCGAGGTCGACGGCATCGAAGAGCTCACCGTCGGCGGCTCGTTGACCACCTGCGTGCTCGTCGGTCTCACCCCGGGCGCCACCTACGAGCTGTCCGTCACCGCCTACGACACGACCGGCGGGTGGAGCGGCAACCTCACCGGCGACCGCGAAGCCGAAGCCAGGGTGTCAGCCGGCTACACGGCATCCACCCTGGGAAGCTCGGGATCCGACATCGACTGCGTCTCGATCGTGGACAGCGACGATGACCGCCTACCCGACGCCGTGGAGACCAACACGGGCACCTACGTCGATGCCAGCGACACCGGCACCGATCCGACGGTGGCCGACACCGACGGCGACGGCATCACCGACGGCGACGAGGTGCTCGGTACCACCGCAGGGCTCGACCTGCCGTCGATGGGTCTGAGCCCCGTGCACCGGGATCTGCTCTTCGAGTTCGACTGGTTCGACGACAACGCCGAACCCACGGTCTGTGGGGCCCACAGCCACCGCCCACCGCCGCCATCATCGAGCCGCGCCACCAGCGCTTTCGCCGGCAGCTCCGGTCACCAACCCCGACGGGACCACCGGCATCAACGTGGTGACCGACTACGGGCAGGGTGGCGCGTTCACCGGCGGCAACCTGATGCCCGACGCCGACGGCGTCATAGCCGGTGGGGTCAGCGGGTCCGACTACCTGGGCATCAAGGCGACCCACTTCTCCGCGGCACGTGAGGGCTACTTCCACTACGTGTTGATGCCTCACCGATACAACACGAGCTCCACCAGCTCGGGTCAGGCCGAGGTCAACGGCGACGACATGATCGTGTCGCTGTACTGCTACAACGGCACCACCAACGTGGCCAACACGATCATGCACGAAGTCGGCCACAACCTGGGCCTTCTCCACGGCGGCAACAACAACGACAACTACAAGCCCAACTACAACTCGGTGATGAACTACCGCTACCAGTTCCCCGGGGTCGACACGAACTGCACGGTCGCCGGCGACGGCAAGCTCGACTACTCGCCGGGAGGGCGAGCCAGCCTGAACGAGACCGCGCTGTCAGAACCGGCTGGGATCTGCGGGGGGGTCGAGGTCGACTGGGACGGCGACACCATCATCGATTCGGGCACGGTGGCCGTGGACATCAACCAGTCCGGCGGCTCCATGAGCGTGCTCTCCGACTTCGACGACTGGTCGGCGGTGCGCCTCGACCGTGTGGTGGACAGCGACGGGGCCGGCGTACGCAACCCCCTCGATCCCCACGACCAGCTCATCATCACCGAGCAGCCGGTCCCCCTCTCGGCCCGGAACTGACCCGACCGCCGCGGCGCCCCACGCCGACGACGAAATGACTTCATGACCGTCGTCGTGACCCGCCGCCTGCCCCCACCGGGCAGCGGTCCCCTCCGTGCCGCCGGGCTCACCGTCACCGAGCTCGAGGCAGACCATCCGCCCTCCCGGGAGGATCTGCTCGCAGCGCTGGGGCCTACGCGGGCACTGCTCACGCTGCTGACCGACCGGGTCGACGCCGAACTGCTCGACGCCGCACCCAACCTGGAGATCGTGGCCAATCTGGCCGTGGGCTACGACAACGTCGACCTGGCGGCCGCAGCAGCCCGGGGCGTGGTTGTCACCAACACCCCCGGCGTGCTCACCGAAGCCACCGCCGACCTCACCTGGGCGCTGCTGCTGGCAGCGGCCCGCCGGGTCGTGGAGGGGGACAACTGGGTGCGCTCGGGTCGGTGGCCGGGCTGGGCACCCGACCAACTGCTCGGCCGCCCGGTGGCCGGCCGTACCCTCGGCATCGTCGGGATGGGAGCCATCGGTGCCGCCGTGGCCCGCCGCGCCGACGGCTTCGCCATGCCCGTGCTCTACCACAACCGGCATCCCCGGCCAGACGAAGCCTCACTGGGAGCCACTTACGTGAGCTTCGAGGAGTTGGTGGACCGATCCGAGATCCTCACCCTGCACGCTCCCCTCACCGAGGCCACCCGCCACCTCGTCGACGCCGCCGTATTGTCGGCCTTGCCCGACCACGCCGTGCTGGTCAACACGGCCCGTGGGCCTCTGGTGGACGAGGGGGCGCTCGTCGAAGCCCTGCGCTCGAACACCATCGCCGCGGCGGGTCTGGACGTGTTCGAGGACGAACCACGCCTGGCTCCCGGGCTGGCCGACCTGCCCAACGTGGTGCTGGCCCCCCACGCCGGGTCGGCGACCACCGCGGCCCGCTCTGCGATGGTGCAGATGTGCTGCGACAACATCGTGGCCGTCCTGGCGGGACGACCGGCCCTCACCCCGGTCGCCTCCGCTCCGCCCGCGAACGGAGCCAGGGGCGGCAGCCGGTAGCCTCGGCCGGCGTGGCGATCGGGTCCAGCGGGCTGTCGGTGTCGGGCCTGCGCATGGCCTTCGGGACGCGGGTGCTCTTCGACGACGTCACCTTCAGCCTGAACCCGGGACGCAGGACCGCCCTGGTGGGCGGGAACGGCGCCGGCAAGACGACCCTGCTCGAGATCCTACTGGGACACCAGCGCCCCGAGGCCGGCACCGTGACCCGACCCCGCGACCAGAGCATCGGGTTCCTGCCCCAGGACCTGGCCGACACCGCCACGGGCACGGTGATGGAGGAGACCCTGGCCGGCAAGACCGAAGTCACCACCCTGGCCCGAACCCTGCGCGACCTGGAGGCGGCGGTCGCCGATCCCGACCATCCTGACCACGCCACGGCGCTCCAGCGCTACGGCGACGCCCAGAGCCACTTCGAGCAACTCGGTGGTTACGCCCTGGAGGCCGAGGCACACCGTGTCCTGGCCGGTCTGGGCTTCGCTCCCGACGCAGCCGAGCGACCCGTGCGGGAGCTCTCCGGCGGGTGGCGGATGCGGGTGGCCCTGGCCCGCCTGCTGCTGGCCGACCCTGACCTGTTGCTCCTCGACGAGCCCACCAACCACCTGGACGTGGACAGCGAGGCGTTCCTCGAACAGCACCTGCTCCGCTTCCCCGGCGCCCTGCTGTTCGTCAGCCACGACCGCGACTTCATCGACGCCGTGGCCGACCGCGTGATCGATCTCTCCGAGGGCACCGCTGTGCTCTACGAGGGCGGCTTCGCGGAGTTCGTGGTCGGTCGCGAGGAGCGCCTGGCCCAGCGGGCGGCCGCCGCGGCCAGCCAGGCCCGCCAGGTGGCCAGCACCGAGCGCTTCATCGAGCGCTTCCGCTACAAGGCCACCAAGGCACGCCAGGTCCAGAGCCGCGTCAAGACCCTGCAGAAGCTCGAGCGCATCGAGATGCCCACCGTGCGCGAACTACGGGCACGCTTCGCCTTCCCGGCCCCTCGCCGGTCCTCCCGGGTGGTGGTGGAGGCCGAGGGTGCGGGTGTGGGCTTCGACGGAACCGACGTGCTCTCGGCGGTGGACCTGGTAGTCGAGCGCGGCCGGAAGGTGGCCCTGGTGGGCCCCAACGGCGCCGGCAAGACCACCCTGGTACGCCTCCTCACCGGCGATCTCGAGCCCGGCTCGGGTCGAGTCGTGCTCGGAACGAACGTGGACGTGGCCATGTTCGAGCAGCACCAGGCCGACCGTCTCGACCCCACCGACACGGTCTATGACGCTTTCCGGCGCGGGGTCAGCGAGCTTCCCGGCCGCAACCTGCGCACCTTGCTGGGCTCTTTCGGCTTTCCCGGCGACAGTGCCGAGCGCCGCGTGGGAGACCTGTCAGGTGGCGAGCGCACCCGCCTGGCCCTGGCCCGGGTCATGGCCGACCCGGTGAACCTGCTCGTGCTCGACGAGCCCACCAACCACCTCGACCTGCCCAGTTGTGACCTGCTCGAGGACGCGCTGCGGGCCTATCCGGGAACCCTGCTCCTGGTCACCCACGACCGCTACCTGATCCGGGAGGTGGCCGACGCCCTGGTCGAGGTGCGCGGCGGCACCGCCCGCTGGCACGAGGGAGTGGACGAGGCGATCCTCACGCCGGCACAGCCCGGGGGGCCGACAGAATCACCGGCCCAGCTGAGGCGAAAGCCACCGCGCCCACCCTCGACGCAGGCGCCGGCCACCGGTGTCCGGGTACAGGCTTCCCGGGGGCGACAACCCGCTGGCACGCGCATGCCTCCATCGGCGCCGGCTGACACCGCCGGCCCGAGTAAGCGACCGGGCAGGGCCTCCCAGAGGCGTGAGTCCGCCCGGCAACGCCAGGCGAGCCACGCCGCCACCAAGGACCTCAAGCGCCGGGTGGTCCGAGCCGAGAAGGCATGGGCGGCCGCCGAGGAGGAGTTGGCCGAAGTGCAGCGGGCCCTGGCCGACCCGGCCACCTACGACAACGACGGGGCAGGTGACCGCAAGCGGGTCGAAACCCTCAGCGGGCGACACGACACGCTCAAGGACCGCATCGCAGAGCTAATGGCCGAGTGGGAGGACGCAACCGCCGCACTCGAGGACGGCGGGTAGCTCCCCCCTCGCTCAGCGGCCCGGGTTCGCCGACCGGCCCTCGAAGCGTTGCGCGGGGCGCACCGCACGGTAGGCGTCCAACACGGGGGCCAGCTCGTCGGGTGTGGCCCCGTGGAGGATCACGCCGTCGGCCCCCGCGTCGAACTGGTCCAGGATGCGCCGAGCGCACTGCTCGGAGGTCCCGGTGGCCGAGGCGGCCAGCCATTCCTCGGGGAACAAGGTGGCCAGGTGCTCGAGCTGGTCAGGGCTGGCCAGGGCGTCGATGGCCCCGGCGAAGGTGCCGACCACCTCGTCGGCCCGGAAGCGGGCCAGCACGTCAGGGTCCCATCCATTGACCCGCACCAGCAGGTCTCCGTAGGCCTGGCAGTAGGTGGCCAGGCGGCCCACCAGCTTGCGCAGTCGAGCCTCGGCGGGCAGGTGGTCACCGACGGTGGCCAGGACCGACCACACGCGGACCACCTCGGGGTCGCGACCGGCGGCCTCCGCTCCCCTGCGCACCGCGGCCACCGATTCGGCCAGGGTCTCGTCGGTGAAGAAGGTGTGCAGGATCACACCGTCGAAGGTGGCTCCCGCCGCTTCGAGGGTACGGGGGCCCAGGGCGCACAGCATGAGCGGGATGTCCTCGTCGAAGGAGGCGTCCTGCATCAGGAAGGGGAAGCGGCCCGCCGGCCCGTCGTGCCCGGCCACCGGTTGGCCCTTCCAGAGGCGGCGGAGGATCCCCGCCACGTCGGTGAGCTGGGCCAGGGTCACGTGGGGAAGGCCCATCACATCGAACAGGAAGTCGAAGCCACGGCCCAGCCCGAGGGCGAAGCGACCACCTGTGAGGCGGTGCATCGTGGTGGCCATCGTGGCGGTGACCAGGGGATGACGGGTGTTGTGGTTGGTGGCGCCCGTGGCGATGCCGAGGTCGTCGGTCACCGCTCCCAGCGCGCCCGAGAGCACCGCCGCGTCCTTCACGTTGAAGCGTTCCGACACGAAAGCCGACCCCATACCCAGGCTCTCGGCCCTGTGGGCTTGCGCCAGGGCGTCCCGGGGCGCATCGGTGTGCCCAGCGAGAGCGTAGAAGCCGAGCTCGGCGAGTTGATCCATCCCTCCACGCTGGCACACCCGACGCCCTCGGGCCCCAACCTCGGCATCCACCACCGGGCCCACCGGGGTTCCTAACCTCGCCGACCGTGACCAGCGACGGGATCCTGGCCGGGCCCATCGATCTCGATGCTCCGCGCCACGGCCCGGCCTTCGCCCGGGTGGATGCCGCTCCCGGCCTTCGGGTCCGTCACCGCGACTCGGGGCTGGAGGGGGTGGTGACCGGCTGCACCTCCACGGCCGTGCGCCTGCGCGACCCGCAGGGCCAGGAGCACACGGTCACCAACGCCGCGGGTGCCTTCGTCTTCGAGGGAGCCGCGGTCAACCTGGTCCCCCCGGCGCGGGGGACGGCTCCGGCCAGAGACGACCCGGACCGGCCCCGGCCCCCGACCCGGACCGCGTCGGGGTCGATCGCCTCGGCGCCCGCTCCGGCCCGGGTGGCCCGCGGAAGCCGGATCTGGGTGGAGGGAATCCACGACGCCGAGCTGGTCGAGAAGGTCTGGGGCGACGACCTGCGGTCGGAAGCGGTCGTCGTCGAACCTCTGGGTGGGGCAGACGACCTGGTGCGGGCCGTGGAGGGCTTCGCTCCCGGACCCGACCGACGCCTGGGGATCCTCTTGGACCACCTCGTCGCCGGAACGAAGGAGGAGCACCTGGCTCGGCTGGTGCGCTCCCCCCACGTGCTCGTTCAGGGACACCCTTTCGTGGACATCTGGCAGGCCGTCAGGCCCGCCGTGGTCGGCATCGAGGCCTGGCCCGAGATCCCTCCCGGACGACCCTGGAAGGAAGGGATCTGCGCGGCACTGGGCTGGAGCGGCTCGACCCACGAGATGTGGGTACGCATCCTGGCTTCGGTGGACACCTACCGCGACCTCGAGCCCTCACTGCTGGCCGCCGTCGAGACGCTGATCGACTTCGTGGCGCCGCCTCCCACGACCTGAGCGCTCTGTCAGGACTGCTGGAGGCCCCAGACGGTCCAGCGCTCGACGGCGACGTAACCCATCCGCTCGTAGACCGGGCGGCCGTCGTCGCTGGCGATCAGCATGGCCGTGGCGGCCGGATCGGCCAGTGTGGCCGTCCAGGTGAGCGCGGCCCCGAGACCGTGGCCGCGAGCCGAAGGCAGGGTGGCCACGTAGTCGATCTCGGCGCTGTCACCGTGGAGGAACACCGCGGCGGTGGCGACCGGTGCGCCCTGGACCACACCCACGAATCGGCGCGTCCGTCCCCACTCTGACGCTTCGAGCATTCCCGGTCGCACCACGCAGCCCACCTGCCGGTCCTCGATCCCGTCGACGGGATACCCGTCGATCAGTGCGGCCTCGAAGCTGGCGATCCCGGCCGCGTCGGTGACCTCGTGGATCTCGAGGCCGGGCGGGGCTTCGGGCACCGAACCACCGGGTAGGCGCACCATGAGCGGGGGGTGACCGATGCGCTTCCCGCCGTGCTCGGACATGTCGGGCATCGGCCACGGGCTGACCACGATGCTGAAGTCAGCTCCGAAGAAGGACCGCGCTCTGGCCGCCAGGGCGGCGCCATCGGTGACGGGCTGCATGACCACCACCCAGTTGGCGAAGCTGCCCGAGGCCATGGTGGTCCCCATGGTCACCTCGTCGTCCTGGGTGAAGGGGAACCCGCCGGTGGTTGCGTCGTGGGCCACGCGGCGGGCGTTGGCAAGGAGGGCCCGCCGCTGAAGCGTGTCGCCTTCGGGGAGATCGGGTTCCCAACCGGCCACGAGAACCTCCCCTTCGCGGGCCACCAGTTCTCCAGGACCGAATCCACGACGGCTCTCGCCGGCGGAACCGGCGGAACGCCCTCTCGGCATGTCTGTGCTCATGGCTTCCTCCCAGACGATCCTCGGGCTCTGTCCCCGTTGCTCCCAGCATGGCGCGGTCACAGCGGAACGGGAATACCTCCAGGGCGGGCGTTGGTTACACCGATTAGTACTAATCCATTCGTACCAGTCCGTTCGGAGGACAGCCATGGAGCTCATCATCGTCATCGCCGGGTCCGCCGTGTTCGCCCTGGCCGGCAAGGGCGTCGTGGCCCGCCGCCGCCGTGCACAGACCCAGAACCTCTTGAAGGGCAGCCTCCGGCGAGACATCGCCCTTCGCCAGGCTTCCCTGGCCTCGGCCCTCCCGCCACCTGGGGCCAAGAACCTGCGACCTCTCCCCGTAGGCGGCGGTGCCGCCGGCCACGCGACAGCGCTGGCCCTGCTCGAAGAACGAAAGGCAGCCTGACATGGCCTTCTACAGCTCCAGCATCGACGTCGAAGCACCTCGTGAGGCCGTCTGGGACCACCTGCACGACTTCGCCACCACTGAGCAGTGGGACCCTGCCGTGGTACGGGCCCGCAAGTCGACCCGGGGATCTGTACGTATCGGGACGCGCTACCAGGTGAAGGTCCGTGGCTTCGGATTCCCCGTGAGCCTCGACTACCACGTGGTGCTCTTCGCTCCCCGCCACACGGTCTCTCTGGAGGCTTCGAACCGATTCGTGCACCTGGTCGATACCATCCGGATGCACGACCTGCCCACCGGTACGCGCGTCGAGTACGAGGTCGAGTTGACCCCGCGCGGTCCGCTGGGCATCACCGACGGGATCTGGCAGGCCTCCTTGGACCGCATCGGCTCCGAAGGAGAAGCAGGCCTGCGCCACTGGCTCGTCGACTTCGCCAGGGCTCTGCCCGACGGCGCCCTGGGCGCCGCCGCGTAGGATGGCCCCGGCACCCAGACAGCCCGGCATCCCGACAGCCCGGCACCCGAACAGGCCGGGCGCCGAAGGGAACGCAATGAGCTACCGAGTTATCCAGTGGGCCACCGGCACCGTCGGCGTGCACGCAGTGCCCGCAATCGCAGCCCATCCCGACCTGGATCTGGTCGGCCTGTGGGTGCACAGCGATTCCAAGGAAGGTCGCGACGCCGGTGAGCTCTGTGGCATCTCCCCACTCGGGGTCACCGCCACCCGAAACGCCACGGCTCTGCTCGAGAGCGATGCCGACTGCATCTGCTACATGGCCCACTCCGACGTGAGGCCCGGCGAGGTGGTGGACGACCTGTGCGGGATGCTCGGTGCCGGCAAGAACGTGGTCAACACCTCCTTCGTCCCCCTGCTGCACCCCGGAGCCCTCGACGACGGCACCCTCGAGCGCCTCGAGGCGGCTTGCCGCGAAGGAGGCAGCTCCATCTACACATCGGGCATCGATCCCGGCTACGGCAACGCCGGCCTCGCGGTGGGGGCCATGGCCCTGTGCCGCGAGGTACACACGGTCCGCATGATGGAGATCGTGAACTACTCCACCTGGGACAACCCCGGCACGATGTTCGACATCATGGGCTTCGGCCAGCCCGACACCTCCCGATCCCTGCTGCTCGCCCCGGGCAGCGTGTCGCTGGCATGGGGGCCGGTCGTGGCCCTGGTCGCCCAGGCCCTCGGGGTGGCCCTCGACGACATCACCGAGACCCACGAGGTCATCACCGCCGACGAGCCCTTCGACATCGCTTCGGGACGCATCGAGGCCGGCACGATCTCGGGCATCCGCTTCGAGGTGCGGGGCATGGTGGACAACAGCCCCCGCATCGTCGTGGAACACGTGACCCGATTGCGCGACGGTGACGCCCCCGCCTGGCCCCGGGGTCAGGGCTACAGGATCCTCGTGGACGGCGAACCCCAGCTACGCCTCGACCTCGAGCTGTCGTCACGGCACGGTGACCACAACCACGCCGGCTGCCTGGCCACGGCCATGCACGTGATCAACGCCATCCCCCACGTGTGCGAGGCCGAACCCGGGGTGCTCACCTTCTTGGACCTTCCGGTCTACTCGGCCCGCCACCTGATGCGATGACCACCAGCCCATACCGCCCGAAGATGGTTCTGGCCGACCGAGTTGCTACGATGCCCCCGTCGCCGGCAGTGCCGGTGACCATCACATTCACTTGCAGTTAGGACACGCAATGCCGCAGGGAACCGTCAAGTTCTTCAACAACGAGAAGGGCTACGGCTTCATCTCCCGCGAAGACGGCGACGACGTCTTCGTCCACTACTCCAAGATCGAGGGTTCGGGCTACCGCTCCCTCGAAGAAGGTCAGCGGGTCGAGTTCGAGATCGGCCCGGGACGCAAGGGCGACGAAGCGCTGAGCGTACGCATCGTCTGACGCCTCCGAACCCGCGCCGCACCACGCGGCCTCCCACCTACTGATCCTGGCGACGCGCGCTGTCGTGTTCACGTGCGACCATGCAGCGTGACCGACGTAGATGTCACCTGGGTCCCACACGGCCTCGACTCCCTCCTGGCAGTCGAGGAGGTCGTGCGCGCCCACAAGGCAGCCGACCCCCTGCGCCCCGTGGTCCTGGTGGTCCCCAGCAACACGACGGGGGTGACGCTGCGGCGTCGCCTGGCCCGAATGCGCTGGGAGGGCGGTCGCGTGGGCGTGGCCGGCTTGCACCTGGTCACCGGCAACCGCCTGGCCGAACTGGTTGCCACCACGGCCGAACTGGCTCCACGCCGGCTCCTACCGGTCACCACGGCCGCGCTCGCCACCGCCGTCCGCCAGGTGCTGGCCGACCCACCCGCGCCGCTGGCCGACGTGGCCCGCGAGGCGGCGACCCAGGCCGCCCTGGTGGACACCCACCGGCGCCTGTCGGTCCTCTGGGCCGAGGGCGACCCCTGGTCAGGCCACGACACCCAGGAGGACCGGACGCCGGCCTCCTCGGCCGACCCGACGCGCGCCCCTAGCGGAGCCACCGAGGTCGAAGCGGCCGCGGTGCAGGTGCACCGGCGGGTCCGCGCGCTCCTCGATGAACGGGGCTTCCGTGACGAGACCGAACTCGTCAGGCGCGCCGCCGCGGCCATCGCGCAACGACCCGAGGTGGCCATCGCCCTGGGCGGGGTCGTGGTGGTCTTCCCCCAGAAGCCCGACCCGGGCACGGCAACGCTGATCCGTGCGCTGGCCCGGCACATCCCGGTGACGGTCGTGGCAACGACGGTGGGTCGCGCCGAAGCCGACTCGGGTGTCGTCGACGCAGTGAAGGCACTCGGTGGTCGGATCCCCCAAGAGCTTCCCGCCGCCGTGGCCCACCCCGAGCTCACCGTCGTGTCGGTGACCGACCCCGACGAGGAGATCCGTGAACTGGCCCGGCGCATCGTGGCCGACGCGACCGAACCCGACGCGGTTCCCCTGGAGCGCATCACCGTGGTCCTGGGCAACCACCGCCCCTACGCGCGACTGCTGCGCGACCACTTCGCCACGGCGGGCATCGCATGGCATGGGCGCTCGGTGGTCCCGCTGTCCGCCCGTCGCTGGGGGCGGGTGGCCACCGCACTGCTGGCTCTACCGGATCCAGATGCGCCGACCGATCCCGGGCGCGGCTGGGAACGTGCGGCCCTGGTCCGGCTGTGGGAGTCCTCTACGCTCGTGTGGTACCGGGATCGCGACGACGGGTCGATCACATCGGTCCCCGCCGACCGTTGGCGGCGCCTGGCGCACGAGAACCGGGCCCGCCGCGGGCACGACTGGGACCCTCCCACCCCGTCGCGGCCGGGCGCTCCGGCCGACAGCGGTCGTGCCTGGTCGTCCCTGTGCCGTTGGGTGGACAGCACACGGGACCTCCTGGCACCCGTTGCCCACGCCAGCACCTGGAAGGACGCGGCCCACGCCTTCATCGACGCCGTGGACGCCCTGGCGGGAGCACCCTTGGAGGTCTCGGGCGGCGGCGCCGTTACACCCGGCGGCGCCGTCACACCCGGCGACGCGGTCACACCCGGCGGCGCCACTACATCCGGTGGCGCCACTACATCCGGCGGCGCCGTCACACCCGGCGGCGCCGCTGCATCCGGTGACGCCGTCGAGGTGGGCGCGGCCGAACGCGGGGCGGCGCGCATCCGCTCGCTGGCCTCCCTGGATGCCTTCACGGAACCTCCGACTTGGCGGACACTGACCGAGACCGTCGCCGCCGTGCTCGACGACGACCTGGCCCGCGAAGGTCGGGCCGGGGTGGGAGTCCAGGTCGTGGGTCTCACCGAGGCCATCGCCATCGACGCCGACCGCGTCTACCTGGTGGGCACCGCCGAAGAGCAGTTGCCGCCCCCGACCTCACCCGATCCCCTCCTTCCCGCCGCGCTCACCGACGACCCCCGCTGGGGTCTCGACTCTCCCCGGACGCGCGCGGCCCTCGCAGAACGGGCGGTGGCCGCCGCTCTGGCCGGCCCGGCGGTCCCCACCGTGCTCTGGTCACGCTCGGACCTGGACCAGAGCGTGCAGCGTCACCCACCCCGCTGGATTCCCTCCGAAGCCCTCCAGCACACCGTCGCATCGTTCCAGGCCGGAATCGGACGTCCCGTGCCCGCCACTCCCACCGAAGACCGGCTGGCCGACCTCATCGCCGCTGCCGACGTCGCGGTCTCCGCCGGCGCTGGTGCTTCCGCCGCTCTGGCCACCTCCGCGGTGATGGCGACCGGGCTGTTCGCCGGGGAAAGCCCGGCGCGGCGAGGTTGGCATGCGTGGGCCGCCCGATCCTCGGCCCGGTTCACGGCCCACGACGGGAACCTGGGCGCCCTGGCCGCCGAACTGGGCCCTGGCGCCGCCAAGACATTCGGCGCCCCCAGGTCCGAGCCGATGGCGGTCACCTCCCTGGAGCGCTTCGCCTCCCAACCTCTGGCCTGGTTCATGTCCCAGGTGTTGGGCGTCGACGGTCCCGCCACCGACGACGAGGTCGACGCCGACGCCCGGGCAGTGGGACAGAGCATCCACCAGGCCCTTCACCGCTGGGCCGGTGCTGCGGACCGACCCCTGGAGGCACCGGGGGCCGAGCGGGCCCGCCTCGACGCGGAGCTCGACCTGGCGCTGGCCGATCTCGACCGCCGGCGCCTGCTGGGCACGGGGGTCGTGGCCCGGATCCGCTCCAGCCAGCTGCGCTCGGATCTGCACCGCTTCCTGGACGAGTGGCTGGACCTGGCAGCCGCCGAACCCGAGCGGTCGCTGCTCGGCACCGAATCGGACCTCGGCACCCGGGATGCACCGGCCGGCCTCGTGCTGCCCGACGGTCGCACCCTGTTGCTCACGGGCCGCGCCGACCGGGCCGAGCGCACAGCTACCGGCTTGGAGGTGATCGACTTCAAGACGGGCACCAACTGGGAAGGTTGGCCACGCGATCCCGTGGCCAGACTGGGTCGAGGCGAACGCATCCAGAGCGCCGTCTACGCGCTGGTGCTGGGCGACCGGAAGGGTGCCGGAGCGTCAGCTGACCCAACAGACGGTTGTGCCCCCACCCGGCTCACGGCCACCTGGTGGTACCTGGGTTCACGAGGGAAGCACCAGGGCCGCCGGGCGCTGGCCCTCGATCCACCGGTGCAGGAGGCCCTGCTGAGCATCCTCTCCGACCTGGACGATGCCATCGCCCGCGGGATCTTCCCGGAGCGCGCGACTCGCTTCGCCGACAGTGTGCTGTACCCCGACGGGATCGTCGACGACACCCTCGCCGCGGTCCTCGAGGCCAAGGGTGCGGACCCTTCCATCCCCGACACCCTGCGCACGACATCCGAGGAGAGCCGACCTTGAACCCGGTGGACCGCGACCACCAGGACCGCCTGGCAATGGCCACAGTCACGCAGGCCAACGTGTTCGTCGGCGCGGGGCGGGCTCGGGCAAGACAACCGCTCTCGTGGATCGCGTGACCAGCCTGGTCGTGGGCGTGCCCTCGATCGCCATGCCTTCTGAGGTCGAACGACTGGTGCCCTCTCACTGGCACCAGGTGACCGACGACCCCGTCGTGGAGCTCTCGGCGGTGGCAGTGGTGACCTTCACGGAGAAGGCCGCAGCCGAGTTGGTCCACCGTCTACGCGAGCGGTTCACCGCCATCACCCGCGATGCTCCCGACCCGGGCTCACTCCCCGCAGAGAGAGCCCGGGTCGCTCTGGCCGGGCTCGACCAGGCTCCCGTGGGCACCATCCACGCCTTCGGGCGCCGCCTGCTGCAATCCATGCCGATCGAGGCCGGCCTCCCACCCCGCATCCAGGTGCTCGACCAGTTCACCTCCGCCGAGTTGGCAGCCAGCACCTGGGCCGAGGTGTGGCATCAGCTGTTGCTCCAGGCCGATGACGACCCCTGGTTGGAGTGGGCTCTCGGCCACCTGCTGGGCCGGCTGCACATCTCGGTGGAAGCGTTGGCGGGCCTCTACCGCCAGGTGGACCGGGCCCGCCCGGCCCGGCCCAACGGGACGATCCCGCCAGGGCCATGGGTACGGGGCCAGCTCCAGGCATTCTGCGACCGTGCAGACCAGGCCGCGATGCTTCCCACGGTGCTTCCCACGGTGCTTCCCACGGTGCCTCCCACGGTGCTTGCCTCGGTACCCGTCTCTCCGGAGGCCCCGGCCCCGGGCGACCGGTATCCCTCACTGAAGACCGACAAGCTCGCCACCTGGCTGGCCGGACTCGACCCGGTGGCCTCGTCGCTGGCCTCCTTGCTGGCCGGAGCCGGTGACGACGCCTTCCTGCCCGAACTGATGGACGAGCTGGCCACGACCCACCCACCTTGCCCGCCGTCCCAGGCGCGGGCCTCGTGGGCCAAGGCGGGTCACGACCTGGCCGACGTGCTGGCTCAGGCCCAACGCTGCGATCCACGCCGGGTGGTGGGCGGGATCGCGCTGGCGCTGGTGCTGGAGCCCCTGTCCCGTGCCGCCCACGACACCGCACAGGCCCGTGTACGGGCGGGCCGGCTGACATACGACGACCTGGTTGCCCTGCCCGTCGCACTGCTGCGCGAGCACTCCGGGGCCCGCCGGGCGCTGCGGTCCCGGTATGCGGCGGTCCTCCTCGACGAGTTCCAGGACACCGACCCCCTCCAGGTGGAGCTTGCGGTTCGACTCCTCGCCGCCGACCACCACCGTGAGCGCCCATGGCACGAGCACGCCCTCGAGCCCGGTCGTCTGGTCACCGTCGGTGATCCCAAGCAGTCCATCTACGGATTCCGGTCTGCCGACATCGCCACCTATCTGGCCGCCGAACGGTGGCTGGTCGACACCGGAGCCACCCGGTTGACCCTGTCACGCAACTTCCGGTCGCACCCCGAGGTGGTGCACTTCCTCAACTCGCTGTTCGCCAGAGCCTTCCTGGCCGACGACCGGACCCAGCCCGGCTACGAACCCCTGGCACCGGGCCGCGCGGGTGCTGACCTCGGGGGACACGCTGTGCACCTGCTGGGCGCGCCGGGCCATGAACCCGACCCCGACTCAGACCCCGGGAACACCCCACCGGCGCGAGACGTGCGGCGGGCCGAGGCGACCGACGTGGCCGCCGTTGTGGCCGCCGCTCTGGGACTGGACAGCCCCGGATCCGGCCACAGCCCCGGGCAGGAGAGCCACGGCCCCGCGACCTGCCCGTGGAAGGTGCTGAACGGGACCGATGCCACCCGCGACGCCCAACCCGGTGACGTGGCGGTGCTCATCCCCGCCCGCAGCTTCCTGCCCGCACTGGAGCAGGCCTTCACGGCGGCCGGGGTCCCTTACCAGGTGGAGGGGTCCAGCCTCATGTACGAGGCCTGGGAGGTACGGGGGTTGCTCCAGGTGCTGAAGGCGGTCGACGCCCCCGGCGAAGAGCTGGCCGTGGTGCACGCACTGCGTTCCACGGTCATGGGGTGTTCCGACGAGGACCTGGCCCGGCACCGTCTTGGCGGTGGTTCGTTCCGGGCCGAGGCACCGACGCCTGCCGAATCCGAGGCACCGACCCCTGGAGAACCCGAGGCGGGACGCCTTCGCGTGCGCGAATCGATGGCCCTGCTGGCCGAGTGGTCCGAGGTCCGCCACACCGTCGACGCCGGCCAGCTCGTGGACCGCATCTGCACCGACCTGATGGTCTACGAACAGGCGGCCCCCACCCAGGACCGGCGCGACCGTTGGCGACGCCTCCGGGCGTTCGCCCACCAGGCCCGGGCTTGGTGCGAGCGGGAGGGTGGCAGCCTGCGCGAGTACCTGGCCTGGGTCGACCAGCGCCGCCACGCCGCGCAGCGCCTCGGCGGGGAGCACCGCGAGGTCGAGGCCGTGCTGGCCGACACCGACGTTGAGGCCGTGAGGATCATGACCATCCACGCGGCGAAGGGCCTCGAGTTCCCGGTGGTCGTCGTGGCCGGGCTGTCGGCAGGCCGGCCGACCAGCGGACGCACCGCGCCCCCCGACCCGGCGACAGCCCCTCGGGGATCGAGGTGCGCGTGAGGGACGACCTGGCGACCCCGGGCTGGCAGCACGACCGCGACGATCAGCGCAGACACGACGATGCCGAGCTGGTCCGCCTGCTCTACGTGGCCGCCACCCGAGCCGAGAGCCACCTGGTGGTCTCCCTGCACCACCGCACCGATGCGTCGCGCAGTGCCCCGTTGCGCGAAGCCTGGAACACGATGCCGCGCCGAGGACCCGACCTGGGTCGACCGGGTCGATGTGGTTCCTCCCGCGCCGGCGAGACCCGACCCGGTGTCACCCGAGCCGCCCGAACCCGATCCCGACGCCGCACGCCGCTGGGCGACCACCCACCAGGCCCGGTCAGAGGCCCGGTCCGCCCTGCTGGCACGCGCCTCGCGCCGGCGGACCTGGTCGGCCACCGCGGTGGCCACCAGCCTGGCGGACGCCATCCCGGCTGATCCCGACGAACTGGATGGCGAACCAGAGGACCCCGGGCTGGAGAAGCAGCCCCGCGACCTAGACCAGCCGGCCTCACGCAAGGGGCGCTACGGCACCCAGATCGGCCGGGCCGTTCACGCCGTGATGCAGACCATCCCCCTCACAGGTGCCACACCCGCGGCTGTGTCGGCGCGGTCGGCGTGGTACGCGGAGGCCGAAGGGATAGGTGACCTGGCCGACGAGGTCTCGGCTCGGGTGACCTCGGTGCTGGCATGTCCGCTGCTGGCGGAGGCCGCTACCGCTGACGCCGCGGGCCGGGCGTGGCGGGAGACCTACGTGGGAACCACCCTCGACCTCTGGGGCACCGAGCCCGTCGCCATCGAGGGCTACATCGACCTGGTGTACGCCACCGACGCCGGGCTGGTGGTGGTCGACGTCAAGACCGACCGGGTGGAGGGTGACGGATCCCACCTCCAGGAGCGCTACGGACCCCAGTTGGCCACCTACGCCCTCGCCCTGGAGAGGGCCACCGGTAGGCCCGTGATCTCGACCTGGCTGGTCGTGGCCCGTCCCGGCGCCGAAGGCCTGGCTCTCGAGGTCGACCACCGCCGACACCTCGGGGCCGTGATGGCGACGCTGGTCACGGACTGATCCCAGAGGCCGCGATCAGCCGCCGGCCACCAGTGCGGTGTGGGCCTCGATCTCTGCCCAGAGCAGGGAGAACGACCGCGAAGCAGCCGATCGGGGCGCCACCTCGAAGACGGGCCGGCGCTCCACGCTGACCTGCTCCACCACGCTGGACATCGGGATCGCCGCGTCGAGGATCCCCGGGAACCGGCCGGGCAGGTCGGCCATGATCTGGCGGTGGTGGCGGCGCCGGCGGTCGACCATCGAGAAGAAGGGCAGCACGTCGATGGCGGTCCGGCGGCGGCGCAGGAACCGGGTGAGCTGGTCAAGGGTCCGCACCGACAGCACCGTGGGGATCAGGGGCACCAGCAGGGCGTCTGCCGCGGCCACCATCGACTCCGCAGTCAGGCCAGCGGTCGGCGGACAGTCCAGGATCACGACGTCGTAGTCGTCGCCGAGAGGGCCGAGGAGGCGGCGGATGCGCTGGCGCGGCTTGCGGGCGTTGTCCAGCAGCACGTCGAATCGCCGGTAGGAGAAGTCGGCAGGTACGACGTCGAGTCGCTCGTAGTCGCTGGCCTTGATCGCCGCCTCCAGCTCGCGGCGACCGCGAGCCAGCGCCTTGGCCCCACCCTTGACCTTGGGACGGATCCGGAAGCTGAAGGTGGCCGCACCTTGAGGGTCCAGATCCCACACCAGGGTGCGGTGCCCCTTGTGAGCCGAGGCGTAGGCCAGGTTCACCGCCGCCGCCGTCTTCCCGACCCCTCCCTTGAGCGAGTAGGTGGCCAACACCTTCACGAGCAGGCCTCCGGTCGGGGGGCCACCAGCGCCCGGAAATGGGCCCGCTGTTCCCGGGTGTCGAAGCGGCCGAAGGCGGTACCGAAGCGCCGCCTCTCACGCCCGGCCTGGCGGTACAGGCCCGACAGCAGCATGCCCGCGGCCAGAAGGGTCGGAACGGATGCCCGGCCGTGCTCGAAGGCGCGGTCGGCCAGTTGCACCAGCGCCTCCTGCTGGACGCAGCGGTCCTGGAACGCACCCAGCACGTCCTGGAGGCCCTTGAGGTCGCTGACGGCTCGGGCCACGGCTTCTGGTTCACCCAGCCCGGAGAAGGCCTCCACCTGGTAGCGCAGCTCCTTGGCGCGCTTGCGCAGATCGTGCAGTGCGGCATCGGGCGAGCCGTCGTCTATGGCCCTCCCGTGCCGCAGCACCCGGCGGTGAGCTCGGTGCAGGCTCGCCGCCGCCAGCGTGGCGGCGGATTGATCCCGCTCCTGTGGTGGCGAGGGGTCGCTCTCGAGCCAGGAGCGCCAGTCCCGGCGCAGGCGGCGGTAGCGGGTCCCGGTGAGCACGGCGACCAGTTCGGACTTGACCTCGTCGCGTTCGGCCGCCAACTCCTCACGCAGGGGTTCGAGGTGGTGACGCCACGCTTCGGGGACCGCCTCGGCCAGCTGGTCGAACTCGGCCAGGTGGACGTCGAGGTCACGCAGGGGGCTGGTGGCCCCAGCCAACCACCGGAACTCCTCGGCGAAGGGCACCAGCCTTCCGTCGCCGAACAGAGGGGCGGCAACCTTGAGCAGGGACCGGGTGCGGCGGACCGCCACCCGCAGGTCGTGGAGGAACTCGGGATCGAGATCACGGCGCACGCCGTCCTCGTTGGCCTCGACGGTTCCCCACAGGTGGACCAGGACGCGGGTCAGCGCCTCGCCGGCGGGTTCTCCAGGCTCCATCGGCACCAGGAGGCGAGCCGAGTAGTCGCCGGGCACGCATCCGGCGGCCGCCAGGGCCTGCTGCACCCAGGCGTCGTGCACTGTCCGCCAGCCCGAGATCTCCCCGAGGGCTGCCACCGCCGCCGCCACCTCGTCGTCGTAGCCTCGCAGGGCCTCCACCACCATGCGCACCGTCGCGGGCGCGGCGGCAGACTCGGACTCGGACTCGGGCTCGGCGCGTCGGTGCGGTCGGGGCAGGCGGACCTGTTCGACCCGGACATGGGCGATCGTCTTGTCCCGCTCGTCGAGGAGGCGGCGGGGCCGGAAGCGCACGAGCACCCGGGCCCTGCCCAGGAGGGCACGGTCGTCGACGACGGCGGCCAGCCGATCGGCCACGGGACCCGCTGGCAGGGGCCGGATGACCTCGGGCAGGTCGTCGGCACCCTGATGGGTCTGGGTGCCGTCCCCGACCAGGGTGAAGGTAGGCGATCCTTCCGTGGAGTCACCCACGAGGGTCAGGCCGGCGCCGTGCAGGCGCCAGTCGAAGGTGTCGTAGACGACACGCTGGCTGCTGGCGCGTCCCGATCCGACGAGGCCCCAGCCCGACAGCTGCCGGTCGGTGGGGGCTGGTTGCTGGGCATCGGGAGGACCCAGGACCCAGACCGCGGACATGTCGAGGACTCCTTCGTGGCGGTAGGACGAAAGGCGTACGACCGGAGCGGGCGATGACGCACCATCCCGCAAGATCGCAACGCCATCCCGACGCTACCCCACCCTCACCGACCCGTGCCCACCTCCATGCCCACCTCCGGGCCCACCTCCGTGCCCACCCCCGGGCCCACCCCCGGGCCCACCCCCGGGCCCACCCCCGGGCCCACCCCCATGCCCACCCCCATGCCCACCTCCGGGCCCACCGGCCATTCTGGGGCCCGTAGCGTTGCGGATTCCGCAACGCTACGGGCCCCAGTACGCTCGATCTGTCTCACGTAGGCTGGCCGTGATGAGCGAAGAGCGCCGATCGGCCCTCGAGGTGCTGCGTGGCTCACGGCTGCTGGCCACCCCCGTGGGTGTGGCCAGCCTGATCGCAGGGGCCGTCCTGTTGCTGTGGCCCCAGCGGACCATCCTGGTCGTGGCCCGCATGGTCGGAGTGTTCGTGGCCCTCGTCGGGGTCGCCGAGCTCATCGGAGGGCTCACCGCCCCTCGGGGAAGCCTCTACCGGCGGCTGGTGCTCGTGCGGGGTGGCGTCAACACCGGAGCCGGGGCTCTCCTGTTGTTCTGGCCCGGGGTGACGGTGACGGTCCTCGTGTGGATCCTGGGAGTCGACCTGGTGGTCACGGCCCTGCTGGGCCTGGTGACCCGCGGCCAGGCTCCCCCCGAGGCCCGCTCCCAGCTGACCACCCGATCGGTGATCACCCTGGCCTTCGGGATCGTGATCATGGCCTGGCCCGATGCCACCCTCAACGCCGTCGCCCTCATCGTGGGCGCCGGGCTGGGAGGGGTCGGGGTCCTCTTGGTGTGGTCGGGACACCGACTCCGCGCTGTCGAGGAGGATGTCGAGGAGCATCCGGCATGAACGGCCCTGTGGGCCGATTCCGGCTGGTCTACGCCGCCTTCGTGTCGGCCATGGTCGCCATCGGCGCGGTGGTGCTCACCCTCGACGCCACCATCGAAGACTCAGACACCGTGCCCGGCGCCGCGGTGGTAGGGGTCGTTGCGCTCTTCGGGCTGGTGGGGCTGGCAGCAGCACCGTTGGTGGAGCGACCACTCGACTGCAGCACCGACATGACCCTGGCCACGGGCTGGTCGGCCCGGTTCTTCCTGCGGATGGCCTTCGCCGAGGCTCCGGTTCTGGTGGCCTTCACCGTCTTCGTGCTCACCGGTCGGGCGTGGGCCTACGCGGTGGGCCTGCCCTTCGCGGCAGTGGCCTTCGTCCGGTCCGCTCCCACAGAGGCCGGCTTGGACCGCGACCAGTACGCCCTCGATCAGGCCGGCTGTGGCCGGTCGCTGCGCGACGCCCTCGCTGCGGCTTCGCCCGAGCCGGGTTGAGGGCCCGCCGGGGTGTCGGGTTGTGCCGTCCCGGGCAGGTTCTTCGTGGCGGCCAGGGAGGCCAGGGCGATGAACCCGGCGGCCAGCAGTCCGGTCTTCAGCGATGCGAGTTGGGCATCCTCGTAGGAGCCGACCAGCGCTTCTGTGCTGGCACCGTCCAGGCCGGCTCCCTCGGCTGCGTCACGTACCTCATCGGAGGCCACGAAGCTCACTCCTGAGGCGGTGGTCACCACGACCTGTTCGGCCAGCTCGTCGCTGATCCGCTCGTCGGCGTCGACCCTGTCGACGAAGCCCCGGACCAGTCCTGTGAGCACGATCGCCCCGATCAGGGCCACCCCCAGCGAGGAACCCAGCTGCTGGGCCGTGTACTGGAGGCCTCCGGCCTCGCTGCGGTCAGCAGTTCCCACCGAGGACTGGACCACGTTGCCCAACTGCGAGGCCAGGAGCCCCATGCCCACACCCAGCAGAGCCATGCCCACACCGAAGGCGCCCCCGTCGAGAGCCGGTGACACGGTCCCCATGAGTTGCAGGATCGCCACCACGATGACCACGAGCCCGGCCCGTACCAGGGTGCGCGCCGAGAAGCGGGTGGCGAGGCGCGCACCGGCGGCCGAGGTGACGAACATGGTCACGGACACGGGCAGCATGCGGATCCCGGTTTCCAGCGCGTCCATGCCGAGGACCAGTTGGAGGTACAGGGGGATGGTGAAGAAGACACCCATGAGGATGAGGTTCTGGGCGAAGAGGCTGGCGACCCCGGACCGCAGGGACGCCACCCCGAACAGATCCAGGTGGACCAAGGGGTCGTCGCCAGAAGCCTCGCGGTGGCGCTGCCACCGTGCGAAGGCCCAGAGCACCCCGATGCCGGCGGCCACCACGAAGGGGGTGAGGGCGAAACCGAAGGGCTCCACCGGCGAGTCCTTGGGCTGCAACCATCCCCAGGTGCTGGACGCCAGGACTCCCAGCACCGCGATGCCCATCCCCACCGCGGACAGCACCGCTCCCACGACGTCGAGTCGGGGACGCGGTCCCTCGAGGGGGACGTCGTCCAGCCAGCGCATCCCCACGAGGATGGCCAGGCCGACCACCACCTCGCCCACGAACACGAGACGCCAGGTCAAGGTGGTGGTCACCCAGCCACCCAGGATGGGACCCACCGCGATTCCCGCGCCGGCCATCCCTCCGATCACGGCATAGGCGGCGGTCCGGGCACGACCCTCGAAGTTGCCGGCCACCAGCGCGGCCAGGGCGGGCAACACCAGTGCGGCACCGACACCTTCCAGGATCGACCAGCCCAGGGCCAGCACCTCGACCGACCACGACACGGTCGTGAGCGCCGACCCGGCGCAGTAGATGACCAGGCCCACTCCGAATGCGCGTCGGCGGCCGATCAGATCGCCGATCTTGCCCCCGGTGAGCATGAGCGCGGCCATGACCAGTGAGTAGAGGGTGATGACGCCCTGGATGGCGGTGACGTCGGTCTCGAAGTCCTCCACCAGTTGGCTGATCGAGACGTTCATCACCGCCGCGTCCAGCACCATCAGGAACTGTGCGGCCGCCAGGACACCGAGTGCCAGCCGGGAGTCCCGAGATGTCATCCACAGACCATAGGCCCGGGGATGACGGATCCCGCGGGGCACGGGCCGACTTCCAGCACGCCTCCACGACGCAGGGGTACCGTGGCGCACATGAAGAACATGCTCGTCCTCCTGGTGGTGATCGCCGCCGCCGGGTGGGCCGTCTACCACTTCGTGGTGGAGGACAAGGACTGCGTCGAGTCTCCGGTCACGGGCCAGTGCGTCGACACCACCACGGGTTACGGTCCCTCGGTGGGTGGTGGCGGCGGCTCAGGCGGTGGCAGTGGCGGTGGCAGTGGCGGCGGCAAGCCCATAGAGATCCAGATCCCCTGATCGGAGTGCCCGCGCCACGGGGCACGGGAGACCGGGTGTGGGAGACCGGGTGTGGGAGACCGGCCCGATAATTGGTTTGCATGGCTAACTATCGTCGCTAGCCTGCGTGCGTGCCCCCCACCAGCGCCCGGGCTCTCGTCGAGCCTCCCGTCGATACTCTCGAGACCGCAGATCGACTGCGACTCAGCGCCACCCGTCTGGCCCGGCGCCTGCGCCAGGAGTCCAGCGTGGGCCTCACGCCGAGCCAGCTCTCGGCGCTGGCCACCGTAGAACGCCACGGTCCCCTGTCGCTGAGCGAGCTCGCAGAGCACGAACGGATCGCCCGGCCCTCCGCCACCCGGGTGACCGCCAAGCTCGAGGACGCGGGCCTGGTGGCGCGCACCCCCGACCCCTCCGACAGGCGGAGCCGACGGTTGGCGGTCACGCGCGCCGGCACGAGGCTGCTGGCCGAGGCCCGCAGTCGCAAGAGTGCCTGGCTGGCAGGACGGCTGACCCGGCTCGACCCGGGCCAGCTGGCCCGCCTTTCCGAGGCGCTCGATGCCCTCGATGCCCTCACCAGCGCCGAGACCTCGCCCGAAGACCAGGAGAGCACGTCGTGAACGCGGCACGCCAGGTCGCGGCAGGCACCTTCCGCTCGCTGCGCATCCGCAACTTCCGCCTCTTCTTCGCCGGTCAGCTGATCTCCCAGGTCGGCAACTGGATGACCCTCGTGGTCCAGTCGCTCCTGGTGCTGCGCCTCACCGACGACGGCGTGGCCCTCGGTGCTGCTGGCGGCCGCCCAGTTCGGCCCCGTGCTGGCCCTCGGCGCCTGGGCGGGGCTCGTCGCCGACCGCTCCGACAAGCGGCGCCTGCTGTTGATCGTCCAGAGCGTCGCGATGGTCACAGTCCTTCGCCCTGGCCAGCCTGGCCTTCATGGACCGTCCGCCTCTGGTCGCCCTCTTCGCGGTGGCCGCTGTCGGTGGCTTCACCATGGCCTTCGAGAACCCGGCCCGGCGGGCCTTCGTCGTCGAGATGGTTCCCGAAGAAGACATCCCCAACGCCGTCAGCCTCAACAGCGCGCTCATGACCTCGTCGCGGGTCGTCGGACCCGCCCTTGGTCGGCGCGCTCATCACCACCGTCGGCTTCGGGTGGACCTTCCTGGTCGACGGGCTTTCCTACGTCGCGGTGCTGGCCGCGCCCTGCGCTGATGCGACCGCAGAGCTTCGCGCCGTCGCCGGCGACCCCCCGGGGACGAGGCCAGGTCCGGGCCGGGCTGCGCTACGTCCGGCACAGCCCGAGCTGCTGATCCCGCTCGTGATGATGACCGTCGTCGGCACGCTGGCCTTCAACTTCCAGGTCGTCTTCCCGCTCTTCGTCACCCGGGACCTCGGGCGGCACCGAGGTCCTCTTCACGGTCCTGTTCTCGGTCGTCAGCGTGGGCTCGCTGGCGGGCGCACTGGCCACCGCCCGGCGCACCACCATCGACGTGCGTGACGTGGCTCTGGCGTCGGTCGGCCTTCGGTGCCTCCCTGGCCCTCATGGCCCTCGTCCCCGGCGAGCGCCTGGGCCTTCCCCGTCGCCCTGCTTCGTGGGTCTGGCCTGCATCGCCTTCCTGACCGCTCGACCACCATCGTGCAGCTGCGGGCCGATCCCTCCATGCGCGGCCGGGTCCTCGCCCTCCAGGCCATGGTGTTCCTCGGGAGCACCCCGATCGGTGGACCGATCGTGGGCTACATTGCCGAGCACGTCGGGGCCCGTTGGTGCGATCGCGCTGGGTGCCGTGGCCGCCGTCGCCGCCGGCGTGTGGGGCCTCGCCGCGGCGCCCGCGGTGCCCGGCGCCGCCCGCGGTGCCCGCGGTGCCCGGCGCGCCGGCGGTGCCGGCGGTGCCCGCGGCGACGACTGCAGCGACCGCCACCGGTTCCCGCCCGGCGGCCGCCCCGGTGCACCGGTAGGCTGGGATGATGCGGGTCGAGATCGGACCGGTCCCCTCAGAGAGCGTGCTCATCTGGTTGGCCTTCGCCCGCACGGTCCTGGCCCAGATCATCACCAGGCCCGACACCTACGGCACCCGCCTCTCAGAGGTCGATCTGGCCGCCTTCGAGTCCTACCTCGACGAGTGGGAGCTCGAAGCCAACCGCGATCACCAGTTCCACTGGGTTAAAGATGCCGATCCCGACAAGGTGAAGCGGTTGGCCGACACGTGGTTGCACCTGGCCGAAGGCATGGCCGCCGAGGCAGCCCGACGGGGCTACGAGATCCAGCCCCCCGAGGGCCGGCCCTTCAACGACGCGCTCATCGTGGCCGTGCTCACCGCGCTGTCCGACGAGGGTCTCGACTGAAGCCCCGTGCTCACAGACGAGCCCGGCGCATCGGTGCCGCCAACTGACCCAGGTAGCTCTCGGGCATCTCCTCGGTGATGCCATAGCGCTGTGGCCTGCGGTCTGCGGGCATGTGGTAGGTGCCGAACAGCGTGTCCCACAGGGGCAGGCCGTAGTTCACCCCCGGGGCCGGCACATCGAGGCTGTGGTGCCAGTGGTGGTAGTCGACGTTGGGGTAGAGGCGGTCCATCCAGGCCAGGCGCCACCGCACGTTGGAGTGCTCGACCACCGCCCAGATCGTCGCCAGCGCCTGGAAGCCCCCCAGGGCCACCGGCGGGAACCCCAGGATGATCAGGGGTGGAGCCAGCAGGAATCCGCCCCAGAGGAACTCGGCGGGATGCAGGCGGGCCGCGGCCGCCCAGTCGAGCTGGGACGGCGAGTGGTGCACCGCGTGGAGCCGCCAGAGCGCGGGCACCGTATGGGCCAGGCGGTGCTGCCAGTAGAGCCCGAAGCTGAAGATGACATAGCCGCAGATCCCGACCACCCAGGCAGGCTGTGCCTCCAACCACGTCTGCGAAGCGCCGCTGACCAGCGGCTGGAGCAGGGTCCAGCTCACCACGATCGGAACGGCCAGGCATGCCACCTGCAGCACCGGTGTGACCAGGTAGTGGATCAGGTCGGTACGCAGGCCGGCTCGCAGGCTGGGCTGGTCGTGGCGGGGGAACCTGCGCTCGAGGGCCGTGGCCAGCCCACCGGCCACGGCGATCCCCCATATCCGGGGGTTGCCCACGACCAGGCCTACGACAACCACCACGCCCAGCACGACCGCCGGCCACTTCGACGGTGACCACAGCGCGCGACGCCAGCCCGCCTCTGTCCCCCCGGACGAGCGAGGCGGGCCCGCCGGAACCGGGGGTGGGGGCGGGGGGGAGGTAGGGGTGGGGGTGGGGGTGGGGGTGGGGGTGGTGGTGGTGGTGGGGGTGGTAGGGGTGGGGGCGGTGGTGGGGGCGGAGCCAGATCCAGGTTCATCGCCCACCTGTCGTGTCCACAGCCCCCGACGGTTCGCCATGCCCGAGTCATACACTGCGGCCATGGCGACTCGGAGACCACCTCTACTGGCCGTCACGCTGGGGGCGCTGTCGTGGACGGCGGTCGAATACGGGCTGCACCGATTCGCCATGCACGAGATGCGTGGCCGAGGGCTGGCGTCGCGCGAGCACCTCAAGCACCACGCGGATGTCACCTACTTCTCGCCCATGTCCAAGAAGCTGGCCTCAGCGGCCGGCGTCACCACCGCCGTGCTCCCCGCAGGCACCGCGCTGGCCGGGCGGCGACGTGCGGTGCCCTTCACAGGGGGGCTCATCGGCATGTACTTCGTCTACGAGCTGTTGCACCGGCGGGCCCACACCCACCCGCCGCGCAACCGCTACGGGCGCTGGCTGCGCCGAAGCCACTTCCACCACCACTTCGGGGCCCCCATGCGCAACTTCGGCGTCACCACCGCGGTCTGGGACCGGGCGCTTGGCACCTATGACGATCCCGGCGTGGTCACCGTGCCCCGGCGGATGGCCCCGGAGTGGTTGGTCGGACCTGACGGTGAGGTACTCGACGCCTACGCCGGCGACTACCTCGTCAAGGGTCGGGCTCGCCCCTCCCCCACCCAGGCCGAGGCAGACCGCACCGACGCCTTCGCCAACCTGGCCCCCGCCTGCTGACGGGCTCGACCCTGCCGACCCTGCTGACCCTGCTGACCCTGCCCGTTCTTTGACCGATACTGAGCGATTATCGCTCAGTATCGGTCAAAGAATCGGAGGCGGGGGTGCGGTGCTGCCCGGTGGGGTGCACTTCCGTGGACGCGCCGAGGGGAGGCCCGCAGGCCTCCCCTCGAACGATCGGTCGATGTGACCTCTACGGTCTGCTTCCACCGGGTGGGACGAGCTCCCGGCAACCGCAGCGGCGGTGGACTGGGTGGGTTCCACCGAGGGCCCGACTGCCGCTCAGCGGCCAGCCACCTCCAGGGTCCCGAACGAATTGCCACTCACGATTGGACCACCTCCTTTCTCTGGTGGAGGTGAGGGTAGCGTCCGGGTCGTAACGGTGACAGGCTCAATTCCCATGGATCTCCGTGACCTCGCCACCGCCGTTCGCACCCTGGGACGGGCGGGAATGCTGCACCCGAACCGGCCCGGGCGCCTCATCCGTGCCGGGCGGGCAGCCAGGCGCTGGGGCTTCACCTACGCCGCTGGGTTCGCGTCGGCCGCCGCCCGCTACCCGGACCGACCCTGCGTGATCGACGAGCGGGGCCAGCTCAGCTGGTCCGAGGTCGACCGGCGTTCTGACGCTCTCGCCAACGCCTTCATCGCCCGGGGCCTGCAACCCGGCGACGTCGTCGCCCTGCTGGCCCGCAACCACCGCGGCTTCGTGGAGGCCACCGCAGCGATGGCCAAGACAGGAGCGACGCTGGTCTACCTGAACACCTCCTTCGCAGGCCCCCAACTGCGCGACGTGCTCATCCGGGAGGGTGCCACCGCCTTGATCCACGACCAGGAGTTCAACGAGTTGGTGGGCCAGGGGGCCGACGTGGGGTTGCGGGCTCTGTCGTGGACCGACGACGGTGACGACAGCAACGACAGCAACGGCGGCCACACGGGCGACCCGGCACGGCGCGGACCGGTCACCCTCGAGACCCTCGTGTCCGAGGGGAGCCAGGGGCCGCCACCGGTGCCCGAACGGCCGGGGCGCACGGTGATCCTGACCTCGGGCACCACCGGCACCCCCAAGGGTGCCCCCCGCGACCAACACACGGGCCTGGAACCGGTGGTGGCAATGCTGGACCGAATCCCCTACCACCAGGGCGACACGATGGTGATGCCCGCTCCGCTGTTCCATTCCTGGGGATTCGCCAACCTGAGCCTGGGCCTGCTGCTGGGCGCCACCGTGGTGCTGCGCCGACGCTTCGATCCCGAGACCGTTCTGCAGGACCTGGCCCGGCACCGGGCCTCGGTGCTGGTCGCCGTGCCGGTGATGCTGCAGAGGATCCTGGAACTGCCCGTCGAGGTGCGGCGCCGCTACGACACGTCGTCGCTGCGGGTGGTTCCCCTCTCGGGGTCCGCGCTCCCAGCCGACCTGGCCACCCGGTGGATGGACGAGTTCGGCGACAACATCTACAACCTCTACGGGTCCACCGAAGTGGGCTGGGCCACCATCGCCACCCCCGCCGACCTTCGAGCCGACCCGGGCACAGCGGGCCGACCGCCTCTGCACACGGTGGTCAAGCTGCTCGACGACGAGGGCCGCGAGGTTCCCGCCGGCGGCACCGGACGCATCTTCGTGGGCAGCGAGTTCCTCTTCGACGGCTACACCGGAGGGGGTGGCAAAGAGGTGATAGACGGCTTGATGAGCACCGGTGACACCGGGTGCTTCGACGAGGCAGGCCGTCTGCACGTAGCGGGCCGCGACGACGAGATGATCGTCTCGGGCGGCGAGAACGTCTTCCCCCGCGAGGTAGAGGACCTTCTGGCCGACCGCTCCGAAGTGGTCGAGGCGGCGGTGGTCGGCGTCCCCGACGACGAGTTCGGCCAGCGGCTGAAGGCCTTCGTCGTGCTGGCCGCAGGCGCCGCGTGGGACGAGGCGGGTGTACAGGCCCACGTCCGTGAGCACCTGGCCCGCTACAAGGTGCCCCGCGAGGTGGTGTTCGTCGACGAGTTGCCCCGCAACCCCACCGGGAAGGTCCTCAAGCGCGATCTCACCTGATCTGGGTCGGCCTCGAACCCGTGTCGGTCCAACTGCGCACCGGGCTGTGGGGAACGCCTAGCGCAGGCGGATGACGTTGCCCGTGACGAGCCGCGGCGGCGTCGGTGCAGAGCCAGCCGATCACCTCGGCCACCTCTTCTGGTTCGGCGATGTGGACGTGGTCAGCACTCGCCTGCACGAAGACACGGACCTCCTCGGTGATCCAACCGGTGTCGGTCACCGGCGGGTACACGACGTTCGCGGTGACCCCGTCGCCCGCCAGCTCGACCGAAGCGCTCATCGTGTAGTTCTCCAAGGCGGCCTTGGCCGCGCCATAGGACACCTCACCCGGAAAGCCCATGGGCCCGCCCGAGGTGAGGCTGACGATCGCGTCCCCAGCCGAGTCGGTGACGGCGGACCGACGCGGCCAGCTCGGCGATCATGAGCGCACCACCTCGCGGCATCGACGAGCAACTGCGGTAGTGCGGTGTCGCCGGTCACCGGCTCCTGGTGCCGGCCGAGGCCACCCTCGGGGTCGGGCGTGAACGTGTCCTTGCGCCAGCCGCTGGCGTTGTTGACCAGGATCGACACGGGACCCAGGGCCGCCTCGGCCGTCTCGAACAGGCGCGCCGGTGTGTGCGGGTCAGCGAGGTCGGCCTCGACGGCGACGGCAGCACGGCCCGCGGCCCGGACCGCCGCGACCGTGGCCTCGGGACCCTGCTGGCGTTGGGTGCGGTAGGCCTCGGGTCGGCCGGGATCGTGGTCGGTGGGTGTGTATGCCAGGTAGGTGACCGCGATGTCGGCACCGAGGCGGGCGAGCTCGGCCGCGGCCGACGCGCCGATGCCGTGGTTGGCGCCGGTCACGATGGCGACTCGGCCCTCGAGTGGGAGGTCTCCCATGGCGGACGCCGCTAGCCGACGTGGGCGAGGGTCGCGGCGGTCACCACGTCGGGAGCCTCGTAGGGCAGCATGTGGCCCAGGCCGGCCAGCACCTCCAGGCGGGCACCGGGGATGGTGGCAGCCAGGCTGCGTCCGAGCGGCAGCGGCGTCAGAGTGTCCAGGGTTCCCACCAGCACCGTTGTGGGCACCGTGATCGTGGCTATCCCCTCGCGCAGATCCATGGTCGAAGCCGCATACAGGAACTCGCGCCGTACCCGAGGGGCGGTGGCCACGAAGTCGGCGCGGGTGGCCTCCAGGTGGTGGGGGTGGGCACGGCGACCGAAGGTGCCCCGTACCGCCAGGGCACCGGCGCCGGGACGGCGCAGCAGCTGTTCCACCCGCCGATGGGCCACCACTGCGGTCAGCAGCCCTGTCACCGGCCCCCGCAGGCTGTGGGCCGCGGTGGCCACCAGGACCACACCCTTGGTGCGCTCGGCGAACAGGCGGGGGTGGTGGGTGGCGAAGGACTGGACGGTCATGCCCCCCAGGGAGTGGCCCGCCAGCACCACCTCCCGCAGGTCCAGGCCGGCGATCACCGACGCCAGGTCGTCACCGAGCCCTTCGATGGTGTGACCCTTGTGACCCGCATGGGAACGTCCGTGACCCCGCTGGTCCCAGCGGACCACGCAACATCCCTCGGCCACCAGGCGGCGTGCCACCGGCGCCCAGGTCTCCTGGGAACCGGTCCAGCAATGGGCCAACACGACCACGGGGCCGTCGGGGGGTCCGGCGACCGTCACGCGCAGGCGGGCCCCGTCGTGGGATTCGAGGACGTGCTCGGTGCCCTCCAGGTCCTCTGAGTGCGCGGCCCGGTCGACCGGGTGGCTCGGCGTGGTAGATCGCCGGTGGGCTCGGCGCTCCAACAAGCCCACCGCGGCCACGCCCAACGCCGGGATCACCACCGCAGGCCCCACCCGGCGGCGGGTCCGGCTCGGGCTCGGTACGTCACCTGTCAGAACGCGATCAGCACCCGTGGTCACAGGACCAACCCTGCCACGGGAGCCGCCGTCTCGGCCAGTACCTTGAGCAGGCCCAGTAGTGGTCCGGCGTGGGCGTTGGAGTTCATCACCGGGTACTCCTGCATGGGGGTGGCAGGCTGGATGAAGGTCTCGCCGGGGCGGGGGCCGAAGTGGGCGTTGTAGGCGTCGGGTCCGCTCCAGATGCCGAACCACACGTGCGGGTAGGCCCGGGCGTGGGCGGCCAGGGACTGGGCCTCGAGGCAGCGCCAGGCCAGGGCCAGGTCGTGGCCTGCCAGGCCCCAGGCCGCCAGCGCCCCGATGGCAGCCCACACTCCCCCGTTGCAGTCCCAGCCCGGCGCCAACATCCCGAAGCGCACGGCGTGGGGGCGGTCGAGGATGGTGGGACCGATGGGCGAGGGGTCCAGGCAACGCTCTCGGATGGCCTCGACCAGCACGGCCCGCTGTTCGTCGGTGCCGACCCGGGCGACCAGCGCCCACACCTGTCCGTCGAGGAACAGGTGTTGTGCCCCCACCGGACCGCCGCGGCCGTCCCAACCCCGCAGGAACCACTCCCCCGCCCAGGCCTGGGCCATGGCCGCCCGGAGGCGCTCGGCCAGGGCGCGGGCGTCGGCGGCCGCCTCGGGGGCGTGGGTGGCGATCAGCGCCGCGGCCCGGGGCAGCACATGGCAGGCCATGGCGGTGTTGAAGCCCGACTCGCCGTCGCGGTGGAAGGCGGCCCGGTCGGGAACCATGGCCGATATCGGGTCGGCCCAGTCACCGCTGCCCACCCGTAGCAGGCCATGGGGGCCTGTCCCCACCCGCTCGGCCACGGTGGCGATGGCCTGCGCCATCCGCTCGCGGGGGGTGGCGGTCCCACCGGGCCGCCGGTCCCCTCGGCGCGCCAGGTAGGGCACCGGTTCGTCGAGGAAGGAGACGTCGCCGGTGGCGTCGAGGTACTCGGCCAGGGCCCACATGAAGAACAGCGGCAGGTCGGTGGGCGTGGCGTGGATCCCTCCGGAGGTGACCCGGCCCCGTCCGGTGTGGGCGTAGTGGATGGTGCCGTCCCGGGTGGTCATGGCCATGATCGTCCGAAGGGCGTCGGCCGCGGCCGGCGGGTCGACCACGGCCAGGGGGACCGCCGAGATGGCGTAGTCGCGGGGCGCGCCCTGGAGGCCGTGCACGTACCCGTAGGCCGAACCCTGGCTGGGGTAGCGGAACCCGAACGCGTCGTCGGGTTGCGCCGCTCCGACCAGCGCGCCGGCGTGCCACCGGGCCTCGCGGGCCAGGGCGGTGCGGGCCGCGACGGCCGCGAGCGCCGCGGCGGGCCACAGCGCCTGGTGCCGGCGGGCGGCTTCGGGGGGAGCGCAGGCCCGCACGGCTGCCACCGCGTCGGGTAGGGGATGGTCGTCGTCCACCAGTGCCACCGCGAACACCAACTCGGCGATGGTCACCTCCTCGGGCCAGGTCACCACCAGGGCCGGACCCTGGGTCGAGACGTCGACCAGGCCGGTGCGCTCGTCACCGTCGAGGTTGGCGGCCACGAGCGCCACGGCCACGTCGGGCAGGCGCAGGTCGACCCAGGCGGGTGTCTGGGGTGCGGTGCGGCGGCGGGGCCAGCGGGCCGGTGTCACGACGGCCCGCAGTGCCGGCTGGCCCCGGGGGTCGCGCTGGAGGGCAGGAGCCAGCGCGGCCCGGGCCGCCCAGGTCAGCGAACGCGACACCGCCGAGGTCCTGAACAGCAGCCGCCAGGCCAGCGCGTCGGGCCAGGAGGAGCCCGGCGGAGGGGGCGTGGCGGGGCTCATCAGGGCGCCGACCACCAGGGGGAGGGCTCGGGGTACCCAGACCTCGGCGTACCGCCCGCCCGCCGTGCCGTCCGCCGTGCCGTCCGCCGTGCCGTCCGCCGTGCCGTCCGCCGTGCCGTCCGCCGCCGGGGTGCTGGCCAGCGGGGCGCGTCCGGGTTGGCACTCCGGCTCGCGCTCGACGCGCACGTCGACCCGCAGCACCGGGCCGGCGTCGAGGGGTGCTGTGACCCGTCGGGTGATCGTGGCGCCGCCGCTGCGGGCCCGCCACTCGGCGTAGCCGGGACCCCAGCGCAGAGCGTCGGGACGGTGACCGGGGCCGCCTCCGACGGGATCTTCGGGGTCACCCCACCAGCTGTCGCGGCCGGTGAGGCGGACCATGCCACGGCGGCCTTCCCACAACGTGGTCCAGCCTCCGATGTGAGCGGTGGCGGTCAGGTCCCTGCTGGCCACCTGATGCCAGCAGTCGTCATAGCCCCGCCCGGGTACCACCAGGGGACCCCGTCCTCGGCGCCAGGGAGCCAGGTCGACGTCGAAGCAATCCAGGCCGTCGGGGTCGAGGCCCCATACCCCGAACCGCCCGCCGTCCCCCCCGGCGCTGCCGGCGGTGCCCGCGGTGCCGGCGGTGCCGGCGGTGCCGGCGGTGTCGGCGGTGCCGGCGGTGCCACCCTCACGCACCCCCCAAGTCTCCCGCTCCGCGAACCGTCGGTTCCAGTGTGCCCTTTTGGGCACCTGTGGCCGACAGAACGCGGTGGTTGACCCGCACGCCGACCACCACAGGTTCACGGCAAGGCCCGATCACGGGTACCCACAACAGAGCTACCACCTATCAACCTCAAGAGGTAGATTGGCGCCTATGGCGTTGAGTATCAAGAGTGAGCGAGCAGACCGCCTCGCTCGTGAACTCGCTGAGCTGACAGGGGAGTCGATCACCGATGCGGTGGTCGCGTCGCTCGAAGCTCGACTCGAGGTGGAACGTCGCCGTCGTCTGACCCTGGGCCTTGGTGACATCGTGGAGCGGTTCGGCCGGTTGCCGGTGCTCGATGAGCGAGATCCCGACGACATCATCGGATACGACGAGCACGGGTTGCCGGTGTGATCGTCGTCGACACATCGGCGGTCCTTGCCGTGCTGTTCGGTGAAGACGGCAGTGCAGAACTGGAGCATCGGCTGCTTGGGGACCAGTGTTTGATGTCTGCGGTAACCCGGGTGGAGCTCGGCATCGTGATCGAAGCCAAGACGGGCTCGGCGGGGACGCAGCTACTCGAGGAGTTGCTCGGTCGCCTCGCGATCGAAGTGGTGCCAGTCGATGCCAAGCTCGCCGAGGAAGCGATCGTGGCCTGGCGTCGCTTCGGGAAAGGGCGGCATCGGGCTCGTCTGAACTTCGGTGACACGTTCTCGTATGCCCTCGCGCGGCGGCTCGGCCAGCCGCTCCTGTTCGTTGGTGACGACTTCTCTCATACTGACGTCACCTCGCCTTGATCGCCAGGCTTCGTCGGGGAATCGACCAGCCCCGCTGTCAGGCGGGCGTGGGTCAGCTGCTTCGGCTCGCCGAGAAACGACGTGGACCTGCTGTCCAGTCTGAGACGGTTCCAACGCGATGTTGATGTCGATGTCGTCGGTCGCCCTTGGCTGCGCGCAGTAGGCCAAGGCCAACGCGCCACCGAACGCGTGGCCGATACCGGCTGCATCCAACCCTCGATGCACCGCGATGACCTGATCAGCCAGCGGCACAGAGTCACTCACCGTCGAGTCGACGCCGGGCCCTCCGCGAGCGGCGGGAACCGCAACGGGTCCCGCTCCCGGCGAGGCAACGCGTCGGCCAACCCCAACAGCCCCGGCAACTTGCGGGCCACGACCTCATCGCCGACCGGCCCGTAACGATCCTCGAACTCGGCCCACGCCCGCATCCTGGTCAACTCGCCGGCGATGACAGCGCCCAGAAACCGGGCCTCTGCTTCAGGGCCCAGGTTCCGCTCGATCTGCCACGAGGTCTCGGCGATGACCGGTACCGGCACGTACAGCAGCTGCGAGGTGGCCGCGTGGTCGGCGTCGTCAGCATCAGCAGCGCCCAGCAAGACGCCGGTGTCGACGAGGAGTGCCACCTTCGCTCAGAAGTCCTTTGCCTTCAGCGCGGCGGTCTCCTCGGCGCGAACTTCGCGGTGTCGACGGGCGAGGTCGCCGCGACCGGAGTGGCCGATCCCGATGAAGCTCAAGCGACGACCACCAGGAGGCGACTGCGCCGGCACCGCCGCCGCCAGCTCAGCAACGAGACCGTCGACTCTGACACCACGCCGGTCCGCCTCGGCGCGCAGGCGCTCGAGGGCGTCTTCAGGAAGATCGAGGGTGACCGTCACCTCCCCGAGTGTACGACCGGTCGGGCCCACAAGGCGATCAAGATCGATCCCTGCCAGGCTGCGGCGATGCTGGTCCGCCTCGTCTACTGGTCCCTGCGCCGCACCCTCGAGCTGGTGGCTCGGGTCGCCGGTCGGGCTTCGAGCGTGACGTGGAGCTGGTGGTCCTGCGCCACGAGAACATGGTGCTGCGCCGCCAGATCGCACGTGCCGCCCACGACGACGCGGATCGGGCGGTGCTCTCGGCGCTCGCCCGAGTACTGCCCCGCCATCGCTGGTCGGCGTTGCTCGTCAAGCCCGACACGGTGCTCTCCTGGCACCGCCGACTGGCCACCTGGCGACGGGCCCGAAGGTCGCGTCGCCGCAGGGGACGCCCACCGGTAGATGCCGCCGTCGAGGCGCTGGTGTGCCGGATGGCCAGAGAGAACCCCTCCTGGGGATACCGGCGCATACACGGCGAGCTCTGCCGCCTCGGTGTTGCGGTCGCCGCGTCGACGGTGTGGGCGATCCTGCGCCGCAACGGCCTCTCCCCCGCACCCGCAACCGGTCCTCGACGTGGCGGCGGTTCCTGCGCTCCCAGGCGGCGGGGATCGTCGCCTGTGACTTCTTCTGCGTCGACACGCTCGCCCTGCGCCAGCTCCACGTGCTGGTGTTCGTCCACCACGGTCCAGCTGGCCGAGCGCGCCGACAGCCACGTGTCCCGGAGCGGGGTCGTCGCGACCGCGCGTTCCGAGTCGCGCGACGACGCAGGTGATCAGCAGCGCGACGGCGACCATCCGCCCACCGTGGCGGTCTCGGCAGGTGCTGTCAACCACCCTAGCTAGGTTCGATCACCCTTGATCTCAGGACGACCCCGCAGCCAAGTCCCGAAGCTCGGGGAGCGCCTCTCGGTCCTTGGGTCGGTCAGCCCATTCCTTCGACGCGATGATGTCGTCGAGCGCGGCAACCTGCACGAGCACTCCACGGAACTCCTGGCGATCCGCTCGAGCAACAAGATCGCTGAAGACCAGCCGCTTGCCGTCGGCATCGGGCAGATCGGTCAGCACATCAAGATCGCCCGCATCGGTGCGCCAGGTCGAGATCTCCATGCGTGCGAGAGTGTCGGCGTCGACACGCACCCCAAGGGCGGCTGATTCATCGTCGCTGAGGCCCTCGACGCGGAGGCGGGCGCGGAGGTCGCGCAACGAGGCAGCGAGCCGGTCGAGGTTCTCGGCGCTGCGTAGCGCCAGACAGTCCAGATCCTTGGTCGGTCGCAGGGCACCGTGAGCGATTGCTGCGACGCCGCCGACCAAGAGGTAGCGGACCCCGTGGTGATCGAGCGTGGTGAGGAGCCGGTCGATATCAAGCCGTGGAGGCTCAGTCATCATCGAACTCAGCGGTGCGGCCCGCCGCCCGGTCCGCCTCGACCTCCGCCACCCACGCCATCACCGCGTCCTTCGAATCGAGACGACGGCCATCTCGAGTGATCGAAACGTCGTCGGCGGTCGAGGCCGCCGCGCGCTCCACACGAGCGGCGAACTCCTCGGCTGACAGCGGCAGGACCTCCCCGGCCATGCACGGATTCTACGTCTCATCTTCCGCCCCGACGCCAGGCAGCTCATCAAGTCCCGCCCTACGGCCGCGACGAACAACGGCGCCGTCCCGGACCGACACACTGACATCCTCGGCCGACTGATCCACGAATACCGCGCCGCCGCCTGAGTAGCAGTTCGGAACAACTGACCCGTCCATCTCGCTCCGCTGGTTCGACGCGCCCGACACTCAGACCCAGGGAGCGACTGGGCGCCGACCCTTGCCACCGACCACGGAGATCGACTTTCCGGCACCCACAGGGAGGGCCGATGGCTCCACAATGGGGCTCTCCTGACGATGGTGTGGGTCAGGCTGGGGCCTGGGCACGCACGGCCTCACCAAGTCGATCTCCCACGAGTGCATCTACCAGTCGGTGTACGCGCACGGCCGACGCGGCCTGCCCAAGGGCCTGCACGAGGGTCTGCACCGGCGGCCCACCTTGACGTGGATGTCGGGCCCGACCTTCGGGGTCGACCAGGTCGCCACCTCGAACCGGGCCGCCGGCAAGCAGCGCCTGCCGTTCCTGTTCGACGCCACCGATGCCCGTCGACTCCTCGACGCCGCCGCTGCGCTCCCCGACAACCCTCGGGCCGTCGACCGCGGCCAGACCTACCGGGCGATCTTTGCTCTCTGCTACGCGCTCGGGCTCCGTGCCGGCGAGGCATGCGGGCTGCGCCTGCGCGACGTCGATGCCGAACGTGCCCTGCTGGTGGTGCGAGGCGGCAAGTGGAACGCATGGTGCCCTACGCCCGCGACTCGTTCTTCGCGGGCCGCGCCGAGGAGTTCGACTCCTTGGCGGAGATGCAGACCGGCCACGATCGCACCGACGGTGGCCCACGCGATGCGCAACAGCTCGGTGATCGCCGTCTTGGAGGTGTGGGTCGCCAGCCACGCCACCGTGTCATCGAAGCCCCGGGTGTGCCCCGCGCCGTGGCGGGCCCACGGGACCTGGATCACCGTCGGGCCATGCTCGGCACAGTTCACCCGAGGCGCATCAGCCTCCACGAACGACCGCACCTCGCCCAGGTCCAGAGCCCGCCACCGGCGGCGGCCCTCACCTTGGTCATAACCAGGCGCTCGCCGTCCGCACCGCCCGCAACGCTGCTTCTTGGCCCGCCGCGGCCGCACCGACGCAACGACCGCATCGGCGTCCTCGTCGAACTCGACCCGCTCGATGACCGTGCGATCGCACACACCGAGCAGCCGACGCCATACCGTGACACCCAGCACCCCGTTCTCCTCCCAGGTTCTCGAGCCTTCAGACAGCCCGGAAACCTAGGAACGAGGCGGGGTGCTACCGCGGATGCCCACCGAACCCACCCACGGATCGGTGAGGAGAGCCAGAAATCGGCCCCTCCGGGAACCCGTCAGGCTGCTGGCCGAGGTCGGTCAACGGCGACTCGTTGGCCAGTAGGGGTCGCGCAGCAGGCATCGTTGGGAATCCCGAGCGGCGTATGGCTCCACGGCGGTCAGGGATCAGGAGACGATGCTGACGCTTCGCAATCGGGGCTCCCAGAGGTAGCGCTCGCCGTCGAACGACGTCACAAGCTCAAGCCGGAGCGTGACCGTGCCGCCGCCCGTCAGGCCCACCACCACGTCCTCCGTCTGGATGGCTCGAGCCACCGGGGGTCCCGAGCCTGTCGCCGAGCGCTGAACGCCCCCGGCGACAGCGGCTGCCGCCCGCTCCAGCTCCGCCCGCAATCGCACTCGCGCTTCGGCTGGGAGACCGGGGGCTGCGCCCGACATGGCGTCGTCGATCCGACCCGAGATCAACAGCTCGACGAAGCGGGAGGGTGACCATCGCTCGCGGTCATACTCACCCACCTTGATGTCGGACCAGTCAGCCGGGCGGGCATTCTCGCCGTAGGCGTAGTCGACCACCGCGTCGTGGCCGATGACGGCAATCGTGTCACGTCCGTCCCCGAGGACTGCGCAGCCCTCGACAGCGTCGATGGCCATCAAGGAGCACGAGTCGAGCACCCACTTCGTGTCGAGACCGATCGGGCGCAACCAGACGGTGCCCGGGGGCGGCGCGTCGAAACAGTCCGTCGGCCCGACCACGACGAGCGGGACCTCGAGTGCCTCGCAATCATCGGGCGACTCCACCACCTGGGCGTCGGCCGAGGGCAGCAGCGTCACCCCGTGATAGTCGACGGGAACGGGATCAAGTTCGGGTACCGAATCGGAGAGTGATGTGGTGGCGTCGACCTCAGGGGTCGTCGACGGTGCGCTGGTGTCGGGCGCCGGTGCGGAGCAGGCGGCGAGCACGCCCAGCAGGAGTCCGGCGAGGAGTCCCCGCCGATGCTCCTCAGTCGCGCGAACCGTCAATCGCTTCGACTGGCCTGAGACCGCCAGCGGCATCGATCGTCTCGACGACGTCCCCCCCGATCTCGGGCAGTCGTTCCTCGATGAAGACCCGCCAATCGAAGTCCGGGTCCTCGAACGTGTCGGGTTCGACGAAGACCCCCGGTGAGATCAAGTATCCGACCACGGTGAGATCGGCATCGACAGCCTCGGTCACCCGCCCCGGCATCGACCCCACGAAGCGGGCCGGGACGAAGGCGATCCTGCCATCCTCGAGCGGCTTGTAGGGCGCCCACCCCGTCTCGAACGTGGCCCGGATCTGCTGGCCATCGGGATCGTGCAAGAAGAAGTCGCGTTGCGGGTGCTCTTCGAGCCCGTACTTCTCGATCGGCGCCCGGGAAGGAGGGAAGGGTACGACAGTGGGCGCCGGCTTCGAGGCGTCGGTCCCATCAGAAGCCGAGGCGCTCACGAGGAGGGCGCCGACGGGGAGCGCTAGCATGACGACGGCTCCGCCGACCACGGCACCGGCACGTCCTCGCAGTCCTCGTGAGCCTTTCGAGTTCTCGCTGGGCATGTTCATTCCTGTGCGGGAGGCGTCAGGGGTGGGTCGGACCGTGGGCTGGGCTGACCGTTGGATAAAGGGAGAGAGGAGTACAAGAAGTAGGAACTCGACCCGAAGGCAACGGGATCGCACCGCTCTCCCAAGGGCATGTGCCAGGTCCCGCCACCGGTTCACCCGAGTATTGGCACGTCCCACTGATGCACGCACCGTGGGCCGAGACGGTACGCCACTCCTCGCCACCCGTGGGGCAGTCATAGAGACCGTCATCGGTCACTTCAGCGACCCTAACCGTCGTTGTTTGCCACTGACTGACGTTCCAGACTCCGCACCAGTACCAGACACCATCGATCTTGTCTTGCAACAAAGTGGACGCCTGAAGGTACGCGGAAACCTTTGCTGCATCACAGTCATCGGCCGTCTCGGTCACCCAAGAGCGACCACGGCCGCCTTTGGCGACGGGGTTGCCGATGCCTGTCTTCCCGCACGCCGCATAGCCACCGGAATCCCACCAATTGAAGTCCGTAGAGTTCAATTCATGCGCAAGCGCTGGGTTGGGGAGCACAAAGAGCACCACACCGGCGAGACTGAGTACGAGAAACGAGACCCGCAAGCGGCCCCAATATCTTCGTCTCACCATTCTGAGTGAAACAGGCGATCGTTCCAGTGTCAAGCTACGACTGTCAGCCGGGCGCCCAGCCCCGCCGTTCGGGCGTGATCGCAGCACCGGCGGCAGGCTGACCACCGATGCCCATCTCGCCGCCGTCGCCCTCGAACACCGCTGCACGATCTCGACCTACGACGCCGACATCGGCCGGTTCGAGGGGTGTCGACGACCTCACCGCCGAGCTGCTGGCCGCCGACGCGCCCTGAGCGTCCACCACGGCGGGCCACCCGCAGCATTCGCCGACGCCCCTCCGTCCACCGTTGCGTCATCACTAGGCCGGCCTCGATGGCCTTGCACTTGGAAATCAGCCAAATCGCCACCAGCACCACTGGCAGCCCGAGGGCCTCGGTGCCCGAGCCGATCATCGGCCGCATCGGACCGAACTCGGCAGTGGCAGTTCGCCAGTTCACTTGGCGTAGGAGCCGTCCCGAGCTGCCCGGACATCAACGTCTCGAAGGCTCAGACGGACCTCCTCATGCTCAGGTCGATAGCCAACAACGACTGCGACAACTTGGGACCCGACCTCAGGCCAGTCGCCTTCTTCAAGCGGTCGGTCTCGCGGCGCCATCGCGAGAAGGTCGACGAACCCCTGCCAAGGGGCGTCGAGATCGACAATGCAGCCGAAGGGGGGCCAGTTCAGTCGGTCGGTGCAACGGTGAGAGGGTAGCGGTCAGGTGGTGGGGAGGGGTGGCTCGAGCCAGGCTTGGCCGGTGTGGGGGTCGTAGCGGAGCCAGCGGTAGCGGCGGTGGGCGGACTGTGCGGTGACGCCGAGCGCGTCGGCGACTTGGACCCAGGTGGCGCGGTGGTGCAAGGCGCGTGCGATCTCTCGTTGGCGGGCACGTTCGGTCTCGTCGAGAGCTGCGGTGTGCTCGACAACGCGCGCGAGGGCGACGTGGCGGTGACGCTCGGACATCGCCCGATCCTAGGCCATCAGCATCTGCTGATGACCTGTGTGTTGTCAGCGTACGCGGCTCTCCTGGGGTTTCTGTGATGGATTCGCGATGATTCGCGCATGAAGCGACATGACGAGATGATCGAGTTGGTGGGGCTGTTGGACGGCGATCCGGCGGCGGGTCTGGAGGCGGTACGTCGGCTGCAGGAGCTGTTGGACGAGGAGCTGCTCTCCCGTGTCGCTGCTGCCCGGAAGGCGGCTTGGTCGTGGCGAAGGATCGGTGACGCGTTGGGGGTCACTGCCCAGTCCGTGCATCGCCGGTTTGCGTGGCTGGTGTGACCTCGGCTTACCCGGCATCAGGTTGGGGCTGCCATGGCAAGCGGGTGGTGATCCCTGCGCAGCACAGGTAGATGATCGAGGTGAGCGCTTTCGCGCTGTGGTGGCCGTAGCCCCGGTGGTTGAGGAGCCGGATCTTGGAGTTGGTGCCCTCGAGTCTTGAGTTCGACAGGCCGGGCTCGACAGCGGCGAGGATGCCGGCGCGGTTCTCGCGGACCATCTGGGCTGCCTTGCCCACGGCGGGATCCGTGACCGGCTCGCCCGGGAGAGCCATCGGGTGAGGTAGTCGGCCGCCTGGTTCGGGTCGTCGAGTTGGTAGAGACCACGGAAGTCCTCCTTGAGTTGCTGCGCCCGCCAGATGGCGTGGCGCTTTCGTTGGTGGCGGGCAAGGACGGCGGCTTGGTCGTCGGTGAGATCCGATGGCTTCTTCAGTAACGCCCATCGCAGGTTCGTCGCTTCGGTCTTGGACAGCGGCAGGCCCTTCTTGGTGAGCTTGGACCACCGGAGGGTGTCGGTGACCGCCTTGTTCAGGAGCTTTACGACGTGGAACGGGTCCCAGCAGATCGTGGCAGAGGTGTGTGTGCGGGTGGCCGCCGGGTACGCCCTTCCCATGTCCATGGACACCGCCGTGAGCTTGGCGCAGCGCTCCTTGCCGAGAAGCTCGTAGAACTCGACGAGGGTGTCCGCGTTCTTGCCTTCGCCGACCCAGACGACGGTTCCTTCGTCGTGATCGACGACGACGGTCAGGTACTGGTGACCTTTCGCGTAGGCGATCTCGTCGACCCCGATCCGAGAGAGACTGTCGAATCGAGTTGCCAGCAGTTGTTCTGCTACCACCCGGTTGACGATCGCGGTGACGGTCATCCAGTCGACCCGCGACGCTGTGGCGACGGTGGTGCGGTCCGATCGTTGAGTCCACCACGCCACCACGTTCTCGAACTCGCGGGTATGGCGAGCTGCACGATGAGCCCACGGCACGTCCTCGGTGACAACCGTGGCACAGGCACGGCAGCGGAGTCGACGGATCTCGCCTTCCAATACGACGCGCATCCCGAACGCATCGAGGTGACGCCAACGGCGAACTGACCGGCTGTGAACGGCATGGGTCGACCACCCGCACTGGCATCGAAGCAAGGACCTGGTGTGGCGCACCGAGAGCACCACCCAGTCGTCCTCGAACGACACGTCGACCACCGTCAACGCAGGCAGGGTCAGCATCTTGTTGAATGACGTTGTGGCGCGCACGGGCGTGCACCTCGCAGGATCGGTTGGCGTAGGAACCGCCGAACCTAGGTGCGCGACCTGTGCACGCCACGTGACCTCACGCCGAAACCCGCGAACCCCCGGAAACACTGGCATCGCAGCCCCCTCGAGGGCCTCCTACATCACAGAAACCCCAGGAGAGCCGCGTACGCTGATGAGACCACCGGAGTTGGCGGCGTACACCTCAGCCGCGGTCGCCCAACCCAGGCTGCGTCGCGGCATCGTGTTGAGCCGGTCCTCGATCGCTCGGAGATCGGCAGGCGTGTACACGTTGAGGTTGGTGCCTTTGCCGACGTAGCGGCGCAGCAGACCGTTGCCGTTCTCGTTGGTGGGCCGCTGCCAGGGACTGTGAGGTTCCGCGAAGAACACGTCGATGCCACACATGGCGGCCAGGTCGTGGTGGCGGGCCATCTCGCGTCCCTGGTCCCAGGTGAGCGAGCGACGCAACGGCCCGGGGATACGTTCGAGGATCTCTACGAGAGCCGCCAAGGTGGGGTCGGCACCGTGGCCTTCGGGCAGGTCAGCGAGCCAAACGAGGCGGCTCAGCCGGTCGAACACGGTCACGATCGCCGACCGGTTGAACGACCCGATGATCAGGTCGCCTTCGAGATGTCCGACCTCGCTGCGGTCATCAGCTTCGGGTGGCCGCTCGAAGATCAGGTTGAACGACCCCAACGGACCGTCCTTTGCCACCGCGTCCCCTGGGGGACGTCGACGGGTTCGGCATCGGCGACTCCGATGCAGGTGCCGGTGCAGGCCCTTGACCAACCCGGCCTTGCCGTGCGCGTAGATCCCGTTGTAGATCGTCTCGTGGGAGACCGACGCCTCCACCTCGGGGAACACACCCCGAGCCAACTCCTTGGAGATCGTCATCGGCGAGTCCTTCGCTGCCAGCCGAGCCTCGACGTGGTCGGCGAGGACCGGGTCCCGCTGGAAGCACGTCAGACGTGGCCGGCGCCGCCGGTTGGCTGCCCGCGCATCGGCGGCTGCTGCGCTGTAGGCGTCGCGTCCACCGTTGCGTTCGAGCTCACGTGTGACCGTCGAGGGCGGTCGCCCCATCCTGGCAGCGATCGTTCTGGCCGACTGCTCCAACCCCACCCCCATCTCGATCTGAACACGTTCGGACAGAGACAGTGCATCGCCTGGCATGATGGAACCTCAACCGGTCGGGGCTATGGGCTGACCCCGGCATCATGCCGGGTCCGTTGCACCGACCGGTTGATCCCGCCGGGAGACGTCGTCGAATGATCCCCTCGACAAGGCTTCCGATCGGGAAGTTCTCCTCGCCGTCGTCGCTTCGAGTCAAAGTTCCCAACTCCGGTCGTAGTGGTTGAAGACGGGCAGCATCGCTCGGGGGACGGCCAATTCCAGCCTCCTCTTGTCCGAGTAGCGTTCTTCCCGAACGTAGGGCGACCAGATCTCGAGATCGTCGACCGGGATGGTCACCTTGATGATGCCCATCCTGTAGCCAGCCTGGTCTCGGAAGAACTCGGCATCGGACCGCTCAAGGAAGAAGTGCACACCCCGTTGGCCACCGGAGCCGAGTACGTCGTCCCAGAATGGAACTGTCGCCGAGGTCCAGCCGTCGCGAAGCTGCGCCATCGCATAGTCAGCCCGAGGTGCCTTCCAGACGTGGAAGTTGAATCCGCCACAATCCCAGAGACATGGAGTCAGCTGGTCGATGATCTGGTCGGCGCCAGGGCGGGATCAACCGGTCGGTGCAACGGACCCGGCATGATGCCGGGGTCAGCCCATAGCCCCGACCGGTTGAGGTTCCATCATGCCAGGCGATGCACTGTCTCTGTCCGAACGTGTTCAGATCGAGATGGGGGTGGGGTTGGAGCAGTCGGCCAGAACGATCGCTGCCAGGATGGGGCGACCGCCCTCGACGGTCACACGTGAGCTCGAACGCAACGGTGGACTCGACGCCTACAGCACAGCAGCCGCCGATGCGCGGGCAGCCAACCAGCGGCGCCGGCCACGTCTGACGTGCTTCCAGCGGGACCCGGTCCTCGCCGACCACGTCGAGGCTCGGCTGGCAGCGAAAGACTCGCCGATGACGATCTCCAAGGAGTTGGCTCGGGGTGTGTTCCCCGAGGTGGAGGCGTCGGTCTCCCACGAGACGATCTACAACGGGATCTACGCGCACGGCAAGGCCGGGTTGGTCAAGGGCCTGCACCGGCACCTGCATCGGAGTCGCCGATGCCGAACCCGTCGACGTCCCCCAGGGGACGCGGTGGCAAAGGACGGTCCGTTGGGGTCGTTCAACCTGATCCTCGAGCGGCCACCCGAAGCTGATGACCGCAGCGAGGTCGGACATCTCGAAGGCGACCTGATCATCGGGTCGTTCAACCGGTCGGCGATCGTGACCGTGTTCGACCGGCTGAGCCGCCTCGTTTGGCTCGCTGACCTGCCCGAAGGCCACGGTGCCGACCCCACCTTGGCGGCTCTCGTCGAGATCCTCGAACGTATCCCCGGGCCGTTGCGTCGCTCGCTCACCTGGGACCAGGGACGCGAGATGGCCCGCCACCACGACCTGGCCGCCATGTGTGGCATCGACGTGTTCTTCGCGGAACCTCACAGTCCCTGGCAGCGGCCGGCCCGGCCGACCCCAGATCTACTGCACCCCCGCCTGCCGGCCCTCCCACAAGCCCCGCAGCCGACGCCGGCCACCAGCACTCACCGTCGACCTCGTCGACACCAACAACGACACCAACCCACCCGGCCGCAACCCCCACAGCTGGGCCGTCCACCTCCGCCGAGGACCCACCGCCGTCACCATCGCCGACCACCTCGGCCGGTTCACCGCCACCGCCCTCGCCGACGACCTCCAACACCTCATCTACCCCGAAGGAGACGCCACCGACCAAACCATCACACCACCAACCGCAGACCGAACCAGGGAATAACGTGACGGTTCGGCCAGGGAATTACGTGACGGTTCACAGAAGGCCGACCCGGCTTGGTCGACGCGAACGCGGCCATCGCCGCGTCCTTCACGAGCTTGCGGACCGTGATGATCGTGGACACATCCACGAGCCACTTGCGGGCCGCGTCGGCCTGGGTGAGCTCGCGGCTGGTCACCTCCAGGAACGCCTGCCACTTCTCCTCCGGCGTCATCGCCAAGAACCGGCTCAAAACCATCGCCGGCCAACTCGCCTGACGGGCGCGTCAAGGACCGCAGACCGGGTGACCTGCGACCAGGTCAGAGGCTGGGAGCACCGGGCAGGCCTCGGTCCCATCAGGCCGTTCGACGCGAAGCGAATCGAACTCCAACTCCGTCGAGGCGACCACCACCCACGCCCCAGCCTCGATGTCCGCCGACACATCCTCACCGTCCGTCGTCGAGAACACCATCGTGATGACATCGTCGGCGACGGCACCACCCGCGACCGCCGTGAAGGTCCCGTCCAGGATCGCCCCGCCCGCATAGGTGAACCCATCGCCCTCGAGAACCTCGGCAGAGTCGCAGCTCCCACTGATCTCGGACTCATCGACCGGGGAAGGGTCCGTCACCACACGAGCACACCCTTCGCCGTTCGCGTCGTCGCGGTAGTTGAACCTCCCACGCGACACCTTGCTCGAGACCGCTCACCGCGGTCGCCCAGCGCCCGCCGGCCAACGTCGTCGCAGAGGTTGGGGCAGACGTCGACACCACCGACCCGGGGTCGGTCGCCCTGGATGGCTCGGAGGCTGACCCGCAAGCCGGGACAGCCATCACCACCAGGAGAAGTCCGAGGTGCTGAAGTCGCCCTCGGTCGAACAATGCCAAGTGCCTGTCATGCTCGAAGACCGAGTAACGCATCGCAGGAGCTCCCCCTTGGGTCGCGACAACAAGACCCCGCCGAACTCCTCCGAGCCGCTCGAATCACTCGCGAAGCCGTGGTACTCGACGAAGCGGAGCTCGATGTCGAAGAGATCGGTGCGGGTATCGGTAGGAGCGGGGGACGGCTCAGCCTGAGTGGGATCGCCGGCAGCACCCGTGATCGACATCCCGTACTGCCAGTCGATCTCCACCTTCACGTTCATGACCTCCACGCCCTGGCCAATCCACTTGTAGGCCTGTGCGAACGAGGTCTCCTGATCAGTACGGCTGTAGAACGAGGCTCCCCAATAGTTCCCGGTGTAGGGGTCGGGCTTCGGCCACCCGAACACGAAGTCGAAGTTCCAGTCACCGCGGTCAAAGTCGAGCTGCTGCTCAACACTCACATACCGCACCCGCTCGGGATGGCTCGTCCCCTGCTCGAAATCACTCGGCCACAAGATGTAATCGCCGTTCGGCGGCCAATAGCAGTCCCAGCTCGATTCCGTACACCCCGGGCCTGTCGGCCTCACGGGCGGGAAGTCGAAGCCGCTATCCGTCTCTCGCTTCAAACCCAACGGATCAACAAAATTCAGTGGGTCGTTTCCGACGTAGTCGTAGGGGTTGGCTTCATCCGGGGTGCCAGGCTGACCGTCTACTGGGTCGGGGGTGAGGAAGGTGCCGGTGGTGGGGTCGTAGGTTCGATCGAGCGCGGCCTGAGACGCACTCCAAGCGCACCTCCGCCGGCGCCTCCGTTGCCGTGCCGCGCCTCCCGCGGAGATGCATCTCGAGGAGCGTCGTAGCCGCAGGGGATGCAGCCGCAGATGCGGATGTGACTGACCGAGATGAGCGAAGCTCACGGCCTGGCGCCAATGCCGAGCACGATTCGCTTCGCCTCGGTGTGCGTCGTGGCTAGCGCGCGCTCAACCACGTACACAGCTGCCAACCGAGAAAGGCCTGATGCAAGCAGCGAGCGTACGGCGTCATCGATCGACATCCCCGCGTCGAGACTGAGCCTCAAGTTCGTCGCCCATTCCGAGATCTCGTGATCGCTGTAGACAGGCACCGGCTCAGCTCCGATACCTGGTCAGATCGATGGTCATGCTGTCCGATCGTCCGCTGTGGAGACGAGTGAAGTAGATCGTCACTCTCTCGAACGTCGTAGATGCGGCGAGCCGCTCGAGGGCGACTTGGGCGATGCGGAACTGCTCAGCCGCCCCTCCACTGAGGGAAGGGCCCTGGCTGTTGGCCCAGGTGAAGTCTCTGAGAACCAGGGTGCTTCCTTGAACCTCCACGCGCCCTCCGATCTCGGCGAGCTGACCGCCCCGACCTGGGACGGTGGTCGACCAGATGTCTCCCTGTGTCCGTACCCCGAGTTCAGATAGCCGAGCGGCAAGGCTCTCGTCGACGTTTGAGGAGTTCGCAGCGCCGGTCGCCCCCGTCCCCACTGAGGTGCAGATGACCACACCGCCAGTGCAGTAGCCCGCGAGGTATGCGGCACCCGCGACTACGACCGCTGCCACAGCGACTATCGCAAGCGCCGGTACTACCGTGCCCCGGTTTTCACAGGACCACTCCGCCGCCGCGTTGGTAACGCCTCCGCCCTGCCACCAGTCGAAGTCAGCACCGCGACACGTGTAGCCCCTGGCTGCGTCGATCTCGTCCTGGGTCGGTCCTCGCGGGCCACACACGAGGGCGCGTGCCCCGCCGCAGTCCACTTCGGGGTGAACGAGGCACTCCTCCTTGGACAAACCTCCGTTGGGATCCTCGCTCTGGTAGGGACCGAACACCACGTCGGTCGTCCTACATAGTCCGAGCGGATCGACAAAGTTCAGGGGGTCGTTTCCGACGTAGTCGTAGGGGTTGGCCTCATCAGGCGTCCCCGGCGATCCATCTACCGGGTCTGGTGAGAGGAAGGTGCCGGTGGTGGGGTCGTAGAAGCGGTTGCGGGCGGAGCGAGACCCACTGATCCCCATGAGTCGGGACCTCTCACCCGCACAGCCACCTCCCGCAGGGATGTGTCGCGACCGGTGTCGTAGCCGCAGATCCGAGCAATCGACGGACTGCATCTGTGTGTACGACCACGACCCGATTCCGGGTTGCGACAACGAACATCTCGGGCCGCGGCCCGTGACTCGCACTCGATGGCGTCGTACGTGTACCTGCCCACGCCTACGACGGCAAGGGCGACATCGGAGCGCGAACCAGACTGCGAACGGCCAGGCGGGAGTCACCACCCGAAAGGGCCGGGCTCCTGTGGAGGTGATGCTATGGGACGGCGTCGGGCGGCTCGACTGGTGTTGGTTGCGCACGCGAGAACGGGCGGCCGTCGCGCCCGACCCGACGCTCATGTGTCGAGCCCTCCGTGGCCAAGAATGATCCGGTCGACAGTCACGTCCCGTGCGCCGACGAACCGCTCCAACCGCTCGATCAGCACTTCGATTGCGGGCTTCCCCGCCGACCCGAGATCGGCCAGGAACCCGAAGACCACCCCGCCGCTGCCGGTGGATTGGAACGACGGCCGATCCAACGAGTGCATCACTCCGTCGCCGAACTCTCCCTCGATCCCCTGGGTGGCCCAAACCTCCACGAGGCGGATCAGGTCTGCCCGAACCCGAGCTCCAGGCAGGGTGCCAAGATCGAGGGTCACCTCCATCGAATCCAGGAACACCTCTGGAGTCATGTCGACCGGGATCGTTCGCCGGGGTCCTGCGCTCAGCGCTCTTGCTTCGGTCGCCAGCTCAGCGCGATCAACAGATGGAACCGATGTTGTCTGCGCAACCGCGTCGACTAGTTGCCAGTAGCGCGATCCTGGTGGCGCGGGCCGACCTACGACTGGCCCGTCCTCGAAGACATGCAATGCCATCGCGGCATTCCTGTCATCTCGATTGCCCCCGGGTAGAAGTGGGCTGAGGTATGCGCGTAGCGTCTGCACCGATTCATGAGACCAGCCGTCGAGTCTCGGAGTGGACTGCAGGTACATGGCCTCGCCATCAACGGTCACAAGGTCATCAACCACCGCACATGGAGCCTCACGTTGGACGGCCTCGGCCCCTCCGAGCCGAGCAACATGACCCGCGGGAGAGAATGTTGGCCCAGTAGTAGCCGCGGAGCTGATCCTCGTATCGGGTCCAACTTCCCCACTCGCCCTTGATAACTGCCTCGTACGGGCACGGGAAGACGTCGATCGTCAGGTATCCGGTGACCGCGCCGAGCAGCTTGGCTCCCTCACGGAGGCAGCGCACAAGAGCATCCTGAATCTCCCGCGTCACTCCGCTCTCCAGTAGCTCATGCTCGAAAAAGAGCGAATACCTCGAACCGCCATGTTCGTTCAGCGCCGCCTCGACCTCGAACTCCATCGTCCCAGGCCGGTACTCGAGCCAGAGCGCGTCAAGCTCGCCAGCGACTAGCCGGCCCGTTACATCCTGCCAATTCGATTGGGTCAGCTTCCGGCGGATGAGTCGATCAGAGTCCCGCAACCTCGCCAACACCCGCGGTCCAAGGTCCGGTGGGAGCTGCTTCATCGCCGACGCCAACCCGTCAGTCAACTCCGCGCGAACAAGGCCTATCCACTGGAGAACTGACTCAGCGTCATCGCGCCGATCGTCGTAACTGTTGAGAACCAGGTTTACACGCGGTTTCGCCACCGCAGCCGCGCCCCTAGCCAGTCCCACCGGCCACCACTGCACCGCCTGCAGCGGCAGCGGCGCATCCGGGGGCAGTGGCGAAGCAGATACCAGCGACGACGATGACGCCGACGCCGATCCCGATCTGAGTCGGCGTGGGGCTCCATCCGCCACCCGAGATGTCGACGAGCTCTCGTTCGATGTACGTCCTGATCTCAGCCTCCAGAGCTCGCATTTCCTGTTCGGTCACTCGGGCTTCGTACCTCCGACCGATGCGCCCCGGTACTGGAGCGTCCAGCGGCGAGTAGTAGCGCACACCTTCGTCTCCGGTCGCGTCGGATCCCGAGAAGGAGACCGTCGGACTAGGCACGCCGGCCACATGAAGGTGCGGCCCATAGCTGCGACCCGGTCGACTGCCAGGCGAATGAGCGATGTAGTTGCCCAGTTGCCTGGCGCCCGTTCGGAAGCCGTAGTCGCTCGCCGGCTTTACCTCCCACAGCTCCTTCGAATCGTCATCACATACGTCAGCGAACCCCGCCCCGCCGCCACGCCCACCACCGGGGATGAAGCACTCGACCCGACGTTGGCCCGGTTCCTTGTCCCTGATCCAACGCGCTACACCGTCGTGGAACGGCTTGAAATACCGGGCGGCATCGAATCCGGCAAGGTTCATCTCCTGATCGAGAATCTCGACCTGGTAGTCGAACTCTGGATCGAGCGGTCGTAGGCCCAGGGGATCCACCTTGTTCAACGGGTCGTTTCCGACGTAGTGGTAGGGGTTGGCCTCTGTCGGCTCGCCGGGGGTCCCGTCGATGGGGTCTGGCGACAGGAATACTCCGGTGGTGGGGTCGTAGGAACACACCACCCCAACGCTTGCCGAGACATCCCAGGGTCGGTTCCCCGACGTGACCTGCGGAAAAACATCGATGTGATCCCGACGCGCATCCGAGCCGGCCGCCGCGCGCCCGAACGCGTGTTTCTGGCAACGACGACCACGGCCCGCGACGCGACGTCGGGCCGGGTGCTCGATCGTCGCCGCTGGTGTGGTCACGGCCACCAGTGTCCCATCTGGGCCTCGTCGATGCCGGGCATCGTGTGGGGGGTCAGGGGACGAGGGTGAAGGCGTCGATGTGGTCGGGGCGCACGACACGGAAGTGGCGGTGGTCGAGGGTGGCGATCTGTTCGACGCGGTGTCGTTCGGCGAGAGCGATGAGCGAAGCGTCGGTGACCCCGAGGGGTAGGTCGGCGTAGGTGCGGACCAGTTCGAGGGTGCGTTGCCAGTCGCCGGCGGTGAGGGTCTCGACGACGATGCGGCCTTCGACGATGTCAGCGACGAGCGCCGCTTCGCCGTCGGGGCCGATCTGGCGGTCGATCAAGAACCCGGCTTCGGCGATGACCAGCGCGGTGGTGACCAGCGGTCCGGGGTCGGTGTCGAGCAGCTCGTCACAGGCTGTGTGGTCGGGGTCGTCGGTGTCAGCGACGGCGACGAACGGGCCGGTGTCGACGATCAGCACGCCGTGGTGGGCTCAGCTGCGGCCGAAGCCGTCAGCGAGCAGCTCGTCGGCGTCCGCGGCGCGTCCACGCTGACCGCCCGACGCGCCGATGCCGGCGATGGCCAGCTTGCGGCGACGACCGGGTGCGTCGCTGGTGCTCTCGGCGGGGAGCGTCTCGACGAGCTCAGCGATCACGACATCGATCCCCACACCACGGCGCGCAGCCTCGGACTCGAGACGACGAAGCGCCTCCGCGGGAAGATCAACGGTCACAGACATTCCCGCCAGTGTAGAACCCACCCCCGACCCCCAGCCGCCGACAACGGCTCAACAGTCAGGTGGCACCACCCTCCCGGGACCGACGAAATAGCTGCGAACACGATTGCAACCCGTCCCGGTTGAACCCCCGCGACCGCACTGCCCGCGCCGAGAACAAGCCTGTGGCCACGTGCCCTTGGAGCCGGTTGTGGACGGAGCAGGACGATGCACGCATTTGCACCACTGGTGCCCAGCCCCCCGTCGTCGTCCCGCCATCAGTCCCGGTTGTGGCCCCGGGATCGGTCCCGGCCTGTCGACGTCGACCGCATCCGGTGTTCTGCGACACGGCCCCGCCAGCTGCTCTGACCCCAACCCGCAGGGAGCGCAGCGACCGTAGGGGCGGGAGCCCAACTGAGCGCAGCGAAGGCGGGAGCTGGTGCGCACCTGACGACACGAGCCGGCATCAACCGTTCCCGGTCGCGTTCCCGGATCAGTTCCCGGATCGGTTCCCGGATCGGTTCCCGGATCGCCGCCGGGGGTGTGGCGGGCCGGCCACGCAACGTAGTTGCAAGTCTGTGACTGGATCGGTGAGGTGTCCCGGTCAGAGGACCTGGGTTCCGAGAGGGCGTCGGCGTCGAGCGCGTCGGTAGACCGCAGGGTGCCCGCGCGAGATCAGCGTGCTGGTCGCCGTGGCCGACGATCCGAGACACGGCGAACGGAATGCCGATGTGACGCGCGCGGTGACTGGGGTGGGTGCGTGAACGCGGCGACGGCCACCCGGGACGCGACGACGCGCGCACCCCTGGTCGGGTGCGCGCGTGGGTGGTTCGGAGGGTGCGGGCGGTTCTCTAGATCAATCCTTTGAACCAAAGAAGGAAGAGAAGGAACCGTCGTCGTCGTGGTCGACAGGGTGGTCGGCGAGGGTCTGGAAGACGACCCGGCCTGGGTCGGGAAGAGCGGCCAGCTCATGGTTCGACAGCGCTTCGGGGTCGGCGGTGTGTTCCCGGTAGGCGATGGTCACCGCCGCAAAGATGTCCGCCGCCCACACCCTGGCCTCGTCGATCCCGACAACGATGACCGCTTCGATGTCGGAGACTGGTGGGGTGACCCGCACCTCGATCTCGTCGCCCCCGAAACCGACCTCGGCGTCGGGCAGACCCTCAGCGGTGATGTAGATCGACGCCTTCATGAGACCTGGTCCTCTCCGTCGTCGACCACGTCGTGGTGGTCGTGTTCGTTGTCGGCTTCGGCATCCAGGGCCGCCCACAACCCTTCGGCTTCATCGGGTGACCACTGCGGATCCCGGGTGGCTTCGTTGCGAGCACCGGGGTGGCAGGCGTCGTGGATGGTGCGCAGCTGGGTGATCGACACCCTCGTGTAGATCTGGGTGGTCGACAGCTCGGCGTGCCCCAAGATCGCTTGGATGAACCGGATGTCGGCCCCAGCTTCGAGCATCAGGGTGGCCATCGTGTGCCTGAAGAGATGACAGGACCCGGTCTTTCCGATGTCGGCCGCCGCGATGTAGCGGCCGACGAAGGTCGTCAGGTAGGGCGGGGCGAGGGGTTGGCCGTCGTGGGTGAGGAACAACCATCCCTCGTCGGGTTCGACCACGAACCCCGGTCGGACGTCGAGGAGGTAGCGGTCGACCCACACCAACGCCCGCTCCCCGATCGGCACGATCCGGTCCCGTTTGCCTTTCCCTTGGCGGACGTGGAGGGCCCGGCGGTCCACGTCGAGGTCGAACAGGCGCACGTTGGCCAGCTCCGAACGGCGGATCCCGGTTGAGTAGAAGACCTCCAAGATGGCCCGGTCCCGCACCCCGAGCGGGTCGCCCAGGTCGGGGGTCGACATGACGGCTTCGACTTCGGCGACGTTCAACACATGCTTGGGTAGGCGATGCTCCACCCTCGGGAGCTCGAGTTCGGACGCGGGGTTGTAGAGGATCCGGTTGGTCTTCGTGCACCACGAGAAGAACGACCGCACCGGCGACAGCCGGCCCTTCTGGGTGAGGAACGTGAGCGGTGCGCCGTTGGCTTGGCGGTAGTGGAACAACCACCGCTGGTAGCGGTCCAGCATCGGCTTGGTCACCTCCGCCGTGCGGGTCACCCCCCGCTCGACCAACCAGCGGTGCAGGCGATCCAACGCCCGCCGCCGCGACTCGATCGTCTGGACGCTGTAGCCGTGCACCCCCATCCACTCATAGAACTCGCCCAGATGCCGCTCCAGGCTGCGCGGGTCGCCCGGGTCGCCGATGGGTGCCTTGGGCTTGCGTTGACCACGCGCCGGCATCAGCGACCCCCCCGCTTCGAGTGGTTCGCGGGTGTGACGGGCTGCGCCTGTGACAACCCGTTCCCGTTGCCCTCAACGTGCGTTCCAGCCCCGTTTGCTCGCTGCTGGCCCGTTTGGGCTGGTGGCGGGGTGTTTGGGGTGGGGGCCGAAGGGGGGCCCACCGGGGGCCGAGAGGGGGCCGAAGGGGGGCCGACCCCGGCGCGGTCCCCGTCCCCGTCCGGTGGGGTGTCGGTGAGTTGGTCGACGTCGACGAGACCAGCCAGGCGGGGGGCGTTGTCGTCGAGGGTGCCGGTGAACACCAGCTCGTAGACGTAGGCGAAGCCGTGCTCGGCCCGTTGGACCCACAGGTATTCGAGCTCGACGAGACGGTCGAGGTGCTTGCGACATTGGCGGTCCGACAGCCCGCACGCCTCGCGGACCTGGCGGCGCCCGACCCGCACCTGGGCCCTATCCACGTCGGCTTCGACGGCGAGCTTGGCGACCAGCTCGTCGACCACCCCCAACACCCGCCGCGTCTGCGGAGGCACCTCATCCAACGACCGGCCCAACACCTCGTGAGCCAGACGGTTGGCCAGCGCGATGTCATCCAGGGTCGCTTCGATGTAGGTCACCTCCTCGCCGGCTGTGGTGGTCGCGGTGCGGTGTTCGCGTTGGTGCTGGTGCAACAGCGCGATCGTCGAGATGAGCGTCAGATACTTGAGGTGGTCACGGCGGGTGCGGGTGACGGTGTCGATGAACCGCAACCGATCCGCATAGGGGTTGACGACGGCGACGGGTTCGAGGATCCGTTGGGCGTCGCGGTGCACCTTCAACACCAGGTCCCGTTCGTTGCCCCCGAGGAGCCCGTCGAGGGTTTGGGATCGGCGTTGGCGGTCGTGGATGGCGCGGGTCTGGTCGCGGTTCTCGTTGACGGTCAACACGATGCAGCGGTTCAACAGCTCCTCGTCGACGTCGATCGCCGTGGTCGTCAAGAAGATCGCCGCTGGGCCCTTGACCGTGTAGTCGCTGGATTGCAGCAGCCCCGAGTCGTTGGACTTCCCGGTCGACGCGATCGACACCTCACCCTCGGATTGGAGGAGCTTGAGGGGGTAGGCGGCGCGGGCGGCGCCTTCTTCCTCGGCGATGGCCAGCACCTTGTGGGACAGGTCCTTGTCGCCCATGTAGTAGAGCGACTGCCCGGTGATCGCCGAATACGCGATGCAGTCCTCGGGTGGCACGAACGACAACACCGCATCCTGCAGGGCGCTCTTCCCCGCCGCCGACGTCGACTGGATCACCACGGCCAACGGCTTGGCCAACTTCCGCGACACCGCCGCCAGATATCCGACCAGACAATTCGTGGCCTCGCCGACCACCCCAACCCGGGCGAAGTCCGCCGTGATCCGCTCGACGAGGTTCGGGTCGCACAACAGCTCGAGGGCGGCGGCCCGCTCATCAGGGTCCAGGGTCACCGCCGTGGTGGTGGGTTCTTGGGCTCGGCGGATCGCTTCTTCGACGTAGGCCTCCGCGGTGCCGAACACCTTGGCGATATCGCCCCGCAGGACCTTCTCCTCGATCCCCGTCTCGATCGACGCTTCCTTGCAGAACGACGCCCGGGCCCGGGCGGTGTAGAGATCGATCCGGTCGGCGTGGAACCCATCAGCCCCCTCGGCGCGCACCAACACCAACGCCTTCAACACATCGAAGCTCGTGTTGTCGCCCAAGTTCCGCAGCCGCCACCGCCGCCGCCCGAACGAGAGCCACATGTCCCGGCCGTCCTCGGAGAACGACGGCGTCACCCCCGCCGGAACCGCCGGGACCGGCGACGCCACCGGGCTGTCGTCACCTCGGAGGATGTCGGCCAGCTCGCCCGCAAGAACCTCGCCCGACGGATCCGGCCCGGCTTCGACGCCCTCGGCGTGCTCGCCCTCGTCGCCCTCGTCGAGCTCGACCGGTTCGGGTTCGGGTGCCGGACGGGGTGTTGGGCTGGCGCCCGTCGTCGCCTTCGGCGTCGACGGTTGCCGGCGAGACGACTTCGCCCGCGTCGAGGGCTGCCCGATGGCCTTGCCCGTCATCCAGGAGGCTTCGCGCAGCGCGGTGGCCAACGCGTCGCCCGGCGACGCCGACGCACACGCGACGTCGTTGGCGTCCTGTCCGTTCGGGAACTCGACCCGCAAGCACTCCACCCCGATGCCCGCCAGTCGCCCGGCCAACGCCACCGCCGCGTCGTCGCCGGTGTCGTCGCGCCGGTAGGCGACCAGCACCCGGGCGATGTCATGGCCAGCGAACTGCTCGAGGTGGGTGTCGGTGAAACCGGTGGGGCCGGCGACGGCGACGACATGGCGGTGACCGTGGCACCAGAACGTCAACGCGTCGATCACCGACGGACACACGATCACCTCCCGGCAGTCCAACGCCGCCGGGTTGAACAACGGCCGGTCGCCGGGCAGCCAGGTGTGCATCCGTGTCCCCCGCCGCAACGACTTCCCGAGCTTGCGGCCATACACCTGGCGCACCACCCCGTCGCGGTCGCGGACCGGGACGATCAGGGACCCTTGGAACGCTTCGTGGCCGGTGTCGGCGATCACCCCGATCCCCTCGAGCTGGGAGCGCAGCTTCGCCCCCAACACCCGCCGGGTGTCGGGCAGGTAGTTCCCCAGCCGACCCCGAACCGAGAACCCGAGCCCGAAGGTCTCGACCATCTCGGAGCTCTCGAGGCGACGCGATGCCAGGTACTCGGCGGGCTCCCACCGCTCCGCGAGGGTGCGCCGATAGAAGTCAACCACCTGACCGAGAAGGGCCTCGTCGGGCTGGTCGGCGTCGAACGGCGTCGGCAACAACGACCGCGACGTCAACTTCGGCGGCTGCTTCCCGTCGCGTGCCCCGGCCGCGGTGATCTCGACCCCCTGGCGCAACAGCTCGACCGCGTGAGTGAACGAGACGCCCTCGGCGTGCTGGGTCCACTCGACCACCGAGCCGCCCAGCCCACAGGACTCGCACCGCCACGTGTTGGCCGCCGGCTCCACCACCAGACCCTTGGTCGTCCCGCACCACAGACACGACCCGGTGCGGCGCCCGCCCTTGGTGCGAGGCCGGGACAACTCGACGCCGCAGCCCTCGACCAGGCGCTCCAACGACACCTCAGCCCGCAGCTTCGCCGCGATCCCCCCAGTAGCCACCCGAGACGCCATCAGCAGCCCCCAACCCAAGAAATTTCTGTTGTGCTATCAACGGCACACATCATGGGGTCGTTGTAGCACACTGATGGGGTCCGAGAGACACATAGGAGCCGGCATGCGCCCAGAACCCGTCACACAATGGGGACCCGACAACCAACCCAAGGACCCCACCGTCATGGCCCTCGGCGACCGCATCCGAGAACTCCGCAACGAACACGACTGGTCCCAAGCCGAACTCGGCCAACGCATCAGCACCGACAGCCAACGCATCAGCCGCTACGAAACCGGCAAAATCACCCCCAGCCTCGACGCCCTCATCCGCCTCGCCGAAGCCCTCGACGTCTCCTGCGACTACCTCCTCATCGACGGCGCCCCCCGCCGCCCCCTCTCCACCACCGACGCCGCCATCGCCGAACGCCTCAACCAACTCGCCACCCTCGACCCCAACGACCGCGACGCCGTCCTCCAAATCCTCGACGGCCTCATCACCAAAAACCGCGTCCGCGACGCCCTCACCGAAGCCAGCTGAGCCCGCGAGAACGAAATCGTCAGCTGGCGGCGTCGTAGATCTCGTGCAGCTCGGCGGCGACAGCCTCGAGCTGTTCAACCGGAGCGCACCCCGACGCGTCATCGACGAAGAGCTCGGCGGTCATCTCGGCCGAGCGTTCACCGGCGAAGTCGTCCGAAGGTAAGAACAGATCGAGGTCACCGACGCTGTCGATGATGCAGTCGGCCTGCTCGACAGTTGCGCCCGCGTCGACCAGGCGATCACGCACCGGCCCCCGATAGGCCTCCCGGTAGATCTCGACCACCCGCTCCGGCGACCCGCACTCGGCAAACAAGCCCAGCGCCGGATCGCCCGGCTCGTAGGACCCATAAAGCGGCGGCCACTCCTCGTTCTCCGACGCCACCAACGCATCGGCCATGCACCCCGCCTCAGCCTCGGTCGCGACGCCAGCCAAGAACTGGGACACCCACAGCTCCCGAGTATCGCCCTGCATCTCAGCCGAGACCGCCTCGTTGAACTCGTGGTAGAGGCCATCCAACTCCCCAGCCCGCTCAGCCGACACACACCCCGGTGCCAACGCCACGATCGCAGCGCCAAACGACTCATAAGGCAGCGTCCGATCATCCACCTCCTCCTGGGTCTCGGCATCACCCGCCACCCCAGGCGCAATGCACGACGCCTCCTCCTCAGACGCACCAATGCCCAGGAGGAACGCACTCACCTCCTCGACTACGCCGCCACTCGGCTCTGCCGCGAGCGACGTGGTGACCTCGACCTCGCCGTGCTCGCTTTGTGTGCCGCTACACCCACACAACACGGCCCCAGCCAGAACCGCTATGAACAAGTGCCAGCCGCCAACACCACGCAAGAGCACCATCACCGGGCCCCGCGCAACCCCGAGGCCAGCACCACGGCCGCCGCGCCAGTCGCCCCAGCGAATGGGATGGCCAGCACGAGCAGCAGCTCCCAGCCGTCACTGGGCGCCCACATCGCTGCCACCCCCATGACGAATTGAGCAAGAGATTGGCCCAGGACTGCGGGAAGCAGCCGCTGACTCGGCCACACCAAAGCTGACACTGCCGCTATTGCGAAGCCCGGGATCGAGAACACCACCGCGATCAGAACGCGCCCCCGGAAGGCGGAGGGACTTGAAAAGCTCCCACCAAATACCCACTCGCCGCAGTAGGCAGAGGCGGTGGTAGCCGCTACAGGTACAACCAACAACCACAAGCCTGCGACCCAAGATGTAGACCGGCGAGTACCCACGGAGATCAACTCCGAATGACCTCGTTCTTGATCCGGTCTCCCTGGTATGCAGTCACGCCGCTCAACGTCACGTAGAACTTGCGGCGAGCGTCGTTGCAGGCTCCTCTGCTGAAGAAGAATGCGTATCTCGCGGTCTTCTCGCAGACATTGCCCATCATCTCGTTCATCGTGTCGTCCGCCGCTCGGCGACCGGAGTTGATCGAGGAGATACCCAACTCGAATTTCGCGTACCGAAGCAGGTCGTACCCGTAGTCGTGAGACCAACACGTCTGCCGGAACGCATCAACGGCCTTCTCGCCGACGATCGTCCCCATACCCACCCGAATCCCCCAACCTGGATCAACCGGCATCCCGCCGTACGTGAGTCCAATACCCGCCGGAATAGCCCACTCCTCGGTGCAGTCGCCGTACGGGTCCACGGCAACACGCGATCCAGCCTTGATATCCGTGAGGTATTCGACGTCGTAAGCCCAGGACTCGAAGCCGCAGGGTGGCCGCAGCGTCCCAAACATGTAAGGGGCCACGAGAGAATTAGTTGGCCGTTATGGTGTAGTTCCATTGGCCGTGCCAGTCGTGGGGGTGGATGGGGAGGGCTTTGAGCTCGTTGTCGGTGATCTTGATGCCGGTCGGGTAGTAGTTCTGATCGAGTCCGGCTCTGACGGTGAGTCCGGTGCGGGTGGTCGTTGCGGCGATGAGTTGCACGACGACCTCGTGGGAGAGCAGTGGTCGGCCTCGCCAGTTCATGGTGATCTGGGAGAACAGTCGATGTTCGATCTTGTTCCACTTCGAGGTCCCGGGCGGGAAGTGCAACACGGTGATGTCGATCCCGGTCTCGGCGGCGAGGAGGGCGAGCTCGCGTTTGAACAGTCGGCTGCGGTAGCCGTTGGAGCCGCCGGCGTCCGCGGTGATGCACAGTCGGGTGGCGTCGGGGTAGGTGGGCGCACCCATGGTGCGCCACCACCGGCCGATCGTCGCGACCGCGAACTCCGCGGTGTCGTGATCGTCGCCGACCGACACCCACGCGTTGTTCGCGGCGAGGTCATACACCCCGTAGGGGATCGCCTTGCCCACCTCGGGATCGGGGAAGTCATGGACTTCGACGCGCACCGGTTCACCCGAGGGGGCGTACTCGACACCACCGTTGATGTGGTTCCCGACCAGCTCCTTCTTCTTCGTGTCGACCGACACCGCCGGTTGGCCGGCGTCGCAGAACTCGCTGACCACTCGGGCGATGTAGCGGAACTGGCCATCACGATCCGGGTGCTGTTTGCCCTCGACCTGCTTGGAAGGCCGCTGGAGCCGGTAGTCCATGTACCGCAACAACTCAGCCACCGTCGCAGTCGAGATCTCATGCCCCGCCTCGGCGAGCGCGTCAGACAGCTTCTGCAACGACTTGGTCGTCCACCGCAGCGGGCACATCGGGTCGCCCTTGGCTTCGGGCTCCACCAGATCATCCAGATCGGTGAGCACCGTCGGGTCCTTCGACAACACCGACGGCCGCCCCGCCCCCGGACGGCGAACCCGACCCGCCAACGGCTCACCCGACGCGACCTCGCGCGATCCAGTGTTCACCGTCGAGCGCGACATCCCCGTCGCCCGAGCCACACCTGTCACCCCGCCCCGACCACACGCCTGGGCCAACCCCCCAGCCACCAACCGCCGTTGTCGCTCATCCAGCAACGGACCGACCGTGTCCCACATCTCGCGCAGACCCGCCTCCGACAACTCCACCCCGCCAACCTACACCGCGCGACTAAATCAATCGGGGACCCTAATCCCTCATCCGATCCAACATCAGCGGGGTGCAGCCCGCATCGTTGATCGCCCGCAACGCATCCAGCATCGCCCCCACACGCTCCGGATCGGGACCGGAGAACGAATCGTCGTCGTCGGTCGGCCGGAGCCCGAGCGGGTCGGTTCGATTCAGCGGATCGTTCGATGTGTAGTGGTAGGGGTTGGCGACGGTTGTTTCGCCGTCGACTCCGTCGAGTGGGTCTGGTGAGAGGAATGTGCCGGTGGTGGGGTCGTAGAAACGATCGAGAATGATCACGCGCGCAGTCGTACGCGCAGGCGGGTCAAGGAGCGCTGTGTTGCTCATCCCAGTAGCCCTTCACGAAGGCCGCGAACTCCTTTGGCACCCATCCCTCGGGGATACCCAGGTACAAGGGATCCCGCCTATCGGACACCGTGAGTGGGACCACCTCCGACACGAAGGGCGTTCCTTCGCCCAGCCTCATCGCGCTTCCGACCGCTCGAACGCTTCGCCAGGCCACCCTCGACCGGCGAAAGACTCGGTACACCTCCACACCCTCAGGATCCACGGTTACGTCGGGCCCTGGATGGACTGCTCGAACCAGCAGGACGCCGGCCAGCAGCGGGCCTCCCACAGCGCCGACGACGGCGAAAGTGATCCACAACCAGGAACTCAGGTGATCGTCGATGAAGCCGGCAAGCAGCAGTACAACAACGGCGGCGGATGCGGCGCCGAAAATGGCCGCGCCGAGATAGTCGCGGGTGCGTGACACGCGGAACTCGCTGCGGGCACCCGCTGGGCTAACCACCAGGCACCCCAACCCGTGGTGGGCGGAAGCAATAGCTGACGGTGAAGAAGGTGCAGTCGGGATCGCGGATCTCGTCCGTGATGCTCTGGAAGAGGCTGGCCCCAAGCACCGAGCCCAGGGCGGCGCCGAGACCACCGCAGACCATCGTGCCAGCCCCCGGGGCGAAGGGTGTGCAGATCGCCGCGCCGACCGTGGCCCCGATCTCGGCCCCCGCGACACCTGAGGCGGCGGTACCGATGCCCTCGGCTGCCATGTCGATCGAGGTGAGGGCGTCTCCGGTGCATTGGTAGGTGCGGATGCTGTCGTTGAGCACCACTGCGACGGACACGGTCTCGAGCGCGATGTTGGCGCCACTAACCACGCCCGCGGCTCGTGCAGCACCACTCGCCGAGGATGCTGCGTGGACTGAGTTGCTTTGGAGCCTGGCGCCCTCGGCGAGCTCGCGCATGATCGTGGGGCTGCTCGGATCAATGTGCGGCTCCTCGAACACGGCCCAGAGCACTGCGTCGGTTTGTTGCCCCTGGGCCCACCGATTCCGGGCCCGAGAAAGCTCCTGCCAGCTCGCATCGGCTCCCGCGGAGCTGTGGCCGACGGCCGGCGGCACGAACGAACCCGAGGGCATGCACTCTGGCGCCCGGAACTCGCACTGGACGTAAGAGCCCGAGTTGTTGCCAGCCAGCGCGTCATAGCTGCTTGGCGGTGTCGTTACCTCGGCGTACGAGGGAGGACACGGGCCCATGTCGGGGTCCCGCAGGCGACTCAGTCCGAGAGGGTCGGTGAAGTTGAGCGGGTCATTCGACGTGTAGTGGTAGGGGTTGGCGACGGTGGTCTCACCGTCGACCCCGTCGAGTGGGTCTGGTGAGAGGAAGGTGCCGGTGGTGGGGTCGTAGGAGCGATCCGACCTCACGAGGGTCGAGACCACCGTCAGACGACCTGCGGTTCGTTCACCGACACCTCAACGACGAGGCTGTCCCGTGCGTCGGTCAGGTACTGATGTCCGCCAGCGCCTTCCTCGAGGAGGGGATCAAGCAGGCCCGCCGACCTCGCCCACTCAGAGGGGCTCGCAACCCAAATCACCCGCTGTCCGTCCAGCGTTGCCGTCCCTGGCTCTGCGGCTACGGCCGTCTGCAGCAGGATCTCCGTGACCCCATCGAGCCGAAGGGCCAGGATCTGGCTCAGCTCGAGCTCCTTCACCCCAGCTGCCATGTCGAGGAACGCCGACCGCATGCGTGCGAGCGCAGCGAGTGTGAGCACCTTCAGGAGCACCGATGGGCCGTAGGTCCCGCGGTAGTACCCGCCAGTCACCTCCGGTTGAGACGAATTCGCGCCTAGCGGTGTTGCCACGGGCTGTTCCAGCTCGTCCAGGGGTTGTAGTCCCAGTGCGGCGTCGGGTGGTGAGCATCGACGTCGTGCCAGCGCCACTCCCCGCCGCGTGGGTCATACCAGTGCCATTCGTCGACGCTCTCGCGCGATGCGGGGAGCCATTCCCAGTCCCGGCCCCATCCAGGAGGTTTCGGTCCATCGGCAGCGGGGGGTGCTCCTGGCCGAGTGCGCCAGAGTGTTTCCAGGACGCCGGCATAGGTGTAGACGCCGAGGACGGCTGCAGCGGCGCCGGTGACACATCCCCCCGTCCACGCGTCGCTGCTCGTTCCACCCCGGTCGCCAGCAAGGCCGAGGCTGCCGCACTCGATGAAGCCGTCGAGGAACTCCTGAGGGCGGATCATGTCACAGTTCCAGAAGTCCCACTGCAGGCACCCCGGGCCAGAGCCTGGGCGAGTCCAGTTCCACTTCCCGCCATTGCCGGACACATGAGGTCGGCACCACGCGGCTCGTGTTCCCTGTCGGGATGTAGGCGTCGCCCTCGACAATCGGCGTCGGCGATGTGCAGTCAACCGCGGCGGAGTTCTTGCACTGGTCGTACGTGTATCCGCCATCAGGGCCGGTCAGGACCTCGACATCCGCGCCCGAGTCGCCTGGGATTTGGAACTCGACGTCGGTCGTGCGACATAGGCCGAGTGGATCGGTGAAGTTGAGCGGGTCGTTCGACACGTAGTGATACGCGTTCGCGACCGTCGTAGTTGCCTCCTCGGACCCGTAGGGCTCGGCCGCAAGCGGATCCGGGCTGAGGAAGGTGCCGGTGGTGGGGTCGTAGATGCACTCAGGTGTCGCCGTGCACATGGGGCCCTCCTGCCGAGGACGCTCTTCTCAGGCGTTCGAGCTCCGCCGCAAACGCCCTTCCCTCATGGCCCTCGGGGACGCCGCAGTAGCGAGGGTGGGTCCGGCCCGAAACGATCAACGGCACTACGAGGGCTTCGAATGGTGTGCCCGGTGCGAGGGACATTGGATCACCGACCATCCTGACGTCGTCCCAACGAATGCGAACCCTCCGGACTACCTGGAAGATCTCGATCCCCGCCGAATCAACGACGACATCGGGCCCTGGATGGAGTCCCCTAAGCACAAGTACGACCGTCACCAGGCAGCTGAGCACTGCGGCTCCGAACCCGACGATGGTCCAGAGCAGGGACCCAAGGTGCTCCGCTGCGAAGCCTGAGAGCAGCATGAAGAGGACGACGCAGGCGGCGAGGCCAAACAGTGCGGCACCCTTGCATTCTCGGGCACGCCCGAGTCGGTACGCCTGGCGCTCAGCCGACCTCAAAGCGGGCTCATCTCCTCGGAGGCATGAAGCAGAACGCAATCGTGCCCAACGTGCAGTCGTCCGTATCCCGAATCTCGGCAGTGATCCACTGAAAGAGACCAGCACCGATGAACCCGCCCGCAATCGCACCACCGGTGGCACACACAATCGCACCGACCGCAGCCCATGCACAGGCCGCTGCGCCCGCTGTAGCTCCCATTTCAGCACCCGCGACGGCGGAAGCCGCGGTTCCGACACCCTCGGCCGCCATATCGATCGACGCGAGTGCGTCACCAGTGCAGCTGTATGCCCGAAGGCTGTCATTGAGTACCAATACGATGGAGATCGTTTCGAGTGCCGTATTGCCCCGACTAATCACGCGCGCGGCTCGACCTGCGGTTACGGCCGATGACGACGCCTGCGCACGTGTTCCATGGCGCCGGGCGCCCTCAGCGATCTGATGCATCACCTCGGGACTCGTTACATCGATGTTCGGTTCCGCGAACGCTGCCCACAGCGCTCGGTCGCGGCCAGATCGCGCAGCAAGGATGTCGCGTTGCCGGCTGAGCTCGCTCCAAGCCGCATCCGCACCGCCGCCCGCCACCTCGATTGCCGGCGGTGTATAGATGCCGGTTTCCCGGCACTCGGGTATTCCCACGTCAGCCGGGCCACATACGACGGCGCGAAACCCCTGACAACCCACGAACGGATGGTTGTGGCACTCGTCCTTGGACAAACCCCCGTTGGGATCCTCGTTCTGGTAGGGACCGAACACCACGTCGGTCGTCCTACATAGTCCGAGCGGATCGACGAAGTTCAGCGGGTCGTTTCCGACGTAGTCGTAGGGGTTGGCTTCATCCGGGGTGCCAGGCTGACCGTCTACTGGGTCGGGGGAGAGGAATGTGCCGGTGGTGGGGTCGTAGATGCACTCAGGTGTCGCCGTGCACATGGGGCCCTCCTGCCGAGGACGCTCTTCTCAGGCGTTCGAGCTCCGCCGCAAACGCCCTTCCCTCATGGCCCTCGGGGACGCCGCAGTAGCGAGGGTGGGTCCGGCCCGAAACGATCAACGGCACTACGAGGGCTTCGAATGGTGTGCCCGGTGCGAGGGACATTGGATCACCGACCATCCTGACGTCGTCCCAACGAATGCGAACCCTCCGGACTACCTGGAAGATCTCGATCCCCGCCGAATCAACGACGACATCGGGCCCTGGATGGAGTCCCCTAAGCACAAGTACGACCGTCACCAGGCAGCTGAGCACTGCGGCTCCGAACCCGACGATGGTCCAGAGCAGGGACCCAAGGTGCTCCGCTGCGAAGCCTGAGAGCAGCATGAAGAGGACGACGCAGGCGGCGAGGCCAAACAGTGCGGCACCCTTGCATTCTCGGGCACGCCCGAGTCGGTACGCCTGGCGCTCAGCCGACCTCAAAGCGGGCTCATCTCCTCGGAGGCATGAAGCAGAACGCAATCGTGCCCAACGTGCAGTCGTCCGTATCCCGAATCTCGGCAGTGATCCACTGAAAGAGACCAGCACCGATGAACCCGCCCGCAATCGCACCACCGGTGGCACACACAATCGCACCGACCGCAGCCCATGCACAGGCCGCTGCGCCCGCTGTAGCTCCCATTTCAGCACCCGCGACGGCGGAAGCCGCGGTTCCGACACCCTCGGCCGCCATATCGATCGACGCGAGTGCGTCACCAGTGCAGCTGTATGCCCGAAGGCTGTCATTGAGTACCAATACGATGGAGATCGTTTCGAGTGCCGTATTGCCCCGACTAATCACGCGCGGCTCGACCTGCGGTTACGGCCGATGACGACGCCTGCGCACGTGTTCCATGGCGCCGGGCGCCCTCAGCGATCTGATGCATCACCTCGGGACTCGTTACATCGATGTTCGGTTCCGCGAACGCTGCCCACAGCGCTCGGTCGCGGCCAGATCGCGCAGCAAGGATGTCGCGTTGCCGGCTGAGCTCGCTCCAAGCCGCATCCGCACCGCCGCCCGCCACCTCGATTGCCGGCGGTGTATAGATGCCGGTTTCCCGGCACTCGGGTATTCCCACGTCAGCCGGGCCACATACGACGGCGCGAAACCCCTGACAACCCACGAACGGATGGTTGTGGCACTCGTCCTTGGACAAACCCCCGTTGGGATCCTCGTTCTGGTAGGGACCGAACACCACGTCGGTCGTCCTACATAGTCCGAGCGGATCGACGAAGTTCAGCGGGTCGTTTCCGACGTAGTCGTAGGGGTTGGCTTCATCCGGGGTGCCAGGCTGACCGTCTACTGGGTCGGGGGAGAGGAATGTGCCGGTGGTGGGGTCGTAGAAACACACCACCCCAACGCTTGCCGGGGTGTGCCGGGCCGGTTTCCCCGACGCGACCTGCGGAAAAACATCGATGTAACCCCGACGCGGTTCTCGGCGGGCTGCCGCGCGCGCGAACGCGTGTTTCTGGCAGCGACCACGACCGCCCGCGACGCGACCTCGGGCGTGCTGCTCGATGTTCGCTGCCGGTGTGGTCACGGTGACCAGTCTCCCAGCCCGCAGCCCCCGATGCCCGCCATCTCGCTGGTCAACGCAGTGTGTGGAGCTCGAGGTTGCCCAGCTCGATGTCGCCGACGCCGGGCCAGAGGGGCATGTCGGGGTAGGGCGAGTCGGGTTGGCCATGACCGGCGATCAGCTCCAACAACAGACCGATCAGCTCGGGGCCTTTGGTGGTGAACGTGTCGATGGACCACTCGGCTTCGAGGCGCTCCCAGATGCAGTCGCGGGCGCCTTCGAGATCGCCGGTGCGGCGGTGGTGCTCGATGTCGCCGCCCCACGCTTGGCCGACGGCGGTGGCGTCGATCACCGCGGTGGCCAGCGCCCAGCAGTCGGTGTCGTCGTAGTCGCCGGCTGGCCAGTCCAACACGTCGATCGCGGCGGCGATCAGGCGGCGGACTGCCAGGCGGTCCCGGGCCCGGCGGGGCAGGGTCAGGTCGACTGCCAGCACGCCCCCGACGATCACACCCCACCACCGCGTGGCTTCGAGGCGGACCGCCTCGTCATCGTCGTCCATCACCGAAACGCTAACCGGGCCCGCGCGCGCCGGGCGGCTGCGTGACTGCCCCGGAAGCGGCCGCTGTGTGGCCCCCAGAGCGCCGCGGCGACAGCGCGATGGTGAAGGGTGCGGGCGTTTCGACTCGCTCACCACAGGTCGATGCCGTAGTCGTCGGCGATCGATGGCGGTGGTTGCTCGAGGGCGTCGAGGCGGGCGGTCACCTTGGCGACCTGTTCGGCGAGGTCGGGCTCGACGCCGACCGGGTCCGGGAGCTCGGCGAGGAGATCGTCGGCGAGCGAGCTGCGCGCGTGTGGGGTGTCGGGTTCGGGCAGGCCGGCGAGGAGCCCGTCACGACCGACACCGACGGGTGTCGCTTCGGGTTCGGGGAGGCTGGCGAGGAGCTCGGCAGCGAGCGGGTCGAGGGGTGCCATCTCAGAGGCTTGGTGTTGGGAGCGGTCGCGTGAGAGTTCACGTTCGGCGTGATCCAACAACAGCTCCCGCCCCGGCTGCGCCGGGTTGGGGTCGAGGAGGGCTTGGAGGTCCTCGTCGGGTTCGAGCATGTAGAGCCGGTTCTCGATGCGGCCTCTGGACAGCGCGGTGTAGGCGGCTTGGCGGTCGAGGTCGCCGTCGTCGCCGAGGGCGAAGACCCGATCCGCGGTAGCGCCCTGCGTCTTGTAGTTGGTGCGGGCGTAGCCGTGGTCCAAGAACCCGTCCTGGAGCCGGTCGACGGGCATCGTGCGTTCGGCGTCGACGCGTTCACAGCTGAACGTCACCCCGCTGGCGTTCACCTTGGTGACGACGCCGAGGTCGCCGTTGAGGATGTCGAGGTCGTAGTGGTTCCGCCCGGTGGCCAGCACACGATCACCGACGGCGAACTCGCGGCCGTCGACGGCCATGCGGCGGTTGCCGAGATGGCCAGCGGCGTCGAGGAGATCGCGTGCGCGGTCGTTGAGGTCGCGGACATCAGCGCGGTGGCTGGCGATCATCACGGCGTCGTCGCCGTTGAGGTGCGCGGTGGCCCAGTCGTCGACGAGGCGTTGGCGGAGCGCGTCGGCGTTGTCGCTGAAGAAGATGCGGCCCTGGTCGTCGTAGGCGGCGACAGCTTCGCTCACGTTGCCGTTGCGGAGGTCGTCGAGGGCGTGACGTTCCCATTCGTGGATCTGCCGGCGGTTCTCAACCAACACCGCCGCGGGCAGCTGCTCGGTGAGGGCCCGGAACGATCCGCCGGCGTCGATCTCCCTCAGCTGCGCGACATCACCGCACAACACCAGCTTCGCCCCGGCCGCCGCGGTGTGACGGGAGAGCGCGTCGAGGGTGCGAGTGCCAACCATCCCGCTCTCATCGACCACCAAAACGCTGCGGTCATCGAGCTGAAGGCGGCCGTCGTCGAGCTGGCCCAAGAGCTTGGCGATCGTCGTCGACGCGATCCCCGACCCGGCCCGCAGCTCCGCCGCCGCCCGAGCGGACAGGGCTGCGCCGAACACCTGGTAGCCGGATGCTTC